>NZ_JBVKBW010000031.1:0-77319 GCF_055635295.1 Streptomyces sp. NPDC111520 | reverse complement strand
GCCACCCCCGAGTGCACCAAGGTGACGCAGCCGTCGAACTCCCTGTTCGTGCGCACCGCCCCCAGCGACACCGCGCCCCTCTTCGGTGACCAGGCCATCCACTCCGGTGGCAACGGCACCGACCGGATCAACGACTGGGGCAACACTGTCCAGGCCGGCCAGCAGTTCGTGGTCGCCGGCAAGGAGGGCCCCTGGACCGCGATCTGGTTCAGCGGCGCGAAGGTGTGGTTCCACAACCCGAAGGGCCAGAACACCGTCCCCGCCCACGGCGTGACCATCGTCAAGAGCGGCAAGACCACCGACACCCCGCCGGTGAAGGTGTACGGCTCCAGCTACCCGGACGCCGCGGAGTACCCGGCCGGCTACGGCGCCTCCACCCAGGCCCCGCTGAGCATGTACTCCATCCCGTCCGGCCAGGCCTACGTCGCCACCGCGCCGCCGGCCCTGACCGACGACTACTTCAAGGCCGACGGCAAGGTCGTCTTCGGCGCCAAGAAGATGTACACCATCCAGTACAACCACCGCACCGCGCTGGTGTACGCGAACGACGTCATCGCCAAGCAGCGCCCCGCGCGCCACCACTACCACCACGGCCGCTGAGCCGGTCGCCGACAACGCCTGAGGGTGGGGCCCGTGAACCACGGTTTTCGGGCTCCACCCGCGTCCGGGACCCCAGTCCTTTCGCGCCCTTTGGCCCGTGCCGGTCCGGCACGGGCGGGCCCCGGTGAGCGAGGCTCACCGACTGCACCACCTCTGGAGCCACAGGTGCGCACAGCACTCCTGCCCGCAGCCCTCGCCACCGCCGCCCTCGGTGTGTCCGCCGTCTCCTGCGCCGACGCGCCGCGCCGCGGCGACGCGTCCCACCCCGGTGACACGGTCGCCGAGGCGGCCGTCCAGGACCTGCGAGTGGGGGCCGTCTGCTCCTCCCACTTCGCCTTCGCCACCGACGTCTCCTGCGGCCTGGTGGCCCTCGGCGACGTCCGCTTCCACTGCTCGGACGAACACGACGGCCCGTGCCCCCGGACCCGTTCCGTGACGTTCGAGAACATCGGCAGGACCTCGGTGCGGCTCGTGGCGGTCAGCGGCTCGGCGCCGGGGGAGCGGCACGAGGCCGTCTCCCGCGCACTGCCGACCGGGGCGCGGGCGACCGTGGCCCCGCGGGCCGGCGACCGGTACCTGTACGACGTCCTGCTGCGAGCGAAGAGCGGCTCGGTGGCGGTAGGGGTCGTCGCCGTCTCCTGAAGGCGCCAGGAGGTCGGGCGACGTCTACAACGCCGACGCCACCTGGCAGCAGCTTCCTGCCCCGTAGAACAGCGGGCTGGAGCACACTCCTGAACGCCCCGCCAGGGCGAAGCTCGTCACGCTGCGCATCAGCGGCGCCGACGATCAGGCAAGCACGACTCACAGACGATCAGCCGGGACCTCAGCCTGAGGCAAGCGCCCACCGAGTCAACTCTGGGCGACCCCGCCGAGGCGGGCCCGCATCCAACGGTCCCGCCTTCTATTGCGGGGGAGCGAGTCACAACGGAGCGATGGCCGTCCCCACTCTTCACGGTCAGAGCGGATCGCCTCGGTGAGGAGCTCGCTCTGCTGGCAAGCCCACCCCGCTGCCGGGTGGTTACGAACATGGGTCAGCGGCGAGGACAGGTGAGGCCTTCGACGGCGGTCGCGGCGGAACGATGGTGAACGCGCAAGGTCATACCTCTCGCGGTCGGCGCGAGGGGCCGGCGCCTTCGGGACGGTCGTCACGACGGCGAGGTCCTTGGGGTGGGGGCCAGGGCGCAGCTGCCGGGTTCAGGCCGGGCGGAACCGCCGCAACGAGGTCATTGCCCGTCCAGGTTGGCCAGGGCGTCGCGTAGAGCCGCGCGGGTGGTGATTCCAAGTTTGGGAAATACCCGGTAGAGGTGGCCGCTCACGGTGCGGTGGGATAGGTGCAGCCTCTCGGCGATCTGTTTGTTGGTAAGTCCGGAGGCGGCCAGGTGGACGACCTCCGATTCCTGTGGCGTGAGCCTGGCGGAGCCGGGCTCACGCAGGACTGCCCACCCGGCGGCCCTGAGTTCGCGTCCGGCCCGGTCGGCCCACGGGCGCGCGCCGAGTTCTTCGAAGATGTGCAGCGCTGTCAACAGTGCCTCTCTGGCGGCGCTGGTCATCCTCGCTTTCCGCAACCGTTCGCCGTAGGACAGGGCGACACGCGCCCGCTCAAAGGGCCAGTCGTCGATGCCCGGAAGCGACAGAGTCCGCTCGAACAGCGCCGTTGCCTCGTCGTCCGCCGTGGCAGCCACGGCTGCGGCTCCGCCGACAAGCAGCGCGAGGCGTGTCGAGACGTTTGCGATCCCCGCTTGCTGGACGGCCTTCACATGGACGGTCGCCGCTGCCTGGCGGTGGGTAAGCACAGCGGCTTCCACCAGATCCATCACCACCCAGATCGCATGGGGGACGTAGCACGGCAGCGTGCCGGCGGGGCTGATGGCCTCCGCGTACCGGAAGGCGCTCTCGAAGTCCTCGTTCGCGAACGCGCTCAGCACCCGGATGTGCGTGGCAGCGGTCATCATCTGGCCTGCACCGCGGGAGACGGCCCAGGACGTCATCGCGTCGGCTGTCTCCATGGCGGAACCGAAGTCACCGCGTGCCGCCGCGACCAGCGCCTTCTCGTACCGGAAGTACCAGGTGTAGAACGGGTAGTCGATCTGTTCCTTCAAGAGAAGTCCGTGGTCGGCCAAGCGGATCGTCTCGTCCCACCGGCCGGT
This sequence comes from Streptomyces sp. NPDC111520, assembly GCF_055635295.1. Classification (NCBI taxonomy): domain Bacteria; kingdom Bacillati; phylum Actinomycetota; class Actinomycetes; order Kitasatosporales; family Streptomycetaceae; genus Streptomyces; species Streptomyces sp. NPDC111520. Next base: position 74,572 of record NZ_JBVKBW010000031.1, on the reverse strand, counting down.
GTTGAAGGCGTCCTGACACAGCAGCGGAAGGACGCCCAGCTTCTTGACGGCCAGGCCCGCATCCCGTTCCTGGCGCCAGATACGGCGGGCCGCGTCGCGCGCACCGGACAGCCTGTCCACGTAGACACCCGAGGTACCGATGCGGACGATACTCGTCGGATCGCTCTCATGGGCAAGCCCGGCGAGGAGTTCGTCCAGCTTGCGCAGCGCGGCGACGCTGACGCGCGCGGGGTCGCCGAGTGCCGCCGCGGACAGCGTCATCACGGCAGGCAGGGCGGGCAGGCGTGCCACGATCCTGTGGAAGGCCTGCCACAGTTCCCGCCGGCCGCCGAAGTGACACAGCAGCATGAGCACATAGAGGGCTTCGTCGAGCGCGGGATCGTAGGCATCGCTTCGTTGCAGTGCCTCCTCGATGGCGTTGACGATCACCTGATGAGCCATGTCGATGTCCTCCGTGCCGTTGAGCATCACGTGGACCGCGGTCGCCGCCGAGTAGAGGGAAGCGTGGTCGTCGGCGCCCGCCTGCCGGGCGTCTTCGAGAAGGTGGGAGGCGTTGACCAGCTCGCCGGTCGCGTCGGCGCCGATGAAGGCTGCCCGGGCGAGCCGGCGTGCGCGGTCGTGTACCGCAGGGCTCAGGTGTCCGGCTCGTGTGAGAGCGTGAATCGCTGCGAAGGAGTCACCGCGTGTGCCTGCCATGTGAGCGCTGCGTTCCAGGAGGGCGGCGACATCCTCATTGGGTTCCACCGACGCTTCGCCCAGATGCCATGCCCGGCGTTCGAGCCGGTCATGCAGCACCTCGGCGATGGTGCAGTGTGCCGTACGGCGCTCAGCGGCGGTGGAGGCTCCGACGATCGCCGAGCGGATCAAGGGGTGCCGGAAGCGCAGCCGGTGGTCGCCCTCATCGATCCGGACCAGGTCGTCCTGTTCAGCGGGGCCAAGGTCCACCAGCGTGGCCTGGACGGAAGGAAGATTTCCCGCCCGCTGCAGGACGGCCAGGTCGCCGGTCCCGTCCAGCGCGGCAATCAGGAGCAGACGGCGGGAGGCCGACGGCAGGCCCGCCACACGTGCGGCGAAGAGGGCTTCCAGACGCTGGCCCAGGGGCAGAACCTCCGGGAGCCGTTCCAGCGCGGCACGCTGGGGTCCGGTCAGGGCGGTGGGCAGCTCCAGCAGCGCAAGCGGGTTGCCTTGGGCGGCGGTGACGATCCTGTGCACCACGCTCCACACCAGACCCGGATGACGGAAACCGACGAGTTGGCGCGCCGCTCGGTCGTCCAGCGGAAGGACCTCGTGCGTGGGCAGGCCGGTCCTCTCGAAGAAGCCCCCGCTTTCCCCGCGAGCGGCGGCCAGGAAGGTGATAGCGGTACCGGTGAGGCGGCGCGCCACAAGACCGAGGATCAGCGCACTGGCCCGGTCAATCCAGGGAAGGTCGTCCACGATCAGCACCAGCGGCTGTTGCACGGCCGCGCGATGCAACAACGCCAGTGTGGCATTGGCGACGACGAGACGCTGGGGCGGCGGCCCTGTACCGAAACCGAGGGCCACTTGGAGCGACTGACGGTAGAGGTCGTCGAGGGCCTCGATCTCCTCATGGAGGGGGAGAAGCAACTGGTTGAGACCGGAATACGTCATGTCCGTCTCGTATTCCGCGCCCGCCGCCCGCAGGATCCGGACACCGGCCGCCGAAGCGCGCTGAGCGACCGCGTTCAGGAGGGCGGTCTTACCCACCCCGGGCTCGCCCGACAGCAGCAGGGCCCCCGGGGCGTCCGCCGGACGGTCGAGGAGGTCTTCGATCAGTTCCAGGTCCTGCCGACGCCCGACCAAATTCTCCGGTTCGCAGTCATGCGCATGGTGATCGCGGCTCACGAACGTCTCCCAATGACTTGCGGTTACGCAGGGTGCACAGTGTCGGTCCACCCGGCTGTTGTAGTTGTCCCGCCGTTGCGGGGGAGCCGCAACGGGTCCGGCATCCAGTGGACGCTCCCGAGGACGGGATTCCGGACCGGACGCTGTTCGCGTCGGCCGGTGAGGCGCCCCTGGCCGTGCGGCGGCACTCGTCAGGGGACGGGCCGTAGGCGGCACGATAGCTCCGGTTGAAGTGTGCGGGGCTGACGAAGCCCCAGCTCCGGGCGATCGCTTCCGCTGTCGACGCCGGGTGGGTGGGCGTCGGTGCGGACTGCCTTGATCATGATGCCTCCGCTTCAGTGAGAGCCGAATCACGAAGACGCCCTGGAGCATCCCTGCGCGATCCCCAGGGTGGCCGGAAACCGGCACCTGAACCGTAAATCCCTATAAGCGCATGCGGGCCGCACGACGGAAATACTGCGGATAATCCGCAGAGGCGCACCACGGCTACTTCGCTTTGGCGGAGTGGCCGTGAGTGTTCAGACCGACGATGACCCGCCCGGACGCCCGCCGCGGAGCGGGGTCGGTGATCGTCGGCCGATAGTCGATCCGGCGTCCCCTCCGGGCACCGCGTCATCGACCCCGCCCAGGCCGCCGCCGCCCTCAGCACCCGGGCTCGGCCCGCTGACACCGCGCGAGCAGGACGTACTCAACGCGGTGGCGGACGGGGCGACGGTGGCGGACAACCGGGGCGGGGCCGCGTGGCGATCAGTCCGGCCACGGACAGCCGTCCCGCGCGGCGCCCACTGACGGTCACGACCGGGGTGCGGCCGCGTCGGCCCCAGGTGCGTCCTTGGGGCGGTCGGTGAAGCCTGCCTCGTCCTCGAAGCAGATGTAGTCCCCGCAGGCCGCCCGGACTGTTTTGCCTCGGCCCCAGTCGCCGCCTTCCACGCAGAAACGGCTCGCTCATCGCGCTCGGCGACCCGTCGCGTTGGGACCTGCGGGCTGAAACCGAGCCGGTGCATCAACCGTGTCGCACCCGAGACGCTGTATGTGACGTGGAACTTCAGGCCGATCAGCGTGGTCACCCGTGCCGCGGTCCACACCTGGTCCTTCACCCAACCATGCGCGGCCGGACCCTGTTCCAGATACGCGACCCGTTTCTCCAGACAGCGCGGAGACAGACGGCACCGAGACCCGCTCAGGCCACGCGAGACCAGAGCCCCCGCACCACCGGTCCACCACAACTGGTGCCACTGGTAGGCCGACTTGCCAATCACGTGCAGGCGCCGTGCCACCTCCAACGGGTTGATGCCCTGCTCGAACAGCTCAGCCGCCTGCATCCGCACCGACTCACGGCGCTGCCGACCCGCAGCGGTCAGGCCGCCCCATCCGCATATCTCACACACCCCTGGATCCAGCCACTCAACCGGGATCATCAGGCACATCCCCGAAGTTCACCCCGACGAGCTGAAGTCAGTATGTTCCAACGGGCGCAAGTGTTTGCGCGCACGCCCGGCGCACGTTCGGCTTCAGAGGCCGACGGCGGTGTAGGCGCGCGCGATCAACTCGTCGAGGCTCGGCGGGTCGTCGTCGTGAGTCCAGGTGCGGAACGCCGCACGGAACAGTGCCATGGCGACCTCGACCTGGGCCCGTGCCGCGAGATCGTCCCCGTCTCGTGTGACGGCCAGGCGCGTGAGCGCATGTGACCAGCTGCGCAGCTTCAACAGTTCGCGTTCGGCGAGGTCCGGAACGGACTCGATGACGATCGCGCGCCTGAGGATGTCGGCGCGGCGCGGCTGGAAGTCCTGCGCGAGCGCGCGGAGGGACGTGCGCAGCGCGTTCGCGGTCGAATCGGCGGAGGCGCCGAATGTTCCGGCCAGCAGCTGCTCCAGCCGCGCCTCGTCACCAAAGAGCACTTCGCTCTTGTCCTTGAAGTGGCGGTAGAAGGTCCGGTCGGTGACTCCGGCCCGCTCGGCGATGGCCGCGGTGGTCGTGGCGGAGTAGCCGCCCTCCAGGAACAGATCGAGGGCGGCGGCTTGCAGACGTGCCCGGCTTCCCGGCTGCCAACGGCTCATGCCGCCACCCTACCCATGATGTCAGATTGTGCCATCAGGGGTTAGGGTGGGTGATGTCTGATTCTGACATCACTTGAAGGAGCCGACCATGCCCCGGCCCGACGCGGCAGCACTGCTGGCGTACCTCGCCACCAGCGGCCAGCCCGGCATCGAGACCCAGACGCCCGAGCAGGCACGCGCCGGCCTGCGTGAATCGGTCAAGGTCACGGATCTCCCCGTGGGCGAGATCGCTGTGCAGCAGCCACTGACCATCCCGACCCGGTCCGGCGGGATCGCCGGCCTCCTGCTCGACCCGCGGGCCGGCCGCGAGCCCGGGCCGGTCGTGGTCTGGTACCACGGCGGCGGCTTCGTCACCGGCGACCTGGAGACGCACCGCGGGCCGGCAGCCGACATCGCCCGGCAGTTGGACCTCCCCGTCGTACTCGTCGACTACCGGCTCGCCCCCGAGTCGCCCTTCCCCGCTGCGGTGGAGGACGCCGAGGACGCCGCCCGCTGGGTCGCTTCCCGTCCCGAGGCGCTCGGCAGGCAGGCCGACGCTCTGGTCCTGGGCGGCGACAGCGCGGGAGGGACGCTCGCGATCGTGACGGCAATGGCCTTGCGTGACGCTGAGGCCGCAGCCGCGGTCCGCGCGCAGATCGTCATCTACCCGGGCACCGACCTCTCGCGCCCCTACCCCTCGCAGCAGGAGTTCGCCGATGGACGCCTGCTGACCGAGGCCGGGCTGCGCTGGTACTACGCCCACTACCGCGCCGACGCCCACGACTGGCGCGGCTCCCCGATGGTGGGCGATTTCGTGGGACTGCCGCCGGCCGTCGTGCTCACCGCGGGCGAGGACCCGGTCCGAGACGAAGGCCGTGCCTACGCGGCGGCCCTCGTCACGGCCGGCGTGCCCACGACCTTCCTGGAGGCCGCCGGGAACATCCACGCCTTCGTCCTGATGCGGGGCATCCTCCCCTCCAGCCGGCATGACCTCGCCCGGGCCTTCGCCGCACTGACCGCCACCCTGCGCTCCCTGCAAGCGGCGACCGCCGGGAAGCAGGACTGAGGGCCATGTCCGCATTCACGATCGCGCAACTGCACGGGAGCCTCCGGGACGGCGAGACCACTGGACCGTTGAACGTGAAGGCCGCCGCCGAGCGCGGATATCGGACGAGGCCGGTCTTCTGAACCAAGCCGCGCGAAGGGGGGGCGCATGATCGAGCGGGCTCTGCCTGACCTGCCCGCAAGACTGGTCGGGGTTGCTGCGGACGCGGTCTGCAGCCGGGACGGAGTCTTCCGGGACTTCCTCGAGGCACACCGCTCAGAGTGTGCTGCCCTGCCTGGCGGCACGCCGTCCGCCGTGACGCCACGCGCCCGACCCGCTCGCAGCAGGACCCCCCAGCGGGGCATCGGTCAGCTGAACGGCTGCAGGCCGATGGTCGCCAACAGGTCGAGCTGCCCGGCCGCCTCGCTGTCCTGTGCCCTGGTGTAGACGATCAACCGGAGATCACTGTCACGTACGGTGAGGAAGTCGCTGTCCACTGTGATCGGACCGATTTCGGGGTGCAGGAAGGTCCGGCTGCTCAAGCCGGGCTCGGCGGGCAGGCGCTGCGACCACAGGTCGGCGAAGTCTGTGCTGACTGCCAGCAGGTCCTCGATGAGGTCGCCGAGTAGCTTGTCCTTTGGATAGCGGCTTTGAGCCTCGCGCAGATCGGAGACCAGTTCCAGGCGGAGGAGGCGCTCCTCGGCGTCGGTGCGGATATAGCGTGTTGGAGCGCCCGTGAAGACGGTCCAGGCGAGGTTCCGCTCGCGCGCCGGCAGTGCTGACGTGTCGCCGGCCAGGGCATACGCGAGCGTGTTGGACGTGATGCAGTGCCACGACGCGTCGACGACTTGGACGGGCAGGTCCGTCAGGCGGTCCAGGATCCGCTGCACGCTCGGCGTGATGTGACGCTTGATGCTGCCGTGGGCTGGCTCGGCCTGATCCGCGACGCGGAACAGGTGTGCGCGCTCCTGGTCGGAAAGCCTCAGCACACGGGCGAGCGACATGAGTACCGACGGTGACGGGTGGGTCGCGCGGCCCTGTTCCAAGCGGGCGAGGTACTCGACCGACAACCCGGAAAGCTCGGCGACCTCCTGCCGGCGCAGGCCCGCCACGCGGCGCCGGCCGCCCCCCGGAAGACCCACCTCGGCGGGTGACACGCGGCCGCGCCAGAGGCGCAGGCTGCATGCAAGATCATTCGAATTCGAGGCCACGAATCATTTGTAACATGGTGCGGCAAGCATAGGGTCGCCCTGTCAGTACGAGGCTCAGCAGGCTTATTTTCCCTCGGTGCGCGGAGAGGCAGCATTGGCATCGCGGCCCCGCCTTGCGGTCGGCCGGTTCAACCTGTCAGTACGAGCAGAGTGGGAGAGATTGACGATGAGTACAGGCATGTCTGCGGAGGAGCTGCACGACTTTTACCTGCGTTATGTCGAGCTCGCGAACAAGCGCGACTTCGACCGCATGGATGAGTTCGCTCACGATGAGGTGATCGTGAACGGCAGTCCGGTCTCCAGGGACGAAATGGTCGGCTTCTTCCGCTACCACACCACTGCGGTGCCCGACCTGCACTGGGAGATCCAGTACGTCCTCGTCGAGGGAAATAGGATCGCCTCTCGACTGATCGATACGGGAACGCCGGTCCAGGAATGGAACGGCAACGCCCCCACCGGGGCGAGTATCTCGATCGCCGAAACCGCCTTCTACGAGATCGAGGACGGCCGATTCAAGGTCATGTGGTACATGATGGACGCCGACGCACTGCGGCAGCAGCTCGCCGGCTGACCTGCCCCTGCCGAAAACCCTCGGACACGGCGTGTTGGTATCTCGCGGAGGAAGCCGCAGAGCCCTTCGCGTGAACGACCGGGTGGTTCGCCCGTGGCGGCGTGCGTGTTTGCATCGCCGCCGCAGGTGTCCTGGCGGCCGATCAGGAAGATTTCAATGAGTGGCATGGATGGCGCACAGGCGCTGGTGCGCACCTTGATTGACAGCGATATGTCGGTCTGTTTCGCCAACTCGGGTACATTCGAAATGCAATTCGTAGCCGTGCTCGACGGCCTGCCGCAAGGGTCCCGGCAGCTGTAGTTCTTGATCGTTTGACGCGCTCGTGCTGTTCGTTGCGGCTGTGTGGCTGCCGATATGGGAACGGCCACCGTGACGATGATCGTGTGTGACAGCGAACCATGAGGCGGTTTCCGAGGAGGCCAATGCTGCTGGAGCCAGATGACTCAGGCCCTGTTGATGGGTCTGGAGAGCCGCAATTGCTGGGCACGCGCCGAGATGATGGGGCCCGCACCAGCCCGTCGCGGCTGCAGCATTTCCTGTCCCGCGGCGAGCGGGACCACGACGGGGCGCGTACCCCGAGAAAAGAGTGTCATCACCGCTGATTCAGCCTGACACATCAAGCGCAATGCCAAGATACGGAAGTAATAACATGACGTCGATGCGCCCATTTCGTAGCCAGACGAGCCCCGAACAGCTCACGGACCTGCGCGAGCGGCTGGTGAGGACGCGACTGGCGCCAGCGCTGTCCGGGCCGGACTGGACGCATGGCACGCCCCCGGGCTATCTCGCCGAACTCGTGGGGTACTGGCGTACTCGGTTCGACTGGAATGCGGCTGAGGAGCGTCTCAACTCGTTGCCCCAGTTCCTTGCCGAGGTCGGTGCCACCACCGTGCACTACGTACACGCCAAGGGCGTGGGGCCGCGTCCGTTCCCTCTGTTGTTCTCGCATGGTTGGCCAGGTTCGTTCCGGGAGGTGCACAAGATCATCGGCCCGTTGACCGACCCTGGCGCATATGGCGGAGACCCTGCCGACGCATTTGACCTGGTTGCTCCGAGCCTGCCCGATCATCTCGCCACCCGAGGAGTGGGTGCGACGCTGCTACAACCTGACCAGGTTCACCGAGTTCAAGCGCGGCGGTCACTTCGCGGCACTGGAGCGGCCAGATGAACTGGTCGCTGGCATCCGTGAGTTCTTCCGCCCGCTGAGTGCCTGACCGTGAATATGCCCGGCGGGGCCCAAGGCGAGCCGCCGACGCCGGTCAACTTGGCGGCCACCAGTTCGGGATGCGGAGGCGGTCATCGAAGAAGTTTGGCTTCGCGGTGGTGCGCCTTCGTCCATGGACGGTGCGGCTCGGAGTCACGGGATTGAGTCTTGCGCTGACCGTCCGCGTCAGATGCTTCAGGTGGTCAGACCCGCGCTGGTCAGCCAGATGTGTTCGCATGTCGCGGATGCTTCTTCCAGCTTCTCGGGGGATTCTTGCGAGGCGTGGTAGAAAGTCCGCTCGATCATCCAGCACAGGGCGCGTGCCATTGATGAGGCTTGTTGGGGTTCGGTGCCTGCCTGGATGCCGGCTCGTTCCAGGACGGCGGTGATGGCCGTGATGAACAAGTCGGCTGTGTGGTCCCACAGTTGGCCGATCTCCGGCACGGTCAACGACAGGTCGATCGCCGTGCGCATGACCAGGCCGTGCTCGTTCCACAGTTCGACTGTGCGTTGCATGGCTGCTGCGATGGCGCGTCGCGGCTCGTCCGTCTGCGCAGTGGCTCGGGATCGCTCCCATAGATGCCCGACGGTCCGGGCTACGAGTGCCGCGACCACTTCTTGCTTGGAGCCGAAGTAGAAGTACAGGGCGCCGCGTGTGATGCCGGCGCCCTGGGCGATGTCGCCGACGGTCATGGCGTCGTAGCCCTTCTGCGCCAGCAGAGCCTCGCACGTGTCGAGGATGGCTCGCTCGCGGACATCGCCCTTGCGTTCGGCGGTGCGACGGCTTCGCGCGGGGTGGTGGCCGGACATCAGAGCTGAGCACCCTCGGCGAAGTCGGTCGTACGGGAGAGCGTCTCCCATGCGCGGATGTCCTCGTCCACGGCCGTGCGCGCGGCAGTGACCAGTCGCAGCGCGTCCGAGCCGAGGACGAGGTGCGCCGGTGGTTGCTCGACCGATGTGATGCGTACGACGGCTTCCCCGGCCTTGGCAGGATCGCCCAGCTGATTCCCGCTGGCCTTCAGCCGCGCATGGCGGATGGGAGTGAACAGCTCGTCGTAGTCGTCGATGTTGTGTGTGGCGCGTGTCATGGACCGTCCGGCCCAGTCGGTGCGGAAAGAGCCGGGCTCGATTGCCGTCACGTGGATGCCGAACTGTGCGACCTCCTTGCCCAGGGCCTCCAGAATGCCTTCCAGGGCGAACTTGCTGCCGCAGTACGCGGACATGCCGGGCACGGCCATGAGCCCGCCCATGGAGGTGACGGCCATCAGGTGTCCGCGGCGGCGCCGGCGCATGAGGGGCAGCGCTGCCTGCAGGGTGGCCACGGCCCCGAAGACGTTGACATCGAACTGCCGCCGGACTTCGGCCAGCGGAGTCTCCTCGAAGGTGCCCTCCAAGCCATAGCCGGCGTTGGCGACGACGACATCCAGGGGGCCGACTCTCTGCTCCACCTCCGCAACCACGCTTGAGACGCCACTGCTGTCGGTCACGTCCAGAATCCGACCGTGAGCGCGCCCTGGTTCGAGATCTGCGAAGGCCTGCAGATCCTCCTCTGAGCGGACGGTCCCCACGACGGTGTGACCGGCGGCCAGCGCGGCTTGGGCGAAGGCACGTCCAAGGCCCGAGCTGACGCCGGTGATGAGCCAGTTCCGCTTTTCCACTATCGCTCCCAGAAGGTCTCGCGAGGCGCTGGAGTGCTCCCCTCCAGATAGTCTACATGGTGTTGATTTTTATCGCCGCTATGTAGATTCTGCAGTGCTTCACGGCACGGCACGGCACGGCCCGGAGTCGGGACCCGCTAAGACCATCTGTGGACGGCGGGGCCGGTGCGCGTGGCGCGTGCAGCGGACTCGGCCCCGCCTTGGCGTTCCGCCGCTCCTGCACCACCTGTTCCCCGGTACCCGGCACCGCCTCGGCGGCCTGGCCACCACCACCGACTGGCCGTAACCGCGGCGGTACTCATCGAGGTCGTCACCGCACAGGCCGCCGCCATCCGAGGGGCGACATGGAGACGACACTGGGGCTGAGCGACTTAGGGTGATGGATGCGGTACCGATGTGCTGGTGGAAGCCCGCTGTCACGCCTCGCTCATGCGATTCGCGGAATCGGTGGTCACGTCGCGTCACTCACGTGCGCGGAGTCGATGGGATGGCGTCGGACGAAGTCGAGGACGGTCCGGGCGACGAGTGGGGGGTTCTCCAGCGGCATCGCGTGGCTGACTCCCGGCAGGGCCACGCGCTCGGCGCGGGCGAGCCGCGCGGCCAGTGCGCGGTTCCGCGCCGGGAAGGGATTGTTGAGGCGCTTCCCATCGGCGCCCGCCACCAGCAGCGTCGGCTGTCGCAGCGCCTCGAGCCCGGCGGCGTCGGCGTCCCATGCGGCGAACGCGGCTCTCTCGTGCTCGAAGAAGTACCGGCCGCTGAGCACCGACGCCTTGAAGCCTTCCGTACCGAGAGTGCGGATCATGGCGTCCTGGTAGCCCGGTGCGCAGACACTCCCCAGGAAGAGGCCGAAAGCCCGTTCAAGGTCTCCGGCCTCTGCGGCGGCCACCGCCTGGCGCACGGCCTCGCTCTTCGGCTCGCCGGGGGCGTACGGCCTCGCGGATTCCAGCAGCACCATCGACCGTACGAGCCGGGGACGGGCGGCAGCCAGCTGCAGGGCGAGGACCGCACCGCTGGAGTGACCGACGACATGGGCCTGTTCGATCCCCTGGGCCTGCAGCACTTCCGCGAGATGCAGTGCGTGGTCGGCGACGCTCAGCCGACCGCTGAGGTCTCGGCTGCGACCGTACCCGGCGCGGTGGGTGCGGACGGCCCGGAAGCCGGGCAGGAGCCCGGCCAGCGGAGCGAACCAGTCGGCGCCGAAGGAGGCGTGGACCAGCAGGACGGCTTCGCCGTCCCCCTCGTCCCAGAAGGCGATGTCCGCGTTCGATGTCAGGAGGTGGTTTTCCGTCGGCATGAGCATCGCCTCAGCAAGTGTGGCGTTTTGTCATGCTTTGCATAACCGTGTGCCACGTGATGGTGTTCCCGACGGAGTGGACGATCCGCTACTGCCGCAGCGGCCGGGGTACCGGCGCGGAGTTCGCCGCGCGCGGTGACGATCTCGTTGCCGCTGGCGCAGCGGGCCTTGTAGTCCAAGGAGCTCAGTTCAGGGGCGGCCGTTGGTGTCCCAGTCGGAGGTGCAGCGGCGCGGGCTGTGCCACCTGTCCTGGGAGGTCCTTGGCGAGAGCGGGGCCGAGTCCGTCGCGGGCGCCGATGTGCGGGGGCTGGCCATGTCGTTCACCCTTCGGGTCCGGGGGGCACCGGAGGTGCCGTTCGGAGGAAGGGGAAGGGCACGTGTGGCCCCGCTCGTCGTCTGTGTGGCGTGGCGGGCTATGACGACGTTGCCGGGTGTGGTCATGCCGAAGCGGGCGAAGAGTGCGATGAGGAGGAACGCGCTGCCTGCCAGGGCGAAGCAGAGGGTGAAGCGGCTTTCGGCAGAGGCGTGTCCGGGGGTGCGGCGGCTACGACGGTGGCGACCAGGGCGCCGGCCAGCGAACTGCCCACTGAGCGGGCGACGGAGTTGACGCCGTTGGCGGCCGCGGTGTGCTCCGGCGGCACTGCCGTGAGCAGGACCGCGGGCAGCGCGGTGAAGCTGATGGAGAGGGCGATGCCGATCAGGACGCCGGCCACGATGACCGAGGCGCTGGTGCCGTGGGCGGTGGCTGTCAGCGCGAAGCCGGCGGCGCCCGTCACCGCCCCCAGAGCGAGGGTGCGGCGCGGTCCGCTGCGGCGTACCAGGACACCGCCGAGCCGCGAAGCGGCCAAAGAGGCGAGGGCGGGCGGCAGGAGGTACTCGACCGAGGCCCGCAGGACGGACGCCCCGAAGCCGTAACCGGCGGTGGGCGGTGTCTGCACCAGGGCTGAGACGAGGATGAACTGCGAGAACATGGTGTATCCCAGCAACAGCCCGGCCAGGTGGGCGAAGAGCACCGGCCGGTGGACGAGGATCCGCACGTCCACCAGAGGGGCCGGGGCCGCCCGCTCCGTTCGGATCCAGGCGGCAGCCGCCACGGCAGCGGCGGCGAGGCAGCTCAGGGTCGGCGCCGATGTCCAGCCCCATACGGTGTCGCGGGAGAGCGGGAGCAGCAGCAGGACGAGTGTCGTGGCCAGGCCCGCAGCTCCACGCCAGTCGAGGCGTCCGCCGGTCGTCACGCGGGACGGTGGGACGGCGGCGGCGACCGCCGCCGCGCGGAGCGCGGAGACCGCTGCAGCTCAGCGCCGCTTCCGCCTGAGCACCCCGCCTACGGCTGCGAGCCGCGAGCGCGGGCGGCGGAGCGGCCCCTGCCCGGCCGGTCAGCGGCGGTGCCACTCCTCGGCCAGCAGACGGTGGGACCGCACCCGGTCCTCGTGGTCGTGGGTGATGGTGGTCACGATCAATTCATCCGCGCCGGTCGCCTCCTGGAGCTGCTCCAACTGGTCGGCCACCCGCTGCGGCGAGCCGACGAAGCGGGTCTCGACCCGGTCGGCCACCAGCGCCCGGTCGGCCTCCGTCCACGGGCGCGCCAGGGCCTGCGCGGGGGTGGGGTACTCGATGGCTCCCTCGGCGGTACGGATGCTGCGCACCCAAAGGTTGTACCCGGTGGCGAGTTCACGGGCTCTCGCGTCGTCCTCGGCGACGACGACGTCGGCGGAGACGCTGACGTAGGGCTTGTCGAGCACTCCGCCCGGCCGGAAGGCGGCGCGGTAGCCGTCCACCGCCTCCAGGACGCTGCCCGGGCTGACGTGGTAATTCGCGGCGAACCGCAGGCCTTGGCGGCCGGCGACCTCGGCGCTCTGGCCGCCGCTGCTGCCCAGGATCCACACCTGCACGTCCGCGCCCTCGCCGGGCACGACGTGCGCCTCGACACCGTCTGCCGAGCGGTAGGTGCCGCGCAGCAGCGCCAGGATGTCGTCGACCTGCTCGCCGTAGTCCTGGGAGCGGGCGCCGGGTTGCTGGAGCAGGTTCCGCTGGAGCGTGATCCGGGGCGAGTCGAGCAGGTATGCGAAGGAGAACTTCGGCGGGATCCTCAGCCCGTTCGGCGCACGCCCGTCCACAACGGGTGTCGTGGTCGGCACCGGATCGGTCGGGCCGCCCGGCGGACGGCCCCCGGAGCGGCCGAGTCCCAGGTCGAGACGCCCCGGGTGCAGGGCGTCTATGAGGCCGAACTCCTCGACGGTGGACAGGGCGGTGCGGTGGCCGAGCTGTACCGCCCCCGAACCGAGGCGGATCGTGGAGGTCGCGGCCGCGGTGAGGGCCAGCAGGACGGCGGGGGAGGTGCCGGCGACGCCGGGATTGAGGTGGTGCTCGGCGAACCAGTACCGGGCGTAGCCGGACTCCTCGGCCCGCCGTGCGAGGTCGATGCTGTTGCGCAGGGCGTCGGCGGCGGTGGAGCCGGAGGATATCGGGACGAGGTCGAGGACTGCGAGCGGTGCGCGGGACACGGTGGGCGTTCTCCTCAGTGGTGGGCGGGTTCGGGCGAGGACGGGGCCGGGCCCCAGGCGAACGGCGGGTCCGGGATGGCCCGCCGCAGCACCGGGGCGACCTCGGACTGGAAGAGCTCGAGCGAGCGACGGTGCCGGTCGTGGGACAGCCCACCCGCGTCCGCGTGGACGTGCAGCACCGTGTGGCCGAGTCGCTCGTGGTAGCGGTGGACCTTGTCGACGACCTGCTGCGGGCTGCCGACCAGTGCCGAACTGCGCGCCACGAAGTCCTCCAGCGTCGGGAAGACCGGGGCCAGACCGAGCCGCTTCTGGAACGCCGACTGTCCCTCGAAAACCGGACGGTACGCGGCGACCGCCTCTTGGGAGGTACGGGCGACGTACAGGCCGGCCGTCCCGGCGCCGACGGCGATGCGGGCCGGGTCGTGGCCGTGGTGGGCCCAGCGGTCGCGGTAGTGACGGATCAGTTCCGCGTAGGGCTCGACGGTGTGCGTGACGTTCGCCGAGAACAGGGGATCCCCGTAGCGCGCGGCGAGGTCCACCGACTCCTTGCTGGCGGCGCTGCCGTGCCACACGCGGATCGGTTGCTGCAGCGGCCGCGGCCATACCTCCGCGTCTTTCAGGGCGGGACGGAACCGGGTGTCGGCGGTCACCTTCCCCTCCCGCCAGAGCCGGCGGAACACCTCGTAGCTCTCGGCGTTGCGGTCCCACTGGTCCTCGGGGGTCACGTGGAACAGTTCGCGCTGGGCCGTGCCGTTGCCCTTGCCGATGATCAGCTCAAGGCGGCCGCCCGACAGGTGGTCCAGCGTCGCGTAGTCCTCGTAGGCCCGCACCGGGTCGAGGAGGCTGAGCGTGGTCACCGCGGTGAACAGCCGGATCCGGGAGGTGAGGGCAGCGACGTGACTGAGCACGACGGGCGGTGAGGAGGAGAGGAACGGCCGCTCGTGGCGCTCACCCACGCCGAAGCCGTCGAAGCCCAGTTCCTCGGCCAGCAGTGCGTTGTCGAGCACCTCGCGGAAGCGCGCGGGGGTCGGCTTCAGCGCCCCGGTCACCGGGTCGGGGGCGTGCACGATCAGGGTGATGGCCAGGAACCTCACGAGGCGGCCCGCTCCGCCGGGGTCCCGGAGTCGGGGTGGGCGAGACCGAGGTGGTCGCGCAGGGTGGTGCCCTCGTAGTCGGCGCGGAACACCCCCCGTTCCTGGAGCAGCGGGACGACGGTGTCGGCGAAGGCGTCCAGGCCGCCCGGGGTGATGTGCGGGACGAGGATGAAGCCGTCGGCGGCGTCGCCCTGCACGAAGTCGTCGACGGCCGTGGCGACGGTGTCCGGGGAGCCCACGAAGGACTGGCGGTTGCCGCTCTCGATGACCAGGTCGCGGATCGACCATCCGTTGGCGGCGGCGCGCTCCCGCCACTCGCGGGCGGTGGCAAGGGGGTCGCGGTACATGCGCACCTGGGCGCGACCGCGGGCGACGGTGTGTTCTCCGGGATCGGGGTCGATGTCCGGGAGCGGCCCGTCCGGGTCGTAGGCGGACAGGTCACGGTTCCAGACGAACTCGAGGTGCTTGATCGCGGTGGCCCCGCTGACCTGCCGCCGGCGTACTTCGCGGGCCAGTTCGGCCGCCTCCGCGTCGGTGTCGCCGAGGACGAAGGTCGCGGCGGGCAGGATCAGCAACTGGTCATGCCGGCGGCCGTACTTGGCCAGGCGGCTCTTGACGTCGCGATAGAAGGCCCGGCCCTCCTTGAACGTGCTGTACCGGCTGAAGATGGCGTCCGCGTCGGCGGCCGCGAACTCCCGGCCCTCCTCGGAGTCACCGGCCTGGAAGATCACCGGGCGTCCCTGCGGGCTGCGCGGCACGTTGAACTGCCCGCTGATGTCGAAGTGTTGCCCCCTGTGCACGAAGGATCCGGCCCGCGCGTCGCGCAGGAAGGTGCCCGTCGCCGGGTCGGCGAGGATCTCGTC
Organism: Streptomyces sp. NPDC111520; assembly: GCF_055635295.1. NCBI lineage: Bacteria > Bacillati > Actinomycetota > Actinomycetes > Kitasatosporales > Streptomycetaceae > Streptomyces > Streptomyces sp. NPDC111520. Next base: position 59,229 of record NZ_JBVKBW010000031.1, on the reverse strand, counting down.
GCCGTGCCAGGAGTCGAAGAGTTCGCCCGCCGTGGCGAGGAACTCCCTCGCCCGTGAGTAGCGCTCCTCCTGGGGGAGGAATCCGCCACGGCGGAAGTTCTCCCCGGTGAAGGCGTCCCACGAGGTGACGACGTTCCAGGCGGAGCGCCCGCCGGAGAGGTGGTCGAGACTGGCGAACTGGCGGGCCACCTCGTAGGGCTCGTTGAAGGTGGAGTTGATGGTGCCGGTGAGCCCGATGCGCTCGGTGACGGCGGCGAGCGCGGCGAGGACGGTGAAGGTGTCGGGGCGGCCCACCACGTCCAGGTCGTAGATCCTGCCGCCCTGTTCGCGCAGGCGCAGGCCCTCGGCGAGGAACAGGAAGTCGAACTTGGCGCGTTCGGCGGTCCGGGCGAAGTGCGCGAAGGAGCCGAACTCGATGTGGCTGCCCGCCTGCGGGTCGCTCCATACGGTGGTGTTGTTGACGCCGGGGAAGTGGGCGGCCAGATGGATCTGCTTCAGAGGCTTGCTCATGACGTACGGTTCCTCCGGCTCAGACGGTTGCGCTGGTGGCGGCGTAGCGGTTGGCGGGGCGGGCGAGCCCGAGCAGGCCGCGCAGGGTGCGGGCCTCGTAGGCGTCCCGGAACGCGCCGCGCCGCCGGAGTTCGGGCACCAGCCGCCGGGTGATCGCCGGCAGGTCGTGGCCGATCACGGCGGGACGCAGCCGGAAGCCCGTGAGCCCGGCCCGCCGCCACTCCAGCAGCAGGTCCGCAAGGCCCCCGGGGGTGCCGGCGAAGACCTTCGCGTCGCTGCTGAAAGGCGTGCCGGCGACGCCGTCCAGCCGCTCCAGTCGGGCCCGCGCCGCGCCGGCGTCGTCATCGAGGAGGACCACGAGGTCGCCGAAGACGTGCAGGGGCTCGCGCTCCCGGCCGGCCGCCTCTTGTGCGGAGCGGATCTCGGTGACGATCGCGCGGGCTTGGTCGCCGTCGTGCGGGGTGACGTATCCGACGTCCGCGGAGCGGGCCACGAGGCGGAACGGCACGTCGCTGTGTGCGAGGGCGGTGACGACGGGCTGGCCCTGGGGCGGTCGTGGTGTGATGGAGGGGCCCTTGACGCTGAAGTGCCGGCCCTCGAAGTCGATGTAGTGGAGCTTTTCGCGGTCGATGAAGCGGCCGGTGGCGACATCGCGGATCTCGGCGTCGTCCTCCCAGCTGTCCCAGAGGCGGCGCACAACCTCGACGTGGTCGGCCGCCTCGTCGAAGAGGTCGGTGACCAGCTCCCGGACGCCCGGGGTGTCCAGTTCCTCGATGCCGAACGGGGGGATGGTGCGCCTGCCGAAGTGGGCGGCCTCGTCGGGCCGTACGGAGACCTGGACGCGCAGGCCTGCGCGGCCGGTGCTCACGTAGTCGAGGGTGGCGACCGCCTTGGAGATGTGGAACGGTTCGGCGTGGGTGGCGACCACCGTCGGCACGAGACCGATGTGCCGGGTCAGGGGGGCCACGCGGGCGGCGATGAGGACGGCGTCCAGGCGGCCGCGCACCTGGTCGGTGCGCCCGTCGGGTCCGGTGAACTCGGAGGACTGCGGGCCGAGGGAGTCCTCGATCGTCACGAAGTCGAGCAGCCCTCGTTCGGCCTCGGTGACCAGGTCCTGCCAGTAGCGGGCGGTGAGCAGTTCCCAGGGGCGCGCCACGGGCTCACGCCAGGCGGCCGGGTGCCAGCCGGCCCCGTCGAGGGCGACGGCGAGGTGTAGCGGGGCGTGTGGCGACGAAGCGGGAAGAGGGTACGGCGAAGGGACGTCCGAGGACATGGAGGGGCCTTCCTGATCGACCGCGGGTCTCACCGGCCCTCGTCCGGAGGACCGGCGGCGGGGAGGGGGTCAGGAACGACAGAGCGAGGCGGCCACGCGCTGCAGGTCGATGTGCGCGCGGGAGTACAGGAGGGGGCCGCGGTGCGGGGTGGGCACGGCGAGGAAGTACGTGCGGGACGGCGTCGGCACGAACGTCACCTCCGCTCCCTCCGGATGGGGCGGGCGGTACAGCGCCCGCATGTCACCTGGCAACGCAACGCCCTCCCTGGCCGGTCTGTTCCCCGGAGCCGCACGGGGTTCGCAGGAAGAGGAAGGTCGTCTGCCGGCGCAGGGTGAAGCCGATCGACTCGTAGAGCCGGATCGCGCCGGTGTTGACGGCCGCGGCGTGGAGGAAGGGAGTCTCACGGCGGTCCCTGATCCCGGCGGCGACGGCCCGGACCAGCCGGGTCGCCAGGCCCCGGCCACGGTACCCGGGATGGGTGCACACCGCGCTGATCTCCGTCCATCCCGGCGTTCGCAGTCGTTCCCCGGCCATGGCGATCAGCCGTCCGCCTTCCCGGAGGCCGAGGTAGGTGCCGAGTTCCACGGTCCTGGGGAGGAAGGGCCCCGGCCTGGTCAGGGCGATGAGGTCCAGGATCTCCGGTACGTCGGACGCCCTCAGGCGCACCGCCTCGGGCGCGTGTTCTGCGCGCAGCGACGCGTCGACGAGCTGCACTCCCGCTCCGCCCTCGAGGAGTTCCCATCCGTCCGGGGGCTCCTGCGCGCCGGTGACCGCGACGGCGGCCCCCGGCCCTGCGAGTACCGCCAGGTCCGCCCAGGCGCGCGGATCGGCCGGGTCGGCAAGCGCGGTGAACGGGGAGACGTCGGAGGGGTAGCGGGCGGCACGGCCGACGCGCTCGGCGAACCGGGCGTGCGGGCCGGTGAGTGCCGCCCAGGCGGGGTTGTCCAGGACGTGCGGTGCCGCCGGGCTGTGCGGGCGGTCCGCTGGGATGCTTAGGGACATGTGCCGGATCTCCGTACGGTCGTGCGGCGGACGGGGCGTCAGGAGTTGTCCAGCGGCAGACCGGGCGGGTTGACCTCCGAGGTGGTGACGGCCTCGTTGGACAGGTTCCACGCGGCGAGCCACTGGCCGTACTGGCCGTTCTCGATCAGGTGGTTGATCGCGGCCGCGACCGGTTCTGCGAGCCCGCTCTCCTTTTTCGCGGTCGCGGCGATCAGGCCCTGGAGGCTTGCTCCCGCGCCGGAGAACTTGCCGGCGTTGCGGGTGGGGTGGGGGGATGTGGCGACCTGGGTGATGTGGTAGGCGATGCCGGGATTGGGGCCGAAGTAGGCGTCGATCTTCCCGCCGCTGAGCGCCAGATAGGTGCTGTTGTTGTCGGGGAAGTACTTGACGGTCAGTTCCTCGCCCTCCGTCTGGAGCTTCTTCCGCCACTCCAGGAGGATCTTCTCCTGGTTGGTGCCGGAGCCGACCGCGACGGTCTTCCCGGCGAGGTTGCGGTAGTCGTCGGCGAAGTTCCAGGCGCTGTCCTTCAGGACCTCGAAGGCGAGGTTGTCCTGCCGGTAGGAGGCGAACTCGTACTTCCGCTTGCGTTCCTCGGTGTCGGTGACGTTGGAGAAGGCCACGTCGACCTTGCCGCTGTCGATGCCGACGAAGAGGTTCTCCCAGGTCGAGTTCTTGAGCACGGGCTTGAGCCCGAGCACCGCCGCGACCAGTCGGCCGAGGTCGGGTTCGGCACCGGTGAGGGTTTTCTGGTCGCTGCCGACGTACGCCAGCGGTGCGAAGCCGGCGGGCAACGCACCGACTCCGATGAGCAGTTCGCCCTTGTCGGCGACGGCCTTGGGCAGGCCGGCGGTGATGGACTTCACCTCCGTCACCTTCAGCGTGGTCTCCTTGGCCGCGCCATTGGACAGGCTGCCGAGGGTGACCGTTCCGGTGGGTGATCCCGCGCCGATGGTGGCGGACGCCTCGCTGTCACCCCCGCAGGCGGCGAGTCCGCCGGCGAGGAGGGTGAGGGCGGCGGTAGCCGTCAGAGTACGGATGAGTCTGCCGTGAGGGCGATGAGTGGGCATGGCCGTCCTTGTCCGTCGATTGCTCTTCGTTGTTGGTCCGGCTGGGGTTCGCTGGCATCACGGGCCGCGGTTCACAGCACTTTGCTGAGGAACTCCCTGGTCCGCTGGTGTTCGGGATGGTTCAGCACCTGGTCGGGCGGGCCCTGTTCGACGATCCGGCCGCCGTCGAGGAAGACCACGCGGTCCGCGACCTCCCGTGCGAAGCCGATCTCGTGGGTGACGATGACGAGGGTTGTGCCGCTGGTGGCCAGGTCCTTGATGACGGACAGCACCTCGCCGACGAGCTCCGGGTCGAGGGCGGAGGTGGGTTCGTCGAAGAGGATGACGCCGGGGCGCAGGGCGAGTGCCCGGGCGATGGCCACGCGCTGCTGCTGGCCGCCGGACAACTGCCGCGGGTAGGCCGCGGTCCTGTCGGCCAGTCCCACCCGGCCGAGCAGGGTGCGGGCCAGCTCCCGCGCCTCCGGCTTGCGCAGCCTGCCGGTCGCCACCGGGGCGGCGGCCACGTTGTCCAGGACGTTGAGGTGCGGGAAGAGGTTGAAGTTCTGGAAGACGAAGCCGATCCGGCTGCGCTGGGTGAGGATCACGCGCTCGCTCAGTTCCTTGAGCCGGTCGCCGTGCCGGCGCACGCCGATGAGCTCGCCGTCCACACTGACGTGACCGGCCTCCGGTTTCTCCAGGTGGTTGATGACACGCAGCAGCGTGGACTTGCCGGATCCGGACGGGCCGATGACGGCGGTGACCTCCCCGGGCCGGACCGTCAGGCTGACCCCCTCCAGTACCCGAAGGGCCCCGTACCACTTGTGCACGTCGTGGACCTCGACGGCGGCAGGTCGTACGTCGGTGGTCATGTCGCGGTCTCCGCCCGGACGCGGGCCCGCAGGTCGCCCAGCGCGGTCCGCAGTTTCTGCAGGGGGGTCGGCGGGAGCGTGCGCAGCGCGCCGCGCGAGTAGTGCCGCTCGACGTAGAACTGGACGACGGAGACGACACTGGTGAGGATCACGTACCAGACGGTGGCGACCAGCAGCAGGGGCACGATGTCGCCGGGATAGGTGCTGCCCATGCTCTGTACCGAGCCGAACAGGTCGAGCAGCGAGACGTAGAAGACCAGCGAGGTCCCCTTGATCAGCCCGATGAGCTGGTTGACGTAGTTGGGGACGACGGACCGCAGCGCCTGCGGAAGCACGATCCTGGCGAACTGGTAGCGCTTCGGCAGACCGAGCGCGGCGGCCGCCTCGTGCTGCCCTTGGTCCACGGAGAGGATCCCGGCCCGCACGACCTCCGAAGCGTAGGCCGCCTCGTTGAGGCTCAGACCGACGACGGCGACCGCCAGATCGGTGGCGAGCCTGGACTCGTCGAAGGTGAGGAAGGCCGGCCCGAAGGGCACACCCAGGCTCAGCGTCCGGTACAGCGCGCTGAAGTTGTACAGGAACAGCAGCACGACGATGAGCGGCACCGAGCGGAAGAGCCAGGTGTACGTCCAGCTGACGGCGCGCAGCACGGGGCTGCCGGAGAGCCTGGCGAGCGCGAGCGCGATCCCGCCGAGCAGACCGAGCGCCGCGCTGTACGCGGTCACCTCCAGCGTGACGAGCAGTCCGTCGAGGATCACCGGCCGGACGAACCAGTACGCGAAGCGGTCCCACTGGTAGAAGGGATTGGTCGCCAGGCCGTGGACGATCTGGGCGACGAGCACCAGCACGATCGCCGCCGCGAGCAGCCGCCCGCGGCGCCGCAGGGGCAGCACCCGCTGTGCGGCGGGCGGTGGAGGTGCGGAAGGTGTCCCGCCGAAGGGTGGCGCGGGTGGGGTCGGCGCCGAGCGGGGGGACACGGCGGTGCCGGGTGGTTCGGTCATGGATGACTCCAGCGGTTCGGTACGCCCGCCCGGGCCGCGCACGCGGCAGCGACCCCGCCGGGCAGGGAATCGGCGGGCGTGGCGACGACGGGAGGCGGGGCAAAGCGGGCGGGCCCGGGTGGGTGGGGACAACGCCGCGTCAGCGGCGGTGTGCCGGGGTCAGGAAGCCGTCAGCCTTGACAGAGGGCGCGACAGGGCGCGGTACACGCGCAACAGAGGGCGCTGTGGAAGTGGTGCGGGCCGACGGGCAGCCGCGGGGGCGACGTGACGCGGCCGTGGGGCCGCTGTGCGGCCGTCCCCGGGGCTGCGTGCATTGTCGTCACCGTCACCGTTCCGCCCCGCGGGGCCTCGCGTTCACCGTCGTCGTCGGGCCGTACGGTCCGGTCGTCGTCCGGGGCACCGCACCGCGACACGGAGGTCGCCGTCCGGCGGGTCCGGACTCGCGCCGGAGTTCCTGCCCGATCTGCGGCGTAAGTTAGGCACGGCCCGCAGGGAATGTCAACGACCCTGTCTCACATCGTGAGCGGTGCGATGAGACGCGCACCGCTGCCTTGACGCGCGGGGTTTGACGACTCGACACTGATGGGCAGGTCACGATCGTCAGCGCCCCCCACACCGCCCCGCGGCACGGTGGGTCATCGGCCCCGGCCCGCTGACGGGCAACCCTCACATCGCGGTGGGGTGCCCCGGGTGACGACCTGGCCCCGCCGGCGCGGCGGGGCAAGCGCGGTCCCGCGTCCCGCGGGCCCCGAGCCGGGGAGGCGGACATGCCCAGGGCACGAGTCCTGTTCCTCACCCGCCGTCTGCACATCGACCTCCTGCGCGTCTGCAGCGCGTTCGGCGCGGCCGGCTGACCTCCACCCAGGACCTTCAGCCGTTCCGCCGCCGGTGCCTCCACGGGGTGACCGGTGGCCGCCACGCCTTGGAGAGGGCATGACCGACACGATCCCGCTCGAACCCGGCCTCCACGTGCTCTGTTCCGCGCTGCCGCCCACGTCACGTCCCGAGCGCTTCCGCAGCCGCATCGGTGTCGACCTCGCCGGCGGCTTCTACCCGGCGCCCCGTCGCTACGAGTTGTTCCTTTCCCCAGGATGTCCGCTCTCGCAGCGGGTCGCCATCACCCTCGACCTGCTGGGGCTGCGGGACTCCGTCGTCACGACGCCCGTCCCTGCGGGTGCCGCGGGCGGCACGGCGCTCGCGGCGCTGCGCGGGGCCTACGAGGCCACGTGGCACCGCTACGACGGCCCGCTCACGGTGCCCGCGCTGTGCGACCGGTGGACCGGACGGGTCGTCAGCAACCACACTCCGGACATCCTCGGAGACCTCGCGGGCCGCCTCGGCGCCGAAGGGTGCCGTCCCGTGCCGCAGCTGTATCCCCCGGCGCTCCTGGCCGACATCGAGACCATCCGGCGCACGGTGGACGCCGGCGTCACGCGGGCCGCCCGTCAGGCCGCGGACGGGGCGCCGTCCGAGCGCGACGCGGCGCTGCGGACCCTCCATGCCACCCTCGACCTGCTGGACCGCAGACTGGCCCGCGGGGCCCACGTCCTCGGCGCGCACCTGACTGCGGCCGACGTCGACGTGTGGGTGGCCCTCACCCACCTCGACAGCGGCCTGCTCTCCCGCCACACCCACCTCTCGGCGTACGCCGCCCGTCTGGACGCGCACCCGGTGTTCCGCGAGCAGCGGGCAGGTGGGGCCCTCACGCCCGTGTCGTAACGCACGGAGCCGTCCCCGCCGCGTAGGGCGAGCACGGGGGTCGGGTCGGCCGGTCGCTCAGGCGTCCCGGGCCGGAAGGGCGGGGCGCGCCCGGATACATGGGATGGAGGGATCGGCGGCAGGCTGGTCGAGGAGTTCGGCTGAGGACCTGACCACGGTGCGGGGGTGCGCCGGCCGCGTGGGTGGTCGATGTGCTCGACGTGGTAGCCGTCGTCTTCGAGGGCGGACACGATGCGCTGGCCGGCCGTCGCTGCGGAGGGCAGGGTGTCCGGCTGCCTGCTGTCGCTCAATTCGCAGCGGCCCGTGCGCTGCAACCGCACTCCTGGCCCAGGACCAGGGCGCCGGCGAGCAGCAACTGCGTGTGGTCGGCGCCGAGGGCCTGCGGGACTTCTGCTTCCGCGACCGCCGCGCCACCCGCCTGCAGGTGGAGTTCACCGATATCGACTACATAGAGTTCGAGTCATAGAGACGCGCGGCTTCTACCACTCGACTGCTCGTGCCGACGCGAAGGTGGCGGAGTGGAGTGTGCTGATGCTCGTAAGGTCACGCCCGCCCCGACGATCAGACGCCTTTCGATCCCGAGCGATCGCGCGCTTGCGTAAGCGCACCGGTCTCATTGGCGCTCCGGGGCGTGTCCGATCTCGTCGCGCATGGCTTGCAGAATGGCTCTCGCGGCAGCTGACGCGTCGGCGGCCGTGACCATCACGGTCTCTCTGTTGAGTACGAGGGCGGGGTCCTCCACTCGCAGCCACTTCACGCCGTTTGGGACGGTGTCTGCCGCCAGTGCGGGCAGGACCGAGACGCCCAGCCCAGCGGCGACGAGCCCCAGGCGTGTCTGCCAGCCGCGGGCCTCGTAGGCCACCCGCGGCAGCGATGTCACGCGGGACGACGGCACGTGAGTGGGCCTGTCTCTGGACGTACAGGACCGTCTCCAGCCGGGAGTGTGCGTGTTCAGTGCCGGGCGGCTGCTGCTGGTCTCCCAGTTGTCGCGGCCCGTGCTGCTCGCCGTTGTCGAAGAACACCTCCAGGGCGTGGACTTCTGGCGCACCGACGAGTACCACTCCTTCTCCCGCCGTTGCGCGCCGACGCGGGGCGCGCTCTGGCGGGCAGCCCGGACCGGTGGGCCCACCGCTTCGCCCAGTACCTCATCGAATCGTCGGACAGCCCGTTGCACGAGGGCCGGTGGCTGCTCAAGTGCGAAAGTACGCTTCGGCGCTGGCGCCACGCCGACGCTTCGCATGCCGAGTACTGGAGCTCCGTGCTCGTCGACGGCCATCCGAATGGATACAACGGCAGTGGCAGCCACCTGCGTAGCCCGACGTAGGGGTCAGGACCCATCAGCGGGCTCGACGTGCAGTTGGCCTGCCACGTTACGGGAGAGGTGGTCGGTTGGCCACGGAGTGGAGGGTGGCGGGCCAGTCCGAGATGATGGCGGGCACCCGGTCGTCGGTCCCGCCGTGTGGCGCCGGCGGAATGTCGTTGCGGTAGCGCAGACCGAGCATCCGGTTGCCGGGCCAGGGAAGCGCAACGTCGTGCTCGCGGCGGCGCAGGTGATCGGGCAGGGTACCCGTACTAGTCGACGAGCCGCCGAGGATGCCGGTGCGCAGCAGTTCGTGTGTGCCGACATCTGATGGCTGCTTTCGATCATCCGGTGGTGGCTGGTTGCGGGCCAGCTGGGGCCGGAGGTCGTTGGAGTGGCACCGGTAGGCCGGAACCGCGGCAGGCGTGAGCCCTGGGCCGCGGTTCCGGTCCTGCGGGGGCGGGTTACTTCGTCAGGTAGGCGTCGATGATCGTCTCGTCGACGGTGTTGGCCTGCTTGTCCACGGCCTGTGCCTTGAACGACACGCTGCCGCCGGCCTTGGGGTTGGTGACCTGGACCCGGCCGTCACACACACTCAGCTTGTGCCAGTTGGCTCCCTTGTCGTAGGAGCCCCACACGCTGAGGGACTTGAGGTTTCTGCCCGCAGCGGTGCCGTGGACCGTGACGGGGACCCACACCTTCGCCCGGGCCTTGCCCGTGTTGTCGAGGGACAGGGCGGGGGTGAAGCGCACGACGGAGGTCGGGAGCTTGGTGATCCCCGGGGCGTACTCGGAGGAGAACGTCCAGCTCGCCGTCATGCTCGTGGAGACGTCGGCGACCTTGCCGCGCTTGACCGAGACGGTCAGTCGGTAGTCGGCACGCTCGTCCTCCGCGAGGTAGTAAACGTCCAGCGGGTTGGAGCTGGATTTGACGAGCTCACCGTTGCGGTAGAGGTCCGTTCGCGCGCTCTCGATCGGCGAGTTGTTGTTGCTGCTGTTCCCCTCACCGTCCGAGAAGAGCGGAAGCCGTCCGTTGATCGCCTCGTCCGTCCGGAGCAACCCGAGGAGTCCGGCGCCCTCCGGGAGATCCGGCCCGAAGACACCGACGTTGAACACCTGCTCGTAGGACCGTCCGGGCTTGAACGTCCGCGGAAGTGCGTCATAGCGCGACTCGTACGAGTCGTTCGCGTCGACCTGCATGAAGTTCACGTGCCACGAGGTGCTCTCCGAAAGCAGGTGCAGCGTGCCGGTGTAGGGCAGGGCGTGCACGGTACCGAGGCCGCCACCGCCCTCGGTGCCCGGCGTGATGAATCCGAACTTGCCCTTGGCGGGGGCCCCGAGCTTCATCGTGACGTCGGCGAACTCCCTGGACTTGGAGTGGTGGGTGAAGCCGGTGAGGTAGCGGTCACCGGTCGGCTGGTACACCAGATGGTACTCGTCGTGCCCGTTGACGCCGGTGGAGAAGGTGACGGTGAGCTGCTGGATCAGCCTGTCGCCATCGGCCGCCTTCGGGCCGAGGTGGGCGGTGCGGTACTTGGCGAGGGAGCTGGTGAAGACCCCGTTGAGGGCCCTGGATCCGTCGGGCAGCTCGATGCCCGCGCTGACGTGACCAAAAATCTGATGGGCGGAACGGTCGGGGACGGTGATGTCGAGCGGCTTGGCGGTGCGTGCGTCGACCGTCACCGTGGTGTCCTTGGTGACGTCGAGGTTGGGCTGGTTGAACCAGTCACCGCCCTGGCCGTACGAACCCTCCGGGTCGACCCCGACCATGCTGTTCAGGAGGTACCGGCCCTTGGGGACGCGCACCGAGTACGTGTCGCCGTCCAGCATGACGCCGACGCCCACAGCGGGTCCTGACAGGCCTTGCAGCTGGGCGTACCAGGCGGGGGCGGGGGCGGGCTTGCCCTTGCGGTCCAGGGGCTTCACCGTGACGGTGTACATCTCCGACTCGCGGTCCACGGCCAGCGCGGTGCCGACGGTCTGCCCGTCGCCGGTGGCCGTGAGCCGTCCGGTGAAGGCACCGGCTGCGTCACCGCCGAGGCGGGTGTCGGCGGTGACCTTCACGGTCGCCTCGCCGTGCGCCGGGACGGTGACCTGTTCGTCCGCGGTGAACATCCCGGCGGGCGCGGGGTTTCCGTCCGGTGCGGTGGCGTCCACGGTCAGCTTCAGGGTGACCGGGGCGTCGCCGGAGTTGCGGTAGGTGAGGTCCTTGGTCAGCGGCTGGTCGTCGGCGTGCGGCCACTGCGCGAGTCCGAACGAGAGCGACGTCTCGCGGGCGACGACGGTCTGCCTGATCGCGTTGTGCAGGTCGACCCGGCCCGAGCCCTGTTCGAAGGGCGTGTACCCGCCGGGCGTCGTCGAGGAGACCAGCGCGTCCTTGATGTCGTCGCCGGTCCAGCCGGGGTGCTGCTGGGCGATGATGGCGGCGGCGCCGGCGACGTGCGGGGTGGCCATCGAGGTGCCGTTGAGTGCCATGTAGCCGTCCGCGACGGAGGGGGCGACGCTTGCCAGGTAGCTGTCGTGCGCGGCCGCGGCCCCGATGGCCACACCGGGCGCCGTCAGATCCGGCTTGATGCCGCCGTCACCGACGCGCGGGCCGGTGCTGGAGAACGGCGCCAGCTTGTCCTGCTTGTCCACCGCGCCGACGGTGAGCGCGGCGTCCGCGCTGCCCGGGGAGTTGACGGTACCGGCTCCCTGCTCGCCGGTGTTGCCGGCCGCGACGACGAAGAGGGTTCCGCTCTCGGCCGAGAGCCTGTTGACGGCCTCCTCCACCGGATCGATCTCCGGGGAGTCCCAGGTGCCCAGGCTCAGGTTGACGACGTCTGCCTTCTCGGCAATGGCCCACTCCATGCCCGCGATGATCTGCGACATGCTGCCCTTGCCGCCGTCGCCGAGCACCTTGCCATTGAGAAGGCGGGCCCCCGGCGCCACCCCCTTGTACGTGCCACCGGACTTGGCTCCGGTGCCGGCCGTGATCGACGCGACGTGCGTACCGTGACCGAACCGGTCCCCGGCGTCGGGCGAGTCGGAGAAGTTCTGCTCGGCGACGACATGTCCGGCCAGATCGGGGTGGGTGGTGTCGACACCCGTGTCGAGAACGGCGATCCGCGTGCCGGTGCCGTCGAAACCGGCCGCCCACGCCTCGGGGCCGCCGATCTGGGGGACGCTCTTGTCCAGGCTCGCCTCGACGACGCCGTCCAGCCACACCGAGGCGATACCCGGTGCGACACTGCGCTTCACGGCGTCCGCGGGCCCGTTGGTGACCGCGGACCACAGGTCCGCGGTGCCGTTCGCGGGCGCGGCGACGGCGTCGGCGTTGACGCTCGGCAGCGTGCGCTCGACCTTGGCACCCCCGGTGGAACGCAGCGCCGACCTGGCCGCCGGACGGGCCGCGTCGTACATCACGATGAGGCGCACGTCCTGACGGTCCGCGTAGGCCGGAGTGCTCAGTGTGGTGATGTCGAACAGACGCCGGTCCACCCGGCCGCTCAGGACGAGGCTCCGGGTGTCGTCGGGCAGGGCGTAGGTGTGGCCGTCGCGGGTCTCCACCCGGATGGGTATGTCCTCCCGGCCCTTGGCCGGACGCGCGGAGACGATCTCGCCCTTCGCGTTCACCGCGATCCGGTCACCGGTGATCAGCGGGATCCACCGGTGCATACCCGCCCCGGTCGAAGTGCCCGTGATTGCGGGACTCGTTCCGAGGGGCGACGCCGTTGCCGAAGCCGAGGCCGGCGTGGCCGACGTCGTGTCGGTGGACTTCGCAAGTGCCAGGGACGCCGACGGGGTAGCGGCGACCAGCAGCATGCTGAGTCCCACGACCGTGCCGAACGCAGGTCTCTTGGACGTGAATTTCACGGTGTCCTCTCGCTCATTCACCCCGCGCCGACGCGTGGATTTCACGGTGGCCTTGGGGCGCGCCGCACAGCGAAGCACCGGTCCCGAGAGGGTGTCAACGGGTTGATCTTGGGTAGATGACTGATAAACGGGCCGTCAACCGTTTTGTTATTCACGGCATTAACGAACTTTTTGACCCCAATCCGCTCGCTGTCCCCGCGTTCATGGTGGAAGGCGGTCGGACTGCGCAATTTCCCGCCCCCCTCATGCGGTACGGCCGGATTCGAAGTAGTGTCCGCACCGCCGCGTCAGGGCAACGTGCGTTTTCGCCTGATCAAGCCGCCGAACGGTGTTGACGTACCCAGCGATCTCGAGCCCGCCGCGTTCGCGGGCGACGGCGCAGGGCGGCCCCCATGCAGCGATCCGGGCCGCCCAGGGTCCGGGGGCCCGGGTCGTAGCCGAGCTCCGCGACGACCGCACACGATGTGCCCAGGCCAGGGCGGTGAAGGCCTGCACCGGCGCAGCCCCGGTGACCCGCCGATTTGGCTGCTGCGCTGCCATGCCGTAAACCCCGGTGCCGTCAAGAACCGGCCCGGCGGCCCAGCTGCATGCCGGCTTTCGCCCCGCCGCCACGGCGAGCCCGCTGTACCGCCGCTCTACGGAAGCTCGTTCAACGAGATCCTCGGCTTCCCCTTCCCCCGTCCTGCAGCCGGCGCCGCCCCCGATCGGCCGGAATTTCAACGTCCTGCTGGAGTGCCGCGCCTATCCGGGGACGGCCATTCGGGAACTTGCGATGTGCCGGTCGGGCCGCGCAGATGACCCTTCCAGTCGCATACAGGCACCGGCGCAAAAGTGACATGGCGTCAAAGTGACACGTCGGTGATCTCGACACGACCGGCCGGAAGCGGATTCATTCGACTTTGGCATTCGCACATCCGCTGGTTCATTTTCAGCTCGGTTGGGAGCTCCTTTGCCTGGTTCACGCATACGCGGCCTAAGGCTGACCGCACTCGGCATCGCGTTGGCGCTGCTGCCGTCGCTCGGCGCGATCACAGCCTCCGCAACTCAGACCGGTACCCATACGGCGGACACCGCGCTCCTGGCGGCCGTGGCGGCCGGCAAAGACGCCGGCGTTCCCCGGACGGTCACGTTGATCAACGGCGACAAGGTGACCGTCACGGGTACCGGCGAGTCCGCGGTCACATCACTGGAGGGCCCCGAAGGCCGCCCGGTGTCGGCGTACACCGCCACACACGACGGCGAGACCTTCGTGTACCCGCAGGAGGTGCTGCCGTACGTCTCGGCGGGGATCCTCGACGAGCACTTGTTCAACGTCACGCGGTTGCTCGCCGATGGCTACGACGACACGCGTAGCGACCATCTGCCGCTGATCGTCCGCTACGCCGACGCGGCCCGCGCGCGCAGTGCCGGTTCGCTCCCCCCAGGAGCCGTGCGCCTGCGGACGCTGACCAGCCTGCAGGGGGCCGCTGTCGCGGAGAAGCGCGACGAGGCAGGGAAGTTCTGGGACGCGCTCACCAAGAACGTGAACACCTCCGCTCTCGCGCGCAGCAGCACGCTGGGTGGTGCGGTGACCTCCAAGCGCGCCCCGGCCCCGCTACTCGCCGGCGGCATTCAGCGCGTCTGGCTGGACGGCAAGGTGAAGGCCGACCTGGCCGACTCCGTCGGGCAGATCGGCGCGCCCGAGGCCTGGGAGAGCGGTGACACTGGCCAGGGCGTGGACGTCGCGGTGCTGGACACCGGTGTCGACGCCGACCATCCCGACCTGGTCGGCCAGGTCGCGGCCGCCGAGAGCTTCGTTCCCGACGAGAGCGTCGTCGACCACCATGGGCACGGCACCCACGTCGCGTCGACCATCGCCGGCACCGGCGCCGCGTCCGGCGGCAAGGAGAAGGGCGTCGCCCCCGGAGCCCGCCTGCACGTGGGCAAGGTCCTCGGCAACTCTGGTGCGGGCCAGACCTCCTGGATCCTGGCCGGCATGGAGTGGGCCGCGCGGGACCAGCACGCCAAGGTCGTCAGCATGAGCCTGGGCGGCGAGCCGACCGACGGCACCGACCCGATGAGCGAGGTGGTCAACACTCTCAGCGCCGAGACCGGGGCACTGTTCGCGATTGCCGCGGGCAACACCGGCCCGCGAGGAGCGGTCAGTTCACCCGCCGTCGCGGACGCGGCGCTGGCCGTCGGCGCGGTCGACTCGGCCGACCGGCTGGCCTCGTTCTCCAGCCGCGGGCCCCGCGTCGGGGACGGCGCGCTCAAGCCGGAGATCACGGCTCCCGGCGTCGGCGTGCCGGCCGCCCGGTCGCAGCACGCTTCGGGTGAGGGCTTTTACACCACCATGAGCGGCACGTCCATGGCAACCCCGCACGTCGCGGGCGCCGCCGCCCTGGTTGCGGCCGCGCACCCGGACTGGACGGGGCAGCAGATCAAGGACGCCTTGGTCAGCACCACCAAGGCCACGCCCGACTACTCCGCCTACGACGCGGGCAACGGCCGCTTGGACGCCGCTGCGGCCGCCAAGGCTGACGTGTACGCCACCGGAGTGGTCGACGCCGTGCAGGAGTGGCCGCCGACTCCAGGCGTGGACGTCGACCGCAAAGTGACGTACACCAACGACGGTGACACCGCGGTCACCCTCGACCTCGCGGTCGAGGCCGGCAAGGCCCCCTCAGGCCTGTTCACGTTGTCGGCACCACGGGTGACGGTGCCCGCGCACGGCACCGCCGCGGTCACCGTCACCGCGCACCCGGACCGCGCCGAGGAGGCCATGCTCTACAACGCCCGTATCGAGGCCGCAGACGGCGGCTCGGTCAAGCTCGCCACGGCCTTCGGCCTCGTCACCACGTACGAGCTGCACGACCTCACGATCGCGGCCAAGGACCGCTTCGGAAAGCCCGTCACCGGCGACTACTGGGTCGTGCTTCAGCAGGGCAAGCGGCCCGGGATCACCATGGCGGGATTCGTCGCCGAATCCGTGACCGTGACCATGTACTCCGGGCCCTGGTCGGTCGTCGCGGCCATCTCGGTGGAGGGCGCGAACGGCCCGCACTCGCGCGGCCTGGCCATGGTCGCCGATCCGGCATTCCGGCTCGACGAGGACGCGACGCTCACTTTTGACGCCTCCAAGACACGCCGGGTCACCGCGGTCACCCCGAAGGAGTCCGTCACCACCTACATGCGGGTGGACTACAAGCGCACACTCGACGCCTCGGGCACCCACGAACTGTCCTTCTACCAGTGGCCCACGTACGACAGCGTCTGGGCGCTGCCCACCGGTGAGAAGGTCACCGAGGGCGAATTGACCATGCGGACCCGCTGGCGCAACGAGCAGCCCCCATTGAAGCTCGCCTCCCGGCAGGAGGCCGTCGACGACATCCTCGTACGACGCGGCGCCACCCCGCTGCCCAAGGGCACGAGCCGGCTCGCCGCGGTCTACGCCGGGCAGGGCGCGGCGGCGGACTACAAGGACTTGCGGGTCAGCGGGAAGGCCGCCGTCGTGGTCCGCAACGACAAGGTCACCGCGAGCGAGCAGGCGGCGGCCGCCGCGGCGGCCGGGGCCAAGCTGCTCATCGTCGTCAGCGACGGCGAAGGCCGACTGGACCCCCGCACCCAGGCCACCCCGCCGCTGACCGTCGTCGCGGTCGGCAAGGACCAGGGCGACCGCCTGATCCGCCGTGCTGCCACCCCCGGCGGCACCGAGCTGAAGGTGTACTCCAACCCCACCACCGAGTACTTGTACGACCTGGCGGGCGCTTGGGACGGCGCGGTGCCGGCGGACACGGTCTACCGGCCCGCAGCCAAGGACCTGGCCAGGATCGACGTCGCGTTCAAGAATCACCGGCAGACCGACGCCCGCGAGACCCGCTACGCCGTCTGGCCTGACGCGCCAGATCTCCGTGTCGACACCGAACTCCCGCGCCCGGCACGGGGAACCCGCACCGACTGGGTCTCCACCAGCTCCGGCGTGCAGTGGGCGCAGGCCGCGACGGTGCTCGGCGAGACCAGGATCGTGGCCCCGCCGCGGACCTACAAGGCCGGTACCACCACGTCCGACGAGTGGTTCGCACCCGTCACCCGGCCCCGGATCAGCACCTCCTTCCCCGGCACGTTCAACTTCCGGCAGGACGACCTGCTCTTCGTGAACGTTCCGGCCTGGGGTGACGCCGGCACCCGCCGCGAGGGTCACGCACTGACCCGGGACGCCCGTGCCACCGCCTCGCTCTACCGGGGGGACACCCTCCTGGCTTCCAGCAGCGGCACCCTCACCGTCGCCACCGGTCTGAAGCCCGAGCGGCAGGCGTACCGGTACGTACTGGAGACCGCCCGCGGCGCGTGGAGCAACCCGTTCTCCACGGCGACCCGGACGGAGTGGGACTTCACCTCCGCCGCCGGTGCGCAGTACGAGGGCCGCGCCGTGGCGCTGATCCAGCTCGACTACGCCGTCGACACGGACGGCGACGGCAGGGCGCGGCGTGACGCGTCCCTGACCGTCACCGCCGAGCACCCGCCGACGACCGACCCCGGCCAGGACATACCGCCCTCCTCGGCCATCGGGAAGGTCGGCCTGGAGCTCTCCTACGACAACGGCAAGACCTGGCACAAGGCCGACGTGACGCGCAAGGGAGGCGGCTGGCGCACCACCCTCGCCG
Source organism: Streptomyces sp. NPDC111520 (assembly GCF_055635295.1). Classification (NCBI taxonomy): domain Bacteria; kingdom Bacillati; phylum Actinomycetota; class Actinomycetes; order Kitasatosporales; family Streptomycetaceae; genus Streptomyces; species Streptomyces sp. NPDC111520. The sequence goes on along the minus strand of NZ_JBVKBW010000031.1, from coordinate 42,011 downwards.
CCCCGAGGACGGCTTCTCACGTCACCGTTCGCGCCACGGCCGCCGACGACCGGGGGAACGCCGTGCAGCAGACCATCACCAGGGCCTTCGGCCTGAGGTGACCTGAACCGCACACCCGAGTGGGCCCGGGACGGAACGCCGTCCCGGGTCCGCTGCGCCAGCCGGTCACCGACGGCACGCCCACCGGAACGTCACCCTGCGGTTCTGGTGCCCACCGGCGAACGGAACGTGGACTGTTTCGGAGCGCAGAGCACACCCACATCCGCGGCGTGGTCCTGCGCTCGGGCGACCCCGTGCGTCGAGCAGGAGATGCGCGCCCCGCTCACACTCTCTGCGCCGGACGGAAGGATGCGACTCGATCCGCCACCATCGAGTCGTCACATCCACGCCGGGTGCATCGTCTCCCTGACGTGAACACTTGGGAAACCGATGGGCCGCTCGCACTGCCGCGGCCGCCGGCGCGTTCGCCGGCCCGGCCCGGGGCGAAGCTGGGCGCTGCTGCGCGATGGCCGACGCCGCCCGCCCCGGCCACTCGTGACCGGCATCGGTTGTCGGCCGCAAGGGATTGCCCGTACCGGATTCCGGACCTCGATGGCTTCCTTGGCGCAAGAGCATCCGAGCGGAGGCCGGACCGGCCTAGCTCAACGCGACTGTCCGGCAGGGGCTGTGCACGGGGCACGCGCATACATCGCTGCCGCGTCGCTTGTTCCCATGGATCCGCCGCCCCATAGCCACCACCGCTGACGAATCGAGGCCGGGATCGAGAGGGAACAGGGCCAAGGTGAGCGAACATTTCTGGTTCACGGTGTTGGGCCCAGTGCGTGCCCAGCGCGGCTCGACGGAGATCGAACTGGGATCCCGTCAGCAACGCGCGGTCATTGGAGTGCTCCTGCTGCGGGAGAACGGCCATGCCTCGCTCTCCGAGTTGATCGAGGCGGTATGGGGGACAAATCCTCCACGTACGGCCGGACAGACAATCCGCACCTATATACACCGTTTGCGGAAGAGTCTGGGACCGGCTGACGATGCGGGCGCCTCGTTCATCGTCTCCGCGGGTAATGGCTACGCGTTGCGGGTCGCCCCCGACCAACTGGATCTGAGTGTGTTCCGTCAGCGGGTCGCGATGGCGGAGGGGGCCGTCGGGACGGCACACCAATCCAGAGTCGTAGCTCATCTCCGCGATGCCCTCGACTTGTGGCGCGGAGAACCGCTGGCCGGAATTCCCGGAACGTGGGCCGAGTCTCAGCGCAACCGTCTTGAGTCGCTGCGCCTCGTCGCAGTCGAGCGACGTATTAACGTGGAATACGAACTCGGCCGGTTCGGCGAGGCCACCGCGGAGCTCTTCGATCTGGTCGCCAAACACCCCCTGAACGAGAGATTCAGGGAGATGCTGATGTTCTCTCTCTGTAAGACCGGGCGGCAGGCTGATGCGCTTGCGGTGTACCGAGAGGTGCGGAATCTGCTCTCGGAGGCCCTGCAGGCGGAGCCCGGCCCCCGCCTGCAGGTCCTCCATGAACGTGTGCGGAGGGCTGACCCCGACTTGTTGGTGTCGGACATATTTCCCGATCCTGAAGTTGGCCCTGCCGTCCCCGGATCCCCAGCCGGAGCCACCCTCGGGGTGTCACCACCCCGGGTTCCGTCCCCGCCGCCGGCCGACTTGCCGACTCCGGTCGGCCGTGACAACGAACTCGGCGTGATCGACGCGCTGTTGGCAGACGATGCACAAGGTGCTGCCATCATGGCGATCTGCGTGATCGTCGTCATGGCCCGAGCAGGGAGGGCCACCCCCGCGGTGGACTGGGCACACCGGATCGCACATCGATTTCCCGATGGGCACATATACCTTGATCTGCGCGGATTTGATTCATCCAGTCCGGTCATGACTCCGATGGAGGCATCCGCATCGATTCTCCGGTCCCTCGGAGTTTCGTCGTCACTGATCCCATCCGACTTGGATGGTCGAACAGCGCTTTATCGCAGTCTGCTATCCAGCCGGCGGATATTGCTGGTACTCGACAATGTCCGTGACGCGGAACAAATACGTCCGCTGCTGCCGCGCACGTCGAGTTCGCTGGTGGTCGTCACCAGCGGATGATCTTCGGCGGATCGTGCGCATGACAGTTCGACAAACTCACCGCCTGGTCGGCTTCGACCAGGACCTCGCGGCCGAGGCCACCCGCACCTCCAACCGGATCCGCGGTCTGTTCCCCCAGTTCCTTCCCGGTCCCGGCACGGCGCCGTCGACGTCGACGCGCCATTGCCGGTCACGTCCCAGATTCCCCCATGACCGTCCTACTGCTCTGGCGAGCACCAGGACGGTCATGGAAGCGGTCGCGGTGTTACCCGTGTGCGGGGCCCATCGCCCGATCGAACGAGGCGACAGCGGTCACGCCTACCGACGCCGCACGGAGTCCGGCGACCAGCGCCTCGCGTGGTCCAACCCCTCGAACAGCGTGGCCGGTCAGGCACTCAACAAGGCCACCAGGTCGGTGGCCACTTGGCGGTCGATCGGCGTCGGCACAGCCTGCACCCCCGGGATCAGCCGATTTTCCGCTGCCGCGGTGAGTGCCGCAAGGCTCCTGGCCTGGAGAGTGAGTCCGAGGTCCATGGCCTGGATGGGGTTCCCCTTGGCGGCCGTCAGGTTGATCATCTTGGTGTCGGCCAGCACGATGACCTCCCTCCCGTCCTCCAGACGGTGAACAGCGCGTTCCTGTCCGCTGGCTCCCGAGCGCTCGACGGCGACCGTACGCCCGGACAAGGCCTCGGTGTCCAGTTCCCAGGGCATGTGTCCGACGCCGGCAATCACCGCGCCGTCCGCGAGAGCGTCCAGCTCCGCTGCGCCGATGACATCGGGGTGTCCGGTGGCAAGGAACAGCAACTGAGTCTCGGGCAGGAGATCGCACAGCGCTCCTGTTGCATGCCCTGCCATGACGGCTTCGAGCGCGCGGTACGGGTCGATGTCGGCCACCGAGACACGAGCGCCGAGCTTGGCAAGGGTGTCGGCCACCCCCTTGCCGCACGGCCCGTAGCCGACGACGGTCGCACGCGCTCCGGGGAGCATGAGGTTGGTGGCGTTCATGAAGCCTTGCACGACGCTCTGCCCGACACCGTACTCGTTCTCGACCAGCAATTTGAGCCGACTGTCGTTGATGACGATCACCGGGAAGTCGGGCTGGACGTCCCAGGAGCGGATGCGCAGTCCGCCGGTGGTGGTCTCCTCTGTGGCCCCCTCAAGGGAGGGGAGGCCGCCCCGTGTGAGGACGCCTTGTATCAGGTCGCCTCCGTTGTCGAGGATCAGGTCGGGCTCTGCATCCAGGACGCGGGCGATGTTGTCGCGATGCTGCTCCAGGGTGTCCGAGCGGTAGCCGATGACGTGCACGCCCGCGTCGCGCAGGGCGGCGGCGGTGGCTTCCTGAGTCGTGCCCGGGGACCCGGTGAGCGTGACATGAGCGCCGGCCCGGGCCAAGTGGGACACGAGCACGGCGGTCTTGGGTTCGATGTGGAGACAGATGCCGATCCGCCGGCCGGCGAAGGCGCTTGCGTGGGTCTCCATGGTTGCCGCGAGCAGCGGCATGTGCCGGGCGGCCCACTGGGTGTCGTCGTGGGAAATCGCGAGGGGCGCAGCGGAGAACTGGGACATGACAGGTTCCTTGGCTGTGAAGAGTGCGTTGGTGCGTGCACGCGGTTGCGCGGATGCGAACCGACGCTTCAGCCGTAGAACTCGCTGCGGTAGGAGTGGTCGCCGAAGATGCACAGGCGGCGGCTTCTTCCGATCATGCTCATCGGGGCCTCCCTCCCGTGGAAACGGTCACTGCAGCTCTCGGGCGACGAAATCAGATCGTAGGTTACACGTATAACTATGGCACGCCAACAGGCCCGTACCGGGCCCGGGCAGAGCAGAAACCTCGGTGAGCCGCTGCGGGTCCACCAGTGGATGGGTGTGACCGCGCAGACGCAGCAAGGCCAGGCAGCGACGGCGCTGACCGGCCGATGACCGGAGTCGGCGGGGCATGCCGCGGTGACGGAGAGGAGGCTCCCGCCCGTGCGGGGGTTTCGCCCTGCCGGATGGCCGATCATGCAGGAGGTGCTGTCCCGTCCCGCGCAAATGCCGAGGTCGGTTCAGGAGCGGCGCGTCAGTCGGTGGTGGGCGCGGCGGGCGTATTCCTGATCGGTGACCGGGGTCATCCAGTGCACGACGTCGTGGTCGGCGTCGCTCTCGTTGATGGCCAGGTGGACCATGAGCCGGTTCGGGGCGGCGCCGTGCCAGTGCTCCTCGTCCGCCTCACCACATAGGACACGGTCTAAGTCGACGAAGGCATGGCTGAACCCGTGGCGGGAGCACATGGCCGACATCGATGACAGGCCGAAACGCCCGCTCCACTGACCGAGTGCCTTCCTCCTGCGGCCGCCTGAGCGCAGCCAGGTCCCGCCGCCGACGACAGAGAACAACCGCGGCCATACGGGCCTGCGAGCGAGCAACTCCCCGGAGCGTTGCAGCCGGTCGCGAGTTGGCACGCATGCCGAGCGGTCGCGATGAGGAGGCACGAACCGGTTGCTCCTCAGTTGCAGAGGTCGAATTCTTTCTCGGCCCAGACGATCTTCCCGCCCGGTATCGGGCGGGTACCCCAACGGCGGGACAACTGGGAGACGAGGAAGAGACCGCGGCCGTTCTCATCGGCGGTGCCCGCGTTACGCGGCCGCGGGGAGCAAGCGTCGGTATCCGACACTTCAACGGTCAGGACCTGGTGCCGGGTCAGACGCAGATCGATCGATCCGGTGCTGTGGCGTACTGCGTTGGTGACCAGCTCGCTGACGATCAGCCTCATGGAGTCCTCAAGTCCTTCCAGCCCCCACTTGGCCAGCTGGCCGGCAGCCAGGTCCCGGGCATGGCCGACAGTGGTCTCGTCGGGAGACAGCGTCCACGAGGCGAGATGGGTCGGCGTCAGTACGCGAGTGCGGACCAGGAGCAGGCTGGCGTCGTCGGACGCCGGCCGGCCTTGGATGAGCTGCATCGCACGGGTACACAGCTCCTCCAGGGGGAGGTCCCGTTGCGCGAGGGTGGTGCCCAGACGGTGCATTCCCTCCTCGATGTCTCCGTCGCGGGTCTCGACCAGGCCATCGGTGTACAGGGCGAGGAGGCTTCCTTCGGGCAGTTCCAGCTCCACGGCCTCGAAAGGGATCCCCAGTCCGATGCCGAGGGGGGCTCCGGTGGGAAGGTCGGGAAAGGTGACCCGGCCCTGAGGGTCGATGATCGTGGGTGGGAGATGTCCGGCCGTTGCCATGGTGCACTTCCGGGTGACCGGGTCGTAGACGGCGTACAGGCAGGTGGCACCCACCACGGTGGCAGCCGGATCCGAATCCTCGGCGTCCTCTTCTGCCAGTCGCTGGACCATGTCGTCGAGGCGGGCCAGTAGCTCATCGGGGGGCAGTTCCATGTGGGCAAGCGTGCGTACGGTGGTGCGGAGCCTGCCCATGTCCGCAGCCGCGTCGATGCCGTGTCCGACCACATCGCCGACGACGAGGGCGACCCGGGCGCCGGACAGCGGGATCACGTCGAACCAGTCGCCTCCGACGCCGCGGTCGATGTCGGCGGGCAGGTAGCGGGAGGCCGCCTCAACCGCCGAGCCTCCCCGCAGACGGCGTGGGAGCAGATTGCACTGGAGCGCGAGGGCTGTGGTCTGCTCGCGCGCGTACTGGCGCGCGTTGTCCAACGACACCGCGGCGCGGCTGACCAGCTCTTCGGCCAGGAGCAGATCGCACTCCTGGAACGGCATCGGGTTCTCGGTGCGGACGAACAGCGCCGTACCCAGCAGCTGCCGCCGCGCCTGGATGGGTACGAGCATCACGGAATGTATGCCGTTCTCACGGATCCTCCGCGCCAGTGCCGGATCCTGGTCGATCCACGAGCCTGGGGCGGTGTCCATGATCGGCTCCAGATAGGACCTCCCGGTGCGCAGGACCTGAAAGCAGGGCGCGTTGTACGGCCTGGAGACCGTTTCACCGCGCTCCCACGCGGATTCCGGGACCCCTGGGCGGATCGAGGCCATGCCGGCGCGTCGGAGAACGGGGAGGCGTTCTCCCAATGTCTCCACGCTGAGCGGGGGCCCTTCGCCGAGCGTGACCGACTGCTCCAGGTCCACCGTGACGAAATCGGCGAACAGGGGTACGGCGAGATCGGCCAGTTCCTGGCTGGTCTGCATCACATCCAGGGTCCTGCCAAGACCTTTGCCGGCTTCCCCTAGGACGGCGAGGCGCCCACGCACCCGCTGGCTCTCCGTGACATCGACACTGATGCCGCATACCCCCAGGGGCTGGCCGTCGGCGCCCTGGAGAGAGGTGAACGAAACCGCGAACGGGTGCTCGTGGCCCAGAGTCGCCGGCAGCCACGTCGGGTACTCGTGGACCCTGGTCGTACCGCTCTGGCGAACCTGCCGCATCACCTCCTCGATCCTTTCGGCCTCGACACCGGTCCACACCTCGGTGATTCGACATCCGAGCCGCTGCTCTCGGGAGATGCCATCGTGGCTCTCCATCACGTCGTTCACCCAGGCGCAGCGCAGCGCCAGGTCACGAACGACGATGCCGATCGGCGCGCGGGCAAGAAGCGCCTCCCGCACCGATCCGCTCGTTTCGTCCCCGGAAGGCACGCCGACGTCGGTCATGGAAGCGAGCCACCGGACTGCTCCGTCCCGCCCGCGCACCGTCGACATCCGTAGGCTGACGTCGAGCACGCGGCCATCTCGATGGCGCACCGCAGAAGTGCCCGACCAGCCGTTCCGGGCCCGGCACTGTTCGACGAACGCCGACATTGCCGACACTTCTTCGAAGCGAGGCAGGACGAGCGCGGCCGACCGCCCCACCACGGCCCCGGCGGAATATCCGACAAGCCGCTCGGCGGTCTGCGTCCATGCGACGACCACCCCTTGCTCGTCGAGCAGCGCGAACACCGCGTCCGACACCCCTGACGCGTTCATCTGATTGCCGAAGGTCGCCGGGTTGGGGCTGGTGATGGTCATCAAGCTGCTGCCTCGGGTTGCTCGGAGTTAGGTGAGCTGGGAGAAAGTAAGGGCGATTTGCCCCTTTCGCGCTCTTGACCGGGCAGAGGTCCATTTTGTGACAGCGCTGCAACCTCAAAGCTCACGAAATGGTGAGAGTGAGGAGTGCGGGGGGAGGTCATCGCCTTGGGGGGCTCCCCTTCGGGGCCGCGTAGATGGAACTGACCGAGGGCACCCTCCTAGCCCTGTACACCGACGGCATGTTCGAGAGCCGTGACCACGACGTCGAGGCGGCGTGGACCGCCTGGGCACGTCCTCGCACAACCCGATCTGTCCCTGGACGGGCTCTGTATCCGTGCGATGGTGCCGTCCCAGGATCAGCAGGCGTTCGACGACGCCAGCCTGCTCCTGGTCCGCACCCACTCGCTCAGCCCGACCCAAACCGCCTCCTGACCGCTGCCCCATCTCGGCCGTCCCCGGATGGCATACCCCGGATGCTGTGCACAGGATGGAAGAGCGGGCGCCGCCTTCAGCCCCGACCTCCGGAGCGCCTAAGGGGATGGTTTGCATGTCGTACCCAAAGCAGGTGTATTTCGGCAATGGGGGCGAGGTAAACGCTCACTTCCTGCCGTACGACACCGCGCCGGACGTTGGCGGACCTGAAGCCCGCATGGCCATCCGCTACCTTGCGACGAGCGACAGCACCCGTGGCGAGTTCGGCCTCTACCGGGTCATGCTGAGGGCGAAGGCGGGTGGTCCTCAAACGCACTTCCACCGGACCATCTCGGAGTCCTTCTTCATTCTCAACGGCACTGTCCGCCTCTTCAACGGCGAGCAGTGGGTCGACGCGAGAGAAGGCGACTTCTTGCATGTTCCGCAGGGCGGGTTGCACGCCTTCCGCAACGATTCCGACTCTCTGGCCGAGATGCTGCTGCTCTTCACGCCGGGTGCGCCGCGTGAGGAGTTCTTCGAGAAGATGCGGGAGATGGGCAACGCATCGGAGGCGGAGCGAGCCGAGTTCTTCGACAAACACGACCAGTATTTCGCCGGCTGACCGGTCACCGCACGCTCCCGTAGCGTCGAGGCCCGGGCGTGCAGCCCACGGTATCTCTCGATGAGATGGCGGCAGTCTCTGACTTTCGTTGGACTGTGCCTGTTGCTTCCAGTGACTCTGTTAGAAGTTCAACCGGTACAGGAGGATGAAGATGACTTACAAGACGCCACCGACATATCTGGGCAGCGGTGATCCGGCGCGGCAGCGCAGGGACTACTACCCCCCTTGGCTGGACAATCTCGCCGATGATGTCACGCTCGAGGCCGGAGTCTTCAACGGGACCGTCCACGGAGCCAAGGACGTTTTGGCGATACTGTCCTACGCGCGCACTCTGTACGAATTCCAGGACTTCATCTACATCGGTAAGTACGGAGAGAATGGATTCGTCGAGGACTATGCGGCGACCGTGGACGGCAGGCCGATCGCCAATATCGCTGTCGTTTATATGAACGAAGAGGGAAAGACGCAACATCTTGTGATGAATCACCGTCCGTTGCCGATGCTCCAGTACTTCTCCCGGAAGCTGGGCGAGCACTTCGCTGGGACAGAGTACGAGAAGTACTGTGCTGACCCGTCGGATGTCGACCGGAGCTGAACGAAGTTCGACCCTCTGCGCACGGCCCGGTGCTCACCGCAGTCGATGGGCAGCGCCGTACTCCGAGCGTGGTCTTTGTCCACGGTGGCGTTGGTTGATCCTTTCCAGATCGATGCCGGTGGAAGGTGAAGCACCTCTTGCAGTGGGGCCCGTATAGAGGGGTGGCGGCACACGGGCGCTGTCATGCGCGTCGGATGACCAGCACGGCCACGTCGTCGTGGTGGTCGACTGCGATCGCGGCGTCGAGGACGCGGTCGGCGGTCTCTTCAGCGTTCAGTCCGTCGTGGACGGCCTGGGCGGCCAGTGTTCCGGCTCGTTCCAGTCCGGCGTCCAGCGTCAGTCCCGGCCCTTCGACCACGCCGTCGGTGACCATGATCAGCGCGCTGTCGTTGTCCAGGGTGAAGGTCTCCTTCCGGTATTCGGTGCCGGGCAGGACGCCCAGGACGGGCCCGCCGGGCAGCTCGCGTACTTCGTGGCTGCCGTCTCCGTGTGCGCACACCAGCGGCACGTGGCCGGCACTGGTGCCGGTGACCAGCCCATCGTGTGGGTCGATGTGCAGCATGGCGCAGCTGGCGAATCGTGCGGAGGCCGTCGCGACGAGCAGTTCGTTGGTTCGGGTCAGCACGGTTCCGGGATCCGGTTCCTGGGCGGCGATCGCGCGCAGGGACAAGCGGACCTGTCCCATGAATGCGGCGGCGTCCACGTCGTGTCCTTGGACGTCGCCGATTTCCAGCGCGATCGCGCCGTCGGGCAAGGGGAACGCGTCGTACCAGTCCCCGCCGATGTCCAGCCCGTCCCGGCTGGGCCGGTAGCGGGCGGCGACCTCCAGGCCCGGGAGGTGTTCGGGCAGTGTGGGGAGCATGGTGTGCTGAAGTGCCGTGGCCAGCTCGACGCGTGCCTGTTGCAACCTGATCCGCTTGAGTGCCTGCCCTGCCAGGTCGGCCAGCGTGCCCACGAGGGTCCGCTCGTCCTGGGACGGCAGGTATTCGCGCGGGTAGACCATCGCCCACGCCCCGAGCGGCTGGTCGCCGGGCTCGCTGAGGGGGGTGATTGAGATGGCGTAGTCGGAGCCGAGTCGGAGGAAGCGCAGAGATGGAGCGTGCGGCCAGCGGCGGATGAAGTCCTCGCGGTTGGTGATGAACTGCGGCTTGCCGGTACGGATCGCCTCGGAGAGCGGGGTCGGCTGGTCCAGGCGCAGGCCGTGCAGGGCCTCGACCTCGCGCATGCCGATCCTCGCGTCGGTGGAGATGCGCAGACGGCTGCCGTCGACGAGCGCGAGCAGGGCGCCGCCGGCGCCGAAGGTCGCGGCGAGCCGGGTCAGGACGACCTGCCGCCATTCCTGTTCCGTGGTTGCGGTGATCAAGGCAGAGGAAAAGTCGGCGGTGTCCTTGGCGCGCTGCCGCTCGGCAGTCAACGCGGCCTTCTCCTGCTGCCTGCGCTTCTCCTGCTTGGTGTCGTCGCGGACCACTACGAAGTGTCGTTCGGGGCCGTCGAAGCCCAGCTGGAGACGACGGACTTGAACGGCCAGTCGGTGCCAGCCGTCGTGTGGGGTGTGGTACCTCAGCCTTATCCAGGGGGACTGCTGGACGGAGGCCGAGTGCAGAAGGTGCCGGAAGACCTCCTTGTCGTCGGGGTGCACTGCCGAGATCATCGTGGAAATCGGCGCCGTCGGATCCGGGATGAGCGCAACCAGCGTGGGCAGGCCACCGAGCCACTCCAATTGGTCCCCTTGGGGTGAATACATCCACAGGCCGAGGCCGGCGGCCGCGGTGGCCAGCCGGAACGGGATGAGCAGGCTGGCCAGGTCGTTCCGCGCATCCAGGGCGCGTACCCAGATCAGCTGCTTGTCGTCGGCGGGATCCTTCACCTGTCGTGCCTCGAGCAAGCAGGCAACGGGTACTCCGCTTGGGCCGGGAAACTCCAGCTCCCGCATCGCGACCGCATCCGCCCTGGCGGCGTGGGCCACCAGACTCTCGGCCGGCATTCGCTGGCTCGCAGGCCACAGATCCTTGAAGTCGCGTCCCAGGCACCGCTCCGCCGTCCTGGCCAGCGCCGTGGCCATCGCGGCGTTGAGGCCGCGTATGGCACCCTCCAGCGTCAGAAGGGCTGACGGGCAAGCCCTTCGAAGCAGTTCGTCCGAGGCGTCCATCCGTGGCTCCCTGGCCCATGCCGAAACAGCCTCTTCATCCATGTTCGCGCATTTCTTCGCGATGTCTCGATAGGGGGTCGCCGGCTGCCCCCGCATCCGCCCGAGCCTCTACGGGCGGCTGCCCGCCGCCTCCGCTGAGAGCCGGGCCCTTCCGCGTACGAGGCGGGGGCCAGTGTCGCGCCCGTAGCAACGGGCACTCAGGGTGGGCTGCGAGTGATCTCTCACCGAGTGAAGAGAGCCAATTTCTGTGCGCGAATTGGTTCCCGGATTCGAGTGCGTCTGCGGGCTGTTTGCATCCACTGGTGCCGCTGTGGACGTGAAGATCCGACAGGCGAGTCGGCCGGCCGTGGGCGGCGCCCTCCGGTGACGCGGACAGTGACTTCTGAGCCGTTCCTTGGCCGTGCGAGGCGCGCTGCATTGACCGACGACGACCAGGGACCACGGGCCGGGAATGGCCAAGCTCAGGTCAGAGGCGTGAGCCAGGTCGGTACCCAGTTCGAGCCGGTCCTCAGCGCATTCGGATGCCTCGGCCAGTCTTACGGCGTGCCGGCGTGAGGAGATGTCTTGCCTGCCGGGGAGGGTACTGGGCCGGACTGGTCCCAGCCGGGGGTGAGTTCCTCGCGGTGGATGTCCTCGCCGTGGACTTGTTCCCCGCAGGTCTCGCAGACCGTGTGGGTGACGAGTTCGTGGTCTCGGTGGAGGATCCGGCTGGGTGGTGTGGTGACGGCCCAGCGGTCGCCCCAGCCGATGAGTTCGCGGGTGATGCCCCCTAGGTCGCGCCCGGCCTCTGTCAGGTAGTAGCCGTTGTGGTGTGCGTCGTCAGGCAGCGGGCGTCGTTCGAGGATGCCGCTTTCCACCAGCGCTTTCAGGCGTGCCGCGAGGCGGTCCGTGGGGGCGCCGGTGTTCCTGGCGATCTGCCGGAACCGGTGGTTGCCGAGCATGACCTCGCGGATCGCCGGCAGGGCCCATCGGTCGCCGATGACCTGTAGGGCGGCGGCGAGCGAGCAGGGGCGGCCGGCCATGTCCTGGGGATCGATGCGCGTGCTCACGTCCCCAATTGTCACACCGGATGGTTTGATTTTCAAACCACCCTGTGCTTCGCTTGCGGCATGGCTTCAATGCTTCGATTTTCAAAGCACCCTCGAGCGGCCGTCGCCGTCGTCCTGGTGGCCGTGTTCATGACGAACCTTGATCTGTTGATCGTCAACGTGGCGCTTCCGGCGATGGGAGAGACCTTCTCCGCGGGCGGCGGGGGCGCGAGTCTTGGTTCGCTGTCGTGGGTCCTGAACGCCTATGCGATCACCTTTGCCGCGTTGCTGGTGCTGGCCGGGCGTGCCGGTGACCGGATAGGCCAGCGGCCGGTCTTCCTGACCGGGATCGCTGTTTTCACCCTCGCGTCGCTGGGCTGTGCTCTGGCCCCGAACCTGGGGACCTTGGTTGTGGCCCGGGTGGTGCAGGCCGTCGGGGCGTCCGCGCAGATTCCGACGTCGTTGGCCCTGCTGCTGGCGACGGTGCCGGCCGAGCGTCGTACGCATGCCACCCGGAGCTGGGCTGCGGTCGGTGGACTTGCCGCGGCCGCCGGGCCCGTTGCTGGCGGCCTGCTGACCGAGGTGAACTGGAGGTGGGTGTTCGCCGTCAACCTGCCCATTGGCGTCGCGGCGCTCGTCGCCGGCCGGTCGGTCCTGCCGAAGCCGGCCGCCCGGGAGGCCGGCCCGTTGCCCGACCTCCTCGGCGCCCTGCTGGTCATCTCCTCGGTCGCGACGCTGTCCGGGGCGCTGGTGCAGGCGCCCGACTGGGGCTGGACGAGCGGCAGGACCCTAGTGCTCCTGGCGGTTGCCCTGATCAGCGGCGCCGCGTTTGTCCTCAGGTCGCTGCGGCACCCCCACCCGCTGTTCGAGCTGGACCTGCTGCGGCTGCCGCGCTTCGGAGCGGCGAACGCGGGCAGCCTCGTGTTCGGCGTCGCCTTCGCGATCATGCTGCTGTCGAACGTGCTGTGGTGCCAGGACGTCTGGCACTGGAGCGCGCTGCGCACCGGCCTGGCCCTGGCCCCCGGTCCTGCCCTTGTGCCGGTCGTCACTGTTCTGACCGCCCGTCCCGCACAGCGCTACGGCCACGGCCCGCTGGTCGCCGCGGGCGGGTTGCTGTTCGCTGGCGGGATGGCCTGGTTCGCGTGCTTCGCATCCGTCACACCGGATTACTGGCGCGGCATGCTGCCCAGCCAGCTGCTGACCGGTGTCGGGGTCGGGCTGGCGCTGGGCACTTTGGTGGCCGCCGGTGTGCACGCCGTGCCGGGGCATCGTGCGGCAACTGGGTCGGCGCTGGTCAACTCCGTCCGCCAGGTGTCGACCTCGGTCGGCGTCGCCGTTTTGGTCGCGGTGGTCGGCTCCCACATCGGGGCGGCCTCACTTCACGACTTCCGGATCGTCTGGTGCATAGCCGCCGTACTGGGCCTGGCCACTTCGGCGTTCGGTGTGCACCTCAGCCGCGGCGGCGCGGGCCAGATGGCGTTTGCCGCGTCGAGGTAGCTCGAGGCGGATGCCTGGGCTCCGACGGATGGTGCTGACCGACCGCTTTTGCCTTGAGTGCGGCGTCAACGCCCGGCGATGGCTTCCGTATCCCGGCCCCGATCGACTGCAGGAGACTTACGTGAACGAACTGCTCACCGCGGCAATCGAAGCCCACGGTGGACTCACACGCTGGCGTGATCTGACCCGGGCGCGAGCCACCCTGGTCAGCGGGGGACACCTGTTCGCCGCCAAGGGCCTGCCCCAGGATCCTGAACCGCGCGAGATGACGGTGCTGCTCCACGAGGAGCACGCCTCGGTCAGGCCCTTTGGGGCCCCTGACCAGGAGACCGACTTCAGACCCGGACGCGTGAGCATCAACAAGCTCGACGGGCGGGTGGTCGCTGTCCGCGAGGACCCGCGGTCGTCCTTCAGCGGCCATACGTTCAACGCCCCCTGGGACGCGCTGGACCGCGCCTACTTCAATGGTTATGCGCTGTGGACCTACCTCACCACGCCATTCCTGCTGGCCATGCCCGGCTTCACCGTCACAGAGATCGAGCCGTGGCAGGAGGGGGACGAACTTTGGCGTGGGCTGCGCGCCGCTTTCCCATCCGAGATCGCCAGCCACAGCACCCACCAGGACTTCTACTTCGGCCCCGATCACCTGCTCCGCAGGCACGACTACCACGTCGATGTGGCGGGCGGCTTCGCCGCCGCGCAGTACGTGCACGACCGCGTGGAAGCGGACGGCAACATCGTGCCCACCAAGCGCCGGGCTTACCGCCGCAACGCCGACGGTCGCCCCATCCCCGACGAGGTCATGGTCTCAATCGACCTCAGCGACATCCACTTCACCTGACACTCGGCAGGTGCCTGCTCAGGAGAGGAGATCGAGGGTCACGCCGATCTTTTGCGTCTCAGCCTGTTGATAGGCCAGCCAGGCGAGGACCAGGTCCTGCCAGGGCAGTCCGACTGGGGCGTAGGCGGTGATCTCCGACGCATGCGTGCGTGGGAGAGCGTCACCGCGGATGATCTCACTCAAGGACGCGGCGGCTGTGGAAGCCGGTAGGCCGGCATTGGCGAGTGCGCCATGAGCGGCAACGAGTGACACGTCGTCGACGATCAATCGCGTGGAGGCGAGCACGTCGGGAGAAAGCTCCTGCTTTCCCGGTTCGTCGGAGCCGAGCGAGGTCAGGTGCTGGCCGGGCCTGAGTTCTTCCAGGTGCAGCAGGGGCCTGCGGGACCACGTCGCCAGCACCACGATGGATGCCTCGGCAGCGACCTGTGCGGCCGTGGAGACGGTGGCGCCGCCGTGTTGGTCTGCGAAGGCGGCCGCGCGCTGCGGATCGGTGTCGTGCACGACGAGGCGGTCCCAGGTTCGTAGCTCGCCGAGTCCGCGAATGGTGAGTTCGGCCTGGGCGCCGGCTCCGATGACGCCGACCGTGTGGGGCGCGTTCCCGGTCGGCATGGCAATCAGGTGAGTCGCCAGGGCTGCAGCAAGGCCCGTGCGCCAGGCGGTGATGGTCGCGGAGTCCAGCAGGGCCAGCAACTCGCCGTCTGTGCCGCTGTGGAGGCAGATCACTCCCCGGAGCGCAGGTGAGGCAGCGGGAAACTTCGCGTTGGCCTTGACGCTGTAGGCGTTGATGCCGGGCAGCAGTCCAGGCAGCAGAGCTGTTGCAGTACCTGGAAAAGGAAGATCGGTGCGGACACGCTGACCGGGGACCGCGTTTGCAGCGGAGGCACTGAACCCCTCCCGCAGAGCCTGGATGCAGGCCAGGGGGTCGAGCAGACTGAGCAGGTCAGTGCGGGTCAAGATGCGGGTCATACGGGTCACAATCTCACGCATCCTGCAGGCTGCCGGAACTGGCGGAAGCGCAGGCAAGGCGGCCTGCGTAAACCGCTCTCTTGCGCCTACTCGGACAAGGGGACGGGGTGTAAAGACGGGGCGCTCATCGCCGGGAACATGCTGGCCCAGGTGGGGACTGTCCCTGACCGAGCCGCGCTGGTCCTGCTTGCCGCGCCCGACGAATACGCCACCGGATTTCCGGCACGGTACAAGTACCCAGCGCTGTGCGTGTGCTCCGTCAGCCGAGGTGTTCACGGAACCAGGTGAC
Organism: Streptomyces sp. NPDC111520; assembly: GCF_055635295.1. Taxonomy (NCBI): domain Bacteria; kingdom Bacillati; phylum Actinomycetota; class Actinomycetes; order Kitasatosporales; family Streptomycetaceae; genus Streptomyces; species Streptomyces sp. NPDC111520. The sequence continues at coordinate 26,597 of NZ_JBVKBW010000031.1, read as the reverse complement.
GGCGGCGGCTCTCGCTTGGTCGAATTGGGCGACGTAGGGGTCGAAGTGGCCGCCTGGGATCAGGTGCAGCCGCTTGGGTTCGAGTGCGCGTTCGTAGGCGGCGAGCGCGAGGTCGGTGACGGTGACCTTATCGGCGAGGGCGACCACCATGAGCAGAGGAGTGGGGGAGACCCGTGTGATCCAGGTCCCGGGTTCGTACATGCGGGCCGCGCGGGTGGACCGGATGGTGACCTTGTTCTCCCACATGCCGCCGGGCGCGGGCTGCAGGTAGAAGTCGAGGGCTTCCTGCGTGCGGTAGGAGGCGGGGACCGTGGGGTCGCTGCTGACGACGGCCTGCGTGCGCGGGGCCTCGCCCTGGAACCGCGCCCGCTCGTCCTCGGCGAAGGATTCCTCCAGCGCGGCGACGGCATCTGGTGCTACGCGGCGTTGTCCTTGCTCGAATCCGCTGATGGTGGGCACCTGGGCGACCACCGCGCGCAGTCGGCGGTCGGTGGCGCCCAGCACGATGGCGTGGCCGCCGGCGTAGCTGGTGCCCCACAGGCCGATGCGGTCAGAGTCGACCTCGGGCCGGCTCTCCAGGTACGAGATGGCCCGTCGCCAGTCGGCGATCTGCTGCCAGGGGTCGACGTCCTGCCGGGGCGTTCCGTCGCTGGCCCCGAAAGTGCGGTGGTCGTGCAGCAGCACGGCGAATCCGGCCTCGGTGAAGGCTCGTGCGAACGGCTCGAGGCCGTGTTCCTTGATCCCCGCGTAGCCATGGGCCATCGTGATCGCCGGATGCGGCCCGGGCCCGTCGGGCAGGTGGAGCCATCCGCGCAGCGTGACCCCTTCGTCCGCGGTGAACTCGATGTCCTTGCGCTCGGCCATGAGCGACAACCTCCTCGATGAAGCGGGGATTCACATCTGGGCGGTCACGCCGTCGCCGCAGCGGGCGGTGCGTGACCTGTCCGATTTCGCCCAGGGGCTGAGAAGCGGGTCGCATGGGGGAACAGCGCGTTCGTCACGCCGTGTATGCGGTCGCCTGTGCGTGCCTGACGGAGGCCCGCCACCGGGTTCACCAGCGAGGGGGGCCGTCGGCGAGCTGGATCTCTCCCCTACCGAAGGAGAAGTTCTCATTCGGAACCGGTACCAGCGCGATGAAGACGTCGTCGGGGGAGATACCGAGCGTCTCGACCACCAGCTTGTTGATGGTCGCGATCACGGCCCGCTTGTCCTGAAGGGGGCGGTGCGCGCCGATCAGGACGGTGATGATCATGGCGTCGCTGCTGCGCTGCATACCCATGAACGTCGGGTCCAGGAACAGCTCGTCCTGGCCGTGTTCGCTGATCATGATGAAGCGGTCGCCCTCGGGGATCCCGAGGCCCTGGACCAGGGACTGGTTGAGCGCGTCGGCCAGCGCACGTTTTTGGGCGGGGGAGTAGCGCCGGGCGGGGACATGGGCGTTGAAGACGGGCATGGGATCCTCCGTCAAGGGACGTGTGCGGGAGTCTGGGGGCTGTGGGTGGGGTGGCTGATTCATCCCCGGGGTCGCGTCGGCGTTGACCCGAGCCGGTGCTGTCGCGTCGTTGCGGGCGGCGTGCCGCACGCGCGGTGATCGCACCTGCGGCACCCGTTTCCCGGGAAGACTTGTCCGGGGTCTCACACGAAGGCGCTCTGTCCGGTGATCGACTTGCCCACGATCAGGGTGTTCATCTCGCGGGTGCCCTCGTAGGAGTAGAGGGCCTCGGCGTCGGCGAAGAACCGCGCGATGTCGTAGTCCAGCAGGATGCCGTTGCCGCCGAAGATCTCGCGGCTCCAGGCGACGACTTCACGCATGCGCGAGGTGACGAAGCCCTTGGCCAGCGCGGAGTGTTCGTCGCGGAAGATGCCGGCGTCCTGCAGGTGCGCGAGCTGGGTCAGCATGCCCCAGGAGGCGGTGATGTTGCCCAGGCTCTTGACGAGCAGGTCCTGCACCATCTGGAACTTGGCGATCGGGCGGCCGAAGGCGATGCGCTGCTTGGCGTAGTCCAGGGCCAGTTCGTAGGCGCCGATCATGAGGCCCAGCGACTGCCATGCGACTCCGCTGCGGGTCATGCGCAGGATCTCGGCGACGTCGCGGAAGGAGTTGATGTTCTGCAGCCGGTTTGCCTCCGGTACGCGGACGTCGTTGAGGGTGATCTCGGCGTTCTGCACGATCCTCAGTGCGATCTTGCCTTCGATCTTCTCGGGTGTGAATCCCGGCGTGCCCTTCTCGACGACAAATCCCTTGACGTGGTTGTCGTCGACGTCGCGTGCCCAGACCACGACGTAGTCGGCGAAGGTGGCGTTGCCGATCCACTTCTTGACTCCGTTGAGGATCCAGGTGTCGCCCTGGCGCTGGGCGGTGGTGCGCATGCCGCCGGCGACGTCGGAGCCGCCCAGCGGCTCGGTGAGGGCGAACGCGCCGATCTTGTCCATGGTCGCCATCTGAGGAAGCCACCGGTCACGCTGTTCCTGGCTGCCGCCCGCGTAGATGGAGTAGAACGCGAGTCCGTTGTGGACGCCGAAGAAGGTGGCGACCGAGGCGTCGATGCGGGTCATCTCCATCGCCAGCATGCCCCCGAGCAGGTGGCTGGTCGCGTGCTGGTACTCGCCGTAGCCTTCGTAGGACAGCGCTGCCAGTCCGCTGCCGCGGAAGGTGTCGATGAGTTCCTCGGGGAACTCGCCCTTGGCCCAGTTGTCGTTCACCAGCGGCTTGACCTCCTTGTGCAGGAAAGTGCGTGCCGTAAGGAGGATCGTGCGTTCGTCGTCCGGGAGCAGCGACTCGTAGTCGTAGAAGTCGGCGGTCAGGTGTTCCTGCAGCTCGGCGGCGGTGGTCGTCATGTCAGTTCTCCTCGCTGTGTGCGTTCGTGTGGGCGGTGCCGTCCAGAGCGGAGAGCACGGCGAGCTGCCTGCGGTCGCGTTCTTCGACGAGGTCCGCGTACGTGCGGGAGCCGTAGGCCTTCTCCACGGCCTCCACGACCCGCAGCCGGTCCGCGGGGTGCCCCGAGGGTTCGCCGGGCGTGAGTTCCCCCATGGACGCCCCGATGTGTTCGACCAGGTGGCGGTAGCCGCCGGGTCCGCCGCCGAGGTGCTGGCCGAGGAAGAGCCCGACCGTCGCCCAGCGGATGCCCAGTGAACGGGTCAGCACCGTGTCGAGGTCAGCCGGGGTGATGACGCCCTGCTGGACGAGGTAGGCGGCCTCCCTGCTGAGCGCGTGCTGCAGCCGGTTCCCGACGAACCCGGGGACCTCCTTGCGTTCGACGACCGGGGAACGGCCGACGAGCGTGTAGAAGTCCACGGCGTCCTGAACAGCGTCCTCGCTGGTGTACTCGCCCGGCACGACCTCGACGAGCGGGATCACATGGGGCGGATTGAACGGGTGACCGATCAGGATCCGGCTCGCATCCTGGAGGTCCCCGGTGAAGGCCGTTGCGGGGATCGCCGACGACGAGCTCAGCAGCAGCGCGTGCCAGGGAGCCTCCTCCACCAGGCGGGCGAACAGCCGCTTCTTGAAGTCGAGGTCCTCGGGGCCGTTCTCCTGCACGACGTCGGCGTCGTGGACGGCTTCGGTGACGTCGGCCGCGACGTGGACCCGGTCGGTCAGGCCCGCGACGTCAAGGCCCAGGGCGGCCAGGTGCGGTGCGCTCTGTGCCAGCGCCGCCTCGACGGCCTCGGCGAGGTCGGGGCGCGGGTCGCTCACCCGGACGGTCAGGCCGTGGCCGGCGAACAGCGCCGTCCAGGACAGTCCGATGGTGCCCGCGCCGATCACGGCTGCGGTGCGGAAGTGGTGCGTCATCGCGTGTCCGCCTTCAGGTAGTCGAAGACCGGCGCGACCGGGGCGAGGGTGAGGTCGGCGAGGATGTGACTCGCCGAGGCGATCTCCAGGACGGGCAGGTCCGCCAGTGGGGCCAGGACGTGCTGGAAGAGCTGCAGCCGGGCGGGGCCGGTGTACGCGGCCTTTACCACGACGTCGGTGATCCGGGTGCGGACCAGTTCCTGCACGCGCGGTACGCCGTCGTAGCCCGGGATCGTCTTGAGCATGAAGGTCGGCACCGAGATCTGTGTTTCGGCCTCACGCGCGTCGAGCGGGTGGTGCTTGTAGCCCATGGTCGCGGTGGCGACCCGCAGCGAGCCGTAGTCCAGCGTGCCGACCAGCACACCGTGGTCGACGTACAGCTTCGGTGCGCCCATGACCTTCGGGTAGGCGCCGATCTCGCGTCCGGCCGCTGTCGCCGGGAAGTTGTCGAGGTACATCGCGTGCAGGTACTCGCCCCGCTCGCCCTCGAAGCCGACCTGAATCGCCTGGCCGCCCTCGGTGTAGGGGCCGTACCCCGTGACGTCGTTCATCTTCATGATCTCGAACCGGACCAGTGGCTCCTCGACCCGCAGGGGTTCGGGGACGACGGCGCGCAGCGCGTCGGGGTCGGTGCGGTAGACGACGCTGAGGTACTCACGGTCGGTGAACCGCGGAGCCACGGGCGGGAACGCCGGGCTGGTCAGCGGGGTGGTCGCGTGGCGGCGTACATCAGGGATCCGCATGTCACTTCCCCGTCCACCGCGGTGCGCGGCGCTCGGCGAAGGCGGTCATGCCCTCGCGGACATCGGCCGAGGCCATCAAGGTGTCCTGCGCCACGCGCTGCGCGGCGAAGGCGTCGGTCTCGGGCGTGCCGTCGGCGTGCCGCAGGAGGTTCTTCACCGCGGCCAGTGCGAGCGGCGCGTTGTGCGCGAGCTGCTCGGCGATGTTCAGGGCGGTGGCCACGGCCTCGCCGGGCGCAGTGACCCGGTTGGCCAGGCCCAATTCCCCGGCCCGGCGACCGCTGACGGGCTCGCCGGTGAGCAGGAACTCCATGGCCAGGTGGTAGGGGATGCGCCGGGGCAGCCGGATTACGCCGCCGCCTGCGGCGATCAGCCCGCGCTTGACCTCGGGCAGGCCGAGCGTCGCATCCTCGGCGGCGACGATGAGGTCGCACCCCAGGGCGAGTTCGAAGCCGCCGCCCAGGGCGAATCCCTCCACGGCGGCGATCAGCGGCTTGGTGAGTTCCGCTTCGGTCAGGCCGCCGAATCCACGGCCCGGGATCACGGGCAAGTCGCCGTTCAGGGCGGCCTTGAGGTCCATGCCGGCGCTGAAGGTGCCCTTCGCTCCGGTGAGGACACCGGCCCTAAGGGTGCTGTCGCCCTCCAGTTCGTCGAGCGCCGCGGCCAGGCCGGCGGCGACCGCGGAGTTCACCGCGTTGCGTGCCTGCGGGCGGTCGATCGTGATCAGGAGGGTCGAGCAGATCCGCTGGACGCGCACATCGCTGTTCATGATTTCTCCCATGGCTCCGCGCGGCTCAGCCGGCGTCCGTCAGCTCGGCGAGGACCTCAGCGGTGTCCTGTCCGGGCACCGGGGCAAGGCGTCGGATCGAGCCGGGCGTGGCCGAGAACCTCACCGGGATTCCGATCGTGCGCACCGGGCCCTCGGTCGGGTGGTCGACCGTCTCCAGCAAGTGGCCCTCGCGGATGTAGGGGTCCTGGTGCGAGTGGTCCAGCTCCAGCACGGGCCCCATCGGGATGTTGTGCTTGGCGCACACCTCGGCCCACTCCGCCGTGGTCAGCGCGGGGGCGCACTCGTCGACCAGGTCCGACAGGTCGTCCACGTCCGCCATGTTGAGGGCGGGGCCGTTGACGCGCGGGTCTGCGGCGAGGTCCGGGCGGCCGGCGGCGGCGAAGAAGTCGCGGTAGTTGTGCGGGTTGTACGGGACCACGGCGGCCAGGCCGTCCTTGGTGCGCCGCGCCCGGTGGTGCTGCGACAGCGACCGCGGGTAGCCCGTGGGGCCCGTCGCGGGATCGAAGGTGTGCCCGGCGAGATGTTCGACCAGATTGAACGTGATCAGGGTGTCGGCCATCGGGATCTCGATCTGCTGACCCGAACCCGTCCTGTCCCGGTGCACCAGGGCGGCGAGCACGCTGTAGACGATGGTCAGTCCCGAGACCTTGTCGGCCAGGATGGACGGCAGGTAGAGCGGTGTGCCCAGGGCGCGGTTGGAGATGTCGACCAGTCCCGAGGCGGCCTGCACGGTCTCGTCGTAGGCGGCGGCGTCGGCCCGGTCGGAGTCGGCGCGGAAGCCTGCGGCGTGCGCGTAGACCAGGCCCGGGTTGGCGACGGCGAGGTCGTCGTAGGTCATGCCCAGGCGGGCCAGTGCGCGGGGGCGCATGTTGGTGATCAGGACGTCGGCGGCGTGGATCAGCGCGAGGGCCTGGGCGTGCTCGGCCTCGTCCTTGAGGTCCAGCGCCACGCTCCGCTTGTTGCGGTTGACGTTGAGGTGCAACGGGGTCATGCCAGGCGTGTTGCGGTACTCACCCACGTGAAGGGAGTCCGAGGGTGACTCGATCTTGATGACATCGGCACCCAGATCTCCCAGGATCTGGGCCGCATACGGGCCCATGACCACGGTCGAGAGGTCGATGACCCGCACCCCGTCGAGCGGTCCGGGGGAGTGCGATTCCGCCATGGGCGCGTCCTTTCGCTGCTTTTGCCGGATACGAAAGAAACGCTAAGCGCACATTGCAGGCAGCGGAATTATCGTATTGCTGACATCGGTGTGACCGCAGCGGTCACACCGAATGGGGGCGCTTCCGGTGCGAAGTGGCATGTACGGCCCTCCATCAGCGTGTGCCGGTGCAGGAAGTCTTTCGCCACGCGAGCAGCCCGTTCTCGGGCGCCGTCTTGGAAATTTGGCGTTTAATGGTGCTGCCTGGCCCATGCATTTTAGATTCTCGCAAGAAGCAGATTCCTTTGCATTTATTTTGGGCCTGTGGCGGTGAACCAACGGACTGGCGGGGCCGCGGCCGGGCCGGTGTGGCGCGCGTCCCGCCCTTGGGGTCGCAGAGTCGTGCAGGCTCAGACCGGCGGATCAGGCTAATGTGTTGGGGTGGAGATATTCCATTTGCGATATTTTGTTGCGGTTGCGGAGGAGTTGAACTTCTCGGCGGCGGCCCGTCGCATGCACATGGCCACCTCGCCATTGAGTCAGCGGATCAGGGACCTGGAGCGTGAGCTCGACCAGCGGCTCTTCGACCGCAGCACGCACCACGTCACCCTCACGCCGGCCGGTGAGGCGCTGCTGCCGATCGCGCGGGACGTTCTGGAGCGGGTCAACTCCATTCCCTGGCGACTCCGTGAGGCGTCCGGTGTGGTGCGCAGCACCATGTTCGTGGGCATCCCTCCAGGGGTGCACCCGCGGATCAGGGAACAGGTCACCATGCTCGCCGAGCGTGTCTGCGAGTGGTGCGAACTCCTCACCTGGCCCGGCAGCACCAAGGCCCTGATCGCAGGCGTGTGCGAGAGCAGACTCGCGCTGGCGCTGGCCCGGCTGCCGATCAACGACCCCGTACTGGACGTCTTGCCCGTCCTGTCGGAACGGCTGGGAGCGGTGGTGCCCGCCGACCGGTTCGCCGGGAGGGACTGCGTGGCCCTGGCCGACCTCAGCGACCTTTCCTTCGTCGTCTCCCCCAGAGAGATCAGGCCCACCTATTTCGAACTACTCGACCGGGAAATGGCTGAACGAGGGGTCAAGAAACGTATCAAGCTCACCGACACAGGCTATGACGGAATTGCCGAAGTAGTTTCCGGAGGGCTGGCCTTTTACTTTTCCATACTCCACGCGGAAAGCCCCATGCACGGCTACGCGATGGAGAACACGAAAGTCCTGCCGTTCGCGGATTTCGAGCCCCGACTGGATACCGCCCTGATCTGGCGGCATGACCGGGCAGCTGCAGGGGACCTCGACAAACTCATCGATGCCGCCCGTGAGGTCTTTGCCGACCCGCTCCACATGTGAGCCGGGCCGGACACCCGAGGACGCCCAGCCCGCAACGCTCCTGCGTGCACCCCTCGGCGCCGATTGAGGATGCCCGGCTAGCGCGGGAGGTCCGCAGCGGCTTCAGCCATAAGCGCCTGCTCGGCCCAGATGGTCTTGCCCTGTCCGGTGTAGCGCACGCCCCAGCGCTGCGAGCATTCAGCCACGAGGAACAGGCCGCGCCCTCCCTCGTCGGTGGTGCTCGCCCGGCGGATGTGCGGTGAGGTGCTGCTGCCGTCATGCACCTCACAGATCAGGGCTCGGTCGCGAATCAGCCGCAGCCGGATCGGCTCACGACCGTAGCGGATGGCGTTGGTGACCAGCTCGCTCGCGATCAGCTCCGTGGCGAAGTCAAGGTGACCCAGCCCCCACAGGTGCAGTTGCCGCGTGACCTGAGAGCGAGCCTCGGCGACGGCGGCAGGGTCGCGTGGGAGCTTCCAGGTGACCACCTGATCGTCGCTGAGCGCCCGCGTCCGAACGACAAGGAGCGACAGGTCGTCGACGGCTGCCAGGAGCGGCGCCGCGACGTCCGCGGTACTCCGGCAGACCTCCTCGACCGAGGGGCCGCTGCGCTGCACGGCCGTGCGCAGGAGGCGGGGGACACCGTCGTTCGTGCCGCATGCGCGCACCAGACTGCCCGTGTAGAAGAGCAGCGTGCTGTCTTCGGCGAGTTCGAGGTCCAGTGGTTCGAAGACCGGCTCGCCCATGCCCAAGGGCCTGTTGCCGGGCGGTTGGGGGACGTGGACGGATCCATTTCGGTCGGCGACCGCGGGTGGGGGATGGCCGGCGCTGGCCACGACGCAGCGCCGCTCGACCGGGTCCCACACGGCGTACAGGAACGTCGCGCCGACCAGGCGTTCCACAAACCACACGGACCACTCGTTGTGCTCGCCCGCGGCGTAGCGCGAGACGATGTCGTCCAACCGGGCCAGTACTTCCTCGGGCGCGAGGTCGAGTTCCGACAGGGCCCGGACGGCTGCGCCGATCAACCCGATGCAGACGGTGGCCTGCACGCCGGAGACCGAGACGTCACCGACGCTGAAAGCAACACGCATGCCGGACAGCGGGACCACGTCGATCCACGAGCCGTTCACCCCCGTCCCGCTGCGGGCAGGCAGGTACGACCGGGTGATCTCAGCCGCGCTGTGGTCCGGTGCATCAACGGTCTCCATACGCCTTCTCAGGCCAACCGCTGCAAGGTGCTCGTGGTGGTCAAGCCAGCTCCGCACCGCCTCGTTTTCGGAGATCTCCGGTAGCGGACCGGCGGCTGCCAAGATCACCGTTTGCTCGCTGCCCTGGAGAGCGGATGTCACGGAACAGGCCATGAGCGCGACCGGCACAGCACGACCGTGCCGATGCATGAGGACGGCGGAGAGCCACGGAGTGCTGGCGGTGCCCGTCGCCAGCAACAGCTGCTGGAGGGAGCCCCACGGAAGCACCGGGCACAGCTCACTCACCGGTCTGCCCACGACGTCGGCTGTCGCGTAGCCCAAAAGACGCTCAGCCGCTGGACTCCACCCGGACACCAGCCCCGCGGCGTCCACCACGAAAGCTGCCGGACCTCCAGCGAGGGCCGGGGTGCTGGCGGCGGATGCCCCATCCACGGTGTCCATCTCACCGACCTCGTTCGGCGAGGAAACTCCTACACGATGACGATAAAACGCCGGCGGACCAGACGCCCTTCCACCGGCCCCGCCAGATGGCGCCGCCCCTCCACGAGGGCGCCCCCTGGGTGACTGGCCTCGTTCGTCAGAGAGCCAGTTGCGGGTACAAAGCGGCGGGATCGGCTGCCAGGCCTGCCTTGACCTGGCGGGAACGCTCATCGGCCAGCACTTCATAAGCGTCGGCTTCGACCGCGTCCAGGGCCTGCTCCGCGACGCTCTGCGGCGACGTCTTCGGAGAGTTGACGTGCGCCGCCAGGTCGGTGTCGACATAGCCGACGTGCAGCCCGGTTACATTGATGCCGCGTGGCTTCAGCTCCAGACGCAGCGAGTTGGTCTGGGACCACAGCGCGGCCTTGGAGGCGCTGTAGGAACCGGCGAGAGCGATCCAGGACAGGACGGAGTGCACGTTGAGCAGGTGGCCGCCGCCGTTGGCCACGATGACCGGGACGAGGGCCCGGGTCATCTGCAGGGGGCCGTAGAAGTTGGTCTCGAACTCGCGGCGGACGTCGTCCACCGGGGAGGTCAGGAACGATGCCCCGACGGACCCGCCGGCGTTGTTGATCAGGATGGTGACGTCCTGTGCCTGTGCCGCGACGGCGGTGACCGACGCGGGGTCGGTGACCTCCAGGGGCAGTGCGACCGCGCCGAGGTGGGTGACGCTGCGGGGATCGCGGGCGGTGGCGTAGACCTTCTTGGCGCCCCGGGCGTACAGGGACTCGACCAGGGCCTTGCCGATGCCTCGGCTGCCCCCGGTGACGAGAACGGTCGAACCTGCAATTGCGGTCATGAAGCTGCTCCCAGCGTGACGGCCGATGTCGGAAACCGATCGGTTTTCCGTACCGTAAACCGATCGGTTTCGCCGTGGCAAGGAGCGGCGTAGCCTATGGCGTATGACTTCGACCGCATTCGCCTCGTCCGAGCCCGCGGCGACGCCGAGCCGCGAACGGCTCTTGGACGCCGCGGCCGCGCTCTTCTACCGGGAAGGTGTGAACATCGGCGTCGAGGCGCTGTGCCGTGCGGCTGGAGTCTCCAAGCGGTCGATGTATCAGCTCTTCGCCAGCAAGGACGACGTCCTGGCGGCCAGCCTGGACCGCGCGGGTTCCCGCTATCTGGGCCGGCTACTGTCCGCCCCCGAGGCCGACCTGCCATCGCGTGATCGCATCATGTATGTCTTCGAGCGGCTCGAGTCGATGTCGGCGTCACCGGACTACCTGGGCTGCCCTTTCCTGGCGACCGCGTTCGAACTCAAGGATCCCGTCCAACCCGCCCGGGTGGTGGCCCGACGCTACAAGGACGCGCTCACCGACTTCTTCTGTGAACAGGCCCGGCGTGGCGACGCGCATGACCCCGAAACGCTGGCCCGCCAGCTCACCGTCGCCTTCGACGGTTCCAGCTCCCGCGCCGTCGCCCAGGCCCAAGACCATGGCGGGCTGGCCATGGCCACCGCCACGGCCCTGCTGGACGCAGCGGGAATGCCCTGAGGGCTCAGCCGCTGCCGGGCTCTTGGACAGCGCAGCAGCCGAGTGCAATCGGAGCCCTGACAGGCCCTGCGCAGGCATGGAACTGCTCGTCGGGCCGCCGCTCACGCCGAGACCCCGGTGCGCTGCCGTGTGTCGAGCGGTTCCCGCAAAGGTCGCGGGTTGCGCCCGCCAAAGAAATTCCTGGACCGGAAGCAGTGGGCGTCTCGAGGCGGCGCCCGGCAGGTCCAGCGTCGCGATGCGACCAGACGCCGCGGACGCAGCGAAAGGGGCCCCGCACCCGTCCACCTCTACGGCAGCATGGTGAAACCGCTGGTTTGTTGCTCCTCCAGCGGGTCGCGGAGCGTCAGTGCAGTGCGACCTCGCCCGCGTGGACGGCCCGCATGGCGCGCTCGACCGTCTCCTGGTTCTCACCGACCGGAGCCACGTAACCGATCACGTCGCGCACGGCGTCCTCCCCGAGCGTTCGGCCGATCACCCACGCGGCGAGGTACTGGGACGCCAGGCAGCCGCCCGCCGTGGCGATGTTCCCCTCGGCATGGAACGGCGCGTCCAGCACGGTGACGCTGCAGGCCTCGACAAAAGGCCGGCTCTTCATGTCGGTGCAAGCCGGCATGTCACCCAGCAACCCAAGGTGCGCCAGCACCAGTGCGCCGGAGCACTGCGAACCGATCAGCTGGCGCGAGGGGTCGAGCGGCAGCATCGACAGCAATCGGTTGTCGGCGACCACGTCGTGCGTCTTGACTCCGCTGCCGATGAGTACGACGTCAGCCTCGCTTACGAAGTCCATCGGGCGCTGCCCGGTCACCTCGACGCCGTTCATCGACGTGACCACCGGCGTCGGCGTTGTGATGTAAGCCTCCAAGCCATCCTTGCGGCACCGGTTGATCAGCGCGGAAGCGATGAAGCTGTCGAGCTCGTTGAACCCGTCGAAAGTGACCACGGCTACCTGCATCACAACTCCTTCGCATAGGGCGCCAACCCTGTGTCCAGATCACACCAGCTGGGAAGTGTCCGCGGCCATGATGACGATCGGGGTATGGGCGGACGACCGCTTCACCTATCAGCGCGTTCCGGTCGACATCGGCAATCGGAAGAAGCCAGCTGACCTTCGGCGGTGTCCCAGTCTACGAGGCACTGCCGGATGGCCACTGCGTGCGGTGAGAGCCCTCAGCCGAGCACCGGCACATGCCGCACCTTGGCCGTTCGCCCCGCCCGCAGCACACCCGGCCCACACCGTCCGCGCCGTCCGCACCCACGTCAGCTGTGGTGCCAGGACCACCCTGCAGCCACCGTTCAGCGCCTCCACCGTCAAGCGCCGCCTCGACCTGCTCACCCGGACCGGGACGTTGCGCTTCCGCTGCGACTTCGCCGCCCTCTGGGCGGCTGGCCCGTCCATCTTCTGGCTGACGGTCCCGCCCGCCGACCATCCGGACGTCGGCCATGCCCGGTTCCGTGGTCGGAGGAGCATCCTGGAATTGTGGCCCCGCCCAATGCGGAACGGATTCAGCCCTCGGGGCAGGGCCACACTGCTGGAGACGTCCGCCCGACTGGCCGTGTGAGTAGTCCACGAGGCCCGGGCCCCAGCCGGGCGGGCTCGCCAAGGCCGTTTGGCCGACGATCACAGGGGCGAAGCAGCAGCCAATGCGGCGATCACCGCTGTCTCGGCAGCGATGAGCGGGCCGGACCGCCTGGCGTGTCTTTTCCTGCCCAGTCGACGATGGGCCTGTCAGGCTCCGGATGCCTCCTTCATCTGCGACGCAGGCATCGGCTCTTGCCCGTGCGGCGCGGCCGGTACCCGCGACTGTGGCGGGGCCATCGAGTCCTTGGTCTCCGGCGCTTCCTGCCCTGCCATGCCCGTCGCCGGGGGTGTCTGTGCGCCGGCTTGGTCCTGGACCGACTGGGCCTGCTTCGCCTCCGGCCGCTGCTGCGTCAGCCACACTGCGGCCGCCCCGGCGGCCGCCACCGGCCATTCCACGACTCCGGCGATGCCCAGCAGACCTGCCCCGGTGTACGCGGCCACCCGTCGCGTGCGCGGCGAGACCACCCCTACCGTGTCCAGCACACCGTCGAAGGCCCCCTTGACCGCGCCCGCCCCCGGCAGTCGCTGCGCCGTGGACTTCATGGTGTCCAGGGGATGCGCCACCGTCTCCTTGACGACAGAGGATGTGTTACATCCGCGTTCGCCCATTTTCCTCACCTCATAGGTGTACTGCCCTGAAAAGTGGAACTGAACAAGCTGCGCCCGGCTGCACGCAGGTTCCTGCGGCCACCGGGCGCCCCGGCCGTCATGGCGGGGTGACGCGCGGTGCGAGCGTCGCCGTGTCGGCGCCGGAGAGCTCCTCGAGCGAGCGGCCGCGGGGCTCGATGCGGAAGGCCCACGTCACGATGAAGGCCAGTGCGCTGGTGGCGGCCACGGCGTACAGCAGTACGGCAGTCCCAACGGCATCCAGCGCCACCGGGAACAGAAAGGTCCCCAGCGCCGCCCCGAGCTTGCCGCAGGCGGCCGCGAAGCCGTGGCCCGCGGACCGCACGTCGGAGGGGAAGACCTCGGCGGGGAGGGTGAAGGTCGTGGCGTTCGGGCCCAGGTTCATGAAGGTGTTGAAGAGGGCGAAGCCCACGAAGACCAGGGGCAGGTGGGCGTTGCCGCCACCGGGCAGCGACTCGGCGACGGCAAGCAGGCACAGCGCCACGGCCATCACGGCGAAGCCGGCGAGTTGCAGCGGTACCCGCCCGACTCGTTCCACCAGCACGATCGCCAGCACGAAACCGACCACCAGAAAGACGTCGAGCAGCGCCGTGCCCTCGGTCGAGGCGATGTCCTCGGCGATGAACGTGGCGTTCGCGCCGCCCAGAGCGAGCCCCGCAAGGAGCGTAGGGGTGAAGATCCCCACCCCGTACGTCGCGATGTCCATGAGGAACCAAGGCACGGCGGTGAACACCGTCCGCCTTCGCAGCCGCTTGGCGAACAACCGGGGCTGCGCGAAAGCCTTCAGGCCTTCCGGCGGTGGCTCGCCCCGTGCACGGTCCGCTTCTGTCACATGGCAGCGCCGCCCGGTCATGGCCTCCGCGATCTCGCAGGCCTCGCGTTCGCGCCCGTTCTGCGCGAGCCACCGGGGGCTCTCCGGTACGTTCCGACGCAGCACGATGATCAACAGCGCCGGCAGGACCCCGAAGCCCAGCATGAGCCGCCATGACCCCGTCTCCGGCAGCACCAGCAGGATCACCACACCCGCCACCGCCCCCAGCACGATCCCGGCCGCCTGCAGGCTGAATGCGCCGACCAGCCAACGTCCCCGGTTCCGCGAGGGCAGGATCTCCGCCACGTAACTCGCCGCGATCGGGTAGTCCAGCCCCACCGCGACACCCAGCAGGAGCCGGAACACGATCAGCGACCAGATGTCCCAGGCGAACGCGCACGCCACCGAGAACACCACGAACAGCCACAGGTCGACCTTGAAGATCCGGCTCCGCCCGATGCGGTCGCCGAGCGGCCCCAGCAGCGCCGCACCGAACACCGCCCCCACGATCGCCGCCGCCGACAGCAGTCCCCGCTCGGCCGCACTGCCCCCGAAGTCTTTCGCGATCAGCGGGTTCGCCACCGCGATGATGAAGAAGTCGAACCCGTCGAGCAGGATCCCCAGCCCGGCCAGCAGCCAGAACCTCATGTGCAGCCGCGACATCGCCGCACCGTCCAGGACCGCTCCCAAAGGCTGCGGCATCCGGGAAGAACCGTTGGTCACCACGTGCACGGAGTCAAGGCAACAGTTCGCAGTGGATCAATCTGCCGCGCCAAGCTGCCCCTGATCGCCACCGGAGGTCACCCGGGTGGCTGACCGCGGCTCACCGACCGGATACGGCACGCATGGATATGCGACCTTTACGCTCCGCCGATGGTGCATGCCGAACACGGAGAGCGGGATGGAGATCAACAAGGAGCACGGCGATCTGTCAGGAGGCCCCGGGGAGGACCCTGCAGCCACGGAGGCTGACGTCAGAGCTGCCTATGCCACCCAAGCGGGAGCATGCCGGCGAAGCTGCCCCGATCCTCGTAGCCCACCGCGACTGCTTTCGGCGAAGACGTCATCGAGGCGGTCGAACACGTCATCAGCACCCCGACAGCCGTGGCATGGGTAGAGATGCCCACGGCATCTCGTTGTGCTGACGGTTGGATCTCGTCTTCTATCGGCAAGCAGGGCGCGTGCTCGCACCACGGCGGCGTGGTTCCAGCAACACGCTTTGTGACCCTGCACTTCTGAGCCAGCAGTCGAGGTTGGCCTGACACACGTTTGCACGTGCCGTCTCAGCGGTTGTTCGCCGCGAGCGGCCAGGTCTTCATCGAGGAGCACGACGGTGCGGCCGTCGGGACGCTCCCAGCCGCGCGCGACTCCGATTGCGAAACTTCCACGTCTTCCGCACTCACAGACCCTCCCGTGCCGGACGCGGGCTCCGTCGCTCACCGTGCTCGGGGGCTTCGACCAGGACCTCGCCGCCGAAGCCACCCGCACCTCCAACCGCATCCGCGGCCTGCTCACCCAGTTCCCCCCTCCCTCGAGCGCGTCCTCGGGCCCCGCCTGGACCACCAGGCCGTCACATGGCTCCTGGAACGCCACGGGCCCCGGCCGCCCTCCGCAAAGCCGGCCGCCGCAGACTCGTCGAGCTGATCCGCCGCAAGGCCCCGCGCATAGCCAACCGGCTCATCGACGACGTCCTCGACGCGCTCGACGAGCAGACCGTCGGCGTTCCGGGCACCGGCACCCTCGACATCGTGGTCCCCTCCCTGGCCCGCCAACTCACGGCCGTCCACAAACAACGACGCGCCCTGGAAGCCCGGATCAGCGACCTGCTGGAGGCCCACCCTCTTTCCCCGGTCCTGACGTCACTGCCCGGCGTCGGCGTCAGGACCGCCGCAGTCCTGCTGGTCACCGTCGGCGACGGCACCTGGTGTGCGGGCGCCCACACCGGATGTCGCCTGGGCGCTGCTGGTGTCGGAACAGACGATGGCTGCCCGGATTACCCGGGCGAAGAAGAAGATCTCCGCCGCCCGCATTCCCCTCTCAACCAGCCTTTGGTAAGACGCCCGCCCCGCTTCGCCGGGTTGGCACTACAGGAGAACCACCCCTCATGACCAGCACCATGCCCGCTGGATTCGACCGGCCAAGCGCCGCGGACCCGCATGCAAAATCTCATAAGGTCACGACTGCCACATGGAAGTTGAAATCTGCCGCCCGGGGAAGTCAGCGGCGCGCGCTACACCGCGTCGGCACTGGAGTCCACCAACCGCTGACCCGCGTGCGCCCGCGGCGGCGGCCCGGGACCGGGAAACCGCCGCCGCGCATGGGCGGCGTGTCAGTTGGAAGTCCGTACGATGAGGTTGTCACTGCGCCGCAGAGGAGGGGCCCGCAGCAACCCTGGACACGGACCGCAAATGCTGCCCGCCCCCCTGCAACCTAGGTGTGGTTTCCCGCTCAGGGCGCTGGCTTCGATGGTGGGAGCGTTGCCTACTCCTGATCGACGACAACGTTGATGTGGCACGTGGCCTGGTCACCGAATACGCCGACGGTTGCGGCGTCGCAGTACAGGGCGCGTTCCTCGATCCACGCCTGCACCTTTGCAACCTCTTGCGCCGGCCCCCGCAGTTCTACGAAGACCACGCGTGGATGGAGCGAGGCCGGCGAGTCATCGGGAAGTGTGTTCATGCCCGTGATCAACAGCGCAATCGGCACTAGGACACGCCTGGATTAGGCTTTGTTCCTCGACAACGGTGAATCCCTGCCCGGCGGGTCTTCCCTCCTTCCTGGTGTCCCCAGCGAGATCGCATCGTGCTCTTTCCGGTAGAGGCCTGCACGAGCTCGGGCGGACGAGGCTTTCCGCGGTGCGCACGAGTGCCCTTAAAGAAGTCCGATCTTCGTATGCTTGCTGGTCCGGGCCCCGGGGCACGCGGCGGCCAGGAAGGCCAGGCGCTGGACCTGCCGGGACGGGGCGGAACACTTTCTCTCGACCGACTGCCATGGCCAGCGCTGTCAGCGTGCACTCCTCGGCGACACTTTCTCTGCGCTCGGCGGCCTAGGCCCGCACGGGCTCGTAAGCGCGAGGTCACTGTGGGTCACCGCAACCGCGGCACGCCGCGCCGCGAGCGCGCCGAGGATCGCTCGGCGCCCGAGAAGATTCCTCTCGACGTCCGTGCTTGAGCCGATTGAGAACAGCAGCGCCGGCGGGCCGGCGGTCGGGACAAGAATCAGAGAAGGTCAGGGCGGCGGTAGTAAAATAAGCGAGTAGCAGCGCCAACGGCAGTCGGGCGGCGAAAGAGATGGAACAGGTTGGGCCCATCCCGCCGGGTTGGGACTGTCTACACCCGGCAACGCGAGATAGAGAACGGCTGCTGGTATCGGCGGCCGAGAGCGTTGTCGCCGAATTGGGCGCATCGGCCGCGACGGTCTACCTCAAAGTGGCGGACACCCCGCATCTGCATGCTGCTGTCGTGGCGGTGACCGCCATGGGAATCGGAGCGCCCGAACATGTACCCCTGGATGACAGCACCTACCCGTCGTCACGGGCGTGGCAGTCGGGCCATGTGGAGACCGCGCATCAGGTGGACTTCATGACAGGCCACCCGCATTTGGCAGCCTACGCACATTTCCCACTGCAGGCCGCGGCCGCGCCGCTCTTCTCGCCGACCCGCCGCTTCGGGACGCTCGCGGCGTTCTGGCCGCCCGTAGGTGGCGAGATCGCCGAGTCGGAGCAGGAGCGACTGGCCGTCGCGGCCTCGTCGCTGGCCCGCGACCTGGACCGGTTGGCCGATCATGGGACATCGATGGTCCCGCCCCCGGTACCGCACGTGGTCACCGTAGAGGGTCAGGGGGCGGGCGCCGAAAGCATGACCTCATCAACCGCTCCCCTCATCTACCACCTACACAAACTCGCCACGCTCCTGGCAACGACGGTTCACACCCGAGACGTCGTGGAGATGTCGATGGAGCGTGTGCTGGACGGGTTCCAGGCCCGAGCCGCCGTCGTCAGCCTGGTCGATGGAGATCGGCTTCGCGTGGCATGTGCCTCGGGCTGTGCAAGGGAATTCATCCGCACCTTGAATGGCTCACTGCTCGCACAGCGCAGGCCGGAGACGGAGGCGGTGGACCGACGACGGCCGACGCTGTACGGCCCCCGGGATGCACTGACAGCCGGCCGGTTGCCCGAGCCGCTGTCGGACCAGGAGTCCTTCTGGATGGTCCTGCCGCTCCTTGCCGGGCGGAAGGCGGTGGGTGCCCTCGCCATGGCGTTCGGCGCCGAGCGCAGGGACATCCTCGCCGAGCAGGGAACGCTGACAGCGCTGGCCACGGCAGTCGGTCAGGCGGTAGAACGGACCCAGATGCACCACGTTCAGCACGCGCTGGTTGATGACCTGCAGCACGCGCTGCTACCACCCGTGCTGCCCCAGCCGGCCGGAGTGGTGAGCACCAGCAGATACACATCGGCGACCAGCGGCATCGAACTCGGGGGAGACTGGTATGACCTCATCATGCTCCCCGACAGCCGGGTGATGATGGTGATCGGGGACGTCCAGGGTCACAACACGGCCGCCGCAGTGGTGATGGGCGAGCTGCGCAGCGGCGTGCGCGCATACGCGACCGAAGGACACGATCCTGGAGTCGTCCTTACCCGGGCGAACCAGCTCCTGATCGGCCTGGAAACGGACCTCTTCGCCACCTGCTGCTGCGCCTGGCTCGATCCGGACACCGGCAGGGCGCAGATGGCCACCGCCGGGCATCCACCGCCTCTGATGCGCACGCCTGACGGCCGGATGCCCCTCCTCTCTCTCGAAGCGGGCATGCCTCTCGGTATCGACCCGGAGGCGACCTTCGAGGTGATGGACCTGCAACTCGAGCCGGGTACGTTGCTCGCCTTCTACACGGACGGTCTGGCCGGCCTCGGAGGAGATGTGGACCACGAGGTGGTGAGCGTGGCCTTCGACGACCCGGGGAATCTTGAGTCCGTCGGCGACCGGCTCATCAGGGGCTTCAGCGAGTCGCCCCTGCGGTGCTCCGACGATGCCGCGTTGCTCTTGGTCGTCTACGAAGGGCCCTCGGCTGAAGCTAAGCAGAATGTCCGGCAGTTGAGGATCCACCGGCGCGATCTGCTAGGAGCCGAGCGGACGCGCAGACTTGTGCGGGAGTGGTTGGCGGGGTGGGAGCTGTCGGCCATGGCTGACGATGAGGAACTGCTGGTGTCGGAAGTCGTCACCAACGGCCTGGTACACGGTGACAGCGACGTATACGTCTACGTGCACAAGTATCCCGAATGCATACGCGTAGAGGTCCGTGACAGCGATCCGCATCTCGCGCAGCCCGTAACGGTTCCCCGCGATGAGGACCAGGCCGAGGGGGGACGAGGACTGGTCATTGTTTCCGCGCTGGCTTCGGCATGGGGCAATTCACCGAGCGGACGGGGGAAGACCGTGTGGTTCGAATTGCCGATGCCAGCTGCCCATGGCGCTGATGCCTGACACGGCGCACTCTCCCATGATGTGTCAGTGCACCTGACCCTCGACCAGGCCGGAACCTTGGCCGGCACCGCGGTGACCTTGCGCACTCGACGTGAAGGGGCCGTGTGTTGTGATCGACGGCCCGAGGTTGCGTCCTTGGAAGTGGTGTAACGGGTTGGACCTGATGCGGGGGTTTGCTCCGGCGTCTGGGTTGGTGCCCGCATGGACAAACGGCCACCGGCTGATCTTCGAAGTGTCGAAGCCTCGAAGGGGATCAGCACGATGACCGCACCTGACAGTCTGCCCTTGCACGCCCTCGCCGAGGAGAATCTCGCCGCGGCGAGTCCGGATCTGTTGCGCGCGATGGTCAAGACGTTCGCCGACGCGCTCATGTCCGCGGAGGCAGATGCCCTCTGCAACGCGGAATACGGGCAGGTCAGCGACGAACGCGTCAACCATCGCAACGGATATCGCCCGCGCGAGTGGGACACCAGGGCCGGCACCGTCGAGCTGGCCATCCCCAAGCTCCGCAGCGGCAGCTACTTCCCGCACTGGCTCCTGGAACGACGCCGCAGGGCCGAACAGGCCCTGATCTCGGTAGTCGCCACCGCCTACCTGCTCGGGGTCTCCACCCGCCGGGTCGAGAAACTCGCCGAGTCCCTCGGCCTCACGCAACTGTCGAAGTCCCAGGTCAGCGCCATGTCCAAGCACTTGGACGACCAGGTCGCCGCGTTCCGCAACCGGCCGCTGGACGCCGGACCCTATGCGTTCGTCTGGGTCGACGCGCTGACCCAGAAGGTCCGCGAAGGTGGCCAAGGCCCGCCTACACTCGGTTCGGCGGCCGAGTTTTCCACGTGGGACCTGGAGGGCGGCGCCGTGACGTGACGCTGGACACCCCGCGGAAGGCCGCGTTCGTAGGCTGTGGCTCCGCGCCTCGGACACACGGGGCAACACCGCGACACAGACGGTCATCCGGGGCCACTGGCCTGCACTGCCCGACGGTCGGCGGCCGGGCCGAGTGGGAACCATTCGGGCTGCTCGGCCTCGGTGTGGTCCTCAACGCGGCTGGAGTGGCAAGGCCACTTCGCTATCCGTCCCGGCCAGTGGGGCCAGGCCGGGGCGGAGCCGGACCACTGCTCCGGGCAGCCGACACGGTGGCCCCGGTGACCGTCTCCGTCACTGACGTGCCGGAACGGTTCGCGCCGGTCACCTGCAGCGAGAGCCAGCCGGTGCCCAGCGTGGGCATGGTCACCTTCGGTCGGCGTCTCGGCCTCGGACCTCCGCCGTGTGCCAGGGGGCTCCGTCGTCGAACAGCGACAGCCTGCCGTGGCACGTTTCAGATGTTGCCCTGCGGGCGTGGCTTGGCTACGCCGTGGGCGGTTCGCCCGACAGCAGGGCCGCGCCGAGCGGGGTGAGGGTGTGCAGGACGGCGGTACCGATCCGGGTTGTGGTCACCAGTCCGGCGTTCCGCAGCACACCTGCGTGCTGGCTGGCCGCCGCGAGCAAGACCTGGACCCGCTCGGCGAGGGCAGTTGGTCGTGGCCGGCTCGCGCAGTGCCTGGAGCACCGTCGCCCGGGTCCGTCCGAGAAGCGGTCCGAGGGCGGCTCCCGGCGGTGCGGCCGGGGCCGTGGCCGGCTCGGGCGCGTGCATTGGGTAGGCGAGCACGGTCGGTTCGCCGGCCACCCCGCACCCGTCGCCGTGCATTGCCTCCGAGGGGGTCCCGTCCGGGGCGGCCTTCGGCGCGGGCGTGCCTGACGTCCACGGACCGGACACCACCGGCAACTTAGATTATTGGTGTAATACATTGCATGGACCGGTCGGGCCGCCCAGGGGTGGCGGCCGGCACCCATGCGGAAACATTCACAGGCGCGGAATGACTCGGCGGGCTGCCGTCCGTCCATTCCGGCGCCATGCCACGAGGGACCCCATGACTTTCGAAGATGCGTTCGCACCAGTGTCGCCCACGGAGGCAGAAGAACTGGCGTCACTGACGAGCGGCCCGGTTCTGCTGCCTGGCGACGAGGGCTACGAGGCCGAATGCCGGATCTACAATCTCAACGTCCCGTTGGAGCCCGCCCTGGTGGTCGGCGCCGTCGGCGCGGCCGACGTACGGGCGGCGGTCCACTTCGCCGCCCGTCAGGGCCGGCCCGTGACCGTGAAGACCACGGGACACCAGCAGGTCACCCCCGCCCGGGGCGGGATCCTGATCAGCACCCGGCGCATGAAGGGCATCGCCATCGACGCCGCCGAACGACGCGCACACGTCGGGACCGGCGTCATCTGGCAAGAGGTGATCGACGAGGCCGCCGCCTTCGGACTCGCCCCGATGAGCGGTTCGGCCCCGCTGGTGGGCGTCGCCGGGTACACCCTCGGCGGCGGACTCAGCCCGGTCCTCGGCCGCCTCCACGGATACGCGGCAGACCACGTACGCTCCCTTGACGTGGTCACCGCCGATGCCGAACTGCGCCACGTCACGCCCGACAGCGACCCCGAACTCTTCTGGGCCCTGCTCGGCGGCAAGGGCAACTTCGGCGTTGTCACCGCACTGGAATTCGACCTGTTCCCGCTGACCCACTTCTACGGTGGCGGCATCTGGTTCCCCGGCGAACGACTCGCCGAGGTCCTCCACACCTGGCGTACCTGGCAGTCGGGGATGCCGGAGGAGATGTCCTCCTCGGTAGCTGTGCAACGGCTGCCCCCGCTGCCGGAACTGCCCGAACCCCTGCGCGGGGCGTTCGTGGTGCACATACGGATCGCCCACCTCGGCCCGGCGGCCGAGGGCGAGCGGCTCATCGCACCCCTGCGCGCCGCCGCCCCGGCGCTCATCGACACCGTGGGCGAGATGCCTTACACCGCCACGGGCGCCCTCCACATGGACCCCCCGACACCCATGCCCTACTTCGACCGCACCACCATGCTCCGTGAGTTCCCCGCCGAAGCGGCGGACAAGCTGGTCGAACTACTCGGCCCCGACTCGGACTCCCCTCTGGTCAGCGTCGAGCTCCGCATGTTGGGCGGTGCGCTCGACCGCGAGCCCGCGGTACCCAACGCCGTCTCCAGCCGTGGACTGCCCTTCGTCCTGTTCGGTTTCGGTGTGGGCGGCCCGGACCAGGCCGAGTTCTTCGGCGGCAAGCTCGACGAGGTCATGAACGCGATGGAGCCCTGGGCCGACAGGCGCAGGATGGTCAACTTCCTCTCCGTCGAAGAAGCCACCGACCCGCAACGGCTGAGCGAGGTCTACGGCGCCGAACGCTACCGGCGCCTCACCGCCGCGAAGAAGACCTACGACCCCACCAACATGTTCCGGATCAACCACAACATCAAGGTGTCCCCCTCTGTTGCCGTGACGCAAGGGGGCGGATCAGGCCAGGAGAAAAGTCGAACGGGCCTGAAGGGGATACACGCGGATCAGGTTGTCGAGGCGTTCTTCGATGTGGCCGAGGCTCTGGTCGAAGCGTTTCCGGGAGGGTACATACGGCATGGGGCCGCCGGGACCCGGCTGTTGGTCAGTAGGATGCCGCTTGCGACTATGAACGGGCTGAGCTTTGAGAGCCACCCGGACATCGCGGAAGCCGCGAAGCTCGCCGGAGAGCTGGCAGGGCTGGAGCTGCCCTGGTCGGTGAAGGTTCGAGGCGAGGCTTCCGCGGAAGTATCCGCCTTCGCTGCCGAACACGGACTGACGAACACCATTCGGCTGCCCCTGCTCGCCCTCACGGACGACGTCACCCTGCCTGCGCCGCAGCTGCCGGAAGGGGCCGTCGTACGCACGGTCTCCGGCACGGACCCGCGGGGCTACGCTGATGCGCTTGCGCGGGGCTTCGAAATGCCCGCCGAGGTCGCGGCCGCGCTGGCTGCCCCTACGCTGCTCGACGGTCCCGGCATGACTGCCTACGTTGTCGAGCGTGACGGCGCGACAGCGGCAACTGGATACAACGTCGTGGCAGGTGACTGGGTGGGCCTGTTCAACGGCTCGGTCCCTCCCGAGCACCGCGGCAACGGCTATTACCGCGCCCTCGTGCTGACGCGCCTGCATGATGCCCGCGCGGCCGGCGTCAAGCTCGCGTTCACCCAGAACTCGCCCATGTCCCGCCCCCTTTACGAGTCACTGGGCTTCCGTCACGTGGAGACCTGGACCTACCTGACGACCTGAACCCTCTGCCGGGGGTTCGGGCCCGCGCGTTGGCGCCATGGCCTGGTGCCGCACGCCTGCTGAGTGTGCGCGGCGGTTCCAGGGCTCGCGGAAGGCCCGGCTCAGCCCGCGGAACGCCATACGGTCGTCGCCGAGAAGTGGGACGGGGTCGAAGTAGAGGGTCATCCGCCGACTCTAGCTAGAGCTGGTTGCTCCGGCGCTGGTCGTAAAGCGCCCATGCGCGCACAGTGATGGGGACGACCGCTGACGCAGCCAGGCCGACCTCGGTGATCGTGGCGGTGTTCCGGCCCCAGAGGCGGCCGTCCGCGTCCGTTGTGAGGTCACCCGTCCGAAGTTGGAGGTAGTGGGTGTAGGGATGTCCGTGGACGTGGCCGCTGCCTATCCGCCACAAGTACGTGGCGTGCTCCTGCTCCGGCGTGCCAGCCAGAGCCGCTGACGCAGCCTTCTTGATCACGTCTGTTGCCACAAGCGAGAGCTCGCTCGCCTTGGCCGGGTCACATCCGATCGACTCCGTAGCTGCCGCGACCTCGTCCAACCGGTTCGACAGCTTGTCGCGGAGCGCGCTGAGCTCTGCTGCCTGCTCGCCGTCCACCACGGTCGACGCCGACCAGGCAGCCGCGTACCACCACTCGTGACTGACGGCCCCGCACCCCTGCGCCACCGCGTCAGGGCTGCGGGGCCGTTGCCGTACCGCGTAGCCCTCGACGGCCGCCGCGCCTCGCGTCGCTGCCCGGGACGGGGGTTGCGGGGCTTGCTTGGCGCGGTCAGGGCCCCCAATGGGCGGGTACGATCCCGGCCTTGCTGTGCGGCCAGACCATCCCCGGCCCCTTCGGTACCAGTCGGCCACATGCGGGGGCAGCAGCTCCCAAGCCGCACGTTGCTTCTACCGGTTCCCTGCCCGATCGACTTCCCCCGCCCCGAAGGAAGGGACAGCACGATGCGCCCCGTCCGACTCCCCGACCTCCACCTCCCGCAGACCCGCGAAGCGACCTGGACGTGCCCGCCAGTGCGCGCCCTGGCCGTGCGAGACCGCCGCCTCATACCTGACACCCGGCCAGTGCGGCTGCGGAAGCCCCACCTGGTGGGAGACGCGTGGCCTCCGACGCTGGCACCCCGGCCCACGCTGCCAGACCCCAGCCGAGCCGTCGCCGCCCGCGCAGCCGACGCCGCCAAGGGCCGCCCGCCGCACTACCCACCGAGCTACTACTACCCGGCCAAGCCCCGTCGGGCCTGCCGCCAGCAGCCCCCTACCGGCACACCCCGGCCGGGCCCGGCGACATCCGCCCGGGCACCTGGACGTGGGTTCGGCCCGGCGGACTCCACCCCGGCTGGGGCGACATCCACCACCTCGCCGTGATCACCCGGCCTGGACTGCCCAACAGCGAGGTGCGGCTGTGGCTCGACGGCACCGTGCACGACGTGCCCGCCGGCCACCTCCTCATCGAGGGGCAACGCCGGGCCTCCCACAACAGCCCCGTCGACATCAGCAGCAAGCGATGGGTGACGGAGTCCTCAACGGCGTGACCGTGCCTGCGGGTCAGCCGCTGCTCATGGCGGTCGTGTCCCCCCGCCCACCCCACCGCCGAGCAGCACCACGGCGGCGGCATCACGCAGACCCTCACCCCGGGCCTACGGCTTGACGAGGACGGCCGCCGTACGTGTGGCAGCGTGCCCGAGCGGCGCGGTGTCCCCGTAGCGGGCGTTCCGGCGACTTTGCCAACCCAAAGGTTGTGCTTGCGTAAGTCTTTGCCTGCGTATGTAAAGATTGCGACCGTAATCTATCGACGGGGGAACGGATGCGCCGGTGCTGCCGCATCCGACTCACGCTCAGCTGCGGGGCCTGACGACGCTCAACCGCCCCCGCGCGATCCAAGGTGGTTCTTTCTGTGAACGTGACGTGCCATGGCCGATCAGTCGGAAGCCGATTCACTGTACGACCTGGTGGTGGACGCGGCGCCGACGGCATTCCGGGCCGAACGTGGTATCAGCGGTGCCCGGTTCGGGGGCGGGGCGCTGACGGCGATGCGGAACGACCCCACCAAGTACTGGAGCAAGGCGGTCGGGTTCGGCCACGACGAGCCGCTGACCGCCGACCTCGTCGACGAGATCCGCGCCTTCTACCGCGCCGAGCGCGTGGCCTCCACCAACCTGTACGTCGCCCCCCAGGCGCTGCCGGCGGACTGGGAGACGATCCGCGCCGAGCGGGGCATCGCGGAAGCCGAGACCTGGGTGAAGCTCGCCGGCGACGTGGACACCGTGCTCGCCCGGTTCGACGACCCCGCGATTCCGCGGCCGACCCTCAAGGTCGAGACCGTGCGTCCCCAGGACATCGCTCGCTGGGGCGCCCTGCGGGACAGGGTCTTCGGACTGCCCGACGAACTGGCTCCCGTCATCGACGCGGTCGTGGGCCGTGACCGATGGGAGACGTTCGTCCTTCGGGACGGTGAGGAGATCGTCGGCGGCGCCATCGTGTTCCTCGGAGCCGAGACGGCCCATTGCTACGCCGGCTTCACGGCCCCGGAAGCGCGAGGCCGCGGGGGCCAGACCGCGCTGTTCGCGGCGCGCGCCGAGGCGGCCAAGGCGGCCGGCTGCCGCTGGCTGGTGACCGAGACCGGCGCCGAAGCTCCGGGAGAACACAACACCTCGCTCCGCAACATGCGCCGGTTGGGCTTCAAGGTGGTCTACGAGCGCCGCAACTGGGTCCTGCCCTCTGGTGTGTGAGCGCCCCGCAGCCGGTCCCGCACAGCGGCGCCTTCGCCACCGGCGCCCCCGCCCACGGCCGGGTCAGGGCTTGGGCGCTGGGCCTGTCGCAAGATAGTTGTCACCGGCACGGAACGGCAGCCCGCACGGTGAACTGCCTCGGCTCGCACGCCATGAACCTTGGACTGGTCACCCCGTTATCTTTTTCGCGGTCCTGCAAGAGGGCCGCTGGCCTCCGGGCCCGGTATGACTGTTGCCCCCTGTCGAAGGGATGACCTGGGGGGTGG
>NZ_JBVKBW010000030.1:0-78462 GCF_055635295.1 Streptomyces sp. NPDC111520 | reverse complement strand
CCGCGACGGCACCTTCTACGAACCGCGCCCATCCGCAACAGCCACCGCGTGACCAGCACAGGCTTGACGAAGGACATAGAGGCACCCCCCCGTCCTCCCGCCGACGCCGCCCCGCGGTGCTGTCACAACCGCGGCGCCGCCGTGGTCACAGCAGGTGGAGCGGCCGGCTGCGCCGTCACGAGGACACCATCGGGGCCGCCGGCCCCGCGGACGAGAGGGACCCGGATGAGAGTCGTTGTCGCGGGGGCCGGCGGGACGGTCGGCTCCAGGACCGTCGCGAGGCTGCGCGACCACGGTGTGGAGGTCGTCGCCCTGCCCCAGGGGGACCCCTCGGGCGGGACCCCGCACGGGGACCTCGCCGAGGCACTGCGCGGGGCCGACATCGTCGTCGACGCGACCGACGCGCCCTCACCCGCCGAGCCGGTCAGCCTGCAGTTCTTCCGCACGGCCACGAGCGGCCTGCTGGCCGCCGCAGAGACGGCGGGGGTCGAGCACCACGTCGTCCTGTCCTTCGTGGGGGCCGAGCGGCTGCCGTCGGGCTACTTCCGCGCGAAGCTCCTGCTGGAGGACCGGGTGCGGCGCTCTCCGGTCCCCCATTCGATCGTCCGGGCCGCGCTGTCCTTCGAGTGCGTCGAGGCGATGGCCCTGGCGGACGCGCACCAGGACGGCGACGTCCGCGTGGCGCCCGCCCTGGTGCGCCCGGTGGCCGCGGACGACGTCGCGGCCGCGGTCGCGCACGTGGCGGTGGGCGTGCCGTTGTTCGGCACCCTGGAGGTCGCCGGGCCCGAGGAGTTCGGGCTCGACGAGCTCACCGCCGAGCTGCTGACCGCCACCGGCGGCGGCAGGCGCGTCGTCGGCGACGAGCACGCGTGGTTCTTCGGCGCCGAGTTGCAGCGCCGCGCGCTGCTCCCGGGAGCGGACGCCCACCTGGGCCGCACCACGTTCCGCGACTGGCTCGCCCGGCGGTGACGCCCGCGAGCCGTCCGCGCCTCCGCCGAGACGGCTCCCCTGCGGCCGCCGCCGTCCGTGAGTTCCGCTCCGCGGCCGCCGCCCTCCCCTCCGCACACCCCGACAGGAAGGCCGCCGATGAGTGATCCGGCGCAGTCCGCACAGTTCGCGCAGTCCCCCACGTCCGGCACGCCCGACGGGCTGCCCGACCCCGACGCCGAGGAGACCGCGGAATGGCGTGAGTCGCTCGACGCCGTCATCCGGCACGCCGGAGCCGACCGCGCCGCCTATCTGCTGCGGCGCGTCCACGCGTACGCGTCCGCGTCAGGGGTGCCGGTCCCGGGGCTGCTCTCCTCGGAACCCGTCAACACGATCCCCGCGGCCGCCCAGCCGGACTACCCGGGCGACCTCGCCATGGAGGCGCGGATCACCGCGCTGAACCGGTGGAACGCGGCGGCCATGGTCACCCGTGGCTCGCACCTGGGCCTCGGTGGGCACATAGTGACGTACGCGTCGGCGGCCTGGCTCTACGAGGTCGGCTTCCAGCACTTCTTCCGGGGCAAGGAGGCCCCCGGGGGCGGTTCCGGCGACCAGCTGTACGTGCAGGGGCACGCGTCACCGGGTATCTACGCCCGGGCGTTCCTGGAGGGCCGGCTGAACGAGAGGCAGCTGGAGGGCTTCCGCCGCGAGGCCGACGGGCACGGGCTGCCGTCGTACCCGCACCCCCGGCGGCTGCCGTGGCTGTGGGAGTTCCCCACGGTCTCCATGGGGCTGGGCCCCCTCGCGGCCGTCTACCAGGCCAGGTTCAACCGCTACCTGCACGCCCGGGGCATCAAGGACACCTCCGGGTCGCACGTGTGGGCGTTCCTCGGGGACGGCGAGGTCGACGAGCCGGAGTCGCTGGCCGCGCTGGCGCTCGCCGCGCGCGAGGGGCTCGACAACCTGACCTTCGTCGTCAACTGCAACCTGCAGCGCCTGGACGGGCCGGTGCGGTCGAACTCCAGCATCGTGCGGGAACTGGAGGGCCGGTTCCGCGGCGCGGGCTGGCACGTGGTGAAGTCCCTGTGGGGCGCGGCCTGGGACCCGGTGCTGGCGCAGGACGCCGACGGGGCGCTGGTGCGGCGGCTCGGCGAGGTGCCCGACGCGCAGATGCAGACGTACGCGGCGCGGGACGCCGCCTATGTGCGCGAGCACTTCTTCACCGGCGACGCGCTCTCCCGGATCGCGGCGGGGCTGACCGACAGCCGGATCACCGAGCTGTTCACCGAGTCGAGGGGCGGCCACGAGCCTCTGAAGGTGTACGCCGCCTACCGTGCGGCCGTGGAGCACCGGGGCGCGCCCTCCGTCGTGCTCGCCCAGACCGTGAAGGGGCACACCCTGGGCTCCGACTTCGAGTCGCGCAACGCCAACCACCAGATGAAGAAGCTGACGATGGCGCAGTTCCGCAGGATGCGCGACACCTTGGAGCTGCCCATCCCGGACAGCGCGCTGAGCGGCGACCAGGTGCCGTTCTGGCACCCGGGCGAGGACTCCGAGGAGGTGCGGTACCTGCGGGAGCGGCGGGCCGCCCTGGGCGGTCCCGCTCCGCAGCGGAGGGTGGTCGCCATGCCGCTGAAGCAGCCTCCGGCGGCCCCCTTCGAGGCGCTGCGGAAGGGCTTCGGCAAGCAGGAGGTGGCCACCACCATGGCACTCGTGCGGCTGGTCAAGGACCTGATGCGCGACCCGGACACGGGCCGGCGCTGGGTGCCCATCGTCCCCGACGAGGCGCGGACGTTCGGCATGGAGTCGCTCTTCCCGACGGCCGGGATCTACTCCCCGGACGGCCAGACCTACGAGCCGGTGGACGCCGACCAGTTGCTCCACTACCGCGAGGCCGAGAACGGTCAGCTGATCGACGAGGGCATCACGGAGGCCGGCTCGCTGGCGGAGTTCACGGCCGCCGCCACCTCGTACGCCACGCACGGCGAGCCCATGATCCCGTTCTACATCTTCTACGCGATGTTCGGTTTCCAGCGGACGGGCGACCAGTTCTGGGCGCTGGCCGACCAGTTGGGGCGCGGCTTCGTGGTCGGCGCCACCGCCGGGCGCACGACGATGACGGGCGAGGGCCTGCAGCACGCGGACGGGCACTCGCAGCTGCTGGCGTCCACCAACCCCGCCGCCGTGAGCTACGACCCCGCATTCGCCTACGAGATCGCGGTGATCGTCAGGGAGGGGCTGCGGCGGATGTACGGCGACCGGCCCGAGGACGTCTTCTACTACCTGACGGTCTACAACGAGTCGAAGCGGCAGCCGGCCATGCCCGACGGGCCGTCGGTCGAGGAGGGGATCCTGCGCGGCATCTACCGCTTCAAGGAGGCGGCGGAGGCGGGCGCCGGGCCGCGGATGCAGCTGCTGGCCTCCGGCACGGCGATCCACTGGGCGCTGGAGGCGCAGGAACTCCTCGCGTCCGACTGGGGGGTGGCGGCCGACGTGTGGTCGGTGACGTCCTGGACGGAGCTGCGCCGTGACGCGCTGGACGCCGACCGCCGGCAACTGGACGGCGAGCGGCGCGTCCCCTATGTGACGTCGGCGCTGTCGGGGGCACCCGGGCCCGTGCTGGCGGTCAGCGACTGGATGCGGCAGGTGCCCGACCAGATCAGCCAGTGGGTCGAACAGGACTACTCGTCGCTCGGCACGGACGGCTTCGGTCTGTCGGACACCCGGGAGGCGGTGCGCCGCTACTTCCGGGTGGACGCCGGCTCGATCGTGGTGGCCGCCCTTGACCGGCTGGCGCGCACCGGTGCCGTCACCCCGCAGACGGTGGAGCGGGCGCGCGAACGGTACGGCCCGCGGGCCTGAGGCCGGCAAAGGGGACACGCCCGCCCCGCGTGTCCCCTTGGGGCCCCCGGCGCGGAACGCCGGGGGCCCGTGCCCCGCAGCGGAAGCCGCGCGGTGCGGGGGTTCAGTCGCGCGACCCCGCGAGTGCCGCCGCGCGTCCCCGCAGGACCGCCCACGCCGGGAGCGTCGAGGCGACGACCGCGAGCACCGCGCACGCCCCCACGGCCGCGGCCAGGGCCGCCCACGGTGGTTCGAGCGCGCCGGGCGCGGACAGCAGGGCCAGTGCCCAGCTCATGCCGACGAGGTTGAGCACGGCGACGGCCAGCCCCAGGAGCGCGCCGACCGCGACGACCGCCTGGGACTCGGCGGCCACCAGCCAGAGCACCTGGCGCCGTGTGGCCCCGGCCAGCCGCAGCGCGGCCAGTTCGCGGACCCGGTCGGAGGTGGCCATCACCATGGTGTTGACCAGGGAGATGGCGGTGTAGAGCAGGGCGATGCCGAGCACGAGCAGGAAGCCGAGCCGGGTCGTCCCGTCATTCCGCGGCCGCAGGGACGCGAGCCATTCGCCGCGGGTCAGCACCCGGCCGCCGTCCGCCGCCACCGCCTCCCGCAGCGCCGCGGCCACCGCGCCGGGGTCGGCACCGTCCGGCAAAGCGACGTCCACGCGGTCGACGGGGGCGCCGGGGGCGTTGGCCGGAGTGACGTAGACACCGTTGCCGCCGGTGCCGGTGGGCATGACCGCCGCGACGCGCAGCGTCCTGCTCGTACCGTCCCCGAGCCACACCCGGACGCTCTGCCCGACCGAGTGGTGTTCCCACTCCTCGTTGACGACGACCGATCCGTCGTCGAGGTCGGCGAGCGTCCCCGCGACGAGCGGCAGGCGGGCGGTGGCGGCGAGCGCCTCCGGGTCCGCGGCGCGCGCCGGGGACCGGACGAGGGCCGGGCCGTCCTCCAGGACGTACACCTCGCTCGACGCGCTCGGTGACACCTCCGTCCCCGGGACCGCGCGCAGGCGCTCCAGGGTCCGGGCGCCGAAGCCCGTGCCGCCGCCCGGCGCGGTGACCACGAAGGCGGCGGTGGTGCGCTCGCGTGCCTCCTGGGCCGCGGCCCGGTCGAGGGTCGCGGTGGCGCCGAGCAGCGAGCCCGTGAGGGCGACCACGACCAGCACCGGCGAGGCGACCGCGGCGGTACGGCGGACGCCCGCGGCGGCGTTCTCGCCGACGAGCATGCCGGTCGCGCCCGGCAGCCGGCCGAGGACCCGGGCGAGCAGGCGGGCCGGCGGGCGCAGCAGGACGGGCGCGAGCAGCGCGGTCGCGGTGATCAGCAGCATCGGGCGGCTCACGTACGTCTTGCGGTGCAGCAGGTCGCCGGGGTCGCCGGCGAGCGCGACGCCGAGGGTGACCGCGGCGGTCAGCAGCAGGCCGACGCCGCACAGCAGGCGGCCGGGCGTCATCGCACCGGTGTCCACGGCGGCCTCGCGCAGGGCCTGCGCGGGGCCGGTGCGGCCGGCCCGCCACGACGCGGCGGCCGCTCCGAACAGCGCGACGAGCAGGCCCGTCCAGAAGGCGGCGTGGTACGGCCAGGTGTGGTCGCCGACGGTGAACCAGGCCGGTGCCAGTCCCCCGTCGACCACGGACGCGGCGAGCCGCGGTGCCGCACAGCCGCCGAGCACGCAACCCGCCGCCGAGGCGAGCACACCGAGCGGCAGGGACTCGGCCAGCACCATGCGGCGGAGCCCGCCCGGGGTGGCGCCCGCGGCGCGCAGGAGGCCGAACTCGCGGCGGCGCCGGTCGACCGCGAAGGCGAACGTGGACGCCACGACGAACACCGACACGAAGGCCGTGACGCCGCCGGCGGTGCCGAACAGGGCGTTCATCGCGGTCACCGCCTCGTCGTCCCGGCCGGGGTCGGCGTCGGCGTACCGGCGGTCGTTCCCGGTGAGCACCCGGGCGCCGCTGCCGCGGACCGCGTCCCGTACCGCGGAGGCGTCGGCGTCGACCACCGACTGCGGGCTGAAGGGGCACAGCCGGGCGGCACGGGCGTCGGTGTAGAACACGGCGTCCTCGAAGCCGCGGCCGTTCACGGTGCCCGTGACCCGGGCGGTCCCCGCGGCACGGGCGGTCCCCGCGGCACGGGCGGTCCCCGCGGCACGGGCGGTCCCCGCGGCACGGGCGGTTCCCACGACGCGGACGGTCCCCCGGTCGGTGCGCACGCGCTCGCCCGGCGCGGCCCAGCCGCCCGTCACGACGACCTCGTCGGCGGCACGCGGCGCTCGTCCCGAGGTGAGCCCGTACGGGGCGAACGCGGCGGTGGACCAGGGGTGCCCGACGAGGTCCCCGGGTCCGCCCTCGGCCCGTACGGGGAAGGCGCGGTCCGCCACGACCCTGCCGAGGCGCCGCAGCGCGGTCAGGGTCGCGGCGGGCACCGCACGCGGCCGGGCGAGGGGCCGCGTCAGCTCGCCCCGCGGCGTGGGCACCCGCAGGGCGTCCTGGCCGCGGACGACGACGGGCGCCGCGGCGAAGCGCTCCGGCCCGCGCTCGGGCGCGTCCTGGGTGGAGGCGAGGACCAGGCCCGTCACCGTCAGCAGCGCGACGCCCAGGGACAGCGCGACGAAGCTGCCGGCGAAGGTGACCCAGCGGGTGCGCAGGGCGTGCAGGACGAAGCTCAGCACGCCGCGGCCTCCAGCCCGGCCATGCGCGCGGCGATGTCCGCCGCGCCCGCCGTGACGGACTCCCCGTTCACCCGGCCGTCGACGAGGAACACGACGCGGTCGGCGTAGGAGGCGGCCACCGGGTCGTGGGTGACCATGACGACGGTCTGGCCCTCGCGGTCGACGATGCCCCGCAGCAGGGTCAGCACCTCGTGGCCCGTCCGCGAGTCCAGGGCACCGGTCGGTTCGTCGCCGAACAGCACCTCGGGACGGGTGATCAACGCGCGGGCCAGCGCGACACGTTGCTGCTGCCCGCCGGAGAGCTCCGAGGGCCGGTGCCCGGCCCGGTCGGCGAGGCCGACCCGGCCCAGCACGTCGCGCACCGCGGCCCGGGAGGGCCTTCGGCCGGCCAGCCGCAGGGGGAGCGCGGCATTCTGCTCGGCGGTCAGCGACGGCAGCAGGTTGAACGCCTGGAAGACGAAGCCGATGCGTTCGCGGCGCAGCAGGGTCAGCCGGGTCTCGCCGAGCGCGGTCAGGTCGGTGTCACCGAGCAGCACCGACCCCGAGGTGGGCCGGTCCAGGCCGGCGGCGCACTGCAGCAGGGTCGACTTGCCCGAGCCCGAGGGCCCCATGACGGCGGTGAAGGAGCCCTTGGGGAAGGCGAGGGAGACCTCGTCCAGGGCCGTCACGGCGCTGTCGCCGGAGCCGTGCCGCCTGCTGACGTCGTGCAATCGGATGGCGTCGTCGTTCATCTGTCCCCACTGGGTCGGGTGCCGGTCCTCCGCCGCGGCCGGCGCGTCGGAGCGCTCCGGGAAGCGACGCCTCCCGGACGGCTCCACGAAATCCCGCGGGGCGGCCGCGGCGCAGTGCGGCAGGGACGAGAATCCGGGGTAGGGCCAGGCATACCACCGTCCTCGCCCTGGGCGGATGGTCCGGGGCCGCGGGCGGGTCCTACGGTGATCCGCATGCAACCGGGGAATGTGTGGCAGGCGATGTCCGGGCGGGGCTTCCTGCTGTCCGTGTGGCCGTGGCGCTCGCTGGCGTACCTGCTGACCGGCGTGGTCGCGGGCGCCGTCGCCCTTGTGGCGATCGTGACCGCGGCGACCGCCGGGGCCGCGCTCGCCGTCGTCCTGGTGGGGCTGCCGCTGCTCGTCCTCACCGCGCTCGCGGGCCTTCCCGTCGCCGCCCTGGAGCGGGCCCGGCTGCGCCTGGTCGACCGGGATCCCGTACCGGGGGCCCATCTGCCGCCCGCCAGGGGTGGGTTGTGGGCGTGGCTGACGATGCGGCTGCGGGAGCGGGCGACCTGGCGCGAGCTCGGCCACGCCCTGCTGCTGGCGGGTCTGCTGTGGCCGGTGGACGCGCTGGCCGTCGTCGTCGCCCTGGCGGTGCCACTCTCGCTCGTCGCGACTCCGGTGCTGATGGCGGGTGTCGGGGCGGGGCACGAGGCGAAGGTGCTCAAGCAGTGGACGGTCACCACGTGGCCGGCGGCATGGGGCACCGCCCTCCTGGGGCTGCTGCTGCTCGCGCTCGGCGCGTACGTGCTGGGCGTCGCCGCGGGCGCCCGGGCCGGGCTGACCCGGCTCCTGCTCACCCCGCGCGACCGCGGGCTGGGCGCCCGCGTCGTCGAGCTGACCCGCTCCCGGGTGCGCCTGGTGGACGCCTTCGAGGCGGAACGCCGCAGGATCGAGCGGGACCTGCACGACGGGGCGCAGCAGCGCCTCGTGGCGCTGACCATGGCCCTGGGACTGGCCCGGCTGGACGCGCCGCCCGGTCCGCTGGCCGACCAGCTCGCCCGGGCCCACGAGGAGGCCGGCCGGGCCCTGGAGGAACTGCGCGAGCTCGTCCGGGGCATCCACCCCCGGGTGCTGGCCGACTACGGCCTGGCGGCGGCCGTCGCCGACGCCGCCGACCGCTCCGCCGTGCCCGTCGACGTGGACCTGGAACTGCCGGGGCGGCTGCCCCGGGCCGTCGAGGCCGCCGCGTACTTCGTGGTCCGCGAGGCCCTCGCCAACGTCGCACGGCACAGCGCGGCCGGCCGCGCCGAGGTGAGCGGAGGCCACCGGGACGGGCGACTCGTCCTCCAGGTCCGCGACGACGGCCGCGGGGGTGCCGAACCGGGCGCCGGCAGCGGGCTGACGGGGCTCGCCGACCGGGTGTCCGTGCTGGATGGCAGACTCTCCCTGTCCAGCCCCGCGGGCGGACCGACCCTGCTGCGTGTGGAGATCCCTTGCGAGTGGACCGAGCGCTCCGCGTAGTGCTGGCCGAGGACAGCGTGCTGCTGCGGGACGGGCTGACCGGCCTCCTCGGCCGCTGCGGACACGAGGTCGTGGCCGCCGTGGGCGACGCCGACGCGCTGGTCGCGGCCGTCGCCGAGCACTCCCCCGACGTGGTGGTGACGGACGTCCGCATGCCGCCCGGTTTCCAGGACGAGGGCCTGCGGGCCGCGGTGCGGCTGCGCCAAGAGCGGCCCGCCCTGCCCGTCCTCGTCCTGAGCCAGTACGTCCAGCGCGCCTACGCCGCGGAGTTGCTGGACTCCGGCGACGGAACGGGACTCGGCTACCTGCTGAAGGACCGGGTGGGCCAGGTCGAGGAGTTCGTCGCGGCGCTGAGCGAGGTCGCGGCGGGCGGCACCGTCGTCGATCCCGAGGTCGTACGGCAGTTGCTGCGCCGCCGCCGCGATCCGCTGGAACGGCTCACCGCGCGGGAGCGGGAGGTGCTGGCGCTGGTCGCGGAGGGGAAGTCGAACGGCGCGATCGCCCGCGAACTGGTGGTCTCCGAGGCGGCCGTGGGCAAGCACATCGGCAGCATCCTCACCAAGCTCGACCTCCCCCCGGCGGACGGGACGCACCGGCGCGTCCTGGCCGTCCTGGCCTACCTGAGGGCCTGAGTCCGGGGCGGCGGACCGGGCTCGGGGCCGGTGCGGGCCGGGGCCCGGCGGCTCAGCCGTGGTGCGCGGCCGTCCGGCGGTGGGTGGCGGCCGGCCCGACTCCCGGCGTCCGGGTGGTCGTTCAGGCGGTCTCCGGCTCGTCCCGGCGGCGCACCATCTCGGCGATCCAGGCGGGCGCGAACGGGGACGTACAGCCCGGCGAGGTCGGGTAGTCCTTCAGCACCTCCAGGCGCTCGCCGATGCCGACGGCACGGGTGCGGAGGCCGGCGTGCTCGATCCCGATCTGCGCCAGGCAGTGGTTCATCGCCCACTGCAGGCGCTCCGGGGCGTCCTTCATCTCCGCCTCGACGACGTCGAGCAGTCCCGGGAGGTCGAGCCCGTCGGGCCTCTTCGCGACACGCTCGGTCGTCAGCGCCCAGCCGGCGGAGGCCACCACCGGGTCGGGGTCCGCGAGCCAGGCCACGCGCAGCTCCTCGGAGTGCGGGTTCTTCTTCACCACGTAGTTCACGAGCCAGTCGTGCACCTTGGGCGCGCGCGCCTCGCGGAGCATGGTGTCCAGTTCGTCCCGCCCGAACGCCTTCGGGCGGCAGATCAGCAGCGCCAGCAGTCTGGCGGCGGTGTCGTCCGTCTCCCACAGCCGCAGTGCGAGTTCGTGCTGCGTCTTGAGCCGCTTCGCGACCGCGCGCAGCTTGCCGAGGTTCACGCCGTGGTCGTCGCCGTGCCTGGCGTTCACGGCGCGCGTCTTCGGGTCCTCGAGTGCGGCCAGCTCGGCCATCACCTCCGCCGCCGTCGTTCCGGTCACCGCAGCCTCCTCTCCCTGACGAACGGGGTCCAGCGTACGAGACGGGAGGCGGCCGCCAGGCCTGGCCGGGCTCCACGTCCCAATCGTGCGGTCAGGCCAGTTCCAGTTCGGCCCACACGACCTTTCCGCGGGCCGCCGCGCGTGACCCCCAGCGGCGGGAGAGCCGGCCGACGAGGAAGAGACCGCGGCCGTTCTCGTCCGTGCCGCGCGCGCTGCGCAGCCGCGGGGTACAGGCGCCGGTGTCCGACACCTCGCACGTCAGGGCCTGGTGCCGGATCAGGCGCAGGCCGACCGGGCCGGCGCCGTGGCGCACGGCGTTGGTGACCAGTTCGCTGACGAGCAGTTCCGTGGCGGGCCCGAGCCCGTCCAGGCCCCACCGGGTCAGCTGGGCGGCGGCCAGTCGCCGGGCGTCGCGCACGGAGCTCTCGTCACTGGGCAGGGACCAGGAGGCGACTTGCGCCGGGCTGAGCGAGAGCGTCCTGACCAGGAGCAGGGTGACGTCGTCCGAGGGGGCCTGCGCCGGGAGGCTCGCCGTCGCAAGGGTGCAGAGCTCCTCCAGGGAGCGGCCCGGCTCCGCGAGGGCGGCGCCCAGGCGGTGCATCCCCTCCTCGATGTCACCCTCGCGGCTCTCGATCAGGCCGTCGGTGTAGAGGGCGATCAAGCTGCCCTCGGGCAGCTCCAGTTCGACCGCTTCGAAGGGGTCGCCGAGGCCGATGCCCAGGGGCGCCCCGGTGGGGAGGTCGGGGAAGCTCACCCGGCCCCCGGGGTCGACGATCGCGGGCGGCGGATGCCCGGCCCCGGCCATGGCGCACCGGCGGGTGGCCGGATCGTAGACGGCGTACAGGCAGGTGGCGCCGACGACGGCGGACGTCTCGTCCGCGGGGTCGGTGTCCTCCTCGACGAGCCGCTGGACCGTGTCGTCGAGGCGGGCCAGCAGTTCGGCGGGCGGCAGTTCCATGTCGGCGAGGGTGCGCACGGCGGCGCGCAGCGTGCCCATGGTCGCCGCGGCGTGCAGCCCGTGGCCGACGACGTCGCCGACGACGAGCGCGACCCGGGCGCCGGACAGCGGGATGACGTCGAACCAGTCGCCGCCGACGCCGTGGTCCATGTCGGCCGGCAGGTAGCGCGAGGCGGCCTCGACCGCGGTGCCGCCCCTCAGCCGGCGCGGCAGCAGGTTGCGCTGCAGGGTGAGGGCCGCGGTGTGCTCGCGGGCGAACCGGCGGGCGTTGTCCAGCGCTTGCGCGGCGCGCGCGACGAGTTCCTCGGCCAGCAGCAGGTCGACCTCCTGGAACGGCTCCGGGTCCGTGGTGCGGAGGAACACGACCACGCCCAGCAGGGCGCGCCGGGCGCGGATCGGGACGACCATCAGCGAGTGGACGCCGTTCGCGCGGATCCTCGACGCCACGGCCGGGTCGTGGTCGATCCACGTTCCCGGCGCGGTGTCCAGGATCGGCTCCAGGTGCGGCCTGCCCGTGCTCATCACCTGGGCGAAGGGCGAGCGGGGCGGCACGGGCACCGGTTCGCCCCGCACCCACACCAATCCTGGGGCACCCGGGTGCACGGAGGCCAGACCGGCCCTCCGCAGGACGGGCAGGCGCCCGCTCGCCGGGTCGACGCGCGCCGGCGGGCCCTCGCTGAAGGGCACGGACTGCTCCAGGTCCACGGCCACGTAGTCCGCCAGCAACGGCACGGCGAGGTCGGCCAGTTCCTGACTGGTCTGCATCACGTCCAGGGTGCTGCCCAGACGGGCGCTGGCCTCGCCGACGGCGGCGAGGCGCTCGCGCGCCAGCCGGCTCTCGACGACGTCTGCACTGATGACGCAGACACCGAGGGATTCGCCGTCGGCGCCCTGCAGGCAGTGGAAGGACGCCGCGAACGGATGCTCCCGGCCCTTGCTCACCGGCAGCCAGGTCCGGTACTCGTGCACCTTGGTGGTGCCGCTCCTCAGCACCTGCCGCATCACCGCTTCGAGGGCGCCGGCCTTGGCGCCGGCCAGGACGTCCACGAACCGCCGGCCGAGCCGCCGGTCGCTCGGGACGCCGTCGTGCTCCTCCATCACGTCGTTGACGAGGACGCAGCGCAGTTGCGGGTCGCGGACGACGGCTCCGATGGGCGCGCGGGCGAGCAGCGGCCCCCACACGGGTCCGCTGACCGCGTCCCCGGAGAGCGCGCCGGCGTCCGTCAGGG
The DNA here is from genome assembly GCF_055635295.1 of Streptomyces sp. NPDC111520. Lineage (NCBI taxonomy): Bacteria > Bacillati > Actinomycetota > Actinomycetes > Kitasatosporales > Streptomycetaceae > Streptomyces > Streptomyces sp. NPDC111520. The sequence continues at coordinate 66,168 of NZ_JBVKBW010000030.1, read as the reverse complement.
TGGCCAGCCAGCGGGTCGCCCCGTTCCGGCCCCGCAGCGTCGTGATCCGCAGGCTGACCTCGATCGCCCGCCCGTCCCGGTGGGTCACCGCCGCCGTACCCGGCCAGCCGTTCTCGGCACGGCACCGTTCGGTGAAGGCCGGCATCGACGGGGTCTCCCCGAAGGACGGCAGCACAAGAGCGGCGGAACGGCCGACCGCGTCGGCGGCGGGGTGTCCGACCAGACGCTCGGCGGCGGTCGTCCACGCGACCACCGTCCCCCGCTCGTCGAAGATCGCGAAGGCGGAGTCGGATATCCCGGGCGCGTTCACATGCTTGCCAAGCGTCACCACGTCGGTGCAGGTCATCGCGTTTCGTCCTCAGGGTCTCGTCCTCAGACAGCTGGGCAGAATGCCTGATTTGCACTTTCGGGGATCAGACCGGCCGGCCGCCGGATCTGTGACAACGCCGGCGCAGGCGCATGGCGACGGCGGGGTCGAGGTCCCGAGGGGCGGGTTCGCCCGCGTCCGCGCCCGCGTCCCGCCGGACCGTCAGAGCGGGAACCACAGGTCGGCCTCCTCGGCCTCCTCCTTGCCGATGGCGAAGACGGCGATGTCCTTCTTCCGGGAGTCCTGCGGAGGCAGTTGCGCCACGTACGGGTGGTCCCCGTCGCCGACCAGCGGCCTGCCGTGCTCGCCGGGACCCGGAAGGGACCCGAAGTACTCGGCGTTGACCTCCCTGTACCGTGCCCACTCCTGCGGAAGGTCGTCCTCGCGGAAGACCGCCTCGACCGGGCAGACGGGCTCGCAGGCCCGGCAGTCCACGCATTCGGCGGGGTTGATGTACAGCGTCCTGCCGCCCTCGTAGATGCAGTCCACCGGGCACTCGGCGACGCACGCCCGGTCCTTGACGTCGATGCAGGGCTGCGCGATGACGTAGGCCACCTTCGGCTCCTCGGTCGCGGCGGGGACGACCACCGGCGGGCCGCTGTGCCCCGGGCGTCCTTCGATCAGCCGTATGACCGGCAACTCCCTGACGTTGTGACGAGGTCGCCCGCCGGACGGCCCGGCGACACGACGGCTGTGTCACACGACGGGGTGCGGAGCGGTCTGGTGATTGACTCTCCGTACGTGGTTCGCAGCAAGCGACATCCGAGATGAGGTGCATCGTGTCCCCTGAGAACACTTTCGTGATCGTCGGAGGCGGTCTGGCCGCGGGCAAGGCGGTGGAGGCGCTGCGGGAGAACGGCTACGACGGCCGGCTCGTCCTCATCGGCGACGAACCGGACAGGCCCTACATCCGCCCGCCGCTGTCGAAGGGCTATCTGCTCGGCAAGGAGACCCGCGACTCGATCTTCGTCCACCCCGCCGACTGGTACGCCGAGCACGACGTCGACCTGCGGCTGGGCACCACCGTCACCGGGCTCGACGCGGGGGCCAAGGAGGTGCGGCTCGACGACGGGCAGCGCCTGCCCTACACGAAGCTGCTCCTGGCCACCGGATCGACGCCGCGCCGGCTGCCCGTGCCCGGCGCGGACCTGGACGGCGTGCTCTACCTGCGCCGCGTTGGCGACAGCGAACGACTCAAGGACGCCTTCACCACGGGCGCGCGGATCGTCGTCATCGGCGGCGGGTGGATCGGCCTGGAGACCGCCGCGGCCGCCCGGCAGGCCGGGGCGGAGGTGACGGTGCTGGAGGCCGAGGAGCTGCCGCTGCTTCGGGTTCTCGGGCGTGAGGCGGCCGAGGTCTTCGCGGGCCTGCACACCGACAACGGCGTCGTGCTGCGCAACGGCGTACGGGTGGAGGAGATCACCGGCAGCGGCGGCCGCGCCGACGGGGTGCGGCTCGCCGACGGCACCCGCCTCCCCGCGGACGCCGTGGTCGTGGGCGTCGGCATCACCCCCAACGTCCAGCTCGCCGAGGCGGCCGGGCTGGAGGTGCGGAACGGCGTCGTCACCGACGCGCACCTGCGCACCTCCGCGCCGGACGTCTTCGCGGCGGGCGACGTCGCCAACGCCCACCACCCGTTCCTGGACCGCCACATCCGCGTCGAGCACTGGGCCAACGCGCTGAACCAGCCGGCCACGGCCGCGCAGGGCATGCTCGGCAAGGACGCCGTCTACGACCGGCTGCCGTACTTCTACACCGACCAGTACGACCTCGGCATGGAGTACACCGGCTACGTGGAGCCCGGCGGCTACGACCGCGTCGTCTTCCGCGGGGACAAGGCCGCACGGGAATTCGTGGCCTTCTGGATGTCGGGGAACCGCGTCCTGGCCGGGATGAACGTCAACGTGTGGGACGTCGTCGAGCCGGTGCGCGAGCTGATCACCTCGCGCGCCGCGGTCGACGACGCGCGCCTGGCCGACCCGCAGGTGCCGCTGGACCGCGTCACCGCCTGACCGCACGGCCCACGGGCGTGGGACGGCCGGACGACCCGGCCGTCCCACGCCTTTTCCATGCCTGCCCCACGCCTCTTCGCGCCCTCCCGGCGCCGCCCTACCGGGTCCCCGGCCGGCCGGGGACGGTGTCACAGACCGCCCGGCCGCCCGGTCGTACTCAGTGACAACCAAGGTGATCGGAGCGGACCGTGGCCCCCACAGAACGACACATTTCCACCATGGTGCTGGTGATCGGCACGGGAGGCGCGGGACTGCGCGCGTCGATCGAACTGGCGGAGGCCGGCATCGACGTCCTCGCCGTCGGCAAGCGGCCCAAGGACGACGCCCACACCGCCCTGGCGGCCGGGGGCATCAACGCCGCGCTGGCCACCATGGACCCCGAGGACAGCTGGCAGCAGCACGCCGCGGACACGCTCAAGGAGAGCTACCTGCTGGCGGACCCCCGCACCGTGGAGATCGTCACCCAGGGCGCGGCCCGGGGCATCGACGACCTGGAGCGGTACGGCATGGCCTTCGCCCGGGAGGAGGACGGCCGGATCTCGCAGCGCTTCTTCGGCGCGCACAAGTACCGCCGTACCGCCTTCGCCGGCGACTACACCGGCCTGGAGATCCAGCGCACCCTCGTCCGGCGGGCCGAGCAGCTCGGCGTCCCCGTGCTCGAGGGCGTGTACATCACCCGCATCCTCGAGCACGACGGGGCCGTGTTCGGCGCGTACGGCTTCGACCTCACCGACGGCACGCGCTACCTCATCCACGCCGACGCGGTCATCCTCGCGGCGGGCGGCCACACCCGCATCTGGCGCCGCACCTCGTCCCGGCGCGACGAGAACACCGGCGACTCGTTCCGCCTGGCTGTGGAGGCCGGCGCCCGGCTGCGCGACGCCGAGCTCGTCCAGTTCCACCCCTCCGGCATCATCGAGCCGGAGAACGCGGCCGGCACGCTCGTCAGCGAGGCGGCCCGCGGCGAGGGCGGCATCCTGCGCAACGCGCTCGGCGAGCGGTTCATGAGCCGCTACGACCCCGAGCGGATGGAGCTGTCCACCCGCGACCGCGTCGCGCTCGCCTCGTACACGGAGATCAAGGAGGGCCGCGGCACGCCCAAGGGCGCCGTGTGGCTGGACGTCTCCCACCTGCCGCGGCAGACGATCATGAGCCGGCTCCCCCGGGTGTACCAGACGCTGCTGGACCTGCAGATGCTGGACATCACCCGCGACCCGATCGAGATCGCGCCGACCGCGCACTACTCGATGGGCGGCGTCTGGGTGCGGCCCGAGGACCACAGCACGGACGTCCGCGGCCTGTACGCCATCGGCGAGGCGTCCAGCGGCCTGCACGGCGCGAACCGCCTGGGCGGCAACAGCCTCATCGAGCTGCTGGTCTTCGGCCGCATCACGGGCCGGGCGGCCGCCGCCTACTCGCTGGGGCTGACCTCGCTGCCGCGCTCGGCGGAGGCGGTGGCGCGGGCCCGCGCCGAGGTGGACGACCTGCTGGCGGCGGACGGGCCGGAGAACGTCCGCGCCCTGCAGCGCGCCATCCGCAACACGATGACCGAGCACGCGGGCGTCGTACGCGACGAGCAGGGCCTGCGCGCCGGCCTGGCGGAGCTCGACTCCATCGAGAAGCGCATGGAGTCCGTCGGGATCCACCCCGACATCGCCGGCTACCAGGACCTCGCGCACGCCTTCGACCTCAAGTCGGCCGCCCTGGCGGCGCGCGCCACGCTGGAGTCGGCGCTGGAGCGGCGGGAGACCCGCGGCTGCCACAACCGCAGCGACCACCCGGAGACGGACCCCGCGCTGCGGGTCAACCTGGTCTGGTCCCCCACGACCGGCGTCACCCGCGAGTCCATCCCGGCCGTCCCCGAGGAGATCGCCGCCCTGATGCAGGACGTCTCCACCGAGGGCAAGCTCGTCGAGTAGCGGCGGGCCGCCGCACCCGACGAGGCACCGGGGCCCGCCCACGCCGGGCCCCTGTCACAAACCGCCCCGCCGCCCGGTCAATACCGGCGTGCACCTGCCTGCCGGTGCCGGTGGGGCGGGTCACCACAGCGTGCGCCCCGCGCACGACACCATCCGAGAGGACTCCATTTCCATGAAGGTCGTAGTCATCGGCGGAACCGGGCTCATCGGCTCGAAGGTCGTCGCCAAGCTCAACGCGCACGGGCACGAGGCCGTCGCGGCCTCCCCCAACACCGGCGTGAACACCCTGACGGGTGAGGGCCTGGCCGAGGTCCTGCAGGGCGCGCAGGTCGTGGTCGACGTCTCCAACTCGCCCTCCTGGGAGGACGACGCGGTGATGAACTTCTTCCGCACCTGCACCGGCAACCTCATGAAGGCGAACGCCGAGGCCGGCGTCACCCACCACGTCGCGCTCTCCATCGTCGGCACCGACCGGCTCCCGGAGAACGGCTACTTCCGCGCCAAGCTGGCCCAGGAGGAGCTGATCAAGGCGTCGGGCATCCCCTACTCCATCGTCCACGCCACGCAGTTCTTCGAGTTCGTGAACGGCATCGCGGACGCCGGCACCGAGGGCGACACGGTGCGCATCGCGCCCGTCAAGTTCCAGCCCATCTACTCCGACGACGTGGCCACCGCCGTCGCCCGCACCGCGGCCGGCGAGCCCCTCAACGGCGTGGTGGAGATCGCCGGCCCGGACGTGTTCCAGTTCGACGAGCTGGTGCGTGACGTGCTGACCTCCCAGAACGACCCCCGCACGGTCGTCGCGGACCCGCACGCCACGTACTACGGGTCCGAGCTGCAGGACGGCTCCCTCGTCCCCGGCTCCGGCGCGCAGCTCGGCGCGACCCGCTTCGCCGACTGGTTCGCGCAGGCGCAGCGGTAAGCCCCGCGGGTGGCCCCTGCCCGGCGGCGGGGGCCACCGCGGCCCCGAGACCCACCCCGTACGAAGAGGTCGACCCGCCATGTCCAGGAACCGCGCGGAAACCACCGCCCCACGCTCCCGTCCGCGGGAGGGGGTGACCGGTGCGTACGTCATCGACCCGCTCCACAGCGCGGTCGGCTTCTCCGTCCGGCACGCCGTGGTCGCCGCCGTACGGGGCAGGTTCACGGCCTTCGAGGGCTTCCTGCGGCTCGACGCCCACCGGCCGGCCCGCTCCGAGGCCCATGTGAGCGTGCAGACCGGCAGCCTCGACACGGGCGTCCCGGCGCGGGACTCCCACCTCACCGGCCCCGACTTCCTGGACGCCGCGGCCTTCCCGCTGATGGTCTTCCGCTCCACCGCGGTCGTGCCCCTGGGCGGGGACACCTTCCGCCTGACGGGGAACCTGAGGATCAAGGACGTCGAACTGCCGCTGCACCTCGACCTCGGCTACGGCGGGACCGTCCGGGACGCCGGCGGGCAGCGGCGGACCGGCTTCGAGGGCACGGCCACCCTCCGCCGCTCCGACTGGGGCCTCACCTGGAACGTGCCCCTCGCGTCCGGGGGTGTCCTGCTCGGGGACACGGTGCGGCTCGAACTCGGCGTCTCAGCGATGCGGCTCGGCCCGGAGGTCCCGTGATGACCCGCTCCCCCGGCCGGCGCCCCGATCCCTCGGCCACCGCCGCGGCCCTGACCGCCCAGGCCGTCGCCCTGGAGCGGCGCGTCGTCGAACTGCGCCGCCAACTCGCGGACGTCACCGACCGCATGCTCGCCGTCGCCGAGGCCCTGAGCGGCCTGCGCGGCTCCGGTCTCCTGCCCGGGCAGGACCCGGGCGACGACCACTGAGGCGGCACGCCGTCAGGCGGGCTGCCACAGCTCGACGCGGTTGCCCTCGGGGTCGGTGACCCAGCCGAAGCGGCCGACGCCGTCCATGTCCTGGGTCTCCTCGGCGACGTCGGCGCCCTTGGCACGCAGTTGCGCGAGCATCGCGTCGAGGTCGCGGACCCGGAAGTTGAGCATGGTCTGCTGGGTGGGGGACCCGAAGTAGTCCGTCCCGGACTCGAAGGCCGCGAACACCGTGGGCCCGGCTTCCTGACGCCACAGCCCGTTCTCGTCGGCGTCGAGGCCCAGGCAGTCGCGGTACCAGGCGCCGAGGGCCGCCGGGTCGGCGGCACGCAGGAAGTGTCCGCCGATGCCAAGCACATGTTCCATGCCGCCATCCTGTCAGGGCGGTGCCGGGATCTCCCGGACCGGCCCCGCGGCGCGGGGCGGATCGTGGCCGGGTCGCGGACGACGGTCCATGAGGCTGCGCCTACCAGCTGGGAGGAAACGCGTCGTGGAACGGCCCGGCGCTCCTCTGGAAGAGTCGTCGCGCCCGGTGATCCCGCACCGCACGAAGGAACCCAGGACATGAGCCATACGTCGCCCGTGGACACCGTCCGGGAGTTCTACGCGAACTTCGGACCCGGCTTCGACGATGCCGCGGCCACCTGCCTGCGGCTCCTCCACCCCGACGTCACCTGGCATTCCGTCATCTTCAACGACCATCCCGTGGACGGCCCGGACGCGCTCCTGGGGGATCTGCGCCGCGCCCTGGAGACCTTCCGCGCCAGCGGTCTCCGTACGGAGGTGCGTCACATCCGGGCCGACGGCGACACCGTCTCCGTGCGCAGGACCGACACGCTGCTGGACGACCGGGGAGAGCCCATGGAGTCGTACGACGTCGTGTCGACCGTCCGTCTCCAGGACGGCAGGATCCGCTCCGCGAGGGACCGCTTCGCCGACGCGCGGGCGTCCCGGTCCGTGTGAGGGGCGACGGGGGCGTCCCTACTCCTGGACGACCACCGCGGTCTGCAGGCGGACCGCGTCCTGGCCCGGCGGGACCCCGAACATGCGGCGGTACTCGCGGCTGAACTGCGAGGGGCTGTCGTACCCGACGGCGTGACCGACCGCGGCGACGTCGTCCGGGGCCGCGATCAGCTGCAGGCGGGCCTTCTGCAACCGGATCTGCTTCTGGAACTGCAGCGGGCTCATGGCGGTCACGGCGCGGAAGTGCCGGTTCAGCGAGGACACGCTCATGCCCACCTCGCGGGCGACCTCCTCGATCCGGATGACCTGGTCGTAGTGCGCCTTGATCCACTCGATCGCGCGGGCCACGAGCGACATACGGCTGTCGGCACGCCCGATCTGCCGGATCAGCGCGCCCTGCGGCCCGGTCAGCAGCCGCCAGTGGACCTCACGCCGCACCCCGGGGGCCAGCACGGGCACGTCACGGGGCTCGTCCAGCAGGCGCAGCAGCCGCAGGACCGCGTCCAGCAGCCGGTCGTCGGCGTCGCTGGTGGCCAGGCCCGGGCCCTCGTACGGCAGGGCCGGGAGCGGGGCCGTCTCCAGCAGCAGCTGGGCGATGGTCGCCGGCCGCAGCGGGAGCCCGAACCCGATGAACGGCTCCGCGGCCGAGGCGCGGCTGATCTGCGAGGTCAGCGGCAGCTCCACCGTGGCGACAAGGTACTGGCCCGCCCGGTAGTCGAAGATCCGGTCGCCGAGGACGGAACGCTTCGCCCCCTGGACGGTCAGCGCCATCATCGGCGCGTTGACCGTGCCCATCGGCTCGGTGACGCGGCCGCTCGCGAAGACCACCATGTCCTCGACCCACCGCGGCCGCGGGCTCCCCGCGGCCAGTCGGGTGATCCGCTCGCCGATCTCGTCCAGTCGCCCCATCCCTCCAGTGGACCACAGGAACGGCGCCGGGCGCACGCATGATCAGGGCGAGATCGAGCGGATCGTGCAACGATGCGCGCCGATCGGTCTAGGGGACCGGCGGGTGGCGGGATCGAATGGAGGAGCACAGGGGGACGGCCCGGACGGCGTCCCCGATCCCCGTCCTCCGTGAGGAAGCACTGTCATGCCGCTCGATTCCTACGTCACGCTCGGCCGCTCGGGACTGCGGGTCAGCCCGTTCACCCTCGGCACGATGACCTTCGGTGAGGACCACGGCTGGGGCTGCGGCCCCGAGGAGTCCGCGAACATCCTGGCCGCCTACCTCGACCGCGGCGGCAACTCGGTCGACACCGCGAACATCTACACCAACGGGCACTCCGAGAAGATCATCGGCGACTACTTCGCCGGCCGGTCCGCGCTGCGCGACCGGGTGGTGCTCGGCACCAAGTTCTTCGGCAACCTCTTCGAGGGCGACCCCAACGGCGGCGGGCCCGGCCGCAAGGCGATCGTGCAACAGCTGGAGAACTCGCTGCGGCGCCTGCGCACCGACTACGTCGACATCTACTGGCTCCACAACTTCGACCCGTCCACCCCCGTCGAGGAGACCCTGAGGGCGCTGGACGACCTGGTCGGCGCCGGCAAGGTCCGCTACGTCGGGTTCTCCGACGTGCCGGCGTGGGCGACGGCCGAGGCCGCCACCATCGCGCAATTCCGCGGCTGGACCCCGATCGTCGCGCTGCAACTGGAGTACTCGCTGCTCGAACGCACCTCGGAGGGCGAGCTGATCCCGATGGCCCAGGCGCTCGGGATGGCCGTGATGCCGTGGGGGCCGCTGCGCAGCGGCTTCCTGTCCGGCAAGTACTCCAGCGGCTCCACCGGGCCGGTGGACACCACGCGCACGCACCTGGTCGGCGTCCCCGGCGAGGCCGACTACAAGGTCATCGACGCGCTGGGTGCCGTCGCCGCCGACGCGGGCGCCGACCCCGCCGCCGTCGCCCTGGCCTGGGTGCAGGGCCGCCCCGGGGTCACGTCCACCCTGATCGGCGCGCGCCGCATGGACCAGTTCGAGGCCAACCTGCGGGCCCTGGACGTCACCCTCACGCCGGACCAGCTCGCCGTCCTCGACGAGGTGTCCGCGCCGGCGCTGAACTTCCCCGCCCACAACAACGCGACGATGGCGCCGATGCTCCAGTTCGCCGGGGCGGTCGTCGACGGCCGCCCCGCCGTGCCCTCCCCGCTGCTGCGCGCCAGTGACGCCCGCTACTGAAGGGCCCGCGGGGGCCGGGACGACCGCGTCCCGGCCCCCGTGCCGGCGAGCGGCCCCGCGTCAGGCGCCGACGTAGGAGGACAGGTGCCGGCCGGTCAGGGTGGTGCGGTCGGCGACCAGGTCCGCGGGGGTGCCCTCGAAGACGATCCGGCCGCCGTCGTGGCCGGCGCCGGGGCCGAGGTCGATGATCCAGTCGGCGTGCGCCATGACCGCCTGGTGGTGCTCGACGACGATGACGGACTTCCCGGAGTCGACGAGGCGGTCCAGCAGGCCGAGCAACTGCTCCACGTCGGCGAGGTGCAGGCCGGCGGTGGGCTCGTCGAGGACGTAGACCCCGCCCTTGTCGGCCATGTGCGTGGCCAGCTTCAGCCGCTGCCGTTCACCGCCGGAGAGCGTGGTGAGGGGCTGGCCGAGGCTGAGGTAGCCGAGTCCGACGTCGGCGAGCCGGCGCAGGATGCGGTGCGCGGCGGGGGTGTGCGCCTCGCCCGCGCCGAAGAACTCCTCGGCGTCGGTGACCGACATGGCGAGCACCTCGCTGATGTCCCGCCCGCCGAGGTGGTACTCCAGCACGGACGCCTGGAACCGCTTGCCCTCGCACTCCTCGCAGGTGCTGGCGACGCCGGCCATCATCGCCAGGTCGGTGTAGACCACGCCGGCGCCGTTGCAGGTGGGGCAGGCGCCCTCGGAGTTGGCGCTGAACAGGGCGGGCTTGACCTCGTTGGCCTTGGCGAAGGCCTTGCGGATCGGGTCGAGCAGTCCGGTGTACGTCGCGGGGTTGCTGCGCCGTGAGCCGCGGATGGGGCTCTGGTCGACGGACACCACCCCGGCGCCGGCGGGGACGGACCCGTGCACGAGGGAGCTCTTGCCGGAGCCCGCGACGCCGGTGACGACGGTGAGCACCCCGAGCGGGACGTCGACGTCCACGTCCCGCAGGTTGTGCGCCGAGGCGCCGCGGATCTCCAGGTGCCCGGTGGGCTTGCGCACCGTCTCCTTCAGGGAGGCGCGGTCGTCGAAGTGCCGGCCGGTGATGGTGCCGCTGGCGCGCAGCCCGTCGATGTCGCCCTCGAAGCAGACCGTGCCGCCCGCCGTGCCGGCGCCGGGGCCGAGGTCCACGACGTGGTCGGCGATCGCGATGGTCTCCGGCTTGTGCTCCACGACGAGCACCGTGTTGCCCTTGTCGCGCAGCCGCAGCAGCAGGCCGTTCATCCGCTGGATGTCGTGCGGGTGCAGACCGGTGGTCGGCTCGTCGAAGACGTAGGTGGTGTCGGTGAGGGACGAGCCGAGGTGCCGGATCATCTTGACGCGCTGCGCCTCGCCGCCGGAGAGGGTGCCCGAGGGCCGCTCCAGCGACAGGTAGCCGAGCCCGATCTCCACGAACGACTCGAGGGTGTGCTGCAGCTTGGTGAGCAGCGGCGCGACCGAGGGCTCGTCGAGCCCGCGCACCCACTCGACCAGGTCGCTGATCTGCATCGCGCAGGCGTCGGCGATGCTGGTCCCGCCGATGCGCGACTCGCGGGCGCCCTCGCTGAGCCGGGTGCCGTCGCAATCGGGGCAGGTGGTGAAGGCCACGGCCCGGTCCACGAACTCGCGGATGTGCGGCTGCATCGCCTCCTTGTCCTTGGCGAGCAACGACTTCTGGACCCGCGGGATCAGGCCCTCGTAGGTCATGTTGATGCCCGCGATCTTCATCCGGGTCGGCTCGCGGTGCAGGAAGTCGTGCAGTTCCTGCTCGGTGAACGTGCTGATCGGCTTGTCGGGGTCGAAGAAGCCGGACTCGGCGTAGAGCCGGGAGTTCCAGCCGCCGCCCTTGTAGCCGGGGACGGTGATGGCGCCCTCGTTGATCGACTTGGAGTCGTCGAAGAGCCGGCTCAGGTCGATGTCGGAGACGGTGCCCCGGCCCTCGCAGCGCGGGCACATGCCGCCGGTGCGGGTGAAGGCGACCTTCTCGGCCTTGGCGGCACCGCGCTCGACGGTGATCGCGCCGCTGGCGCGGACGGAGGGGACGTTGAAGGCGTACGCGCTGGGCGGGCCGATGTGCGGGGTGCCGAGGCGGCTGAAGAGGATGCGCAGCATGGCGTTGGCGTCGGTGACGGTGCCGACCGTGGAGCGGGGGTCGGCTCCCAGCCGCTGCTGGTCGACGGTGATCGCGGTCGTCAGCCCGTCGAGGACGTCCACCTCGGGGCGGGCCAGCGTCGGCATGAAGCCCTGCACGAAGGCGCTGTAGGTCTCGTTGATCAGCCGCTGCGACTCGGCGGCGATGGTGTTGAAGACGAGCGAGCTCTTGCCCGAGCCGGAGACCCCGGTGAAGACCGTCAGCCGGCGCTTCGGGATCTCGATGCTGACGTCCTTGAGGTTGTTCTCGCGCGCGCCGTGCACGCGGATCATGTCGTGGCTGTCGGCAACGTGCGGCGCAGGCGACTGCGCGTCCGCCTTCTTGGCCATGTTCGTCGTCTCTCCATCTGTCTGTCCGGGGTGTGCGGGGCGGCCGCCCGCGCGGTCCGCCGTCGTCGCCTGGCCCGGTCCGCCCGCTGCGGGGCGTTGTGTCCGGCGGCTTGCCAAGGGTGCGGACGTCGGCCACGGTAACCGTCCACCGGGCCGCCCCGCTCCCGCTTCGGACCGGTCCCCGTCGAACGGACCGGGTCCGGGCCGGGTTCCCGGGCGCCGGGCGGGCCCGTGGGAAGGCGGGGAAGCGGGGTGCGGGGTGCGGTCAGTGGACCTCGTTGAAGCGGATCATGTTGCCCGCCGGGTCGCGGAAGGCGCAGTCCCGAACGCCGTAGGGCTGCTCGGTCGGCTCCTGCACGACCTCGGCGCCGCCCGCCACCAGCCGCTCGAAGACCTCGTCGAGGTCGGCCGTGGCCAGCACGAGACGGGCGTAGGTGCCCTTGCCCATCATCGCGGTGATGGTGGCGCGCTCCTCCTCCGTGATCGCCGGGTCGCCGGCCGGCGGCTCCAGCACGATCGACGTACCGGGCTGGTCGGCGGGGCCGACGGTGATCCACCGCATGCCGCCGTAGCCGACGTCGTTGCGGACCTTGAAGCCGAGGATGTCGCGGTAGAAGGCCAGCGAGGCCTCGGGGTCGGTGTGCGGGAGGAAGGTCCAGTGAATGGTGATGTCCATGGCCGTCACGCTAGCCGCGGCCTGCTCCCGGGGGCTTCTCCATTCCTGACCGATCCCCGTACCGCTCCGTGGGCGGGGCCTGGCGCCGGCTGACGCCACTGGCCGGCGGTCAGCCGCCGGACGACCTCGATCCCCGCCTCGCCGGGGGCGGAGGGCCCCTCCGGCCGGGGGCCGCGGGCGACCTCGGTGAAGCCGAGGCGCCGGGCGACGGCCCCGCTGGGCGCGTTGGCGGCGTCGTGGTGGATCTCCAGCCGCTCGACGCCGGGCAGCGAGAAGCCCTCGCCGACGAGGGCGGCCACGGCCGCCGTGGCGAGGCCGCGGCCGGTCCACCGCGGGTGGAGCCAGTACCCGATCTCCAGGCCGCCGGGGCCGATGCGGCGGTGGAGGCCGCAGCCGCCGATCACGGTGCCCTCCGCAGTGATCGCGTAGGCGAAGGCCTCGCCGCTCCGCCACTCCTCCTCACCGCGGGCCAGGAAGTCGGCGGTGCGCTGCCTGCTGTGGCCGGCCGCCCAGAACATCCAGGGCAGCAGGTGGTCGAGGGACTCGCTGATGGCGTGGTCCAGGGCGTCGAGGTCGCCGGTGCGCCAGCGGCGCAGTTCGGCCGGGCCGGAGGGGAGGGTCTCGGCGGGCTCGTCCATGCCCGGGATGCTCTCGCGGCGGTGGGTCGGGCGGCAACGCGATATCGCGCGGGCGGGGCGGCGCGTCGTGCGCCGCCCCGCCTGCGGGGTCGCCGGGCCTGCGGTCAGCGGACCGAACGCGCGGCTTCCTCGATGATGCGGGCGGTCTCCTTCGGGTGGGAGACGCTCACCGCGTGGGAGGAACGGACTTCCTCCACGTGCGACTTGGCGCGCTTGGCCATGAAGACCTGCAGCTCGCGGGGGATGTTGAGGTCCTTGGAGGCCACGAGGGTCCAGGAGGGGATGGTCTTCCAGGCGGGCTCGCCGGAGGGCTCGTTGAGCGCGGCGCCCGACACGGGGCGCTGGGTGGCGGCCATGATCTCCGCGGTGTGCGCCGGGACGTCCGCGGCGAACTGGTGGTGGAACTTGGCCTGGTCGATGTAGAGGTCGACGCCCTTGGAGCCGTCGGGCATCGTGACCGGCACCTGCTTGAGCGCGCCGCCGAGCGTGCTGCCCTCGAACTTCAGCGACAGGTTGAAGGCGTCCTCGCCCTTGTCGGGCATGAACGCGGCCAGGTAGACGAGGGCCTTGACGTTGCCGGCGCCGCGGGCCGCGTTGGAGATCACGGCACCGCCGTAGGAGTGGCCCGCGAGGACCACGGGGCCCTTGATGCTGTCCACCAGTTCCCTGACGTAGGCGGCGTCGCTGCTGAGCCCGCGCAGCGGGTTGGACGCGGCCACCACGGGGTAGCCGTCGCGCTTCAGCTTCGCGACGACGTCGGTCCAGCTGGAGGAGTCGGCGAACGCTCCGTGCACGAGGACGACGGTCGGCTTGCGGTGGTGCGAGGGTGCGGCGCCGCCGCCCTTGGCGGCGCTGGCGGGACCGACGGTCGCGGCGAGCAGCCCTGCTGCGACGGTCACGGTCGCCATGAGGGCGAGCGGGGTGCGGATGGTCCGGTAACGGGCGTGACGGTTCACGGGTTGGCCCTTTCGAGGCGGGTGTTGGTGGTGCCGTCCGGCCTCGGGACGGAGGCCGGCGGTGGGTACGGCGTCGTTGCCGTACGGCTGGAGGAGGTGGCCGCGGCCGGTGAAGGACGTGCGGTTCCGGGCCACCTGGGTGCACCGGTGCTCGCGGGCGGCGGTGCGCTGCGCCGCCGCCCCGCGATCCGGGGGCGGGGTGGGGTCAGTGGGTGTGCAGCGCGGTGTGCAGCGTGCGGGTCGCCTGCTCCATCGCCGCGGCGCTCGCCTGCGTGGAGCGGACCGGGTTGAGCATCATGAAGTCGTGCAGGGTGCCGTTGTAGCGGACGCTGACCGTGGGAACGCCGGCCTGGGTCAGCTTGCGTGCGTAGGCCTCGCCCTCGTCGCGCAGGACGTCGTTCTCGTCGGTGATGACCAGCGCCGGCGGCAGCCCCTCGAGGTCGGCCAGGCTCGCCCGCAGCGGCGAGGCGGTGATCTCGGCCCGCTCCGCGGGGTCGGTGGTGTAGCAGTCCCAGAACCAGGCCATGCCCGCCGCGGTCAGGTGCGGTCCGTCGGCGAACTCCCGGTAGCTGTCGGTGTCCTGGGCGGCGTCGGTCACGGGGTAGTAGAGCGACTGGTGGACGAAGCTCACGTCGCCGCGCTGCTTGGCCATGATGGTCAGGGCCGCGGTCATGTTGCCGCCGACGGAGTCGCCGGCGACGGCCATGCGGGAGGCGTCCAGGCCCTCGTCCGCGCCGTTCGCGGTGATCCAGCGGGCCGTGGCGTACGCCTGCTCGATCGCGACCGGGTACCGGGCCTCGGGCGAGCGGTCGTACTCCACGAACACCACCGCGGTGTGCGCCAGGACGGCCAGTTCGCGCACGAGCCGGTCGTGGGTGCCGGCGTTGCCGAGCACCCAGCCCCCGCCGTGCACGTACAGCACCACGGGCAGGACCTCCTCGGCGCCCTCGGGCTTGACGACGCGCACCCGTACGTCGCCCACCTCGGCCGGCACGGTGAGCCACTTCTCCTGGACGTCGTACTTCTCGACCGGCGCCGCCTGGATGTCGTCGAGTACCTTGCGGGCGCCTTCCGGACCGAGCTCGTGGAGCAGGGGCGGCTTCGCGGTGGCGACCGCTATTTCCTGCGCCGCGGGCTCGAGAACGGGCTTGATCATCGTCGAACTCCCAAGTTCGTCATTCCGGTGCGTCATTCCTTCGCACATTCGACCGGGGAGCGGACGAATCTGTGACGCCTCAGCGGAGAATTCCGTCGTCGCCGTGTTCGTGGGTGATCTCCTGGTATTCCCGCACGGTCGGCTTGGGAATCTGGGTGCCCTTTCCGTACAGGCCCCGGCTGAGCAGCGCCCGCAATCTCTCGGCACGCCCGGCCCTGCCGTCCGGGGACAGGCGGATGGGCGTGTACTGCTCGTGCTGCGTGAGGAGGTGGAGCTTCTCCCGGCGGAGCGGCTGGTGCACCTCGACGTACTCGCCGTCCGGCAGCCGCTTGATGATCCCGGTCTCCCGGCCGTGCAGCACCTCGTCGCGGTCCTTGCGCTGGAGTGCCAGCGCCCAGCGCTTGGTCGCGACGTAGACGACGAAGGGCACGACGAACAGTCCGATCCGGACGGTCCAGGTCACGGCGTTGACCGACATGTGCAGCCGGACGGCGATCAGGTCGTTGGCCGCCCCCAGCAGTGCCACCGCGTACACGCTGACCCAGGCCGCACCCAGGGCGGTGCGCACCGGCCGGTTGCGCGGCCGGTCGAGGAGGTGGTGGTCGCGCCCACCGTCTTTGGTGACCCATGCCTCGACGAACGGGTAGGCGCCCAGGGCGAGGAAGAGCCCGGCGCCGGCCAGCAGCGGCAGGAGGTTGTCCAGGGCGAGGGTGTGGCCCCAGGCGGTCAGCTCCCAGCCCGGCATGACGCGCAGCAGTCCGTCCAGGACGCCCATGTACCAGTCGGGCTGCGAGCCCGCGGTGACCTGGTCCGGCCGGTAGGGGCCGTACATCCAGATGGGGTTGATCTGCGTGGTCGAGGCGATGATGAGGATGACGCCGCTGACGAGGAGGAAGTACGCCCCCGACTTCACGGCGTACACGCGGAAGGGCAGGCCGACGACGTTCCGCTCGGTGCGCCCGGGGCCCGGGTACTGGGCGCGCCGGTGCCGGCGTGCCAGGACCAGGTGGGCGACGACGATGCCCGCCATGAGGGCCGGGATCACCACGACGTGCAACGTGTTGAAGTGCGCGATCAGCTCCTTGCCCGGGTACTCGCCGCCGAAGAGGAACATCGACAGGTAGGTGCCGACGACCGGGATGGAGAGGATCGTCCCGTTCACGACCACGAGCCCGGTCCCCGACAGCAGGTCGTCCGGGAGGTCGTAGCCCGTCAGACCCTCGAACATGCCCAGGACCAGGAGCGAGAAGCCGAGCACCCAGTTGAGTTCGCGCGGCTTGCGGAACGCGCCGGTGAAGAAGACCCGCAGCATGTGGGCGAACATGCTGGCGACGAAGATCAGCGCCGCCCAGTGGTGGGCCTGGCGGATCAGCAGACCGCCGCGCACCTCGAAGGAGATGCGCATCGTCGAGTCGAAGGCCTCGGAGACCGTGAGGCCCTGCAGCGGCACGTAACTGCCGTGGTACTCCACGGGTGTCATGGACGGGTGGAAGTACAACGACAGGTAGATCCCGGTGAGGACGAGGATGAAGAAGCTGTAGAGGGATATCTCCCCCAGCATGAAGGACCAGTGGCTGGGGATCACTTTCTGCCGGAGGGACGGCCCGGAACGTGTTTCGGCGCCCGTGCGCACGCTGAACCATTCCGCGACCCTCGTACCCCTGCCCGGCTGTTGCGATTCGGCGGGCCGGCTACCGCTTCCCATGTTGCTGTCACCATTCATGTTTCACCCATGGCGGGTCGCAGGTCGGCACTCTCGTGCACCTTCCGCATATATGACTGATCAGACGATGAATTTGTGACGTGCACCGTGTGAGCCGCATCTCAGGAACGGCGACGGAGGCGGGGCGCAATGTCACAAGGTCCGCGCCCGCCCTGTCTCACCAGCAGGACAGGAAGAGCGGTGCCGTGTCCGTGTGTGCGAGTGGGAGGCCAGGGGCCATGGATTTCTCCGATGACGCGGTGCCGATCGCGGAGCTGCTGGACGAGCGCCGGCACTTGCTGGACGTCGCACTGTGGATGGTGGGCGGTTCGGCGGAGGCCGAAGCGGTCGTCGACGAGGCCTACCGGCGGTGGTTCGAGCTGCCGGAGGCCGCACGGGGGACGATCGAGTCGCCCGGCGCGTGGCTGGTGAGGGCGGTGGGCGGAATCTGCCTGTCCCGGCTGGCACGGTCCGCCGGGGCCACCGGACCGGTCGCGGGCGATCCGGCGCGTCCGCGCCTGGGGGCCGAACTGGAGCAGGAGATCGGTGAGGTCCTGCTGACGGCCCTGGACGCGCTGTCGCCCGCCGAGCGGGCGGCCTTCGTGCTCAACGGCTGCTTCGGGATGACGTTGAGCGAGGTGTCGGACGTGGTGGGCCGGCCGGAACCGGAGTGCGCCGAGCTCGCGGACCGCGCGCGCCGCACGATCCGCGCCTGCCGGTCGCGTCCCGCGACGCCGCAGGAGCACGACGCCGTGGCGCGCGCGGTGCGCGCAGCGTGCCTGAGCGGTGACCCCGCACGGCTGTCCGCACTGTTGTGCCCCGACGCCGCGGCGTTCTTCGACGGGGGCGGGAAGCTGCGGGCGCTGGTCCGGCCGGTGCACGGTGCCGAGCCGGTCGCGCGCAGTCTGCTGACCCTGCTCGCGCGCCACCCGCGGGTGTCGCTGTCCGTCCACCCGGTCAACGGCCGCACCGGTCTGGTGGCGCGCTACGAGGACCGGGTGGTGGCGGTCGTGAGCCTGGACGTCGCCGACCGGCGCGTCTCGCAGGCCTGGGTCGTGCTCAACCCCGACAAGCTCCGGCCCTGGAACGTCCCGGATCGCGTCGTCGGCCCCGCCCGGCCCGCCGTCGACTCCTGAAGGGGCGGGCGCGCGACGCGGCGGGACGCCCGGGCCCTTCAGGGTGCGTCCGGCGGACCGCCGCTGCCGCCCGGGCGGCCCGCGGTGTCCGGGGCGGCCGGGGCGAGCACGGCCTCCAGCGGGGCGAGGTCACCGGTCCTGGCCGCCGAGACGAAGACCTCCAGCAGGCGCTGGTGCTCGGCGGCGTCCGCCGTCCCGGGGGCCCCGGCCGTGACGCGCCGCCGGGCCCGGCTGACGATCTTGCGTACGTTGACCAGGCTGAGCTGCAGCATCTCGGCGATCTCCGGATAGGCGTAGTCGAACGCCTCCCGCAGCACGTAGGCCGCGCGTTCCGTCGGGCCCAGCCGCTCCAGCACCAGCAGGAGCGCGAGTTCCACGGCCTCGGTCCGCTGGACGCCCGCCTCGGGGTCCGCACTCGTGTCGACGGGTTCGGGCAGCCAGGGACCGATGTAGGTCTCCCTGCGCACCCGGGCGGACCGGGCGACGTTGATGGCCAGCCGGGTCGTCGTGGTGGAGAGGAAGGCGGCCGGGCTGAGCACCGCGGAGCGGTCGGTCCGCTGCCAGCGCAGCCAGACCTCCTGTACGACGTCCTCGGCCTCGACCGCGCTGCCGAGCACGCGGTAGGCGATGCCGAACAGACGGGGCTGGAGCTCCATGAAGGCGCAGGCGGCCTCGTCGAGGGCCCGCGGTGCGGCGGCGCGCCCGGCGTCCGCCCGCCCCGGGGTCCCGTCCGCCCGCGCGCCCTCACCGTCGGCGGGCGGCCGGCGGGCGCACACGTCACCCATCCGGTCAGAGGTCATGTACGGGCAGCCCCCAACCGCGCGACACGAAGGTGTCACACGGTGCGTCACCTGGGCGGCCACCGGGACTCCGGTCACCGAACGTCACGTCTTCTCCCCTCGCATCCATGGTACGGACCGGCAGACACCCGATCACGTGCCAGGAAATGCGGGAGAGCGTCGTCGACGACCACCGGAACAACAAGCCTCGGGCGAATGCACGGTGTGTTCTGGAGGACCCGGAACCCACCGTCGGTTCACATCATACGCTCGACAAAAGTCGTGGATCAGACAGTGATTGCGACACTTCGGCAAAAAAGGCACAGAAGGAATGCCATCGTGTTCGGAGACACAGTGACACGCTCCGCTCTCAGGCGGACAGTGTGCCCTCAGGAGGCCGGACGTCACGGAAGGTGACGAGTGACGGCTACCCACACCCCTGGAGGTAGCGGATGAGGGTCCCGTCGGCATCCCCCTCGCCGAGCGCTTCCACGACGTCGTGGACGGCTCGCTCCAGCAGGGGCGCTCCCAGCCGCAGCACATCGCAAGCGACCGCGGTCAGGCACACGTCCACGCTCCGCCGGTCGTGCGCCGAGGTGCGCGTGGTGATCAGTCCGCGGTCGCGGAGCCGGGTCACCAGCCGGCTGGTCGCCGACTGGGACAGCCCGATCTCATCGGCCAGTTCGTCGAAGTGGAGCGGGTCCCCGGCGTCACGGACGCCGTCCCTGAGCACCGTCAGCGCGTGGAACTCCCGGGCGCTGACGCCCAGTTCCCGGTGCAGCACCCGCTCGACCCGGGTCTCGACGCGGCGGTGGAGCCGGTCGAGCGCGCTCCACCGCCCCGCCGTCGTCCCCGTACTCATACCGCCGCGCGGTCGCCCGCCTGCCGCTCCGCGCGGCGCCCGGGGGCGGCGCTGGTGAGGAACGCGTCCCGAGGGTGCTGCACCGAGGCGAGCGAGACGAGGTCGCGCCCGAAGAGGGCCGCGGTGACCCACACGGTGAGCACCCTGACCTTGCGCTCCCAGGTGGGCACGGCCAGCACGTGGTAGCCGCGGTGCATCAGCCAGGCCGGGAGGCCCTTGATGACGATGGCCTTGTACTGGAAGATCCCGCGGCCCAGGCCCAGCGTGGCGACCACGCCGAGGCTGCCGTGCCGGTAGTCCCGCACCCGGCCGCCGCGCAGGCTCGCCAGGATGTTCTTGGCCAGCCGCTTGCCCTGCCGGACCGCGTGCTGGGCGTTCGGCACCGTGTGCGCCCCCGGCACGGGCGAGGCCAGGTCGGGCACGGCCGCGTCGTCCCCGGCCGCCCACGCGTCCGGCACCGGCTCGTCGTCCGTGCCGACCCGCAGGTCGGGGCGCACGACGAGCAGTCCGCGCTCGTCGACCGGCAGGTCGGTGTGCTTGTGCACCACCGGGTTCGAGGCGTTGCCCGCGGTCCAGACGATGAGTTCCGAGTCGAACTCCTCACCGCTGGACAGCACGACGTGACCGTCCTCCGCAGAGACGAGCTGGGTGTTCAGGTGCACGTGCGCACCCCTGCGCTCCAGGTGGCGCACGACCCAGGCCCCGGGCTTGTCCCCCACCTCGGGGAGGATGCGGCCGCGGGCCTCGACCAGGTGGAACGACAGCTCGCCCAGGCTCAGTTCGGGGTAGGACTTGAGCATCGCGGTGGCCAGCGACAGCAGTTCGCCGAAGCCCTCGACACCGGAGAACCCGCCGCCCACGAAGGTGACGGTGAGCAGCTTGCGCCGCTCGGGCCCGGGGGGCAGCGAGGCCGCCTGGTCGAACGCCGTCAGCAGCCGGTCGCGGATGGCGACGGCCTCCTCGACGTGCTTGAGGCCGATGGCGCTGTGGGCCAGGCCCGGGATGGGGAAGGTGCGGGTCACGGCACCGGCGGTGACGACCAGGGTGTCGTAACGGAGTTCGTACTCCTCGCCGTTCACGGGCCGGACGGTCACCGTCCGGTCGGCGTGGCGGACGTCGGTCACGCTTCCCGCGATGAGACGGGTCTTGTGCAGGTGGCGCCGGAGCGACACGGCGGCGTGGCGGGCCTCCACCGAGCCGGCGGTGACCTCGGGCAGGAACGGCTGGTAGGTCATGTAGGGACGCGGGTCGACAACGGTGACCCGTGCTTCCCCGGGCCGAAGCGTCTTCTCCAGCCCCCAGGCCGTGTAGAAGCCCGCGTAGCCGCCGCCGACGATCAGGATCTCGCGCATGATTCCCTCTGTTTCTCTCCGTCACCAGGTAGACAGCGCAGCACCCGCCGATGTGACAGGGCATGCCCGCTGAGTGGCGAACACTGTGATGACCGGGCGCGCATATCTGGACGTAAAGGATCCAATCGGTCACCCATGGGTCCCTGTGCACCCCCTCCGGCGGCCGAATGGATCAACACTGTCTGCTACGTTCCCGGGGACTCGACCTCAAGCCGGCACGGGCTGACCGACGTCCACGGCGACCCCGCGCGCTCGCGCCCGTCCCACACCCGCCCGCACCGCCCTACCGGTGCCGCACCCGGCTGCCCCCCACCCTTCCCCTGGAGCCCCCGTGCGCTCAGCGCTCCTGTCCACCGTTCTCGTCAGCACCGTCGCGCTCGCGCCGTTCGCCGCGGCGTGCGCGGACGCCCCTCCCCCCGAGGACGCCCACGCCTCCCCGACCCCCATGACGGACCTGCGCGTGGGGGCCGTCTGCTCGGCGCACTTCGGCTTCGCCACCGACGTCTCGTGCGGGCTGACCCACTTCGGCGACGTGCGCTACCACTGCGCCGGCGGGCCCACCGGTACGTGCCCGAGGACCCGCTCCGTTACGCTGGAGAACATCGGCACAACGCCGGTCAGGCTCGTGGCCGTCAGCGGATCGGAGCCCGGGGAGAGGCACGAGACCGTCTCCCGCACCCTGCCCTCCGGGGCCGTCCAGGTCGTCACGCCCCGGGCGGGCGACACCTACCTCTACGACATCCTCCTGCGCGCGGACGACGGCGTGGCGGCGGTGGGCGTCACGGCCGTGTCCTGAGGCCGCAGGACCGTCGCACACACCGTCACAAGCGCCGGTCACAAGCACCGTCACACCCGCTGTCACAAGTGCGCGGGGACCGCGGTCTCCCCTCGGAGGGGCGCGGTCGCGGACGGCCGGATCGGCCGGCACCCGCCCCGCCGGTGCGCCGCGGCGCACACGACGCGAGCAAGGGATTCAAGCATGTCGTACCCACAGCAGGTGTACTTCGGGGACACGGGCGAGATCAACGCGAACTTCCGCCCGGCGAGCACCCCGCCGAACGTCGGCCGGGCCGGAGACGGCATCCACTACCTGGCGACCACGGACATGACGCGGGGCGAGTACGGGCTCTACCGCGTCATGATGAAGGCGAACGCGGGTGGTCCCAGCACCCACTTCCACCGGACCATCTCGGAGTCCTTCTTCATCCTCAACGGGACCGTGCGCCTCTACAACGGCGAGAAGTGGGTCGACGCGCGGGAGGGCGACTTCCTGCACGTCCCGCAGGGCGGGCTGCACGCCTTCCGCAACGACTCCGACGCCCCGGCCGAGATGCTGCTGCTCTTCACGCCGGGCGCACCGCGCGAGGAGTACTTCGAGAAGGTGGCGCAGATGGGCAACGCGACGCCGGAGGAGCGCGCCGCGTTCCTGGACAAGCACGACTCGTACTTCGTCGACTGACCGGTGCCGGTCCTCCGTGGTGCCCCCCGCGGACGGGACACCACGGGACGGACGGCCTCACGGGCGGACGGCCTCAGGCGGCGAGGACGGCGAGTTTCGTCGGGCTCATCATCCACATCACGCGGTCGATGCCCTCCGGGGTGACGCTCAGGTTGAGGACGGCGTAGACGGTGCCGTCACGGGACAGCTTGACGGCGGGCCGGCCGTTGATCTGGAGTGGCTCCACGACGGCCCCGACCCAGAACCGGTCGGCGAAGGCGTGGATGTACTTGGCCACGCGCTGTCGTCCGACGACGGGGAACTTCGACGCCCGCACCTCGCCGCCGCCGTCGGAGTACGACACGACGTCCTCGGCGAACATGTCCTCCAGCACGCCCACGTTCCCCGCCTTGGCGGCCGCCACGAAGGCCGTCAGGAAGCGCTGGTGGTCGGCGGCCACGACGCCCACCCGCTTCTCCCTCGCCAGGTGCTTGCGCGCCCGGCTCACCAGTTGACGGGCGTTGGCGTTGGACTGGCCGAGGATCTCCGCGATCTGCGCGTACGGGTACTCGAACGCCTCCCGCAGGACGTAGGCGGCGCGTTCGGCGGGTGTGAGCTTCTCCAGCAGCATCAGCACCGCGACCTCGAGCGCCTCGCCGTTCACGGCGCCGAGGGCGGGATCGCTCTCGGTGTCCACCGGCTCCGGCAGCCACGGCCCGACGTAGGTCTCACGGCGGGCCCTGGCCGACTGCAGCACGTTGATGGCGAGCCTCGTCACCGTCGTCGCGAGGAACGCCCGGGGGTTCTCCACCTTGGCACGGTCGTAGGTCTGCCAGCGGATCCAGGCGTCCTGCAGGATGTCCTCGGCCTCGCTCACGCTGCCGAGCATCCGGTAGGCGATGCCGAACAGGCTTCCGCGGGCGGCCTGGAACTCCTCCTGCGCTGCCCGGAGGTCCTCGGCGTCATCCACTGCTTCGTCCTCGGTCGGCGTCGGCCGCGTCCGGGAAGGGCGCGCCGGTGGTTCAGGACAGCCAGTCCCTGTAGTGGGTGGGGGCGATGCGGGCGTCGCTGCCGCCGACGAGGACGTCCCCCCGCGCGACGGCGAACATGCCCGCGGTGTCGTCGACGACGACGCCGCGCCCGTCGCCCTTGGCGGCGATGGTGATCCGGCCGATCTCCTCGAGGGGGAAGACGTCGGGCCCCGCGATGTCCACGGTCCCGTTGAGCGGGGGACCCGAGGCGACCTCGGCGACCATCCGCGCGACGTCGGCCGCGGCGATCGGCTGGAGCCTGGTCCGCGGCAGCCGTACGGTGTCGCCGTCGGTGGTCCAGGACATGGTCGCTTCCATGAACTCCATGAACTGGGTGGCGCGGACGATGGAGTACGGGAGGGAACTCGCCTTGAGGATGTCCTCCTGGAGCACCTTCGCCCGGTAGTAGTCGAGTTCCGGCACTTCGTCGACGCCCACGATCGAGAGGATGACCATGTGGCCGACGCCGCCCTTCTCGCTCGCCGCGACCAGGTTGTCCATGGACGTCTGGAAGAAGGCGGGCGAGGCCTCGTCGAAGGTCGGCGAGTTCGTGAGGTTCACGACGACGTCGGCGCCCGCGACGGCCTCCACGACGCCCTCGCCGCTCAGGAGGTCCACGCCGGTGGACAGGGAGTGCGGCACGGCCTCGTGTCCGGCTGCTTCGAGGTTCTTCACGACCTGGGAGCCGATGAGCCCGGTTCCGCCGATGACTGCGATTTTCATGGCTTTGCCCATCTCCCGATGCTGATGACCGGTGCATGCCTCTACTGCTTAACGTACCTGCGCGGCAGTCGCCGCGCCTGGGCTGCCACGGGGCGGCCGGGGGGCGCGGGACCGCGCCGCCCGTGCCCTCAGCAGACGCCGTTCCCGGCCTTGCCCGCCCGCGCGGGAGCGGCCGTCCGCTGGAGCGCGACGATGGCGACGCCGTCGCGCAGCGGGCCCCGCGGGTGCCGGCACAGGTCCTCCCGGACGTGCCCTACGAGGCCGGCCGGATCCGCGCCCGTCCAGCGGGCGAGGCGGCCGCGCAGGGGATGGAAGGCACCGGCCGGGTCACCATCTCCTGGCGGTGCTCGGAGGGCGAGGCCACCGAGGCCGGGAGGCGGGCCGCCGCGGCGGGGCTCGAGCCGGGCGACCCGGCCGCCGCCGGCGACGAGGGGCGCCGAGGCTGCTCGCGCTCAACGTGACCGCGCCGAGCCTGCTCGCCCACACCGCCCCGCCGCGCCTGCCGCACCTGCCGCACCTGCCGCACGTGCCGCACGTGCCGTACCTGCGGGAGACCTCGGGCTCCCTCGTCCGGCCGACACCGACGTCATGGTCGCCGCGGGGCTCGCCCCAGGAGATCGAGTCGACATCCGGCCGGGAACGCGACCATGCCCCGATGTGGCGCCTCACGGAGCCCGGGGACGTCGCGGAGCGACCCCGCGCGTCGCCGAGCCGTTCGGCACGCACTTCGGCCGACACCTTGCACGGGGGTATCCGTGGAGGAGCGCGCCCTATGGCCTTCGTCCACAGCCCCTCCCGCACGTGGGCCCCGCCCGGACGCCTGACTGCGGCCACTGCAGGGGATGGGGGACCGTCGTCACCGACTGCGGCCGTCACGAGCCGGCCGGTACTGCCTGGAGGGCAGGCAGGGCTCCGATCCGGGAGAACAGCCGGTTCCGGGCCGTCCGCGGCACGGGTCGCCCGCTACTCCGCCGCGTCCGGACGCGACTGGGCCCGGGGCTCTGAGCCGGGGCCCTAGAGGTTGCGGTCCTGGTGGATGTGGCCCAGCCCGAACCTCTCGGGCGTGCCGGACTCGCCGGGGATCACCCGGGCGGAGGAGTTGCCGCGGCGGTTCAGGACGACCAGGAGCACCACGATGACCGCGACGACGACCAGGGCTGCCAGAAGGTAGAACATGCCGGTCCCCCATGAGAGTTCGCCGCCGCCGTGGCGGCGGCGGTGTGAGCCCATTGTGCACCCGGCAGCGGCCCGGGTCACGGGGTCGTTCCGCCGGGACGCGGCGCCGGAAAGGCGCGCCGCGGTCCCGGCCGGCTCGCCCACGCGGTGCCTGTCAACAGGACGGGCTTCGTGCGCCCCCGGGGGGGGAGAGGCCGGGAGGTGATCAGCGAGTCCGACCGGCCGGTCGGCGTGTGTCGCGCCGGGCGGACGGGACGACCGCGCAACTCGCCAGGCGGTGCGGGAGCTTGGCCCTGCCGCGTCCGCCCGGTGCCCGTACCGGGCAATCCGGGCGTCACACACCCGTCGGTCCACTGGTCTCCCTGAGGAGTCCCCGCCACGGACGCACGGCCTGCGGGTCGCCGGGCGGGCGCAGAGCCGGGGTGTCCCGTACGAGGAGGTTCCATGAACTGGAGATACGAGGCCGCGTGCCAGGAGGAGGATCCGGAGCTGTTCTTCCCCATCAGCGGCAGCGGCCCGGGTCTTGCGCAGATCGCGGAGGCCAAGGCCGTGTGCCTGCGGTGCCCCGTCATGGCGCGGTGCCTGCAGTGGGCGCTGGCAGCCGGACGCCTCGAGGGAATCTGGGGCGGGACCACGGAGGAGGAGCGGCGCACGATCCAGCGGCGCGACTACGTCGAGCGCTGGCAGAAGGCGCGGCAGGCCGGCGTCTGATCCGGGCCGGACGAGTTCCAGCCCGCGTCGACGGTGCCGACCTGACCGGTCACCGCGCCGTGGAATAGGCGCTGTGAGCCCGGGTACCCGAGGGGCGGTCGGTGCCGAGAGGCCACAGCCCGGAGGCGAACATGGAGCCGTCACTGGACCGGATCGCAGAGCCGTGGGGCAGCCGGACCCCTTACGGCCGGCACGAGACGTGGCCCACGCGGGTGGACACGTACCTGGCCGAGGGCATCGAACCGGAGAAGGTGGACCGGTGGGTGCGGGCCGCCTCGATCCTGCACTCGGACGGCGACGCCATGGACATCGCCGTCGTCGGGGACCGCATCGTCGGCGTGCGGGGCCGCGCCACCGATCGTGTGAACCGCGGCCGGCTGGGTCCGAAGGACCTTTTCGGCTGGCAGGCCAACGGCGCACCGGACCGGCTGACCCGGCCGCTGGTCCGACGCGGCGGCCGGCTGGCCGAGTGCGACTGGGACACCGCGATGGAACACGTCGTCGCCCGGTCCCGGGCCCTGCTGGACGAGAGGGGGCCCGGCTCGATCGGCTTCTACACTTCCGGGCAGTTGTTCCTGGAGGAGTACTACACGCTCGCCGTCCTGGCCAGGGCCGGCATCGGCACCAACCATCTGGACGGCAACACCCGTCTGTGCACGGCGACCGCCGGGGAGGCGCTGAAGGAGTCGTTCGGCTGCGACGGCCAGCCGGGCTGCTACGACGACTTCGACCACGCCGACGTCATCGCCCTGTTCGGCCACAACGTCGCCGAGACGCAGCCGGTGCAGTGGATGCGCATCCTCGACCGTCTCGAGGGTGCCGCTCCCCCGCTGCTGGTCTGCGTCGACCCGCGCCCCACCCAGGTGGCCCGCCGGTCCGCCGTCCACCTCGCCCCGCGCGTCGGCACGAACGTGGCCCTGATGAACGCGCTGTTGCACGAGATCATCCGCACCGACCGGGTCGACCACGACTACATCGCGGCCCACACGGTCGGCTACGAGGAACTGGCGGAGCAGGTCGGGGAGTGCACTCCCGAGTGGGCGGCCGGGATCTGTGACGTGCCGGCGGCACGCATCGCCGAGGCCGCGGAGGTCCTGGGGACCGCGGAGCGGCTCACCTCGACCGTGCTGCAGGGCTTCTACCAGTCGCACCAGGCGACCGCGGCCGCGGTGCAGGTCAACAACCTGCACCTGATCCGCGGCATGCTCGGGCGGCCCGGGGCCGGGGTGCTGCAGATGAACGGCCAGCCCACCGCGGAGAACACCCGCGAATGCGGTGCGAACGGTGACCTGCCCGGCTTCCGCAACTGGGAGAACGACGCCCACGTCGCCGATCTCGCGAAGGTCTGGAACGTCGACCCGTCGACGATCCCGCACTACGCCCCTCCCACGCACGCGATGCAGATGTTCCGGTACGCCGAGCAGGGCTCGATCCGCATGTTGTGGATCAGCGGCACGAATCCCGCGGTGTCCCTGCCCGAACTGTCCCGCATCCGCTCGATCCTCACGCAGGAACGCCTCTTCGTCGTCGTGCAGGACCTGTTCCTCACGGAGACGGCGCAACTGGCCGACGTGGTGCTGCCCGCGGCCACGTGGGGCGAGAAGACGGGCACCTTCACCAACGCCGACCGTACGGTGCACCTGTCGGAGAAGGCAGTCGACCCTCCCGGCGAGGCCAGGCCGGACCTGGACGTCTTCCTCGACTACGCCGCCCGCATGGACTTCCGCGACAAGGACGGCGGGCCGCTGGTCGGCTGGCACGACCCCGAATCCGCCTTCGAGGCGTGGAAGCGGTGCAGCGCCGGCCGTCCCTGCGACTACACCGGCATGAGCTACGACAAGCTGCGCGGCGGCAGCGGGGTCCAGTGGCCGTGCGACGGACAGGCGCCCGACGGCACCGAACGGCTGTACCTCGACGGGATCACCTGGGCCCACCCGGACGTCTGTGAGAGCTACGGCAAGGACCTGGTCACCGGCGCCGCGGACAGTGTGGTGGAGTACCGCTCCCTGAATCCCGGCGGCAAGGCGGTCCTCAAGGCGGCCGAGTACCTGCCGCCGCACGAGGAGCCCACCCCGGAGCACCCCTTCCAGCTCACGACGGGGCGGACGGTCTACCACTTCCACACCAGGACCAAGACCGGCAGGGTGCCGCAACTGAACGCCGCCGCGCCCGACGTGTGGGTGGAGATCTCCGCCGGCGACGCCGAAGCACGGGGACTGGACGAGGGCGACCTGGTCGAGGTCGGCACGCCGCGGGGCGCGCTGCGCGGCCGGCTCCGTGTCACCGGCATCCGTGCGGGCTTGCTCTTCGTCCCGTTCCACTACGGCTACTGGGACACTCCAGGCGGTCACGAACCGGACGGTGACACGCCCGGCCGGGCGGCGAACGAGGCGACGGTCACCGACTGGGACCCGGTCTCCAAGCAGCCGTTGTTCAAGACCGCGGCGGCCGCTCTGACCCTGGTGCGGCGTGGCGGCGGAGCGACCGCTCCGGCACCGACCACGACGGCCTCCGCCCCCGTGCGGAGCGGAGCCGTGCCCGCCACTGCGGGAGGCGCGGGCGCCTTCGCGTCCCAGACGCCCGGCGGACCCCCCTCACCCGGCACACAGGAAGGCGGAACCGGTGAACGGCATCAATGACGTGCTGCGGGCCCTGCACGGCGACGAGGAGCACTTGGCGAAGGAATTCGTGGCGGTCGCCGACCGCCATCGTTCGGATCACGAGGTCCACTACGTCTCCATGGATCTGGCCGCGTGGTCACGCGAGCACACGCGCCGGATAGCGGACGCCGCACGGGCCTACGACCTGGACCTCGATCCGCCCGGCGAGCCGCACACCGGTCTCCTGCCGGCGATCGGCAGGAAGGCCGCCGAGGCGGTGGGCCGCCGCCCGGAACCGGCGCTGCTGCTCCTGCGGGACCTGCGGCACCTCCACCTCGCCGCGTCCGGCAACTCCCTGTACTGGGAGATGGTGGCGCAGGCGGGACAGGCCACCGGTGACGAACGGCTGCTCCGCCTCGCCACGCAATGCCACCCTCGGACCCTGAGGCAGCTGCGCTGGACGAACACCATGATCAAGACGTTGTCGCCCCAGGCGCTGGCGAGTCTGCGCTGAATCCCGGCCCGTGCCGCACTCCAACGGCTACGGCTACCTGGCCCCGTGAGGTCGGCGGCGAGCCCGCGTCACGGCCCTCGGGTCGCGTCGGCCCGGCCGCCCGCACCCAGGAGCCCGGTGTCGGTGATGTCGCCGCGCTGCTCCAGGGCGCCCATCGCGTGCCGGGCCCGCCGGGCCACGAGTCCCGGCAGGAGGACGCGCACCGCCTGGACGCCGCGCAGCCAGGGCTGCACGTAGACGGCGGAGGCACGGTGCTCGATGCCCCGTACGAGCCGCTCCGCCGTGGCCTCGGCGGTGTAGGTGCGGCTCGCCGGCCAGGGCAGGAGGGCACGCAGCTCGCGCATGGTCGGGTGGCACTCGGCGTCGCGGATCATCTCCGTGTCCGTCCAGCTCAGATAGGCGACGCCGACCGTGACACCGTGGTGGGCCACCTCCGCGCGCAGGGAGTGCGTGAACGCCTCGACGCCGGACTTGGAGGCGCAGTAGGCGGACATCAGCGGCGCCGCGCCCATGGCGGCGAGTGAGGAGACCTGGAGGTAGTGGCCGCGGGTCGTCAGCAGCTGCGGAAGGAAGGTGCGGGCGGTCAGGGCGCTTCCGACGAGGTTGACCTCGACGATCCTGCGCCAGGTCGCCATGGAGGAGTCGATGAAGGGGCCTCCGGCGGCGATGCCGGCGTTCGCCACGACCACGGAGGCGGGGCCGAACTCCTCGCTCACCTGGCCTGCGGTACGGCGCAGGGCGCATTCGTCCGTGACGTCGACGTACCAGGCCCGCGCCGGACCGGGCGCCGCCGCCGCCGCCGCCCGCAGTTCCGCCGCCTCGAGTCCCAGCAGGGCGACACGGGCGCCGCGTTCCGCGAGGAGATGCGCCACTGCCCGCCCGATGCCCCGGGCGGCGCCGGTCACCACGGCGGTACGGCCCAGCAAGGGCGGGGAGCGGGTCACGCGGGGCCTCCGTCCATGAAAGGAAATCGACAAAACCCCTATAACGACCGTAACCGAGGGCAGGAGACCAGGCGGTCGGGAAAGGCGACGAACCACCGGAGGGACCCATGGCAGTGCGGCACCGGCTGATCGAGGGCGCTCCGGAGGACGTATGGGCCGTCCTCTCCGACGCTACGCGCTACGGCGAGTGGGTCGTGGGTCCCTCGTCCTCCCGGCACGGGGACGGGGACTGGCCCGCGGTGGGCTCCAGCATCGAGTACACCGTGCTGTTCGGGCCGGTGAAGCTGACCGGCGAGACGATCGTCCGTATCTGCCGGCCTCCGCGGCAGCTCGAACTCGAGGCCCTCAGCGGATGGCTCGGCTCCGCGCGGATCGCTTTCGAACTGTGCCCTTGGGGACGGGACACGCTGGTGATCGTGGACGAGCACCCGCTGCGCGGCCCCGGCGGCGCACTTCACAACGCCGCGCTGGACGCCCTGCTCCAGGTCCGGCACCGCAGCATGCTCAGCCGGCTGGCCAAGGCCGTGGAGACGCACGGGACGCACGGCACGCACCAGGGCGAGGACGGCTGAACCGGGCCGGTGACGGGAGGCACGCCATGGCGGACGCGGTGGTGATCGGCGCGGGACCCAACGGGCTGGTCGCCGCGAACCTGCTGGCCGACGAAGGATGGAGCGTCGAGGTCCTCGAGGCCCAGGACGAGCCGGGGGGCGGGGTCCGCTCCGCGCGGGACGTCCACCCCGAGTTCGTGCACGACTTGTTCAGCTCCTTCTATCCCCTGGCGGCCGCCTCGCCGGTCATCCGCGGGCTCGGACTGCACCGTGAAGGCCTGCGCTGGAGCCACGCGCCGGCCGTGGTCGCGCATCCGCTGCTCGACGGCCGCTGCGCGGTGCTGCACCGGCGCGCCGTCGACACGGCCGCGGTCCTCGACGCGGAATCCGACGGCGACGGAGCGGCATGGCTGCGGCTGTGCACGGCCTGGGACCGCCTCGGCGACGACCTCGTCGACGCGCTGTTCACACCCTTCCCTCCGGTGCGGCCCGGGCTGCGGCTCGCGGCACGGCTGCGCGCGGGCGGGGGGCTGCGGATGGCACGCACGCTCGTACTTCCCGTGCGACGCCTGGGCGAGGAGGAGTTCCGGGGCGAACTGGGCGCCCTGCTACTGGCCGGCAGCGCGCTCCACGCCGACCTGGCGCCGGAGGCGGCCGGCAGCGGAGGCTTCGGCTGGCTGATGGCGATGCTGGGGCAGACCTACGGCTTCCCCGTGCCCGTCGGGGGTGCGGGAGCACTCACCGCCGCCCTCGTCGCCCGCCTCCGCCGACACGGCGGCACGCTCCGCTGCGGAACCCGGGTGACCTCGGTCGTCGTCCGCTCCGGGCGGGCGGTGGGCGTCCGAACCGCAGACGGCGACGCGGTGCCGGCGCGCCGCGCCGTGCTGGCCGACGTGTCGGTACCCGCCCTCTACGGGGTGCTGGTCGACCGGGACGACCTGCCGGCCCGGGTCCTGGAGGACCTGCACCGTTTCCAGTGGGACTTCGCCACCTTCAAGGTGGACTGGGCCCTGGCGGGTCCAGTGCCGTGGTCGGCTCCGGCAGCCGCGCAGGCGGGAACGGTCCACCTGGCCGAAGGGGTCGACGCGCTCACGCAGTTCGCCGCGCAGATCGCCATGGGGCAGGTGCCGGAACGGCCCTTCCTCCTGTTCGGACAGATGACCACCGCCGACGCATCCCGCTCACCCGCCGGGACACAGTCGGCCTGGGCATACACCCACCTCCCCCACCGTGTCCGCGGCGACGCGGGCGGAGCCGGGATCGCCGGCACCTGGGACCGGACGGACCGGGAGCTGATGGCCGACCGTGTGGAAGCGCAGGTCGAGCGGTACGCCCCCGGATTCAGGGCGCTCATCGAAGCCCGCCGCGTGCTCGCCCCGCCCGACCTGGAGGAGCACGACGCCAACCTCCACGGGGGCGCCATCAACGGTGGCACGGCAGCCATGCACCAGCAGCTCGTCTTCCGTCCCGTGCCGGGCACCGGGCGTCCCGAGACACCGATCGCCGGGCTGTTCCTGGCCTCGGCGGGGGCCCATCCGGGCGGCGGGGTCCACGGCGCACCGGGCGCCAACGCCGCGCATGCCGCGCTGCGCGCCCGTTCCCCCAGCCGCCTGCTCAGCAGGGCGCAGCGTGCGCTGGCCCGGCGCGGCCGCCTGGGCCGACCAGCCTGAGCAGCCGCGGCTCTCAGAGCTGGGTGCGGCGGGCACAGGCCGCCGTGACCTCGCGGAGGTTTCCGGTGCGGCGGAGGAGGTCGCGCTGGATCTGGGCGCCGTTGCCGGTCTTGAGGAGCGCGGCGAGGGCGTCCTGCGCGGGGATGAGGTCGCCGTTGTC
The DNA here is from genome assembly GCF_055635295.1 of Streptomyces sp. NPDC111520. NCBI lineage: Bacteria > Bacillati > Actinomycetota > Actinomycetes > Kitasatosporales > Streptomycetaceae > Streptomyces > Streptomyces sp. NPDC111520. The sequence goes on along the minus strand of NZ_JBVKBW010000030.1, from coordinate 33,710 downwards.
CTCCAGCGCGTCGCGTACGTGGTCGAACAGGGCGCGGACGACGGCCTCGGCCGGGGCCGGTTCCCAGGTCACCGGGTGGAGCAGGCGGCCGCTCAGGCCCTCGCGGGCGGCCTGCCAGGTCGCCAGCCGCAGCGGCCCCACGCCCGGTCCCGACGGCGGCTCGCCGTCCCGCCAGGCGCGGGCCGCGGTCTCCACCAGCGCCCGCACCAGCGTCGCCAGCAGCGCCGTGCAGGACGCGTCCAGGCAGACGTCCGCCACCCTCACCTCGACGGTGGGGTAGGTGTGCGAGAGTCGGGCGTCGAAGTACACCATGCCCGGGTCGCGGAGCGCCCCGGTGGCGATCATGGCCCGCACCTGCTCGTGGTAGCCGGCCGCGGAACCGAAGGGCTCCACCGGGCCGGCCGACGGCCACCTGCCCCACACCCGGCTGCGGTAGCTCGCGTAGCCGCTGTCCCGGCCCTGCCAGAACGGCGAGTTGCCGCTGAGCGCCAGCAGCACCGGCAGCCAGCCCCGGACACGGTCCAGGACCGCCACGCCCTCCTCGTCGGACTCCACCGACACATGGACGTGGCAGCCACACGTCAGCGTCTCCTCGGCGGTCAGCCCGTACCGCTCACGCATCCACCGGTACCGCTCCCCGGTGCTCAGCGACGGGCTCACCGGCAGCGGGGACGTCGCCAGCGCCGCGACCGCCGCACCGGACCGCTCCGCGTGGCGGGCCGCCGCCGCGCGCCACCGTAGGACCTCGGCCGCCAGGTCCTCCATCCGCGACTGCGGCCGGGTGGCGAACTCCACCTGCTGACGCTGCAGTTCCTCCTCCAACACCTCGCCGGGAGCGCCGGGGTCACGGCGCGCCGACGCCAGCACCGCCGCCGACAACGCCCGCGGCTCGCCGGACTCCGCGTCCAGCAGCAGCAACTCCTCCTCCACACCCACCGTGCGCATCGCGACACTCCGTTTCCACGACCGTGCGGTGACCGGACCCCGGGGTCACCCGCGACACCACCAATTCGCCGGGCATCACCTCTGCTTCCCCGCCTCCGGGCTTCGATGCCCCTGAGGGTGACGGCCGCCGTCGCATCCGGACGCGCGATCCGACCATCAGAAATCATCATGTGGAGGTTTCAAACGGAATTGCCGCACTCGATATGCTGGCGGCATGGAGAAGGCCAAGAACGAGGAATGGCTCACCGACGACGAGCAGCGCGCCTGGCGGACCTATCTGGACGTGGGGACCCTGCTGCTCAACCAACTCGGACGTGACCTGGAACCGTTCGGCCTGACCATCAACGACTACGAGATCCTGGTGAACCTCTCGGAGTCGCCCGGCCACCGCATGCGGATGAGCGACCTGGCGCGCGCCACGCTGCAGTCCAAGAGCCGGCTGTCCCACCAGATCAGCCGGATGGAGAACGCGGGCCTGGTCCGCCGCGAGAACTGCGAGTCCGACCGGCGCGGGCTGTTCGCCGTCCTCACCGAAGAGGGCTGGCAGACCATGCGCGACGTCGCCCCGCACCACGTCGCGGCCGTGCGCGAGCACTTCATCGACCTGCTCCCCGCCGAGGACCAGGCGGCCCTCCGCAAGGCCCTCACCCCGGTCGTCGAGCACCTGCGCGCGGAACGCGGCACCACCTGAGGGGCCCCTGACGTAAAGCGTGACGAATGTCCGCGCATGTGGCGTTTCGGGGGCCGGTCCCGGGGCAGGCGACCGCGTGAGGGGGGTTCCCGTGAGTGCTAGGGAGTCGACCCCATGTCAACAGGGACACTTCTGGCGATCATCATCCCCGTGGTGGTGGTACTCGCCCTGATCGCGGTCGCGTCCACCCTCTTCATCCGGCACCGGCGCCTGAAGAACCGCTTCGGCCCGGAGTACGACCGGACGGTCGAGGGTGCCGACAGCCGCATGGACGCCGAGCGGGACCTGGCCGCGCGCGCCAAGCGTCACGACTCGCTGGACATCAAACCGCTGCCGAGCGGCGTCCGGGACCGCTACGCGCGGGAGTGGACGAGCGTCCAGGAGGAGTTCGTGGACCGGCCCGAGGACGCCGTGCACGACGCCGACAGCCTCGTGGCCTCCCTGATGCGCGACCGCGGCTACCCGACCGAGGGCTTCGACCAGCAGGTCAAGGACCTGTCGGTGGAGCACGGCCGGACCCTCGACCACTACCGGGCGGCCCACGAGGTCAACGACCTCAGCACCCGGCACGAGGCCACCACCGAGCAGTTGCGCGGCGCGATGGTGCACTACCGCGCCCTGTTCGACGAGCTGCTCACCGACGGCGGTGGGCGGCGCCACGCCCGGGCCTGACGCAAGGCCCGCACCCACACGTCACCTGGAAAGGCGGATCCGACATGGAACGCGAGCGCGTCTCCCGCGGAAGCGGCCTGGCCACCGAGGACCTGGCGGAGACCCACGCGCCTCCCGGCCCCCCGCAAGACCGTCCCGACACCGCGTCGAGGGCACCGGAGTACCCCGGCGAGAGCACCGGATCGCGAGGTGAACCGCCGCCCCCGGACGAAGCGGCAGGGGCTCCGCGGCAGGAAGCCACGGCGGACGAGGTCCCCGAACTCCTCAGCGGGCACGACGAGGAGGAATTCCGCGCCCGTTGGCAGCGGATACAGAGCGAATTCGTCGACGACCCGCGCGACGCCGTGCACGCCGCCGACGAACTGGTGGCGGACGTCATGCAGAAGCTGGCGTCGACGTTCGCCCAGCACAAGCAGGGCCTGGAAGGGCAGTGGACCCGCGGCGAGCAGGTCGACACGGAGGATCTGCGCACGGCGCTGAAGCGTTACCGGTCCTTCTTCAACCGACTGCTGACGACCTGAGGTCCCCAACACTGGGGCGCCGCCGTGACGGGCGACGCCCCACGTTGCGGCTCGGTCACGTCGGGACCTAGAAATCCTCCAGACCGGTTCCCCGCCGCTTCTCGCGCGGTCGGATCCCCTGTTCTTCCGCTCGCGGCTCCTCTTCCTCCTTGCGAGCGGCTTCCGTTTCGCGACGGGCCCGCTCGTCGGGATCCTGGTCGCCTTCCCCGCGGCGGTCGCGCTCCGGGAGTCCCATACGAATCCCCCAGACATGTGGAATGGGAATAAAATGCGTATTTCCCTACAAGATCCATGATAGGCGCAAGGGATCAGGGCAGGAAAGGTTGCGCGGTGAGAATGCGGCTTCAGCCGAGCTGAGGCGGTCGCCCCCGATCCTGCCCGGGCCCACCGCGTACACCCAGGTGCGGAGGTTCTACGACAACAGCCCCGCCGACGGCAAGACCATCCGCGCCGAGCAGCCGCTTCCCGGCGGCTGCCGAGCCACCGAGCCGCGGTCACCCCGTGACGATCCGGCTCTGCACGCCCGGAAGCCCCTTGTCCCACCAGTGCCCGTAGCGCCGGTAGACGGCCGGATCGCGATCGGCGAGCAACCCCCAGAGCTTGGCGGCCTCCGTGCAGAGGCCGTCCCAGGCGGCCTTGCCCAGCGTACGGAAAGCCGTCAGTTCCAGTCCGCCGCCGGTCGCCCGCCACACCCCGGCGACCTGCCCGTCGACGAGCAGACAGGGCAGCGTGTCGCCGTTGCGCCGCACGACCACCGGCCGGTACTCCTCCGGCACGACCCGGCCGACGCCGGTGTGGGCGAACAGGACGCTGTCCCACATGGGGAGCAGCCGCGGCGGCACCGGCGTGTCCTCGTCCGGGACGGTGGCGCCCGCGAGGTCGTACAGCGGCGTGCGGCCGGGGCCCGCCACCTGCGCCACCTCGTCGCCGAGGCCCTGCAGCGCCCGGGTGACGACGGAGCGCTGGAGCAGCGTGAACCGCGCGAAGTCCTGGGCGGAGCCGGGCCCGAACGCCCGCAGGTAGGAGAGCAGGAGTTGCCGCACCCCGGCGTCCGTCTCCTCCGGCGTCGGCGCGGGGACGGCCGCGGCGGCGCGGTAGGTGTTCGGCTGCGAGAACGACCAGGGGCCGCCGGCCGGCACATGGTGCGTCGGCGCGTACGTGCGCAGCGCCCACCACACCCGGTGGGCTTGCTCGCCGAACCGCGCCGTGACCTCGGCCTCGACCTCGGGGCCGGTGCGGGGCCGCGCGAGGAAGCCGGCGAGTTCGGGGAGGACCGCGTCGGCGTCCTCGGGGCGCAGCCCGGTCGAGCCGTAGCGCCGGTCGTACAGCCGGGACGCCCGCAACGTGCGCACCATGGCGGCGTGGTGGCCGGCGTGGTCCTCGGCGTGGACGGCGTGCAGCGTGATCCGCATCAGGGTCGACTTCACTATCCGGCCGTCCGCGAACGCCGCGTCCAGGTCCTCCGGGGCGAAGTCCCGCACGCGGTTCCACAGCGCCAGGTACGGCGAGGCCGGGCTCTGCGCCTGCAGCGCGCAGACCCGGCGCACCGCCTCGGCCACGTCGATGCGCCGGCGTTCGAGCAGGAGCTGACGGTCCAGGGTGGCGAGGGCGAGTTGCCGCGTGGTCAGGCTCATGGCCGGATCATGCCACCCGGGTCGGACAGGGCGTCCGGCCCGCCGCCCCGAATGCGCCGTGCATGCCGGCGCGACGGCGGGGCACACGCGGGGTCAGGAGGTTGAAGACATGGTTCCTTTGCTGCTTGTCCTGCTGCTGGCCCTGATCCTCTTCGGGGCGGGATTCGCCCTCAAGGCCCTGTGGTGGATCGCGTTGGTCGTCCTGGTGGTGTGGTTGCTCGGCTTCGTGTTCCGGGCCGCGGAGGGTGGCGGGCGGCGCCGCTGGTACCGATGGTGACCTGACGCACGCACGCAGCACGCCGGGGTGCCGGCCGCGGACCGCGGCCGGCACCCCGTTCGTCGTGGGCCGTTCGTCGAGGCGGCGTCATCCGGTCAATCCCCTTGCCGCAGCGGTTCTTGCCGTCCGGCGGGGTACACGGGGCACAGATGGCCGGAGCAGCCCGGCCCATGCCTGCCAGGAGACGCCGATGCGGGAGGACTGCCGCCTCACCGTCCGGGAACGCACGGCGCTCGACGGGATCGAGCGCCTGCTCCGCCATGACGACCGGGCCCTCGCCCGGCGACTGCGCACGATGCGCCTCCACCCACCCCTCCGGGAGGCCGCCGCCCGGTTCGCCCGATGGCCGCGGGCCCTACTGGTGACCTTCCTGGCCGGCACCACCCTCGCCCTGCTGCTGTCGGCCACGCTGACCACGTCCCCGCCTCTGGTGTGGGCGGGCACCGGCTCGTGGATCGTCACCCTGCTCACCGCCGCCTGGCCGGTGACGGGCGGCCGGCGCGTGCGCCGCGGGCGGCAGGCTGCGTGACGGCCTTCAGCCGGCGGACGGTGGCCGGGGGGCCAGCGCGGCGAGGACCACCGCCGCGGTCACCCCGGCCCAGGCGACGGGACCGAGCGGGGTGCAGCCGAAGAACTGGCTCACGCCGGGGGTCTGTATGACCGCGATGAGTGCCGCCGCCGAGCCGAGCACCGTGAGCCACACCAGGGGGCTGTGACGGCGGCCGGTCACGGTCTGGGTGAGCTGGGCGCCCACCACCCCGCACAGGGCCATGGTGCTGGTGCGCCGAGCACTGCCAGGGGTGACGGTGCCGGCCAGCCAGGCGATCGTGGCGCCGAGGGCGGTGAGGATCCCGCGGTGTCGGATCTGCCGGGCCAGGGGCGCGCCGAGGGTCCCCAGACCCAGTGGAGCGGTGCCGGTCCTCGCCGCATCCTGCTCCTGCGGTCCGGATGCCTTCGCCTCGGCTGCCGCGCCTGTGGCGCCTTGCGGGGTCACGGCGACCGCCATGGCCGGGAACATGTCGGTGAGCAGGTTGACCAGCAGGAGTTGTCGGGTGGACAGCGGTGAAGCACCGGAGACCAGCGTCCCGAGCAGTGAGAAGCCGATCTCGCCGGCGTTGCCTCCGATCAGGACGGTCAGTGCGTCGGCGACGCTGTGCCACAGGGCGCGGCCCTCGGCGACCGCCTCGATCAGCGCGGACAGTTCGTCGTTGACGATGACGAGGTCGGCCGCGTTGCGCGCGGCCGCGGAGCCGCGGACGGCTATGCCGACGCCGACGTCCGCGGCCCGGATGGCGGCGGCGTCGTTGGATCCGTCACCGACCATGCCGACGACCCGACCGGACTCTCTGAGGGCTTCGACGACCTGGAGCTTCTGTTCGGGCGCGACGCGGGCGACCACGCCGCAGTCACGGACGAGCGACGCCCGGCCGCCGCGGTCACGGGTGGCGAGATCGTCACCGGTGACGACGGCGACGTCCTCGGGCCAGCCGAGCGCGACGGCGACGGCCCGTGCCGTCTCAGGGTGGTCACCGGTCAGCATCACCGGCCGTACGCCCGCCTGCCGGAGACCGGAGACCAGGGGTGCCGCGTCCGAGCGGGGAGTGTCGGCCAGGGCGATGAAGCCGGTGAGCCGCAATGGATGGTCCTCCAGGGGGCTTTCCAGCGCGCGCTCGAACTCATCGGGCTCCAGGCGTCGTTCCGCCACGGCCAGTACACGCAGGCCCTCCGCCGCCAGCCTCCCGGCCGTCTGCGTGGTGGTGTCCTCGACGTCGGGACAGAGGGGCAGCACCACCTCCGGGGCACCTTTGACCACCAGCAGCGGCGTGTCCTGCGCGTCGTGCCCGGTGGCCGAGGCGTAGCCCCGGGACGCCTGGAAGGGCTGGGTGTCGCCGGGGGTCCAGTGCGGGTCGTCGTCGGCGGCCTCGAGCACCGCCCCGTCGGTGGCGTGGGCGTGGACGCCGTGGTCGTCGCCGGCCGGCGGGCAGGTACGGGCGGCCTGGCGCAGGATCGCGAGGCCCTCCGGGGAACCGGTCGTATGGTCGCCGCCGTCGGGAGCGGCGGTGCGGACCACGCGCAACCGGTTCTCGGTGAGGGTGCCGGTCTTGTCGAAGCACACCGTGTCCATCCGGCCCAGCGCCTCCAGGGTGCGCGGGGTGCGCACGAGCACGCCGTGTTCCGTCAGCCTGCGGGCCGCGGCGAGTTGGGCGACGGTCGCGGTGAGCGGCAGCCCCTCGGGTACGGCCGCGACGGCGACGGCGAGTCCTCCGGACACGGCCTGCCGCACGGGGGTGCCGCGCAGCAGTGACAGTCCGGTCACCGCGGCGCCGCCGGCGAGGGTGAGGGGGAGCACGGTGGACGTCAGTTCCCGGAGCCGGGCCTGCACGCCGGGCGCCGGCGGCATCCGTGCGGCGAGGTGGGCGGCACGGCCCGCCTCGGTGTCGTCGCCGGTGTCCACGACGACGGCGCGCCCTTGGCCGGCCACCACGGTGGCGCCCTCGAAGACCATGCAGTGCCGGTCGGGTACCGGCGCCCTGGGCGTGGCCGCGACCTGTTTGAGGGTGGGCAGGGACTCGCCCGTCAGTGAGGACTCGTCGACTTCGAGGTCCTCGGCCTCTAGCAGCCGCGCGTCGGCGGGAACCACGTCGCCGGTGTGGAGTTCGATGACCTCGCCGGGGCTGAGCCGTCCGGCCTCGACGGTGCGGGTGTCGCCGGTGTCCGGGTCGACGACGCGGCGCGCCTGCTGCCGTTGACTCACGGCCAGTGACGCCAGGGCCTGTTCGGCGCGCAGGCGCTGGATGCCGCCGACGAGTGCGTTGACGCCCATGGCACCGGTGACCAGGAGGGCGTCGACGGCCGAGCCCAGCAGGGCGGAGGCGGTGGCGCCGACGGCGAGCACAGGGGTGAGGGGGTCGTCCAGTTCGGCACGGACCGCGCCGGCCAGGCGTCCGGTGAACCGCAGGGGGGCGGCGGCGGGTGACGCGGCCACGGCCCGGCCGAGGCGCGCGGCCGCCGACGGTGCCCCGGTGGCCTCCTCGCGGAGGTCGCGCTCCGCCTCCCGCAATCGGCCCAGGACCTCGTGCGGTTCCAGGGCGTGCCAGGGCACGCGGGGCCGTGGCCGTGGCACGTCGTGGCGCAGGACGCGCCGTGCGCAGTGCCGGCCGTCGACGAGGGCCGCGGCGGCCGCCGCGTTGACCGGGCTGAGCCGCAGTCCCACCCGCCAGGCCGCGCGTCGTCCCCGCGTACCGCGGGTGAGCACCATCAGTTCCGACAGTGCCGCCCCTGCCTCGGCCAGCACCTTGGCGTGCCTGGCGGCGGCGCGGGAGCCCGGAACGGCGGCCAGCAGCCGCCAGACACCGCGGAGGTCGTCCAGGACGAGGGCGTCGGCCGCCCAGAGCACGGCACTGCCCGCGTCGACCACGGTCACGGCCACGTCGCTGCTCAGCAGTCCCGTGGCCACGTCGTCATCGGGTGTGGTTCCGGCCTCCACCCGTGCGACGGTGAGGACGGTGCGCTGTGATCGGCGGAGTTCACGCACCACCTCGGTCAACGGATCTTCCGGGGGCACGAGTTGGTCGGCGAGCGCGCCGAACTCCCCCAAGGTGCCGTCGTCGGAGACGACGACGTGCAGGCCCGCGCGGCGGGCGGCGTCGAGCACCGCCTCCGCCAGGGGGTCGACCTCCCGGCCGACGAAGACGCCGCCCACCTCGCGGTTGTCGTCGTCCAGGACGGTCATCCGTCCCGTACGGGTGCCGGGCGCGCTGCCAGGGACGGGGCGCAGCCGCACCTCCGGGGCGCCGTCCTGCTCGTCCTGTGCCCGGAGGGTGGCCGCGGAGGCGTGCCAGAGCCGGTCGTGGTCCCAGTCGCAGGCGGTGGGGCGGGCCTCCAGCAACGTGCGTTTGCGTCCGCTGAGGACGGAGTGGTGCAGCACGACGGTGTCGACCAGTTCCAGCTGCCGGATCCGCTCCATGTCGCGTACGAGCACCTTGCGTCGGGCAAGTCCGGTGCCCAGGGCCGCGGTGTACGCGACGGGCCCGTAGCGGGCGGCGCGCGGCGAGGCGGCCAGAACCGCCTCGGCGGCCTCGGCGCCGTCACGGGTGAAGGCCAGGGTCGCCGCGGCCCCCAGCAGCCCTCCGGTGACGGCCCGGTCGGCGTACCGCTGGGCGGGCATGACGTGCAGGCGGGGGCGCCGTACCTGTGGCGTCGGAAGACTGTGCCGCTCGGGGGTGCACAGCCGGTCGTGGACCTCGTCGAACAGCGCGGAACGAGCGACCGATTCGACGAGCTGACCCGCGCGCAGGGCCGCGTCCAGCACCAGGGCGGTCGGGGACTGCCCGAAGCCGTGCGCGGCCGCGTAGGCGGCCGAGAGGACCACGTCCGTGGCCGGTTCCCCAAGTCTGTCCTGGAGCCAGGACCGCGGTCGTGAGTCCTCGCGCAGTGCCGTGACGGCGGCGGTCACCATGCGTGGGGAGCGGTTGAGCCGCAGGACTCGTGCGGTCGTGGCGGTGGCGATGCCCGCCATGTCGCAGCAGAGGGCGACGGCATGCACGCGGGCGCCCGGGGCCCGCCCCGGGTGGCCGTGCTCCAGTGCCGGTTCCCCGGGCGGCTCCAACTGCTCGTCGTCGGCCAGTTCGGCCGCTCGCGCCGCCACGCTGTCGGCGACCGCGTCCTCGGCCAACTGCACGACCAGTGACGCAAGACCGCCGTCCCAGTAGGCGGCCAGGACTTCGGGATGCCGGGCCAGTGACGCGGCGACCCTGCGGCCGGCCGCCTCCAGTTGCCTGGGGGCGAGGGCGGATCCGGGACGTGGGCCCAGTGGGACGTGCAGTCGGCGCACGCCGACCCAGCAGCGTCCCGGGTTCATCGCCTGACGTGCGGCCCTGCCCAGCCGTACGGCGCCGCGCGAGGCGGTCGCGGCGCTGCGCACCGCCGCCCGCGCACCGGCGTCCGCCAGCGGAAGCACATGCCGCGCGACGTCGGTGGGGGCGGCCGCCGCGAGTCGCAGGCCCGCCACGGGGAGTCCGATGAGCAGCCCCAGCCCGGTCGCCGGCCTCATGCGGTGGCGGCCTTCGCCTTCTTGCCTTCCTTCGCCTTGGTCCGGCCCTCCTTGGCCTTGATCTTGGCCTTGCTGGGACCGCCCTCGGGAACCGGCAGCTCATCGGGCATCGTCATGGCGTCCGGTCCCTTCTCGGCCATCGGCGCCTCCCGCGTCTGCGGAGCGGACATGTGGCCCTGCGCGTGCGGGGCGGCCGGTACCCGGGTCTCCGGCGGGACCATGGAATCCTGCATGTCCGGTGTACCCGGGGCAGTTTGGGCCTCGGCCTGGTCCTGGAGCGGTGCCTTCCCGCGCCGCGCGGCGGAACGCTGCTGCGTCAGCCACACCGCGGCGGCTCCCGCAGCCGCCACCGGCCACTCGACGACTCCGGCGACGCCGAGGAGTCCCGCCCCCGTGTACGCGGCGACCCGTCGTGTCTGCGGCGAGACCACGCCCACCGTGTCCAGCACACTGTCGAACGCCCCCTTGACGGCCTCGGCACCCGGCACCCGCTGCGCGGTCGACCTCATCGTGTCCAGGGGATGCGCCACGGCCTCCATCACGGCCGACGACGAATTACGACCACTTTCATCCATTTTTCTCACCTCATATACGTGCTGCCCAGAAATGCGGAGCCGAACAGTCCGGTCCCGGCGGCGAGCCGCGGGGCCGCACGATGGAAGGACAGGCACCAGCCCGTCGCTCCGGAGGCACGCCATGGCGGCCGAGAACCCTGTCCGCGTGATCGTCTTCGACGTCAACGAGACCCTCAGCGACCTGACGCCGCTGGGCGGGCGCTTCGAGGAGGTCGGCGTGTCGCGGGACCTGCTGCCCGCCTGGTTCGCCGCGGTCCTGCGCGACGGCTTCGCACTGACGGCCGCCGGCGGGTACGCGGACTTCACGGAGATCGCGACGGAGAACGTCCGCGTGCTGCTCACCGCGTCGCCGGGCTGGAGCGGTGACGCGGAGGACGCCGCACGCCACGTACTCGAGGGCTTCACCGAACTCGCCGTGCACCCGGACGTACCCGACGGCGTACGGGAACTGCGCGCCGCCGGCTACCGGCTGCTCACCCTGACCAACGGCTCGGCGGCGACCACCCGGCGCCTGCTGGACGGTGCCGGCTTGCTGGAGCACTTCGACGCCCTGCTGGACGTCTCGGGGTCCCGCTGCTGGAAACCGGCGGCGGCCGCCTACCACCACGCCGTCGACCGGGCCGGTGTGCGGCCCGAAGAGGCGCTGCTCGTCGCCGTCCACCCATGGGACGTGGACGGTGCGCGGCGAGCCGGACTCGCGAGTGCCTGGCTGCGCAGGGGCACGGCCCACTACCCCGCCTTCATGACACGGCCGGACCGTGAGGCGGCGAGTCTGCCGGATCTCGCCCGCGCCCTCGGCGAGGCGGCCCACTGACGTCCGGCGGGGCTCCGCTCAGGGCTGCGCCTCGGCTACCTCCTCGACCACGTGCCGGTCCAGCGCCGCCCGCACCAGGGCTGCCGCGAAGACCGCGTACGCGGCCTCCGGCACCAGGTCGGCCAGTGCCTCCGGCCGTGCGGGCAGTCCGAGCCGTTCCGCGCCCTTGAGCGCCTTGTCGTCGAAGAGCGGGCCGGTCTCCGGCCAGACCGCCTGCACCTCGCGCAGGAAGATCTCCACGCCGACGGGTCCCAGCCCGGGAACCTCGCGCAGGGCGCGGCGGATCGCGTCCGGGTCGCCGTCCGCCTCGTCCCGCAAGCGGCGCAGATCGCCTCCGTAGCGGTCCAGGAGCAGCTGTGCGCCGTCCCCGAGCTGCGTCGCCGTGCGCTCGTCGTAGCGCCGGTAGTGGCCCCGGCCGAGGGCGTCGACCCGCTGCTGCCAGGTGGCGTCGCGCATCCTGCGGGGGTCGCGCATCCCGGCGGCGAACAGCTCGTGCGCCGCGGCGGTGGCCACGGACGCCTTGATGCGGGCGCTGAGCAGGCACGCGGCCACCAGCACCTGGTACAGCGGCTGCGGGGTGTTCCTCAGCCTGACGCCGGCGTCCTCGGCGTAGGTATGGCCTTCGTGGTCCAGCAGTGCCTTGACGGTCGCCTTGTCCTTCGTGGTGTCCCGGTCCCGGGTCGTCCCGGTCATCTCGCATCACCTTCTCGGGAAATGCACTGTCCCCGCCAGGTCTGCTACCCGGCGTGCAGCCGGTAGACGGCGAAGGCGCTGTCGATCACGGGCTGGGCCACGTTGCGGACGCGTACGCCGCCCGCGGTCATGCCCCGCTCGACGCCCCGGTGTGCGTGGCCGTGCACCGCAAGGTCGGCTCCGCCTTCGTCGATCGCCTCCGCCAGGAGGTAGCTGCCGAGGAACGGGTGGATCTCGGGGGGCTCCCCGGCCAGGGTGTCGGCCACGGGTGAGAAGTGCGTGAGTGCCACCCGTACCGTGTGCGCGTCCTGCGGCAGTCGCTCCAGGGCGGTGCGCAGCCCCGTCGCACAGCGGCGCGTCAGGGCCACGAATGCCTTCATCTCCGGTTCCCCGAACTCACCGGCGCTCCGCCCGGCGAAGCCGCCGCCGAACCCCTTGGTACCGGCGACGGCCAGCCGCGTCCCACCCAGGTCGACGACCGTGCCCCCGCCCTCCAGGACGGTGACCCCGGAGGCGGCCAGCACGGCTGTGACCTCCGCCTCCTGCCCGCTGTGGTGGTCGTGGTTGCCGAGCACGGCCACGACGGGCACCGGTAGCCGGGCGACCTCACCCGCGACGACCTCGGCCTCCTCCACGGTTCCGTGACGGGTGAGGTCCCCGGCCAGCAGCAGGACGTCCGCGCACTCCCGCAGTGTCTCGAAGGCCGGCCGGAGCGTGTTGCGGCTCTCGAGGCCGAGGTGGATGTCGCCGACGGCGGCCACGCGGATCACGGCAGTTCCTCGGCGTGGTCGGGGGCCGCGACGCTGCTGATCCGCAGGTCGCAGACGACGGGTGAGCCGCCCGCCTCCTCCTCGGCGATCCGCACGATGGCATCCCGCTCGGGCACGTCGGACACGGTGCCCGACAGCACTACGGCCCCACCCCGCCCCTCGACCCGGACGCCCAGCTCGGCGACCTCGTCACCGGCCAGACGGCGGCGCAGGCGCTCGATGGAGTAGTCGTCGGTGGCGCTCATGACGGGCCCTTTCCCGGGTCGATGACGCCGAGCCGTCCGAGTAGGTACAGGAACGCGTCGGGCAACGGTTCCGACTGGTACCGCTCACGGATCAGCCCCCAGTCGATGCGCTCGCGCAGGGTACGGGCCAGGGGCAGCAGGGCGGTGAAGTCGCAGTGCTGCTCGGTGAGGGCGCCGAGGAGGGTGCTCAGCAGGTCGGTGGGCGGCAGGACGGGCATCCGCACGGAATCCACGGGAAGCACAGGGGCGCCGCGCAGAAGTTCGGCGGTCACGGGGCGGCGTCCGAGTTCGAAGATCAGGTCGATGTCCTCACCGTCGGCCCGAGCCTTGACCAGCCAGTCCTCCGGGGCGGGGACGGCCTGGACACCGTCCTCGCCCAGAGCTCGCAGCACGGCCTCGGCGTCCTCACGGCGGACGCAGAAGTCCGTGTCGTGCTGCAGGTTTCCCGGCACCCCGTGCGCGTACGCGGCGACGCTCCCGGTCAGCGCGAACGGCAGCCCTGCCGCCTTCAACACGGCCGCCACCCGCTTTGTCGTCTCCAGGATCGCCTGCGTGTGGTCCACCGGCAGGGCCGGCTCCCTCCCGGTCTCCGCGGGGGCGCCGCTCCACGACCGCGCCTCACCGGTCTCGCCCGCAGTGAGTCGCCACCTGCCCGGCGGCCCGCCGGCCTCGGCGTCGTTCATGAGCGGCCCTCCGTCCTGCCGCGCCCCGTGGACGTGCCCTCACGGGCAGCCGGGGAGCGCGTACCCGCCCACGCCTGCGGCACGCCCCTCAGGGCCTGCGTGATCCTCGTTGACCCGATCGGCTGGGCTCGTCAGGGAACGACGGCGTCCGTGGACCCCGCGCACCGATCGCCACACGAGCCGGCCGGACCGTTGCGGTCCACCGCCCGGACGGGGCACCCCCGTGCCGCCGGTGCAGCGGGCTACGGGCGTGCACGGACCGGCTGTACCCGGCCGACGGCGTCGATGCCGGATGCAGGGGCCGGCTCAGGTCTCGTCGGCGCGCTTCTCGGGTCGGTGCATCTCCAGTCCCTCGAGGGGGTTGCCGGCCGACGTACCGTGTTCCGCGGAGTAGCCTTCGGCGCCGGCGGCGGTGCCGCGGACCACCCGCTCGTGCGCCCGGTCCTCCTTGCCGCCGGCCGCGCCGGGCCCCCTGACGGCGGATTCCGCTGCTTCCTTGTCCCGCTTCTTGCCCATGGTCGGCCTCCCTCTGTGTCGTCGCTCCTCGACGTGACGACCGAACAGGGCGCGCCTGCCCGAGGCGGTCACGACAAAACGCTCCCGGACGACGCGAACGTGACGACGGGTACAGGTTTTGCCGCCGTCGGACGGGCAAGGCGTCAGGTGCCACTGGGGAGTGCCGCCGCCGGCCGTCGTACAGGCCGGAGGACGCCCGCCGGGAACGGCGGTCGGCGGCCGGCCCCGGACCGCCGCACCTGCGGCAACCGGCCCGTGACGTCCGGGGCCCACCGGACGGGGACCGGGCGCCGAAGGACTCCCGGGAAGTGAGCACCATGTCCGCAGGCTCGAGCCGCGATCGGGCGGCCTCGAAGGGCCGCCGGGGAGGGGCGCTGCCGTGACCGCCGCCTGCCGGGTGATCGTCTATCCGCCGTCGGACACCGGCGGCCGTCATGTGCGCGTCGACGGGGAGATCCTCGGTGTCGCCTATGACATGCGTGACTTCCTGGAATTCCTGCGGCGAGCGGGTGTCAATCCCCTCGAGGTCAGCGTGACCGACCCCGACCTCGTCGAGTGGCGCGGCGCCGGGCCGTCGGTATGGCGGTGCGGTCACACCGGCCCCCAAGAGCTCGTTGCCGGGCACGGTCCGGGCCGGGAGGACGCGGAGGACTTCTTCCCGCCCTCGCACGCCGACATGGTGGACGTGACCCTGGACGGCCCTGCCGACCAGGTCTCACGCGTCCGGGCGTGGATCGAGAGCCGTGCGGCGATCGGCAGCAGCATGCTCATGGAGTTGCCGGACGGCAACGTCCGCTGCCGGATCCACCTCCTGGCCACGGACGACTGACGGCGCTTCGGCGCGCCGCGCGGCTCCGCCGGGGCCCTGCTGCACGGGTCAGGCCGGGACCGTGGAGTCGTCGTGCGGGCGGGCGCCCGGCAGGTGGAGGCGCGCGGCGATCAGGGCGGCGTCGACGTCGCTGGTACCGGTGGCGACGCACAGCGTGTACGAGACGTCGTCGAGCCGCCGCTGTACCTCGGGGTCCTCAGGGTCCAGCAGGCGGAGCGTCTGGTACCGGTCGACCAGGTCGTCCAGCACGGCGGGGTGGGCCATCAGCATGGCGTCTCCTCAGGTCGAAGTGGCACGCGTTCCCAGCCCGCGCCTTCCCCGTCCGCGCCGGCGCATGCGGGCGCGAGGGCCGCTACCGAATGCGCTGGTCACCGCCGTATCCCGTCGCCTCGGCGCGGTGTCTCCGCAACGGGTGGCCAGGTGGGAGCGGGCGCACCGGGACGGCCCCGTCCGGCGGCTGCCGTCCGGGCCTGTGCCGGCGCCGTCATGCGGCTCCTCGCGAAACTCGCTCTTCTCCGCACGCCCGCCGCGTGCCGGTGGGCCCGGCTGACGTCGGGGTCGACGGCGGGATCCCAGGTGATCACGTCCGCCGCACCCGCCCCGACCTGGAGCTGGGTGACGACCCGTTGCCAGGTGCCGTCCCTCTGCCAGCGGCGGAACAGGTCGTACACCCGGCCCCACGGCCCGTACCGTTCCGGCACCTCCCGCCAGGGCACCCCGGTGCGGACCCGGAACCGTATGCCGTCGATCAACTGCCGCCGGGTCCACGTCGCCGGCCGGCCGACCTTCTTGCGCACGGGCAGCAACGGCTCCAGCACCGCCCACTGCTCGTCCGTCAGATCTCCACGAGCCACGAATCAAGATCATCCCATAGCAAGATCCATTGCCGTCACGCGCCCCCGGACGACGCCGACGCGCGATCACCCGCATCGTGCGTCCGGACCACTCGGACATGCTCGCCGACGCGCAGCGGGAGCAGCAGGCTACGCCCTCGGGCAACCGGCCCGACGCGCGGGCGTGTTGAAGCCGCGATGGACGGTCGACACCGCCGCGACCGCGACGTAGTCGAGGCCCACCGATGAGTTCCGCCGGCGGGGCCGGTCCACCACGACGTACGCCATCGAGCCGCACACTGGAGACCCGCCATGACCTATCCCGCACACCCCGGCCGCATGCTGTTCGTGAACCTCCCCGTGGCGGACCTCGAGCGCAGCAAGGCGTTCTTCGCCGGGCTCGGGTTCGCCTTCAACCCGATGTTCGCCGACGAGAGCAGCGCCTGCATGCTGGTCGGCGAGCACGCCTTCGTCATGCTGCTCGGCCGCGAGAAGTTCGCGGAGTTCTCGAAACTGCCGATGGCCGATCCCCGCACGCACGCGCTGGCGCTGTACTGCTTCAGCGTGTCTTCCCGCGACGAGGTCGACAGGGTCGGCGCCGCCGCGCTCGCGGCGGGCGGCACCGAGGCGGACGGTGCCGAGGACCACGGCTTCATGTACGCGCGCAGCTTCTTCGACCTCGACGGCCACGGCTGGCAGGTCATGTGGATGGACCCGGCGGCGGCGGAGCAGGGCCCCGAGGCGTTCGCGGCCTCCGTGCCGGACGCCGACGCCCCGGCCTGACGCACGACCGCTTTCCGCGTGCGCCGCCGGCCCCGGGGAACCCCGCGACGCCGGTCACCCCGCGACCTTCAGGCGGCTGCGGAGACTGACGGCGTGCTCGCCGCTCCGCGCGAGGCGGGGACACGCCTGACCAGGTCCCCCAGGGCCGCCCTCCGATCTCCACCCGGGACTCCACCCATGGGTCCAGGTGCCGCGGGCCGTGCCGCAGCAAGCTTGCGGGCATGACAGCAACCGAGTGGATCACCGACATCGCCCTCATCCTCGTCGTCTTCCGGCAGCTGCGCGAGGGCCGGCTGCGCCCCCTGTCGTTCCTCCTCCCCCTGGGGATCGTGGCCTTCGTGGCCCACACGTACCTCGACTCGATACCCACCGCCGGCAACGACCTGGTGCTGATCGGCTCCCTGATGGGCGTCGGTGCCGTGCTGGGTGTCGTCGGCGGTGCGTACACCCGGGTCCGGGTCTCCGGTGAGGACGTCCTGATCAAGGCCGGCGTGGTCTCGGCGGTCCTGTGGGTGCTCGGCATGGGCGCGCGGATGGGCTTCCAGCTGTGGGTGGAGCACGGCGGCGGTGGGGACGACGTCGCCCGGTTCAGCGTGGCCCACGACATCACCAGCAGTCAGGCATGGGTCGCGGCCTTCGTCCTCATGGCCCTCACCGAGGTCGTGACGCGGCTGGCCACGATCTTCGTCCGGAGCCGGACGGTGGGCCGCTCCCCCCGGACCGCGTCCGCCGCGCCCGCCCTCGACCACCTGGTGTGACGACGGACTCGCGCGGGACACCGGTGGGCTATGGTCGGGCCATGCCCGCAGCCACGACCCCGTCGCCGGGGCAGGCCCCGTCCGCGGGGAGCGGCCCGCGGCCACTTCCAGGGCGGGACCCCCGGACGCGATGGATCATCCCGGCAGCGGTCGTCGTCGCGGGGGCGCTGACCATCCGTCCCATGGGCCTCAGCGGCCACGGACTGCTCGTGCTCGCGCTCTTCGTGGTCAACTGCGCCGCTCTCCTCGTCCGGGCGCTGCCCGAGGCGAAGGTGCCCCCGCGGGCCGCCCTGGTGTGGTTCACGCTCGGCATCGTCGCGGCGGCGGCGCTGATCGGCGCCGGCGCCACCGGGACGACCTACCTCTTCGCCTTCTTCATCAGCGGTCACATCGGATACCGGCTGGAGACCCGTCCCGCCCTGGCCCTCGCGCTGCTGTGCAGCCTGCTGTGCGGCGGCGTGCTGTACCTCCGTCTCGGGCAGGGGCACGACGTACTGCCCTGGGCGCTCGGTCTCGCCACCGGCGCCCCGGTCCTGGCGGGGATACTCAACCGCAGCCGGCACCAGGCCGTGCAGGCGGCGCTCTCGGCGGCCGAGTCGGCGGAACGTGCCGCCCGGGCCGAGGCGCGGACCGCCGTGCTGACCGAGCGCGGCCGGATCGCCCGGGACGTCCACGACGTGCTGGCGCACTCGCTGGCGGGCATCAACATGCAGCTGGAACTGGCCGACGCGCTGCTCGACACCGGGGACCTGGCCAAGGTCCGCGAGGCCAACGCCAAGGCGCACGGCATGGTCAGGGACAGCCTGAAGCAGGCGCAGTGGACCGTGCACGCGCTGCGCGAGGACGCCCTGCCGCTGGTCGAGAGCCTGACCGCGATGCTCGAATCCTCCGGCCACCGCGACGCGCTCGCCGTCACCGGCGCCGTCCGTGAGGTGCCGGCCCCGGTGACCCAGAACCTGCTGCGGATCGCCCAGGAGGCCCTCACCAACGCCGCCCGCTACGCACCCGGCGGCGAGGTCCGCGTGGAGCTGGCGTTCGCCGCCTCCTCGACCGCACTGACGATCCGCAACCGTGCCGGGACCCGTACGGTGGCCCCCGGCGGCGGGAGCGGAATGGGACTGATCGGTATGCGGGAACGCGTCGCCCTGCTGGGCGGCACCATCTCCGCGGGCCCGGTCACCGAGGGACCGGACGAGGGCGGCTGGCAGGTGGAGGCAGTGATCCCCGATGAGTGAGCAGGGCGAGAACCACGAGCCGTTGCGGGTGGTCGTCGCCGACGACCAGGCAGCCGTCCGCGAGCCGCTCGCGGCCGTCCTCGCGCTGTCCGAGGACATCGAGGTCGTCGCGGCCGCGGCGAACGGGGCCGAGGTCCTGGCGGCCGTCGCCACGGGGCCGGTCGACGTGGTGCTGATGGACCTGCGGATGCCCGTGATGGACGGGACCGAGGCGACCCGCCGGCTCGGCGCGGAGCACCCGGAGGTGGCCGTGGTCGTGCTGACCACCTTCGCCGACGACGACTCCATCCTGTCCGCGCTGAGCGCCGGGGCCCGCGGGTACCTCACCAAGAACGCCGGGCGGCGGGACATCCTCCGCGCGATCAGGGCGGCCGCCGCCGGTCAGTCCGTGCTCGACCGCGAGGTCCAGGACCGGCTCCTCGCCACCGCGCGCACCGGGCCGCCGGAGCCGGCGCGACCGCTGCCCGGGGACATCACCCCCCGCGAGCGCGAGGTGCTGACGCTCATCGGGCGGGGCCTGCCGAACCGGGCCATCGCCGAGCACCTGTTCATCAGCGAGGCCACGGTCAAGACCCACATCAACAACCTCTTCGCCAAGGCGGACATCCGGGACCGGGCCGACGCCGTGCGCCGCGCCATCGCCGCGGGCCTGGCCTGACCCCCACGCAACGGGCTCCTACGGCTTGCGGCACGCCCGCCGGGCCGCCCGATCGGCCGGGCGGGGCGGCCGTAGGGCTACGCCTCTTCGGTGATGACGTACATCCGGCAGCGGACGGTGCCGTCCGGCAGGTCCACCAGCAGGCTCCGGACCTCGGCGGCCCGGAACTCGATCCACTCCCGGAGCAGCGCGACCTCGTCGTCC
Organism: Streptomyces sp. NPDC111520; assembly: GCF_055635295.1. Lineage (NCBI taxonomy): Bacteria > Bacillati > Actinomycetota > Actinomycetes > Kitasatosporales > Streptomycetaceae > Streptomyces > Streptomyces sp. NPDC111520. The sequence continues at coordinate 14,321 of NZ_JBVKBW010000030.1, read as the reverse complement.
GGCCCCTGGAGGACGGCCTCGACCATGCGCGGGTTCGCCGGCGGGGTGAAGTCTTCTTCGGCTTCGTGGCTCACGGTTCCCTGGTTCCCGTGGCTTGCCGTCACCACACGTCGGGGCCACCTCCGTGCCACTCGATGAGGTCCTCGTCGAGGAGGCTGATGCCGTCGGGGTCGAGGCCCGCGCGCCACAGGAACTCCAGCAGGTCGGCCGTGCGGTACGCGGTGCCGAGGACCTCCCCGTCGGCGCGGACGACCCGGCCCCCGGTGTCGGAGGGCGGCATCACGACTATGCGGTGTTCCACGTGCCCAGCGTGCCCCTGGGCGGGTGTGCCCGCACCCTGGAAGTGCGGCCCCGCCCCAAGCGGACGAGATTCAGCCCTCGTGAGCGGGGTCGCCCATGGACGCGGCCCCGTCGACCTGTGCCGCACACACGCGCGACGGGGCCGCTCGTACCCCTGTGCGCGCAGTACCCGGGGAGCATGCGCCGGGGGCCCGACCCGCGTCTCCTCCTCCGTTCCGGTCCCGGCTGCGGCCCCAGCCCGCGCTTCGAGAGGGGACGCCATCACGTCTCGGCGCGGCGGAACCTACGGTTTGTGGGTCACCCAGAGCACTTCCGCCGGCCAGCGGTGTGCCCAGTCGGGTGGGTCGGTTTCGCTGTAGCCGTTGGGCGTTCCGAGTTCGGGCCGCGGGATGGAGTACATGCCCCACAGCGGCGGTGTGGCGCCGATCCGCGGGTCGTGCCGGTGCTGGTAGGCGCTGCTGATCCGGTTCCGGAGCCGCCGGTTGGCGGGGATGCTGTCCACGTGCCGACTCCGGCACCGCCTGCCGGGGGCGGTCGACACGATCAGCACTCTGGCCAGGTCCTCAATCCGGCACCGGCTCGGCCCGTGGTCCGCCGGACGAGCCTACGGCAGCGGCGTGCCGCCGGTCGCGTTGACGACCTCCGCCGTGATGTAACTCGCCTCCTGCGAGGCGAGGAACACGTACGCCGGGGCCATCTCGGCCGGCTGGGCGGGGCGGCCGAGCGGTGACTGCTTGCCGAACTCCGTGGTGTCCGGCAGCGTCGCGGGGATGAGCGGCGTCCACACCGGTCCCGGGGCCACCGCGTTGACGCGGATGCCCTTCCCGGCGACCATCTGCGCCAGCGACTGCGTGAAGTTGACGATGGCCGCCTTCGTCATCGCGTAGTCCAGCAGGTGCGGACTGGGCTTGTAGGCCTGCACCGAGCTGGTGTTGATGATGGAACCGCCGGCCGGAAGGTGCTCGAGCGCCATCTTCGACAGCCAGAACATCGCGTACAGGTTGGTCTTGAGCACGCGGTCGAACTGCTCCGTGGTGATGGCGCCGATCCCGTCCGGCTGCGACATCTGGTACGCGGCGTTGTTCACCAGGACGTCGAGCCGCCCGAACTGGGCGAGCGCCAGGTCGATCACCTCACGGCACTGGTCCTCCTCACGGACGTCGCAAGAGAGGGCGACGCCCTTCCGCCCGACGTCCACCACGAGCCCCACGGTGGTGTCCGCGTCCTCCCTCTCCTCCGGGAGATGGGTGATCAGCACGTCCGCCCCTTCGCGGGCGAAGGCGAGCGCGACCGCCCTGCCGATGCCGGAGTCGCCGCCGGTGATCACCGCGGCCTTGCCCTCGAGCCGGCCGCAGCCCTCGTACGAGGTCTCGCCGTGGTCGGGGGGCGGGTCCATGGGGCCGGTCCACCCCGGGTGCGGCTGGTCCTGCGCGGGGAAGTCCGGCTGCGGGTGGCGGGTGACCGGGTCCTCGTTGCGGGAGGTCATGGGGTTTGTTCCTCCGTCACTTCTCGCTGGTGACGCGGATGGAGTGCACTTGCCGGTCGGTGGCGTCGGGGACGACCATCCCGGCCTCGACCCCGGTGCGCAGGTAGTCCAGCACCTCCCGGTCGAGGCGTTCGCCGGGGAGGGCGGCGGGGATGCCCGGCGGGTACGGCGTGAGCATCTCGGCGGTGATCCGTCCTTCGGCCTCGGCGACCGGGACCTGCTCGGTGGGGCCGAAGAAGGCGTCCCGCGGCAGGACGACCTGTTCCAGGCAGAGTTCGCCCGGGCTCGGGACGTCCACGGCCGGCGTGGGGCGCAGGTCGTCCAGGTGGTCGGCCAGGTCGGCCAAGGCGGTCACCAGCACCTTGGCGGTGTCGTCGTTGTCGGCGTGGGTGAGCTGGGCGCTGATCCGGCGGTGGTCGCTCACGTGGAGGTTCACCCCGTGGTGGGCGCGCAGCCAGTCGGCTGCCCGGTAACCGGTGACGCCCAGCGCGGAGATGTCGACGATCACCTGGAGCGGGTCCAGATCCGCGGCCTTGTCCGGCCCGCAGAAGTCCTCCCGCCCGTGCACGTGGTAGCCGCCGAGCCCCTCGATCTGGCCGCGCAGGGCGTCGGCCAGGGCGAGAGCCCGGTCGTACAGGGCGTGCCCGTGTTCGACCATCTGGCGGCGCCAGCCGTCCAGAGCGGCGTACAGCAGCACCGACGGGCTGGTGGTGCCCAGCAGGTCCTCGCGGGCCTTGAGCACGGCCGGGTCGACCAGGTCGCCCTGGAGGTGGAAGACCGACGTCTGCTCCAGGGCGGAGCCCATCTTGTGCACCGAGGTGACGCACACGTCGGCTCCGGCGTCCATGGCCCAGGTCGGCAGCGAGGGGTGGAAGGGCAGATGTGCCCCCCACGCCTCGTCCACGATGAGCGGCTTGCCCTGCCGGTGGCACTCCTCCGCGATCGCGCACAGGTCCGCGCACGTTCCGTACGGGGTGGGGCTGGTGACCAGGGCGCCCTTGGCGTCGGGGTGGTCGCGCAGGGCGGCGGCGACCGCCTGCGGGGAGGGCGGGTGGGCCAGGTGGAGGTCCGGATCCCACTGCGGGCGCACCCAGACCGGCTCCTGGCCGGAGAGGATCAGCCCCGAGATGACGGACTTGTGGGCGTCCCGGCCGACGACGAGCTTCTCGTGCGGTCCGGCGACCGAGAGCATGGCCGACTTCACCGACAGCGAGCTGCCGCAGGTGGAGAAGAACGTGTGGTCCGCTCCCACGGCGTCCGCCATGAGCTCCTGTGCCTTCTCCAGGACTTCGTGCGAGGAGGTGCGGTCGTCGAGTCCGCTGGTGGCCAGGATGTCGCAGCGGAAGACGGACTCGCCCAGCGCTTCCAGGACGCGCTCGTCGGTGCCCCGGCCCTGTTTGTGGCCGGGCGGGGTGAACGGTGTCTGTCCGGTCGCGTGGTAGGCGGCGAGCGCCTCCAGGACCGGCGCGTGCGAATGGTCCATGATCTGCGGCTGCCCGCGCCCTTCAGGGGGAAACGCCCCCGGGGACGGGACGCGGGTCAGCGGCCGCGGTGCTCGGTCTTCGGCTCCTGCGGGTCGACCCCGCTGAACTCGGACGTGTCCTTGGCGCCGCTGGGACGGCCGGAGGGGCCGCGTTTCCCGGTGTCCTGGATCTGCCGCTTGCCGGTCTTGCCGGCCCGCTCCTCACCGCTGCGCGAGACGTCGTGCGCCGGCGTGCCGGCGGTGGACTCCGCGATGTCCTTGGGGGACGGTTCGCGGTTCTTCCCGCCGGGTGCGTAGGTGTCCGGGTGGAACGAGCGGTGGCCGCTGGGGTTGTCCTGCTGCTGCTCCGCGTCCACGTCGGTGGCCCAGCCGTGCTGGTCGTCGCCCTTGTGGCGGCTCGGCCCCTCGCCGTGCGGAGGATGCTGCTTCTTCGTCATCGCGCTTCCCTCTCGAAGAGTACCTTTCGCGCATTTTCTGCCCTTCGGGGCGCGTGCCCCGGCAGCGGCGGCTCATGCCTGGCGCGGTGCCGCGCACCGGCCCGGGTAGGCGTCCGGCACACATCCGGGAGGTCACCCGTGGACGAGCCCTTGGACCAGGTGTACGCCCGCGTCGCGGAACAGCTCGCAGCCCGCGCCGGGCCGCTGTGGGAGGTGGCTTCGACGCTCCACGGGGACCCGGAGCCGCCCTTCGAGGAGCACAGGGCGGCCGAGCTGCTGACCGGCCACCTGGAACGGGAGGGCTTCTCCGTCCGGCGCGGCGTCGCGGGCCTGCCGACGGCCTTCGTCGCGGCCGCCGGTGACGGCGGTACCCCACGGGTGGCCCTGCTCCTCGAGTACGACGCCCTGCCCGGGATGGGTCACGCCTGCGGCCACAACCTCATCGCGGCGGCGGGGCTCGGCGCCGGCCTCGCCCTCTACGGCGCCGTGCCGGAGGTGCGAGGAACCCTGCTGGTGGTGGGTACCCCGGCGGAGGAGCGGGGCGGCGGCAAGGTCGTCATGGCCGAGGCGGGCGTCTTCGACGGGGTGGACGCCGCGCTGATGTTCCATCCCGGCGTGCACAGCTGGTCGTGGGCACCGCTCACCGCTTCGGCCCAGGTGAGGGTGGCCTTCCACGGCCGGGCCGCCCATCCCACGGGCAGTCCGACCGAGGGGATCGACGCACTGGCCGCACTGATCCAGTTCTTCAACACCCTGTCCGTGCTCGGCCGGCGTCTGCCCGCCGGATCGCACGTCCAGGGCATCGTCACCGAGGGCGGCAAGGCCACCAACGTCGTCCCCGAGTACGCCGAGGGGCTGTTCGGCCTGCGCGGAGCCACCACGGCCGCCCGTGACGAGCTGGCGGACGCTCTGGCCGACTGCGCCCAGGGGGTGGCGCACGCCACCGGCACCCGGACGAAGGTCTCCCCCGTCGATTCGGGTTACGACCACTTCCGCAACAGCGAGCTCCTTTCGGCACGGTTCACCGCCCATCTGGCACGGGCGGGCGTGCAGGCGGGCGAACCGGTGCCGGGTGTCCACCTGGGTTCGTCCGACGTCGGCACGGTCAGCAACCGCCTGCCGACCATCCATCCGTTCGTGGCGATCATGGACGCCGACGGTTCCGACCACACCCCGCGTTTCGCGGCGGCCGCGGCCGCGCCGCGGGCCCGTGAGGTCATGCTGGCCGCCGCGCGGGCGCTGGCCTGCACGGCCGCCGACGTGCTGGCCGATCCCGCCGTCACGGCCGCGGCGTGGGCGGAACACCGCCGTCCGGAGTGCTGAGGAAAGGGGGCGTGCCCGGCGTGGAAGGGGGAAGCCGCCCGGGGAGAGACCGTCCACGCACACCGGAACGGAAGGGAGTCACGTGATGGGACACGGCGGAAACGTCATCGCGGAACTCACGGCCGACCACCGCGAGGTGGAGGAGTACTTCGCCCGTCTGCGGGCCCTGCCCCCGGGCGACAAGGAACGCAGGAACGTCATGGACGAGGTCACCATCGAGCTGGTGCGGCATTCGGTGGCCGAGGAGATGTACCTCTACCCGGCCGTCCGGGAGCACCTGCCCGGAGGGGACGCCCTGGCCGACAAGGAGATCGGTGAGCACGCCGAGGTCGAGCAGGTCCTCAAGGACCTGGAGGACGTCGACATCGACGACGCCCGGTTCGACCAGTTGGTGGGCAAGCTGATCACCGACGTCACCGAGCACGTCCAGGAGGAGGAGCGGCAGCTCTTCCCGAGCCTGGCGCAGGCCTGCTCGCCCGAGAAGCTGAACGAACTCGGGGATCAGGTGCGCAGGGCCAAGAAGGTCGCACCGACCCGGCCGCACCCCAGTGCGCCGGACACCCCGCCGGGCAACAAGCTGCTGGCGCCGGGTACCGGACTGGTCGACCGCGCCCGCGACTTCGTCACCGGCCGCGGCAAGTCCTGACGCGACCGGTCATGCCGGGGGCCGCCCACACGGGTCGACCGTGTGGGCGGCCCCCGGCATGGCTCTGACGGGCGGCCCGCGTCAGAGTTCACGGAGCGCGGGCAGGAGGGTCTTCTCGGCCCAGTCGAGGAAGGCCGGCTGCGTGTCGCCGCCGACCTGGACGAGGGCGATCTCGGTGAACCCCGCTTCCGCGTACGGCCGGACCGCCTCCACGAAGGCCTCCGGGTCGTCCCCGCAGGGAATGGACTCCGCGACGTCCTCCATACGTACGTTCTCGCTCGCGGACGCGAAGGCCGCCGTGCCGGGCAGTTCGGAGTTGACCTTCCATCCGCCGCCGAACCAGCGGAACTGCTCGTGCGCCCGCCGGACGGCCGTGTCCCGGTCGGGGTCGTAGGACACAGGCAGCTGCCCGACGCGCGGCTTGCCCGCGCCGCCGTGCTCGTCGAAGGCGGCCACCAGATCCGCGTCCGGCTCCGTGGCGATCATCAGATCGGCCAGCCGCCCCGCCAGTTCGCAGGACTGCGCCCCCGACACCGCGACCCCGATCGGCGGCGGCCGGTCGGGCAGGTCCCACAGCTTCGCCGACTCCACGTCGAAGTGCTCGCCGCGGTGGTTGACGTACCCTCCGCCGAACAGCGCCCGGATGATCTCCACGGCCTCGGCGAGCATCGCCTGGCGGACGTCCACGGCGGGCCAACCGCCTCCCACGACATGCTCGTTGAGGTTCTCGCCCGATCCCAGCCCGAGGCGGAAGCGGCCGTCGGAGAGCAACTGCACCGTCGCGGCCTTCTGCGCCACCACGGCGGGGTGGTAGCGCACGGTCGGGCAGGTCACGTACGTCATCAGCGGGATTCGCGAGGTGGCCTGCGCCGCCGCCCCCAGCACGCTCCAGGCGTAGGGCGCGTGACCCTGCTCGTCCAGCCAGGGGAAGTAGTGGTCGGAGGTCACCGAGAAGTCGAAGCCGGCCTCCTCGGCCCGGACGACGTGGGCCACCAGGTCCTTGGGGCCTGCCTGCTCGGTCATCATCGTGTATCCGAATTGCGTCATATGGGGCGGCTGCCCGGTCGATCACCGCGGAAACGGCCGCGTCCGCGTGTGTGCGACGGGGGATCGGGGGCACCCGGAAGGTGCGGTGAGGCAGCCGCACGGTGGGTGAACGCCCCGGACGCCGGACCCCCCTCCGGCGTCCGGGACAGCCATGGGTCCTCCCCCGTCTCAGTCGGGTGGCTCCTGCGGCGGCACGTCGCGCGACGCCTCGACGTCCTCGCTCTGCGGCTGCTCTCGTTCCGCGCCGCCGGGATCACGTCCACGAACCGGCCGCGGATCCTGCCGGTCCTCCGGGTGAGGCGCCGTGCGGGGCGCCTCGTCGGATGTCCCTTTGTGCTCCATGCCCTTCTCCTCGCTGCGCGGTCAGTCATGCTCCGAAGCCGCCCACGGCCCCGCGGGCGCGCCGTCGGCGCCCTCGTCGTCCTTTTTGTGGTCTGGTGCCCGGTATCGGTGCGTCCATGCCGGAGGGTCGACGTCAACCGATTGCAGGCTTCTCACGGCACCGGCGCCGCGCGGCCGCCGGGCACTCGGGGGCACATCCGCCGCGAACGGCGGACATCCCCGCGGGTCCCGTTTGTGCGCCGGCGGCACCGGTTACCGGCAGGCGAAAGGGTTTCCCGAGGACGAAGCAGGAGAGTGCCATGGCCAACGAGCCAGGCCCGGTGAAGAAGATCGTCGACAAGGTCACGGACATGGCCGCCGAGCTGACCCCGGCGGGGCGCGCGGAGATCCCCGGCGTGCCCGGCAGCATGCCGCCCACGGTCGACGAACCGGTGGAGCCGCACGAGCCACTGCCGCCCAAGCCCGATCAGGGTGTGCCCACGCCGCTCAGCGCGACGGGCCGTCCCGACGGACCGTCCAAGACCGTCCGGGCCCAGGACGGGGCGTTCCTCACCACGGCGCAGGGGGCACGGCTGCCGGACACCGACCACTCGCTCAAGGCCGGACCGCGCGGCCCGGTGCTGCTGCAGGACCACCATTTGCGCGAGAAGGTCATGCACTTCGACCACGAGCGGATCCCGGAGCGGGTGGTGCACGCCCGAGGAGCCGCCGCGCACGGTGTCTTCCGCGGGTACGGCACGGCGGCCGAGGTCTGCAAGGCCGCCTTCCTCGCGAAGGACGTCGACACGCCGGTCTTCGTGCGGTTCTCCACCGTCCTGGGTTCCCGGGGGTCCGCCGACACCGTACGCGACACCCGGGGGTTCGCCACGAAGTTCTACACGTCCGAGGGCGTGTTCGACCTGGTCGGCAACAACATCCCGGTGTTCTTCATCCAGGACGCGATCAAGTTCCCTGACATCATCCACGCCGGCAAGCCCCACCCGGACCGGGAGATCCCGCAGGCGCAGAGCGCCCACGACACCTTCTGGGACTTCGTCTCGCTGCACACCGAGGCCACCCACCACACGATGTGGAACATGTCCGACCGCGGCATCCCGCGTTCCTTCCGCACGATGGAGGGGTTCGGCGTCCACACCTTCCGCCTGGTCGGCGAGAGCGGCGCCACCACGCTGGTGAAGTTCCACTGGAAGCCGAAGGCCGGTGTGCACTCCCTCGTGTGGGAGGAGGCGCAGATGATCAGCGGCATGGACCCGGACTTCCACCGCCGCGACCTCGCCGACGCCATCGAGGCGGGCGCCTTCCCGCAGTGGGAGCTGGGCATCCAGACGTTCCCGGACACCCCCGAGCAGACCTTCCAGGGCATCGATCTGCTGGATCCGACGAAGATCGTCCCGGAGGAGCTGGCGCCGGTGCAGCCGGTGGGGCTGCTCACCCTCAACGCCAACCCCACCAACTTCTTCGCCGAGACCGAGCAGGTCGCCTTCCACGTCGGGCACCTGGTGCCGGGCATCGACATCACCGACGACGCGCTGCTGGCCGGGCGTCTCTTCTCGTACCTCGACACGCAGATCACCCGCCTCGGCGGACCCAACTTCCCGCAGATCCCGGTCAACCGGCCGCACGCCGCCGTCAACGACATGCTGCGGGACGGCTTCCACCAGGACGCGGTGCACACCGGCGTCGCCCCGTACAAGCCCAACTCCCTGGACGGCGGTTGCCCGTTCTTCGCCGGCGCCGGGGACCACGCCTACATCGAACACCCCACGCCCGTCGCGGCGGCGGCGAAGGTGCGCGAGGCGCCGGCGTCGTTCGACGACCACTTCAGCCAGCCCCGGTTGTTCTGGCTGAGCATGAGCCCCGCCGAGCGCGAACACATCATCGCCGCCTACACGTTCGAGCTGGGCAAGTGCTACGAGCAGGCGATCAGGGAACGCACCCTGAAGGTACTGGCGAACGTCGATCCCTACCTGTGCCGGCAGGTGGCGCAGGGACTGGGCCTTCCCACTCCCACGGCCACCGAGCCGCTCGCCGACGCGCAGCCCAGCCCCGCGCTGTCGCAGGTCGGCCGCACCTGGCCGACCGACGGACGCGTCATCGGCATCGTCACGGACGGCACCGGTGACCTGGGCGCGGTGGACGCCGTCCGGCGCTCGGTGCTGGCGAACGACATGGTCGCGCTGGTCGTCGCGCCCACGGGCGGCACGCTCATGGGCGAGGGCGCCGACCCGGTCACCGTCCAGCGCAGTTTCGCCACCGCGCGCTCGGTGGAGTTCGACGCCGTGCTGCTGGCCGGGACCCCCGGGCCGGCCGCCGATGCCCAGGGCGGCCGTGACGCCAAGGCGGGCGCCCCGCCGCTCGCCGCGGCGCCGGTGGACCCCCGCATCGTGCTGATGCTGCAGGAGGCCTACCGGCACGCCAAGCCGATCGGGGCCTGGGGCGACGCGGCACCCGCCCTGCGCGCGGCCGGCATCGACGCCGGCGCGCTCGGCGTCGTCACCGGCTCCGACGGCGAGGGGGTGCTGCGCGACGTGACCGCGCTGCTGGGCGCGCACCGCGTGTGGGACCGCTTCCCCGCTCCGGCGGAGAGCGACGCGGTCTGAGGGCTCGGACCCGAGGAGGGGCCCCTCGGCCGGTTCACGCCGGCCGAGGGGCCCCTTCACGGGCACCGGTCAGTCCAGCGGATCGTGGCCCCAGTTCATCAGCGAGTACCGCCATCGGGTGTCCGTGACGTCGCCGCCGGGACGCTGCTCGACGTGCCGGTGCACGTAGCCGACGACCTTGCGCATGTGCGCCAGGTCGCCTTCGCTCAGGTCGCCCTTCTTGGTGCGCAGGAGCGTGACGATGCGCCGGCCCGAGGCATGCCCGACGCTCTCGCCGCCGTCACTCTGGCCGACGCTCTTCGACTCCTCGGTGGCGAGCCACTTCTCGAGCCTGCCTGCGGTCATGTTGACCGCCTCTTCGAAGGCGTCCACCGTCCGGTCCCGGTCGTCGTGCTTCTGGGCCTGGGCCATGGCTCATCCCTCCTTGCCGAGCGCTCCGGGCTTGTGCACCGCCGAGCGACCGCTCTTGTCGCTCTCCACCTCGTACTGCGGTTCCTCGCTCGACGCGTCGACGGTCCGGCCCGCCGCCCGGGTCCGCTTCGTGATCTTCTTCTTGACCTCTCCCGTCACCTTATGGCCGTGGCTCTTCCAGGACACCTCGTCGCCCTTGCCGAGATCCTGTTCGCTCATGGCATCCTCCTCGGCTGTCGCCCCCGCACGGGTGCGCCTGCCCATGCCACCGCGTCCGATGCGGCATGTTCCGCCATGCCCGAGCAGGGTGACCGACAGTGGCGCTCCCCCCACTGTCGGACGTCCGGCACCGGCCCCGGCGCACGGGCCTGTCGGGCTCCAAGGGTGTCGTCGTCCACGACCTCAAGGGCGGACGGCGTCCTCCACAGGTCCCTCATCCGGCTCTGCTGCCCCATCGCTCGGGAGTCGGCGGCGCACTCGGCAAGGGCAAGTGCGCCGCCCTGCGGGACACCACCGGACCGGGCCGCGATCAACGGATACCAGAGCGGCAGGTCGCGACGTCGATCTGCGGGACGCCCCGGGAAGGGAAGTCACCCGTACGGCGCCTGGCGCGCCCACAGCAGGCGTAGCGCACGGTTCAGGCACCGACGCGGGGCTGCTCCGCCATCGAGCGCTCGCAGCGGGCTCCCCGGTCAAGGCCATCTCCCCGACCGCCGCGCCCACGGTCGGGGCAATCCGCTCCGGTCGCCCGTGGCCGCACTACGAAGGACCTTGGCAAAGGTGCCCGGACACCTTGAAGTGCGGGAAAGGGCAGCGGACAAGGCTCACGTGGTGGAAGGGCGGCACCAGACATGGCCGTGCAGGTGGAACCGACGCAGGGGGCGGAACGGGAGCGGCTCAAGCCGGGCGCCGTCATCGTCGACTGGCTGACGACGACGGACCACAAGAAGATCGGGTCGCTCTACCTGGGGAGCGCCTTCGGGTTCTTCCTGGTCGGAGGTGTTCTGGCCCTGGTGATGCGGGCGGAGCTGGCCCGGCCCGGCATCCAGATCCTCTCGAACGAGCAGTACAACCAGGCGTTCACCATGCACGGCACGATGATGCTGCTGATGTTCGCCACCCCGCTGTTCGCCGGGTTCGCGAACGCCATCATGCCGCTGCAGATCGGCTCCCCCGACGTGGCGTTCCCGCGGCTGAACATGCTGTCCTACTGGCTCTTCCTGTTCGGATCGCTGATCGCCGTGGCCGGCTTCTTCACCACCCAGGGGGCCGCGGACTTCGGCTGGACCGCCTACACCCCGCTCTCCGGGGGCGAACGCACCCCCTACGCAGGGGGCAACATGTGGATCCTGGGCCTGGCGATGTCCGGGTTCGGCACGATCCTCGGCGCGGTCAACTTCATCACCACGATCATCTGCATGCGCTGCCCCGGGATGACCATGTTCCGGATGCCGATCTTCACCTGGAACATCCTGCTGACCTCGGTGCTGGTGCTGTTCGCGTTCCCGGTGCTGGCCGCCGCCCTGCTCGTCCTCTTCGCGGACCGCAAGTTCGGCGCGCACGTGTACGACCCGGAGAACGGCGGGCCGCTGCTGTGGCAGCACCTGTTCTGGTTCTTCGGCCACCCCGAGGTCTACATCATCGCCCTGCCGTTCTTCGGCATCGTCACCGAGGTCATTCCCGTCTTCGCCCGCAAGCCCGTCTTCGGCTACGTCAGCCTGATCGGTGCGACCATCTCCATCGCGGGCCTGTCGGCCACCGTGTGGGCCCACCACATGTTCGCCACCGGCGCTGTCCTGCTGCCCTTCTTCGCGTTCATGACCTACCTGATCGCCGTGCCGACGGGGGTGAAGTTCTTCAACTGGATCGGCACCATGTGGAAGGGGTCGCTGAGTTTCGAGACCCCCATGCTGTGGGCGATCGGCTTCCTCGTCACCTTCCTGTTCGGCGGCCTGACCGGAGTCGTCCTGGCCTCGCCACCGCTGGACTTCCACGTCACCGACTCCTACTTCGTGGTCGCCCATTTCCACTACGTCGTCTTCGGCACCGTGGTGTTCGCGATGTTCGCCGGCTTCCACTTCTGGTGGCCCAAGTTCACCGGCAAGATGCTCGACGAACGCCTGGGCAAGATCCACTTCTGGACCCTGTTCATCGGCTTCCACACCACCTTCCTCGTCCAGCACTGGCTGGGCGCCGAGGGCATGCCGCGACGCTACGCCGACTACCTGGCCGCCGACGGCTTCACCACCCTGAACACCGTCTCCTCCATCGGCGCGTTCCTGCTGGGCCTGTCCACCCTGCCGTTCCTCTACAACGTGTGGAAGTCGGCCCGCTACGGCAGGCCGGTCGAGGTCGACGACCCCTGGGGATACGGGCGCTCCCTGGAGTGGGCGACCTCCTGCCCGCCCCCACGGCACAACTTCCTCACCCTGCCGAAGATCCGTTCCGAGTCCCCGGCGTTCGACCTCCACCACCCCGACGTCGCCGCACTCGACCAGGAGCTCAACGCCGGCCGCCGCGACGTCGTCGAACCGGGCCAGGGCGCCGCGAAACCGCTCGGCGAGGGGCAGGCATGACGTGGCCGGCCGGTGGGGCCGGCGATCCCGCCGCAGCGGACGGCATCGCGCGGTGCGAGGACTTCCTCTCGTGGCATGCCGAGGCAGGCGACGCCAGGATCGCCGCGCGAGCCTTCGCCGACCGCATGCCATGGCTGACCGCCGGCCAGCGGGACGAAGTGCTCCGGCTCTACGTCGCCGACCGCCTCGAACTGGTCGGCGTGATGCTGCGGCGGGCCTCCCGGCGCGAAGGGGATCTGCACAGCGAGTACGACCTGCGCCATCGAACCTTGCGGAACCGGCTGCGCTGCACGGTCCTCACCGTCGCCCTGCTGGCGGCGGCGGTCTGCATCCCCGTGCCACTGCTGTTGCTGCTCACGGGGGGCTGAGCCCCCTTGACCGACGACCCGTTCGGGCGTGCGGACCATCTGGTGTCGGCAGGTCGGCGCGTGCGAGCGCTGGGCCCTCGCCGCCCGCACAACGGGGGCCCAGCGCTCACACGGCGCCGAGGGCTCATGGACTGAGGGCCCTCCAGCACCAGGACACCCTCGTCACGCCGGCGTGCCGCGCCCCCGCCCGGGACGGGGGCGGGTGATCGTGACAGGCGGTCGGCATTCCGGGCCGGCCGTCGCGGCCGAAACGACGACCCGGCATCACGGCGCGCCTGCCGTCGGCTCCCTTCACGCCACGCCGCGAACCTCTGGGGTCGGCGCTGCGGCCTCGACCAGTGCGCGATACCGCTGCTCGTGGGAGCGGGGCGTGAGCCTGGTGACTTCGATCGTGGTCAGTCGGCGGAACCCGATCCGCTCGTAGAGCGCCATGGCGCCCGTGTTGGTGTCGATGACGTGCAGGAAGACCTCGTCGCCCCGGGCACGGATGCGGGCGGCGACAGCCCGCATCAAGCGGGTGGCCAGCCCCTGGCCGCGGAAGGCCGGGTCTGTGCACACCGCGCTGACCTCGGTCCAGCCTCGCGGCTTGCCCGTGGGTGCGGAGAAGCGTTCGCCGGCCATCGCGGCGAGGACGCCGTTCCGGTGGATGCCGAGGTAGCCGCCCAACTCGATGGTGCGCGTGAGGAAGGGGCCCGGTGCGGTCCGTGCGGCCAGATCCGCCATGGCCGGAACGTCGTCGGTGGTCAGTTCGCGGATCTCCGGGTCCTCCGCGTCCTCGGGGCCCGCGGCCAGGCCGGCTCCGGAGAACTGAACCACGTTCAACCGGTGGAGATCGATGTGGTGGTCGGCCGCCCAGGACTCGGGCAACGCCCCTGGCTCCCGGTGCAGGAGGGCGCCGCCCGTACGGCGGGTGAGTCCGGCGAGGTCACGCCAGTCCTGTTCGGTGGCCTCGTCCGGAACCGCGGCAAAGGGAGCCACCGAGTCCAGATATCGCAGGGCCCGGCCCTCGCCGTCCGCGAACCGCGCGTGCCGGCTGTTCAGCGCCGCGAACACCACGTTCACCAGCACCCTCGTGTCAGGGCTCGTTGAGGCGTCATGCAAGGGGGTGGTCATGACCATCCGGTCGGTCGGGGCGGCTTGTGCCGCGCGGTTGCGGTGGGTCGGAGTCGGTGCGTCCGCTCGGCTTCCGCTCTCCCCTGCCGCTAGATGTATTGATCACGAGCGTTGTTGACACCTGCGGGGGCTTGATCAAGGCGAAGACCTCCGGTGTGGTGGAGCTGTCTAGGACTGCACCACACGGAG
>NZ_JBVKBW010000029.1:0-83751 GCF_055635295.1 Streptomyces sp. NPDC111520 | reverse complement strand
CTCCGCGACGGCACCTTCTACGAACCGCGCCCATCCGCAACAGCCACCGCGTGACCAGCACAGGCTTGACGAAGGACATAGAGGCACCCCCCCCCCGCGCAGACCCCCGGGCCGGCGGCGGTGACGGGGTTCAGCCCTGCACGCCGCCGCGCTGCTCGAGCGCCCCGGCCAGTTCCGCGAGCCGGGCCATCGGGGCCGTGCCGGTGACCATCGTGGTCACCCCGCCCTCCTCGCGCACCAGCGCGTCGTACTTGGGGCCCTCGTAGCGCTGCCAGGTCTCGCCCCCGACGCTGCGGGTGCCGACCCGCTCCGCCTCGTGGCTCTTGGCGGCGACGAACTTCTCCGCGGCCTCGTTGCTCTGCTCGACGGCCGCGTACTCGTTCTCCGGGTCGACGAAGCCCAGGTGCCACCGCACGGCCTTGGGGTCGGTGGACTCGTACGTCACCGAGGTCGCCCGCCAGTCCTCGCCGAGGCCCTCCGGCGCCGCGACCCCGTAGGGGGCGTCGCGCCGTGCCTGGTCGAGCTCGACCCGGTAGCCGACCACCTTGACGGGGTCGTGGTTCTCGTCGTGCGGGATGAACAGCCAGATGCCTCCGGCGACGACGCCGATCGCCGCCATCGAGAGCACCATGTCCCGCAGGGTTTCCGTGCCGCGCTTCTTTGCCACGTCCCCTATGGTCCCCCATGCCCCGGACCGTCCGGCCGCCCGGGGTCGCACCCGGCGGGAAATCCGCTCATGTGACGGGTGCCCTGCTCATCCTGGCGGGGTCCGGATAAGGTCGTAACACCCTCTATCCCGGCCGTCCTCGTACAGAAAGGTGCGCTGATGACCGAGCAGCACGAGAACCACAATCTGCCGCCGCAGCTCGAGGTGAATCCCGAGGCCCCCGACCGCAACCTCGCCCTGGAGCTCGTCCGGGTCACCGAGGCCGCCGCCATGGCGGCCGGCCGCTGGGTCGGGCGCGGCGACAAGAACGGCGCCGACGGCGCGGCCGTCAAGGCCATGCGCACCCTCGTCTCCACCGTGTCGATGAACGGCGTCGTCGTCATCGGCGAGGGGGAGAAGGACGAGGCCCCGATGCTCTTCAACGGCGAACGCATCGGCGACGGGAACGGCGCGGAGTGCGACATCGCCGTGGACCCGATCGACGGCACCACCCTGACCGCCAAGGGCATGCCCAACGCCATCGCGGTGCTCGCCGCCGCCGACCGCGGCACGATGTACGACCCCTCGGCCGTCTTCTACATGGACAAGCTGGTCACCGGCCCCGAGGCCGCCGACTACGTCGACATCACGGCCCCGCCCTCGGTGAACGTCCGCCGGGTCGCCAAGGCGAAGGGCAGCGCCCCCGAGGACGTCACGGTCGTCGTGCTCGACCGTCCACGCCACGAGGGCATCGTCAAGGAGATCCGGGAGACCGGGGCGCGCATCAAGTTCATCTCCGACGGCGACGTGGCCGGCGCGATCATGGCCGTCCGGGAGGGCACCGGCGTCGACATGCTGATGGGCGTCGGCGGCACGCCCGAGGGCATCATCGCGGCCTGCGCGATCAAGTGCCTGGGCGGCACCATCCAGGGCAAGCTGTGGCCGAAGGACGAGGCGGAGAAGCGCCGAGCCCTGGACGCGGGTCACGACCTGGACCGCATCCTGCACACGGACGACCTGGTCAGGGGCGACAACGTCTTCTTCGTCGCCACCGGCATCACGGACGGCGAGCTGCTGCGCGGAGTGCGGTACCGCGCCGAGACGGCCATCACCCAGTCGCTGGTCATGCGCTCGAAGTCCGGCACGATCCGCCAGATCGACTCCACGCACCGCCTGTCGAAGCTGCGCGCCTACAGCACCATCGACTTCGACCGCGCGCGCTGAGCCGCCGCGGCCCCGCGCCGCGCACCCACGGACGAGGACCGGGAGCCCGCCGGCACGGCGGGCTCCCGGTCCTCGCTCCCGTCTCAGCCCGCCGCGGCGATCCGCGTCCCGGGCCGCTGCAGCTCCGCCTCGCGGCGGCGGCGCCGGGCCAGGACGACCCTGCGCTCGGCGGCGGTCATCCCGCCCCACACCCCGTAGGGTTCCGGCTGCAGCAGCGCGTGTTCGCGGCACTCCAGCATCACCGGGCAGCGCGCGCAGACCCGCTTGGCGGCCTCCTCACGGGACAGCCGCGCCGCGGTCGGCTCCTTGGACGGCGCGAAGAACAGACCCGCCTCGTCACTGCGGCACGCCGCCTCCGCGTGCCATGGGCCGCCCAGGTCCCGGGGGTGACTCAGGGAGGACCTGGAGGGTGCCGGGGGCTCGATCGGTTGAAGCACGGGATACTCCTGACGACGGCTCGGCTTGGTGTCACCCTTGCCCGTCGCTGCGGTGCCGGTGCGTCTCCACGGGTCTGTCGGCGTGAGGAGGGCTGCGGCGAGCGACGTGTCCCCTTGCCCTACCCGCTGTGCGCGCGTTCATGCGCACCGTGCCGGGCACGCCGCCCGCCGGCCCGTGGTGTGTTCCGTCGATCCCCGTACGCGGCGCGGGAGTTGGGCCGCGCCGCGGTGGGCCGCCGGGCCGTGCGGTCAGCCGTCGAGCTCCGCGGGGCCGAGCCCCTTCTTCTTCACGCGCTTGCCGCGGCGCGGCTTGGCCTCGACGCCGCCCCAGAAGGCGAAGCCCTGGACCTTGATGACGGGGGCGTTCGGATCGGGCGCCTCGTACGCCTTCACGTCGGAGCCGCCCATGATGCCCACGACGCCGCCGCCGCGCAGGGTGACGTTCTCGGGGACCTTGATCTCGACGCCGCCCATGATGGCGGTGCAGTTGATGACGAGCTCGGGGCTGGTGAAGGTGGCCTCGGTGAGGTCGATGACGACGCCGCCCATGATGGCGACGGCGTTGATCTTCGAGCCGACCCGCCAGCGGCCCTTGCGCTCGGCGCCGCCGAGGATGCCGATCAGGTTGGGGTTCTCCCCGGACCCGTCGGGCACCCAGTGGTGCGCCCCCGGCGCCGGGGCGGGCGTGCTCGCGGTGCGTCCCGCGGGGAGGTCACGGACGTACGGCTCCAGTTCGCCGACGGTCTTGGCCGCGTAGACCCCGTCGAGCCGCTCGGAGTGCTCCTCGGTGGTCAGGCGGCCCTCCGCCAGGGCATCGCGAAGGATGTCGGCCACCCGGTCGCGGTCCGCGTCGGACGCGCGGAGATCGGCTTCGGCCACGGGGCGCACGGGGTGCTGTTCACGCTTCTGGAGCGACGACTCATCCACCCGACTACCGTACACAAACGCGATAGATCGCGACTAGGGCCGGTGAGGGTCACCTCACACATCCGGTACCCCGCGCACGTTCTACGCTTGTTGGGCTTCTATGACGCAGCGCCAGTGAGGATGTCCCTTATGCCCGAGTTCGCCTATACGGATCTGCTTCCCCTCGGTGAGGACACCACTCCGTACCGACTGATCACCTCCGAGGGCGTCAGCACCTTCGAGGCCGACGGCCGGACGTTCCTCAAGGTGGAGCCGGAGGCACTGCGCACGCTCGCCGCCGAGGCGATGCACGACATCTCCCACTACCTGCGTCCCGCGCACCTCGCCCAGCTGCGCCGCATCCTGGACGACCCCGAGGCGTCCGCCAACGACCGCTTCGTCGCCCTGGACCTGCTGAAGAACGCCAACATCGCCGCCGCCGGCGTGCTGCCGATGTGCCAGGACACCGGCACCGCGATCGTGATGGGCAAGCGCGGCCAGAACGTGCTGACGGCGGGCGGCGACGAGGAGGCCCTCTCGCACGGCATCTTCGACGCCTACACCAAGCTCAACCTGCGCTACTCCCAGATGGCCCCGCTGACCATGTGGGAGGAGAAGAACACCGGCTCCAACCTGCCGGCCCAGATCGAGCTGTACGCGACCGACGGCGGCGCCTACAAGTTCCTGTTCATGGCCAAGGGCGGCGGCTCGGCCAACAAGTCCTTCCTCTACCAGGAGACCAAGGCGGTCCTGAACGAGGCCTCCATGATGAAGTTCCTGGAGGAGAAGATCCGTTCGCTCGGCACGGCGGCCTGCCCGCCGTACCACCTGGCGATCGTGGTCGGCGGCACCTCCGCCGAGTACGCGCTGAAGACCGCCAAGTACGCCTCCGCGCACTACCTGGACGAGCTGCCGGGCGAGGGTTCGCCGACCGGCCACGGCTTCCGGGACAAGGAGCTGGAGGAGAAGGTCTTCGAGCTGACGCAGAAGATCGGCATCGGCGCGCAGTTCGGCGGCAAGTACTTCTGCCACGACGTGCGCGTGGTGCGGCTGCCCCGGCACGGCGCCTCGCTGCCGGTCGCCATCGCCGTGTCCTGCTCCGCCGACCGCCAGGCCGTCGCCAAGATCACCGCCGAGGGCGTCTTCCTGGAGCAGCTGGAGACCGACCCGGCCCGGTACCTGCCGGAGACCACCGACGAGCACCTGTCGGACGAGGACGTCGTGCGCGTCGACCTGGACCGCCCGATGGACGAGGTACTGGCCGAGCTGTCCAAGTACCCGGTCAAGACCCGGCTGTCGCTGACCGGCTCGCTGGTCGTCGCCCGCGACATCGCGCACGCCAAGATCAAGGAGCGGCTGGACGCGGGCGAGGAGATGCCGCAGTACCTGCGCGACCACCCGGTCTACTACGCGGGCCCGGCCAAGACCCCCGAGGGTTACGCCTCCGGCTCCTTCGGCCCGACCACGGCCGGCCGCATGGACTCCTACGTCGAGCAGTTCCAGGCCGCGGGCGGCTCCAAGGTGATGCTCGCCAAGGGCAACCGCTCGAAGCAGGTCACCGACGCGTGCGCCGCGCACGGCGGCTTCTACCTCGGCTCGATCGGCGGCCCGGCGGCGCGCCTGGCCCAGGACTGCATCAAGAAGGTGGAGGTGCTGGAGTACGCCGAGCTCGGCATGGAGGCGGTCTGGAAGATCGAGGTCGAGGACTTCCCGGCCTTCATCGTCGTCGACGACAAGGGCAACGACTTCTTCACCGATCCCGCCCCCGCGCCGACGTTCACCAGCATCCCGGTGCGCCCCAAGGCGTGACCCGTCCCCGACGGCCCGGCACCGCGTGCGCGGTGCCGGGCCGTCGGCGTTGCGCGGTGCGTTCCGGGGGGAATGAAACGTGCCGTGCCGCTGTCGTGGGGAGGGGGTGTACTGGGAGGTACCAGGACGCCCGACGATGTCCGCGATGGAAGGGATTCCGGCCATGCCCGAGCAGGACGCAGGGGACGAGCGCGAGTACCGCACCGAGCACGACTCGATGGGCGAGGTGCGCGTCCCGGCCCACGCCAAGTGGCGCGCGCAGACCCAGCGGGCGGTGGAGAACTTCCCCATCAGCGGACGCGGGCTGGAGCGCGCCCACATCGAGGCGCTCGCCCGGATCAAGGCCGCCGCGGCGAAGGTGAACGCGGAGCTGGGCGTCCTGGACAAGGACGTGGCGGAGGCGATCCAGGAGGCCGCCGCCGAGGTGGCCGAGGGTCGCTGGGACGCGCACTTCCCGATCGACGTCTTCCAGACCGGGTCCGGCACCTCGTCCAACATGAACGCCAACGAGGTCATCGCGACCCTGGCGGGCGAGCGGCTGGGCCGCGACGTGCACCCCAACGACCACGTCAACGCCAGCCAGTCCTCCAACGACGTCTTCCCCTCCTCCCTGCACATCGCTGCGACCGCCGCGGTGACCGGCGACCTGGTCCCGGCGCTTGAGCACCTGGCGGCGTCGCTGGAGCGCAAGGCCGCAGCGTTCGCGGACGTCGTGAAGTCCGGCCGTACGCATCTGATGGACGCCACGCCGGTGACGCTCGGCCAGGAGTTCGGCGGTTACGCGGCCCAGGTCCGGTACGGGGTGGAGCGGCTGCGGGCCTCGCTGCCGCGGCTGGCGGAGCTGCCGCTGGGCGGGACCGCGGTCGGTACGGGGATCAACACCCCGCCCGGCTTCTCGGCGGCGGTGATCGCCGAGGTGGCGCGGACGACCGGGCTGCCGCTGACCGAGGCGCGGGACCACTTCGAGGCGCAGGGCGCCCGCGACGGGGTCGTGGAGACCTCCGGGCAGCTGCGGACGATCGCCGTGGGCCTGACCAAGATCGCCAACGACCTGCGCTGGATGGGCTCCGGCCCGCGCACCGGCCTGGCCGAGATCGCCCTGCCGGACCTGCAGCCCGGTTCCTCGATCATGCCGGGCAAGGTGAACCCGGTGATCCCCGAGGCGGTACTGATGGTGGCGGCGCAGGTCATCGGCAACGACGTGACGATCACGACGGCCGGCGCCGCGGGCAACTTCGAGCTGAACGTGATGCTCCCGGTGATCGCCCGGAACGTCCTGGAGTCGGCCCGGCTGCTCGCCAACGTCTCCCGGCTGCTGGCGGACCGCACGGTCGACGGGATCACGGCGAACGTGGAGCGGGCCCGCGAGTACGCGGAGTCCTCGCCGTCGGTGGTGACCCCGCTGAACAAGTACATCGGCTACGAGGAGGCGGCCAAGGTCGCCAAGCGGTCGCTGGCCGAGCGGAAGACCATCCGCGAGGTGGTGCTGGAGTCCGGCTACGTCGAGCGCGGGCAGCTCACCCTGGAGCAGCTGGACGAGGCGCTGGACGTGCTGCGGATGACCCGGCCCTGACGGCGCGGCGCGCCGTCGTCCCGGCCGCCCGGTGCGGGCCGTCCCGCGTCCGGCGTGACGAAGGATCGGCTCAAGGGTGACGCCTCCGTGACACGGGGTCCGTAAGATCCGTTCATGACAGCGGACATCCTTCTTTCCCAGGGAGCGGGCCGGGACGGCGGCGCGGGCCGCTGGGTGCCCGGCGAGCAGGTGCTGTGGCGCTACCGCTGCAACGGCGGCGACGCGGTGCACATCTGCCGCCCGGTGACCGTGGTCCGCGACGACCCGGACCTGCTGGCGGTGTGGATGGCGCCGGGCACCGAGTGCGTCAAGCCGGTCCTGGCGGACGGCTCGCCGATCCACCACGAGCCGCTGGAGACCCGCTACCTCAAGCCGCGCACGACGTGCGTGGACCGCTGGTGGGGCGCGGGCGTGCTGAAGCTGGCGCGCCCGGACGAGCCCTGGTCGGTGTGGCTGTTCTGGGAGCAGGGCTGGCGCTTCAAGAACTGGTACGTGAACCTGGAGGAGCCGCGTCTGCGCTGGTCGGGCGGGGTCGACTCGGAGGACCACTTCCTGGACATCCACGTCACCCCGGACCGCGCCTGGCAGTGGCGGGACGAGGACGAGTTCGCCCAGGCCCAGACCGCGGGCCTGATGACGGCGGAGACGGCGGAGCGGGTGCGGGAGGCCGGCCGCCGGGCGGTCGGCGTGATCGGTGACTGGGGGCGTCCGTTCCGGGACGGATGGGAACACTGGCGTCCGGATCCGGCGTGGCCGGTACCGGCCCTTCCGGTTGACTGGGGTCGTCCGGCAAGGTGACCGCGTGAGCGGCTTGCCGAGGACCCCAACCCCAATCGTAAGATCGTGGCCCATAGTGCTGCACAAAACACAGGCTCACACTAGAGTTTGACGCTATGTCACCAAGGTCATACGGGAGGCCCGGGCTGTGGGAGTCGGCGGCTACGAGGACATACAGCTGGACCGCACCGGCCAGGCCGAGGGGTTCGACGCCATAGGTGACCGCTACGACGAGGCCTTCCCCTACAAGGAGGGCCAGGTCACCGCGGGCGAGCGGCTGCTGGCGCGGCTCCCCGCGGGCTCCCGCGTGCTGGACCTCGGCTGCGGCACGGGGCTGCCGACCTGCCGTCAGCTGACCGAGGCCGGGCACAAGGTGACGGGGGTGGACCTCTCCGCCGGCATGCTGGCGCTCGCCCGCCGGCACGTGCCCCGGGCGGCCTTCCACCGGGCCGACATCGCCGACCTGCGGACCGGCGGCCGCCTCGGCCCCGGCGGGCCGGAGGACCTGGGCCGCTTCGACGCCGCCGTGGCCTTCTTCTCGCTGCTGATGCTGCCGCGGGTGGAGATCCCGCTGGCCCTGCGCAGCGTCCACGACCTCCTCCTGCCGGGCGGAATGTTCACCCTTTCGATGGTGGAAGCCGACGTGGACGACTTCGCGATTCCGTTCCTTGGTAACACCATCCGGGTATCGGGTTATCTACGGGAGGAATTGCGCCAGGTGGTCACCGAAGCGGGATTCGTGGTCCTTGAGGAGGATTCGTACGCGTACGCGCCGCACACCACCGAAGTGCCGCCGGAGGAGCAGCTCTTCCTGCACTGTCGACGACCCGCCTGACGCGGCCGCCCCGTCACGTGCCCGGCACGTGACGCACCCGACCGGATGGAACGACCAGCGTGAGCACGGAGCGCATTTCTGAGCAGGCCGCCGCCCAGGCGACGACGGCCGGCCCGGCACGTCCGGGCGACACCGAACCGGTCCCGGATCCGCGGGCCGGCTTCCGGCTGCCCGCGGACCCCGAGCCGGGCGACGAGGCGGTCGCGTCCCCGTCCCCAGGGCCGCAGGCCCCCGGCCGGTCCCCGGCCCCGTCCGCGGCGGGCCAACGCCCGCGCCGGGGCCGCAGGGGCGGCGGCGCCGAGCGCGGCGCGGCCGTCGGCGGGACCGGCGATGCCGGCGGCGCCGCCACGCCGCCGGCACAGCGTCAGACCCCTCCCGACGCCCCCGCGTCGGCTCCCGTCCCCGCCAAGCCCGGCCGCGGTGGCCGGCGTGCGCGCGGCGGACGGTCCGCGCGGCGGTCCGCCGAGGTGCGGGACCGTCAGGCCGCCCGGGTGGTCGCGGGCGAGGGGGTCGCCGCCGTCCAGCACATGACCGCCGCCCCGGCGGACGGCGCCCGCGGACGGCAGGCCGTACGGCTGCGCACCCCCGAGGCCCCCGGCGTCGCCCCGGCGGGCGCTGAGTCCTGGAACGGCACCGCGGGCCGGGACCGGCGGGCGGCCACCGCGATGGCGGCCCCCGTGGAACCCGGCCGCAGGGCCACCGCGAGCGGCGGGAACCCGGGCGCCCCGGGCGTACCCGGCCCCACGCAGCCCGACGGCGGCGAGCCGCGCGCCCGGCAGCGGACCCCCGACACGACGCTGCCCACCTCACGGGCGACGGGCCGGCAGGGCGGCCGCGGCGGCCAGGCCGGCGGGCACCCCGTCGACGAGGACTCCACCGGCGGCCAGCCGCTGAAGAAGATCGGCCCGCAGCACCGTGGCCGGGCGGCGCAGGCCGAGACCGAGCGGCTGCGCTACGTCGGCGCGGCCACCCGCCGCATCGCCCGCGGCCTGGACCTGGACGAGATCGTGCTCGGCCTGTGCCGCTCCGCGGTGCCCGCCTTCGCCGACGCGATCCTGGTCTACCTGCGCGACCCGCTGCCGGTGGGCGACGAGCGCCCCTCCGGCCCGCTGGTGCTGCGGCTGCGGCGCACCGACCGGGTGCCGGACGAGGACGCCCCGGAGCCGGTGGAGGGGCTGCTCATGCCGGTCGTCCCCTCCACGGAGGGCGCCTACGGCTCGGCCGCCGAGGTCGTGACCGTCCCCACGGACGGCTCGCTGGCCGAGGTGCTGCGCGGGGTGCGTCCGGTGTTCTCCGAGAGCGCCCAGTCCACGGCGGCCCTGCACGAACTGGTCGGTGGCTGCCGGGAGGCGGAGTTCGGCGAGACGTTAGACCTTCCGAACGGACGCCGGGCGATCCTGGCACCGCTGCGCGGCCGCCGCCGGGTGATCGGCGCGACCGTGCTGCTGCGCCGTCCCGAGCGCGCCCCGTTCGACCAGGACGACCTGCTGATCGCGGCGCAGCTGGCCACCCACACCGCGCTCGGCGTGGACAAGGCGGTGCTCTACGACCGCGAGGCGTCCATCGCCGACTCCCTGCAGCGCGAGATGCTGCCGGACTCCCTGCCGGAGCCCACCGGGGTCCGGCTGGCCAGCCGCTACCTGCCCGCCGCCGAGTCGGCCCGGGTCGGCGGCGACTGGTACGACGCGATCCCGCTGCCGGGCAGCCGGGTGGCGCTGGTGGTCGGCGACGTCATGGGCCACTCCATGACCTCGGCGGCGATCATGGGCCAGCTGCGGACGACCGTGCAGACCCTGGCCGGCCTGGACCTGTCGCCGCAGGAGGTGCTCTACCACCTGGACGAACAGGCCCAGCGGCTCGGCCAGGACCGCATGGCCACCTGCATCTACGCGGTCTACGACCCGATAGCGCACCGGGTGACCATCGCCAACGCGGGCCACCCGCCGCCGGTGCTGCTGCACGCCAGCGGCCTGGCCGAGGTGCTGCGTGTGCCGCCGGGCGCGCCGATCGGCGTGGGCGGCGTGCCCTTCGAGGCGGTCGAGCTGCCGGCCCCGGCCGGGGCGACGCTGCTGCTGTACACCGACGGCCTGGTGGAGTCCCGCACCCGCGACGTGTGGGGCGGCATCGAGATGTTGCGCGAGCGGCTGCACACGGCGTCGGCGGTGGTGTGCCCGCCGCCGCTGGAGCCGCTGTGCGACGAGGTGCTGGAGATCGTGGGCCCGGGCGACCGGGACGACGACATCGCGCTGCTGGCCGCCCGCTTCGACGGCATCGCGCCGCGCGACGTCGCCTACTGGTTCCTGGAGCCCCGGGCGCAGACGGCCGGCCGGGCCCGGCGGCTGGTACGCCAGGCGCTCGGCCGCTGGAACCTGGAGCCGCTGACCGAGGCGACGGAGCTGCTGGTCAGCGAGGTGGTGACCAATGCGGTGCGGTACGCCGAGCGTCCCATCACGCTGCGGCTGCTCCGTACCGACGTGCTGCGCTGCGAGGTGGGCGACGACGCGCCGACGCTGCCGCGGATGCGCCACGCGCAGCCGCAGGACGAGGGCGGGCGCGGGCTCTACCTCGTCAACCGGATGGCGCAGCGCTGGGGAGCGACCCGGCTGAGCGCGGGGAAGGTGGTCTGGTTCGAAATGGGCATTCCGGACGGTGTGGACCGGTAGACACTCCGTATCCGTACACGTTTTATTTCTGGACATTGTCCAGATCCTTGGCGTGAAGCCATTGTCCGGCGTGCCGAGCCGGTGATTCAGTGTTTGTGTGGTCGTTAGCGACCAGGAGCCCCCGACGGACTCTTCCGAAGATCGACGGGAGGACACACTCACATGAGCACCCCCTACACCACCAACAACGCCGGGATCCCGGTGGAGAGCGACGAGCACTCGCTGACGGTGGGCTCGGACGGCCCGGTCCTCCTGCAGGACCACTACCTCATCGAGAAGATGGCGCAGTTCAACCGCGAACGGGTGCCGGAGCGCGTGGTGCACGCCAAGGGCTCGGGCGCCTACGGCGTCTTCGAGGTGACGAACGACGTCAGCCAGTTCACCAAGGCCGACCTCTTCCAGCCCGGACGCCGCACCGAGATGCTGGCCCGCTTCTCCACGGTCGCGGGCGAGCTGGGCAGCCCCGACACCTGGCGGGACCCGCGCGGCTTCGCGCTGAAGTTCTACACCGAGTACGGCAACTACGACATGGTCGGCAACAACACCCCGGTCTTCTTCGTGCGCGACGCGATGAAGTTCCAGGACTTCATCCGCAGCCAGAAGCGTCGCCGCGACAGCTCTCTGCGCGACAACAACATGCAGTGGGACTTCTGGACGCTGTCCCCCGAGTCGGCGCACCAGGTCACCTGGCTGATGGGCGACCGCGGCGTGCCCAAGTCGTACCGCCACATGAACGGCTACAGCTCCCACACCTATATGTGGGTCAACGGCGGCGGCGAGCGGTTCTGGGTCAAGTACCACTTCAAGACCGACCAGGGCATCGACTTCCTCACGCAGGAGGAGGCCGACCACTACGCGGGCGCCGACAGCGATCTGCACCGCCGTGACCTGTACCAGGCCATCGAGCGCGGCGATCACCCCTCGTGGACGCTGTACATGCAGATCATGCCGTTCGACGACGCGGCGGACTACCGGTTCAACCCGTTCGACCTGACCAAGGTGTGGCCGCACGGCGACTACCCGCTGATCGAGGTCGGCCGGATGACGCTCAACAAGAACCCCGAGGACTACTTCATCCACATCGAGCAGGCCGCCTTCGAGCCCAGCAACATGGTGCCCGGCATCGGCCCCTCGCCGGACAAGATGTTGCTCGGACGGCTCTTCTCGTACGCCGACACCCACCGCTACCGGATCGGCCCCAACTACGCGCAGCTGCCGCCGAACCGGCCGCACACCGAGGTGCGCTCGTACGCCAAGGACGGCCCGATGCGCTACGAGCCGTCGCGCACCGCCGCCCCGTACGCCCCGAACTCCGTGGGCGGGCCCGAGGCCGACATCGCCCGCTTCGGCGACCCGGCCGGCTGGGAGGTCGCGGGGAACATGGTGCACGAGCCGTACAAGCTGCACCGCGAGGACGACGACTTCGGCCAGGCCGGGACGATGGTCCGGAAGGTCCTGGACGACGCCGCCCGCGACCGGCTGGTCTCCAACGTGTCGGGCCATCTGAAGAACGGGGTCAGCGCCCCCGTCCTGGCCCGCGCGGTCGAGTACTGGCGCAACATCGACAAGGAGGTCGGCGACCGCATCGCCGCCAACGTCAACGGCCTGTAGGCCGGACCTCCCCACGGCCGCAGCCCCGGAGCACGTGATGTCCGTCCGTGCCCCGGGGCTGCATCGTGCCGCCGGTCCGGAACCGGACGCGAGCGGACGGAACCGGACCGGGGCCGGACGCATCCCACCGGCATGAGGACGAGGCCGTGGGCGAGCGCGGGGGCTGTCATGGCCCTGGCGATGACGGTGGGCTGCGGAGCCCTGGGGGCGGACGGCCCCGACTGCACCGACATAGGGGCGCACTCCGGGGTGCGGTTGCTGTTCGACACCGAGCCCGGGACGACCTACCGCCTGTGCGCGGGCGCGGTGTGCACGCGGAGCGCGACCGGCGACGGGCGCGAGTTGCTGCTCGTCCTGGACCTGCCCGAGCCGGCGGGCCCGAAGCGGGTCCCCGTGCGCTTCACCGGCACCCCCACCGGCGCCTCCACCGGGCCTGCGGTGGACGAGCGCCTCGAGGTGACGCTCGAGAAGTGGCAGCCGAACGGTCCGGGCTGCGAGCCCACCGCGTACCAGGCGCGACTCGGGTACGAACCGGGAAAGGGCCTGTTCGCAGCGGGCCCCGGGGAGGAATGACGCACCGGCGTACCGCTATGCACAAGATCTATACACCCTAGGTATACGCATCGTGTAGAGTCCTCGGCCATGAGCATCGGCCACACCCTGCTCGGGCTCCTGGAGTCCGGCCCGCGCCATGGATACGACCTGAAGCGCGCGTTCGACGACAAGTTCGGTCACGACCGACCGCTGCACTACGGCCAGGTCTACTCGACGATGGCCCGGCTGCTGAAGAACGGGCTGGTCGAGGTCGACGGCATCGAGCCCGGCGGCGGCCCGGAACGCAAGCGGTACGCGATCACCGAGGCCGGTATCACCGACGTCGAGAAGTGGCTCGGGCAGCCGGAGAAGCCCGAGCCCTACCTGCAGAACACCCTCTACACCAAGGTCGTCCTCGCCCTGCTCACCGGGCGCAGCGCCGCCGGCCTGCTCGACACCCAGCGGTCCGAGCACCTGCGGCTGATGCGGGACCTGACCGAACGCAAACGGCACGGCGACCTCGCGGACCAGCTCATCTGCGACCACGCCCTGTTCCACCTGGAGGCGGACCTGCGGTGGCTGGAACTCACCGCCGCCCGCCTCGACCGACTCGCGGCGGAGGTAGCCGAGTGAGCAGCACGGAGAACCTGATGGAAGCCGTCGGCCTGCACAAGGCGTACGGCCCGACCCCTGCCCTGGACGGCGCGGAGTTCGCGATACGCGCCGGGGAGGTGGTCGCCGTCATGGGGCCGTCCGGTTCCGGCAAGTCGACACTGCTGCACTGCCTGGCCGGCATCGTCCGGCCGGACTCCGGCAGCATCCGGTACCGGGGACGCGACCTGACCGCGATGAGCGACGCCGAGCGCAGCGCTCTGCGGCGCGGCGAGTTCGGCTTCGTCTTCCAGTTCGGACAGCTCGTCCCGGAACTGACCTGCGTGGAGAACGTGGCGCTGCCGCTGCGGCTGAACGGCACCCGGCGCAAGGAGGCCGAGGCGCGCTCCCGCGAGTGGCTGGCCCGGCTGGAGGTCGACGACCTCGCCGGCAAGCGCCCCGGTGAGATCTCCGGCGGCCAGGGCCAGCGGGTCGCCGTGGCCCGCGCCCTGGTCACCGGCCCGCGGGTGGTCTTCGCCGACGAGCCGACCGGCGCCCTGGACTCCCTCAACGGCGAGCGTGTGATGCGGATGCTCACCGACGCCGCCCGCGACACCGACGCCGCCGTCGTCCTCGTCACGCACGAGGCGCGGGTGGCCGCCTACTCCGACCGCGAGGTCGTCGTCCGTGACGGCAAGTCCCGCGACATGGAGCGGGTGGCATGAGCACCACCGGCCCCACCCCCCGCTCATCCCCCGGGGGCACCCTCGCCACGTGGGTCCGTGACCTGGGCCTCGGCGTCCGCTTCGCGGCGACCGGCGGCCGCGAGGGCTGGACCCGCACCCTGCTCACCGCGGTCGGCGTCGGCCTCGGCGTCGCGCTGCTGCTGGTGGCGGCCGCCGTGCCGGCCATGCTGGGTGCCCGCAGCGACCGCGGATACGACCGGGACTACTCCTGGTTCAACGCCCAGCCCGCGCAGTCCGCCACCACGGTGCTGCGTGAGCAGTCCGACACCCGGTTCCGCGACGCCGAGATCCGGGGTCTGCTGCTCAAGGCCGACGGCGACCGGCCGGTGCTGCCGCCGGGCGTCGACAGGATGCCCGCGGACGGCGAGATGGTCGTCTCCCCCGCGCTGAGGAAGCTGCTCGAACAGCCCGGCAGCGAGCTGCTGCGGGAACGGCTGGACTACCGCATCTCCGGAACCATCGGCGACCAGGGCCTGCTCGGCCCGGCCGAACTCGCCTACTACGCGGGCGACGACGACCTCGTCGCCCGCAACGAGGACGGTTCCGTCGGGAACGCCACCCGCATCCCGTACTTCGGCCGCGGCAGCGTCAAGCCCGAGCCGCTGGGCGGGGTGCTGACCCTGCTGGTCATCATCATCGTCATCGTCCTGCTGATGCCGGTGGCCGTCTTCATCGGCACCGCCGTACGGTTCGGCGGCGAACGCCGGGACCGGCGGCTGGCCGCACTGCGGCTGGTCGGCGCGGACAGCAGCATGACCCGGCGGGTCGCGGCCGGCGAGGCGCTGTTCGGCTCCCTGCTCGGACTCGTCGTGGGCACCGGGATCTTCCTGTGGGCCCGGCAGTTCTCGCCCGACGTGACGCTGTACGACATCAGCCTCTTCCCGTCGGACATCACGCCCGGCCCCGCACTGGCCGCCCTGGTGGCGCTGGCGGTTCCCGGGGCGGCGGTCGCGGTCACCCTGCTGGCGATGCGCGGCATCGCCGTCGAGCCGCTCGGGGTGGTGCGCAACGCCACCGCGAACAAGCGCCGGCTGTGGTGGCGGCTGCTGATCCCGCTGGCCGGCATCGCACTGCTGGCGCCCCTGTTCGGGGGCATCTCGCAGGACACCTCGGTCAACCCCTACCAGGTGACGGCGGGCACGGTCCTGTTGCTGGTCGGGCTCACCGCCGTGCTGCCCTGGCTGGTCGAGTCGGTCGTCGGCCGCCTCCGCGGCGGCTCGCTGCCCTGGCAGCTGGCCACGCGCCGCATCCAGCTCAACAGCGGCGCCGCCGCCCGCATGGTCAGTGGCGTCACCGTCGCCGTGGCGGGGGCGATCGCGCTCCAGTCGCTCTTCACCGGGGTGCAGAGCGACTTCGTCAACCAGACCGGGCAGGACCCCGACCGCGCCCAGCTCAGCATCTCGCAGAGCGTCGACAGCGGGGCCGAGGCGCGGCGCGTGGAGAAGGCCTTCGCCGACACCCCGGGCATCAGCACGGTGCTCGGCATCGTCCAGGGCGACAGCGTGCAGGGGAACGCCTCGACGCTGACGTCCGATGACATCCGGTACACGCCCCTGGTCGTGGGCGACTGCCCGACGCTGCGGGAACTCGCCGAGGTGGGGACCGGCTGCACCGACGGAGACGTGTTCCTGGTCCCCGAGCCGGAGGGCAACGGAGACATGGGCTTCGCCGAGCCCGGCGGCACGCTCGACCTGAACGTTCCGGTCACGGACACGTACGCCGGCACGCCGAGGCCGTGGCGGATCCCGGCCGACGCCCGCCCGGCGAAGTCCCGTACCGCGCCGGACGGGGACCGGCAGTGGGGCGTGCTGGCCACCCCCGCCGCCCTGGACGTGGCGGCACTGCACTCACCCTCCGTCCGGCTCATGCTGCGGACCGACCCGGCCTCGCCGGACGCCGTGGAGCACGCCCGCAACACCGCCGCGCGTATCGATCCCGCGCTGTCGGTCTACCAGTTGCGGACGACCACCGAGGACCGCAAGTTCGCGACCATCCGGCGCGGTCTGCTCATCGGGGCCACGGCCACCCTGGCGTTGATCGGCGCGAGCCTGCTGGTGTCCATGCTGGAGCAGCTGCGCGAGCGCAGGAGGCTGCTGGCCGTCCTGGTCGCCTTCGGCACCCGCCGGTCGGTGCTCGGTCTGTCGGTGCTCTGGCAGACGGCGCTCCCTGTCGCGCTGGGACTCGCCCTCGCCGTCGTCGGCGGTGCCGGTCTCGCCACGGCCCTGCGCAGCATGGTGGGCCTCGGCCCGCACGTCGACTGGGCGAGCGTGGGCGCCATGACCGGCGCCGGTGCGGCGGTGGTCGTCGTGGTCACGCTGCTGAGCCTGCCGCCGCTGTGGCGGATGATGCGTCCGGACGGCCTGCGGACGGAGTGACCGGGGCCGGCCGCGGCCGTCAGCGGGCGAACCGTACCGGCAGCGGCTCCAGGGCACCGCGCAGCGCGGAGGCGAAGGTCTCGAACTCCTCCGCGCGCGCGGTGCCCGCGCGCATGGCCAGCGCGATCCGCCGCGAGGGCGCCGGGTCGGCGAAGAACGCCGTGGCGAGGTCCGCGCTGCGTCCGGTCTCCACCGGGACCGCCGTCCGCGGCAGCAGCGTCACCCCGAGCCCGCCGGCCACCAGTTGCACCAGCGTGGACAGCCCCGCCGCGGTCGTGCCGGCGGCGGCCCCCTCGGTGCGGCCCGCCTCCCGGCAGACGTCCAGCGCCTGGTCGCGCAGGCAGTGGCCCTCCTCCAGCAGCAGCAGGTCCAGTTGCCGCAGGGCCTCCCGCGGGAGGTCCGTCCGCCCGGCGAGCCAGTGGTCGCGCGGGGTGACCAGTACGAAGTCCTCGTCGAAGAGCGGCAGTTCCGCGACGGAGGGGACACCGAGCGGGACGGCGAGCAGCAGCAGGTCCAGCCGCCCCGCCGCGAGGCCGTCCAGCAGCGAGGACGTCTGCTCCTCGTGCACCTGGAGGTCGAGCTCCGGGTAGGTGCCGTGGACCAGTCGCAACACGGTCGGCAGCAGGTAGGGCGCGACCGTGGGGATCACCCCGAGCCGCAGCACCCCGGTGAAGGGGGCGCGCGCCGCCTCCGCCTCGTCCAGCAGGTCGCCGACCGCCGCCAGCACCGCCCGCGCCCGGACCGCGACCCGCTCCCCCGCCGCAGTCAGCAGCACCTTGCGGGTGGTGCGCTCCACGAGCACCACCCCGAGGGACTCCTCCAGCGCGGCGACCGCCCCGGACAGCGCGGGCTGGCTCGTGCCGATCGCCGAGGCCGCGTCCCTGAAGTGCAGGTGCTCGGCGACGGCGGCGAAGGCCCGCAGCTGCGACAGGCTCGGCTGGCGCTGGTTCGCGCGCTGACTACTGATAACCGCCTCCGATCAACGATCTTCAGTCTAGTTGCGCGGGCGATCAATGGCCGCCGGGCCGGGCGCCGTCGCACACCGCCCCGGTGCCACCCAAGCCGCCCTGTGGCGCCGGTCACTCTGCGCAGTGGGTCGCCCCTGCTTCACTCGTCGATAAGGGGAGGCGATCAATCCGACCCGTCGGGACGATTTCACTGATCAAAGGGCTCATGGCAGGGTGATCGGGACCCATCGAGGGACCGTGCGGCCACCCCGCGCCCAGGTCCCGACCCTCACTAGGAGTGCTCGTGCTCACCGTCGGTGACAAGTTCCCCGCGTTCGAACTGACCGCCTGTGTGGACCTCGACCCCGAGAAGGCCTTCGCCCAGATCGACCACAAGTCGTACGAGGGCAAGTGGAAGGTCTACTTCGCGTGGCCGAAGGACTTCACCTTCGTCTGCCCGACGGAGATCGCGGCGTTCGGCAAGCTGAACGACGAGTTCGCCGACCGTGACGCGCAGGTCCTCGGCTTCTCCGTCGACTCCGAGTTCGTGCACCACGCCTGGCGCAAGGACCACGACGACCTGCGCGACCTGCCCTTCCCGATGCTGTCGGACATCAAGCGCGAGCTCTGCACCGACCTCGGCATCCTCGGCGAGGACGGCGTCGCCCAGCGCGCCACCTTCATCGTGGACCCGAACAACGAGATCCAGTTCGTCATGGTGACCGCCGGCTCCGTCGGCCGTAACCCCAAGGAGGTCCTGCGGGTCCTCGACGCGCTGCAGACGGACGAGCTGTGCCCCTGCAACTGGAAGAAGGGCGACGAGACCCTCGACGTCGTCAAGCTGCTGGCCGGTGAGTGACCGTGGCGCTCGATGAGCTGAAGTCCGCGCTGCCGGACTACGCCAAGGACCTCAAGCTCAACCTGGGCTCCGTGATCGGCAACTCCGACCTCCCGCAGCAGCAGCTGTGGGGGACGGTGCTGGCGACCGCCATCGCCTCGCGCTCGGCCGTCGTGCTGCGCGCACTTGAGCCCGAGGCCCGCGAGAACCTCTCGCCGGAGGCGTACCAGGCCGCCAAGGCGGCCGCCGCCGTCATGGCGATGAACAACGTCTACTACCGGACCCGGCACCTGCTGTCGGACCCGGAGTACGGTAACCTGCGGGCCGGTCTGCGGATGAACGTCATCGGCAACCCGGGCGTCGACAAGACCGACTTCGAGCTCTGGTCGCTGGCGGTCTCGGCGATCAACGGCTGCGGGATGTGCCTCGACTCGCACGAGCAGGTGCTGCGCAAGGCCGGTGTCGAGCGCGAGACGGTCCAGGAGGCCTTCAAGATCGCCGCCGTCGTGCAGGCGGTCGCGGCGACCCTGGACGCCGAGGCGGTCCTCGCGGACGCGTGACGCGTGCCCCCGAGGGCCCGGTCTCCCCGACGCGGGAGGCCGGGCCCTCGGGCCGTCAGGCGGTGTCCCCCGACGTGGCGTCCGGGAGCCCCGGCGCGCCGACCGGCGCCACCTCGGCGGCGGTCGAGCCGTGCGGCGGCGGCTCGTCGGCCATGGCCGACTCCCGCGAGTGCGCCCGCAGGTAGCCGACGACGGTGTTGGTCACGGCGACCAGCGGTACGGCCACGACCGCGCCGCCGATGCCGGCGATGAGCGAACCGGCCGCCACCGACAGGATCACGCCGAGCGGGTGCACCCGCACCGCGCGGCCCAGGATGAACGGCTGCAGGATGTGGCCCTCGATCTGCTGCACCAGCAGGACCACCACCAGCACCATCAGCGCCGTGAACGGACCCTCCGTCACCAGTGCCACCACCATCGCGATGGCGCCCGACGCGACCGCGCCGACCAGCGGCACGAACGCCGCCAGGAAGATGATGACGGCCAGCGGCACCGCCATCGGCACCCCGAGGAAGAAGATGCCGATGCCGATGAAGATGGCGTCGATCAGGGCCACTATCACCGTGCCGCGCACGTAGAGGGTGAGCGTGCGCCAGGCGCGCGGCCCGGCCCCGCCGAGCCCGTCACGGGCGGCCACGGGGAAGAGCTTGAGGAACCAGTTCCAGATGTTCCGGCCGTCGTAGAGCAGGAACAGCGTGCTGAACATCGCCAGCAGGATGCCGGTGAGCATCTCCACGACGACGGTGACGCCCTGCAGTCCGGCGTCGGTCAGCGCCTTGGAGTTGGTGCCGATCGCCTCCTGGAGGTTCTTGGCGATCTGGTTGATCTGGTCCTCGGTCACGTGGAACGGGCTGTTGAGCAGCCAGCGCTTCAGCTCGGTGATGCCGTCCTGGAGGCTGTTGGAGAGGTTGTCGATGTTCTCCATGACCTGCCAGACCACGAACCAGCCGACCAGGCCCATCATCACGAAGCCGCCGATGAAGACGATGGCCGTGGCGAACCCGCGCGGCACCCCCATCCGCTTCAGCCGGCCCACGAAGGGCTGCAGCAGCGCGGTGATCAGGAGCGCGGCGACGAAGGCGAGGACGACCAGCTGTATGGTGCCGATCACCCGCATCAGCACCCAGACGGTGCCCGCCAGCACCAGCAGCCGCCAGCCGAGTTCGGCCGCGACCCGCATGCTCCACGGCACCTGGGCGACCGGGTTGCCGGGCCCGGAGGCGCGCGGCGTGTGCCGGCGCACGGTCTGCTGCTCCTGGCGGCGGGCCTCCTCGCGGGCGCTCGCGGCCGCGGCCCGGCGCTGTTCCTCCAGCCTCCCGGCGAGCTTGGCCAGCCCGGAGCCCCATTGGCGCTTCTCCGACATCGCTTCCCCTGTCCCCCGCCCCCCGGTGCGTCCTTCCGTCCCGCACCACCGTACGCGCAACGAGCCCCCGATCCCTCAAAGGGTCGGGGGCTCGTCGGCGGATTTCCGGAAGGCTTGGACCGGGTCAGCGGTCCGGGGCGCCTAGTACCAGTGGTTGGCCTGCCAGAACGACCAGGCGCCGCAGGGGCTGCCGTAACGGCCGTTCATGTACTTCAGGCCCCACTTGAGCTGGGTGCCGGGGTTGGTGCGCCAGTCCGCGCCCGCGGAGGCCATCTTGGAACCCGGCAGGGCCTGGACGAGGCCGTAGGCGCCGGAAGAGGCGTTGGTCGCGGTGTAGTTCCAGCCGCTCTCACGGGTCACGATGTTGGAGAAGCACTGGTACTGCGAGGCGTCACCGATGAGCCCCTGGGCCATGGCCTGGACTTCGGCGACCGTGTACGAGGCCTTGACGACCAGCGCGGCACGCTCGGCGGCGCGGGAGGCCTCCTTGGCCTTGCGGTCGGCCTCGGCCTTCTCCTCCGCCTTCTTGCGGGCGGAGGCGTCCTTGGCGGCCTGCTTGCGGGCTGCCTCCTCGGCGGTCTTCTTGGCGCTGGCGTCGGCGGCGTCCGACTGCGCCTGCACCTGCTGCGTCAGGGAAGCCTGCTGAACCTGCTGGCCAGCGGGTATGTCCGCGAGGACGGTCGTCGCGTCGGCGGCTGCGACGGGCTGTACTGCACCCTCGCTGCCGGAGGCGACACCGACGACGGCGCCCACAGTGGTGACCGCAGTGGCCGAAGCCACCGCGAATCCCCGGACCGAGATCCGGCTCACACGGTTTCCTTCCAGCGTCGCCCGCTCGGTGACCTCGCGGACGCGATCGTGCCCCCTCGCGCTGGCTCCTCCTGCACCGGTCACAGAAGCACTGGCCCGGTGGAGGCTCCCCCGGCGAGGAGGAGTCCGCTGTTGCAACTCGGGCGGCCCACGGCGAACGCTGTTCAATTCTGAGGTTCCGTACGTTTGCGGGTACGGGTGTGCCGAGGGCGGGGGCCTGACAGAACCGACAGCCTGCCGTAGGCGGACGCGTCAACGCAATTCCCCGTTGCGTGTCAAAGCTCACACGCCACGTGGGCCACGGGAATTTCCGTTACGCATCCGTAGCCTCGCCGGACAGCGCTAGGCTGCTGCGCCCTTGCGGCGCAGCAGCCTAGCGGACCCTCCAACTCGCCTGTTACGCCCGGCCGTCCTCCAGCATCTCCGTCACGAGCGCGGCGATCGGCGAGCGCTCGGAACGGGTCAGGGTGATGTGTGCGAACAGCGGGTGGCCCTTGAGCTTCTCGACGACGGCGACCACGCCGTCGTACCGACCCACCCTCAGGTTGTCGCGCTGGGCGACGTCATGGGTCAGGACGACCCGGGAATTCTGCCCGATACGGGACAACACGGTCAGCAGGACGTTGCGCTCCAGCGACTGCGCCTCGTCGACGATCACGAACGCGTCGTGCAGGGAGCGGCCCCGGATGTGCGTCAGGGGCAGGACCTCCAGCATGCCGCGCGCCACGACCTCCTCGATGACCTCCTTCGACGTCACCGCGCCCAGGGTGTCGAAGACCGCCTGGGCCCACGGGCTCATCTTCTCCGCCTCGGTGCCCGGCAGGTAGCCGAGCTCCTGGCCGCCCACGGCGTACAGCGGCCGGAAGACCATGACCTTCTGGTGCTGCTGACGCTCCAGCACCGCCTCCAGCCCCGCGCACAGCGCCAGCGCCGACTTGCCGGTGCCGGCCCGGCCGCCCATCGACACGATGCCGACGTCCGGGTCGAGCAGCAGGTCCAGCGCGATCCGCTGCTCGGCGCTGCGGCCGTGGATGCCGAAGGCCTCGCGGTCGCCGCGCACCAGCCGGACCCGGCCGTCGGCCGTCACCCGGCCGAGCGCCTTGCCGCGGTCGGACTGCAGGACCAGGCCGGTGTGCACCGGCAGTCCGGCCACGTCGGGCAGGTCGACCGTCTCCGACTGGAAGAGCTCGTCCACCTCCTGGGCCGCGACCTGCAACTCGTGCATGCCGGTCCACCCGGAGGTGATCGCCAGCTCGGCCCGGTACTCCTCGGCCAGCAGGCCGACGGAGGAGGCCTTGACGCGCAGCGGCAGGTCCTTGGAGACGACGGTGACGTCGTACCCCTCGGCCTGGAGGTTCCGGGCGACCGCGAGGATCCGCGAGTCGTTGTCGCCCAGCCGGAACCCCGCGGGCAGCACGCCCGGGTCCGAGTGGTTCAGTTCGACGCGCAGGGTGCCGCCCAGCTCGCCGATCGGGATGGGTGCGTCCAGCCGCCCGTACCGGATCCGGTACTCGTCGAGCAGCCGCAACGCCTGGCGGGCGAAGTAGCCGAGCTCGGGGTGGTGGCGCTTGGCTTCCAACTCGGTCACCACGACGACCGGCAGGACCACCTCGTGCTCGTCGAAGCGGAGGAGGGCATGCGGGTCGGCAAGCAGCACGCTGGTGTCGAGTACGTAAGTGCGCCGGTCGTGCTCACGGCGATTCTTGCTGGTCACCACGTGTGGACGAACCCCCTCGGAAGAGGTGCGGGTGCGACGGCGTCGCGCGGGACAGGGCCGGGACCGACCAGAAGGGCCGGACCACGACCCTTCGAGTCGACGCGGTCAATGCCGTCTGAGTCAAGGGTTGACAACGGCACGTCCGTGAGCAAGGGGCCTCCCGGGCGGACGGGCCAGGTGCCGTCCGCTTCTGTCCGACATCCATGGGCCGGATGTCGGTCTGACGGGTCTATTCCCTCGAAAGAGGAGGCCTATGCGACTGCATATGACAGGTGTTGGCCCGGGCCCTACTCTTGCCGCCCCGTCACCGGGGGTTCGCGGGCCCTTGGCCGGGACGTAATCCGGCCACCGCGCCCACCACCGTTCGCCGCGACCCGGGTGTGGCGCATCTCTCCCCGGTACCGCCGTCCGGGTGACCGCCGGGGGCCCGGGACCGCGCTCAGGTGCCGTAGCGCCGGTGCCGCGCCGCGTAGTCGCGCAACGCCCGCAGGAAGTCCACCCGGCGGAACGCCGGCCAGAACACCTCGCAGAAGTAGTACTCCGAATGCGCGCTCTGCCAGAGCATGAAGCCCGACAGCCGCTGCTCGCCGGAGGTCCGGATGACGAGGTCGGGGTCGGGCTGGCCGCGGGTGTAGAGGTGCTCCGCGATGTGGTCGATGTCGAGGATCTCCGCGAGGTCCTCGATGGAGGTGCCGCGGCCGGCGTGCTCGTGGAGCAGCGAGCGGACCGCGTCGGCGATCTCCTGGCGGCCGCCGTAGCCCACGGCGACGTTGACGAGTATGCCCTCGACGCCCTCCGTGGCCTGTTCGGCCTCCTTGAGGACGGACTGGGTGCGCGCGGGCAGCAGGTCCCTCGCGCCGACGTGGTGGACGCGCCAGCGGCCGGTCGCGGCGAGGCCGGTGACCGCGTCCTCGATGATGCCGAGCAGCGGGACGAGTTCCTCCGCCGGGCGGTCCAGGTTGTCCGTGGAGAGCAGCCACAGCGTGACGACCTCGACGCCGGTCTCCTCGGACCAGCCGAGCACCTCGGTGATCTTGTCCGCGCCGGCCCGGTGGCCCTGCTCGGTCGTCCGCGCGGCGGCCTTGGCCCAGCGGCGGTTGCCGTCGAGGATGACTCCGATGTGCTTCGGGGCCTGTGCCAGGTCCAGCCGGCGCTCCACACGGTGGGCGTACAGGTCGGTCAGCCTGAGACGTACCAGGTCGCGCAGATTCATTGGCGGGCCCCTCCTGCGGTCGTCACCCCTTCGCCACCCTACTGCGCCTCTCCACGGGCCGCCGAACCGGGTGCGAGGGTGTGGAGCACCGTCGTGATAGGACCGCTTCTGTGGATATTCGTTCTCTCTACCGCGCCGCCGACGGGCGCTACGACGCGATGGCGTACCGCCGTACCGGCCGCAGCGGACTGAAGCTCCCCGAGATCTCCCTCGGGCTCTGGCACAACTTCGGCGACGACCGCACCCTCGACTCGCAGCGCGCCATCCTGCGCCGCGCGTTCGACCTCGGCGTCACCCACTTCGACCTCGCCAACAACTACGGCCCGCCCTACGGCTCCGCCGAGAGCAACTTCGGGACCATCCTCGCCCAGGACTTCCGGCCCTACCGTGACGAGCTGGTCATCTCGACCAAGGCGGGCTACGACATGTGGCCCGGCCCGTACGGCGAGTGGGGCAGCCGCAAGTACCTGCTGTCCTCGCTCGACCAGTCCCTGGGCCGCATGGGCCTGGACTACGTCGACATCTTCTACTCGCACCGCTACGACCCCGACACCCCGCTGGAGGAGACGATGGGCGCCCTCGCGTCCGCCGTCCACCAGGGCAAGGCGCTCTACGTCGGCATCTCCTCGTACAGCGCGCAGCGCACCCGCGAGGCCGCCGCCCTGCTGCGCCAGATGGGTGTGCCGGCGCTGATCCACCAGCCCTCGTACTCGATGATCAACCGCTGGGTCGAGGACGACGGGCTGCTGGACGTCCTGGAGGAGGAGGGCATCGGCTGCATCCCCTTCGTCCCGCTGGCCCAGGGCCTCCTGACGGACAAGTACCTGAACGGCATCCCGGAGGGTTCGCGGGCCGCCCAGGGCAAGTCCCTCGACCCCACCCTGATCACGGACGAGGTCGTGCGGCGGCTGCGCGGCCTCAACGACATCGCGGCCCGGCGCGGCCAGTCGCTGGCGCAGCTCGCGCTGAGCTGGGTGCTGCGTGACAAGCGGATCACCTCCGCGCTCATCGGGGCGTCGAGCGTCGCCCAGCTGGAGGCCAACGTCGCGGCGGTGGGCGCCGCCCCGCTGACGGCCGCGGAACTCGCCGAGGTCGACGAGTTCGCCCTCGAGTCGGGCGTCAACCTCTGGTCGCGCAGCAGCGACGCGTGACGACGGCGGGCGCCCTGGTCAGGACGGCAGCAGCGGTCCGGCCAGGGCGCCGGCCAGGATGAACGGCCCGAAGGGCAAAGGCGTGCGGCGGCCGGCGCGGCGGGCCGCCAGCAGCGCCAGGCCGGTGACCGCGGCCAGCGCGAAGGCCACGAGGGTGCCGGCGGCGAGCGTCCCCCACCCGTACCAGGCGAGCACCATCCCCGCGGTGGGGGCGAGTTTGACGTCGCCGAAGCCCATGCCGTCCGGGTTGACCAGGTGCAGGACGAGGTAGAACAGCCCCAGCGCCGCCGCCCCGAGCAACGCCCGGGGCCAGGAGCCCCCGTGACCCGGGAGCAGCGCCGCCGCCCCCAGCAGCGCCGCCGTCCCCGCGGCGGCGGGGAGGGTCAGCACGTCCGGCAGCCGCAGCACCGTCAGGTCGACCCGGGCGAGCAGCACTCCGAGCGGGACGAGCAGCAGCCACACCGTCAGTTCGGGCCGTGGACCGGTGCCCGCCGCCACCGCCGCGCAGACCGCGGCGGTGAGCAGCGCGGAGCGCCAGCCGGCCGTCAGCGGCCCCGCGTTGCGCGCCGGCCCCCACCAGCCCCGCCACCCGGCCGGATAGGGCAGGTCCGCCGGGCACCGGCTCCGCCTGGGCTGCTCCGGCGCGACGGACAGCCGGAACGCCGGACGGGGCAGCGCGAGCCCCACGACGGTTCCCCACACGACGGCCGCGGCGATCGGATAGACATGCATCGGGCCCGACCGTACAGGGGCGCACCACGCGAAGGGACGTGAGCCGCATGGGTGACCTCCGCCGCGACGGGGCCGGGCTGCTGCACCTCGCCGGTGCCGGAACCGCGGACGGCGCGGGGATACCGCTGGAGATCGCGGCCTCGTACCGGGCCCGCACCCGGGGGCTGCTGGGCCGCACCGGGATCACCGGGGCGCTGCTCCTCACCCCCGCCGCGAGCGTGCACACCCTGGGCATGCGCTTCGCCATCGACGTCGCCTACCTCGACCGCCGGCTGCGGGTGCTCGCCGTCCGCACCATGCCGCCCGGCCGGGTGGGCCGCCCGCGGCTGCGGGCCCGTCACGTACTGGAGGCGGAGGCCGGCGCGATGGCGGCCTGGGGCCTGGTGCGGGGTACGGCGCTGACCGTGCGGCCCGGCGCGTGAGCCCCGCCGACGCCGTGCCCGCGCCCCGGCCGTGCGGCTCCCCTGCATGACGCACCGTCCGCCGGAGGCCGGGTGGGGCGGGAGGGCCGTGTCGTCCTAGAAGCCCTCCCCGCCGAAGCCGGTCGGGTCGGAGGCGCTGCCGAAGGCGTCGGCGAACCGCACGCCCCCGAGGACCAGCAGGACGCCCACGGTGACGAAGATCCCCAGGAAGGCCAGGGTCAGGGCGAGTTGGCCGTACGGCACCCGGTACCCGGGCGGTACGACCAGCGCGCGCTCCGGCGCACCGGGCACGTAGGCGACCGTCAGCCGGTCGCCCTCGATCGTCGTGCCGGGCGCCCCCGGGTCCTCGAAGCGCACGTCGCGGCCGTCGGCGGTGCGGAACTCGAAGACGAAGTGCTGCCGCGAGCGCGTCGGGCCCTCACCGGTCGATCCGACGGTCGTGTACACCCGCACGCAGCGCCCCTCGGCGCGCAGCCCGCCGTGCACGGCCCGCCGTATCCACAGCAGGCGGTGACCGGCGCGCGCCGCGACCGCCAGCGGTACGAGCGTGATCAGCACGGCCACCCCGGTGAAGACCACCGGTATCGCAGCGTCCATCGGCATCCCCCGTCACTGCGAGGGGGCGCA
This sequence comes from Streptomyces sp. NPDC111520, assembly GCF_055635295.1. Taxonomy (NCBI): domain Bacteria; kingdom Bacillati; phylum Actinomycetota; class Actinomycetes; order Kitasatosporales; family Streptomycetaceae; genus Streptomyces; species Streptomyces sp. NPDC111520. Next base: position 56,644 of record NZ_JBVKBW010000029.1, on the reverse strand, counting down.
CGCCCCCGTCGTCGTCTGGAGACACCCGGCGCGCCCGGGGCGGTTCCCGCCGGGGCGGGTGCCGGAGCCCCGGGGAAACCCGGGGAAAGAAGACGGGCCGGTCCGCAGGGGGGGAGAGCGGACCGGCCCGAGGGGGGGGTTTCCAAGGTACCGCGCCGGAACCGCTCTCCCGGTCCAAGGTCATGAGGGAGATGTGAAGGTTCCCCCGAACAAGTTGCGCGAACGGTGGGCGATTGGACCGAATGGCCCTGGTTCAGGCTGTTTGCCCACCCGCACCACATCCGCGCCGCATACGTTCCGTCACGGAGCGCACCGGAGCCTTGGCGAGGAATTCGGCAGTTCTGTGGCGGCGCCTTACCCGTGTAGGTGACCCGTTCCGTTGACCGGGACCCGGGACGCCGTCGACGCGCCGGAATCCTCCGCTGCCGGCCGGCGGCGCTACGACGGACGGAACGTGATCTCCACGCGGCGGTTCTGCTTGCGGCCCGCCTCGGTGGAGTTGTCGGCGATCGGGTAGTCCTCGCTGTACCCGCGCACCTGGAACGAGTGACCGGAGCTGCCGAGCGAACCGAGCTCCTCGGCGAGGATCTTGTAGACCGCGTCCGCCCGCTTCTTGGACAGCACCTCGCCGTGCTCGTACGAGCCCAGGTCGTCCGTGAAGCCGAAGACGCGGATCGGCTGCGTGACGTTCCTGGCGTCGATGTCGCCCGCGATGGCCTTGATCCGGGCGGTGGCCGCCGCGTTCAGCTTGGCGCTGTCCCGGCCGAACAGGACGTCCGACTGGAGGGCGTAGGTCACGGAGGAGTTCGACTCCTCGTGCCGCTCCTCACCGTCGTCGGCGGAAGCGTTCTCGGAGGACGACGCGTCCGACACGGAGACGATGTCCAGCACCTTGGGCGGCGCCAGGGTCGCCCCCTCGGGCAGCTGCAGGTCGGGGTCGTCCGGGTCCACCTCCACGGGCGCGGACGGGGTCGGCTGCGCCGTCGGGTCGTCGTCCGCCCGCGCGGTCGCGGCGGTGAGCGGCGTGAGCACGAGCGCGAGGCCGAGCACGGCCGCGACACCGGGGCGACCGTGCGGACGGGGTCGGCGACGGGGCACGGCTCACCCCTCCCCGATCGTGATCTTGGCCGGGGGCATCGTCGGCAGCTGGAACTCCACCTCGGTCGTGCCTTCCGGCGGCGCCGGGAACTGCGCGAAGAGGGGCCGGGTCTCGCCCGGCTTGATCAGGGTGAGGCCCGTGGTGCACAGGCACTTGCCCTCGGTGTCCCGGAGCACGTAGTAGCGCTTCTTGCCGACGGAGTCGACCAGGACGGCCCCGGCGACGGAAGGCCCGGAGCGCTGCACCGCCTTTTCCGGTCCCGTCCAGTACGTGGCGCTGAAGGCGGAGTCCCCATTGTTGGTGAGCGAGCCCTTGACAGTGACGAAGCCGCCGGAATCACGCGTCGCTTCGTTGAGGGTGACCGTGACGCCCTCCTCACCCTTCATCTGTGCCAAGACCTCGGTGGGCTCGTCCGAAGGTGTCGCGCTCGACTTGTCCGAACCACTCGACGTGGTCTTCTTCGCGGACGATGTGGGGCTGGCCTTGTCGTCGCCGTCACCGCCGCCGCACCCGGAGAGTGCCGCGGCGAGGACCACGGCGACGACGACTGTGGCCGGGCCTTGCTTCTGAATACGCATCGGTCCCCCGTTCCTCACTCGCTGAGATGGACGGAGTAGAACTCCGCCAGGTTCAGATCGAAATCGTCAGCCGTCGGGTCCACGGTGAGCCGGTCTCCGTCGCAGATGAACGTGACCGTGTCGCCATCCTTGTCATCGACACCGCAGCGGCTCTCGACGATCGCCGTCGCGGTCGCGTTGGCGTGCATCGATTCCGTGCCCGGAACAACGGACTTGCCGACGGTGCCCGAAGTGTGAAGGGCAACCGTGGCACGGTTCGGACCGCCCACGTCGCACTCGTCGACGACTGCCCTGTTCTGCGCCGCGTAGTCCGCGGCCGCGCCACAGGCGCCTTCGGCGGTCATCCCGTTCAGAGCCAGAAGCTCCGCCAGCCGCTCCAGGTCTCCCGCCTCCAGTGCGCCGAGGAATGACTCCCTGACGCTGTCGCGAACCTCCCGCGCGGCCGCGAGGGCCGAGGCATCGGCCGCGGTCTGCGCCGTGTTTCTCACCGACGAAGCCTGCCCGACGGCGAAGAACGCGAACGCCAGGAAGAACAGTGCGGCCACCGCCACGATGTAAAGACCGACGGTCTGCCCCGAGTCGCCGACGGTACGGCCGCTCAGCCTGAGCCGACGATGTCCGCGATCTTGCCCAGAATGCCGGTCAATACAGCCTGGCCGATGCTTGTCGTCCCCGCCAGTACCCCGATGATGACCGCGATCACCACCGCGATGCCCAGGTACTCGAACGACGTCTGTCCCGAGTCGTCGTGGACGCGCATGCGTGTGCGCAGCGCGGTCAGTCGCTTCACAACCCACCTGCTCATCTTCCGTGCCCCAAACCGTAGTCACGAGACGTGCTCCGGCCGCGCCCCTTGCGTCGGCCGGGGTCTGGCTATCGCCGCGGGCGGTCGCGGTGCCGGTGAGGTCCACGGCGCACCGCCTCCCATCGGGTCGACCCGCTGCGATCCGTGCCTGATTGCAGGTGCAAATGTGGTTGCGACTGCAAATGTACAGCGCAACCCCGGACTCCGCACCCAATATGGCGGCCCCGGTCACTACCCACCACCCGCACCGCACATGCGTTCACGGCCCCGTCACCCCCATCACCCCAGCAGCTCGCCGAAGTTGATGCGCGACCCGAGGATCGTGCCCGTCATCAGCAGGATCATCGTCGCGGGGACGAGGAGCGTGGTGACCACGCCGGTCGCGCGGGGCACCGTACGGGCCGCGCGGCGGCGGGCGTTCTGGGCCTCGGTGCGGCGCATGTCCGTGGCGATCTGGAGCAGCGTGCGGGCGATGGGCGCGCCCAGTTCCTCACCCTGCTGCAGGGCCGTGACGAACTGCCCGACCTGCTCGCTGCCGTTGCGCCGGCGCAGCTGGTCGAAGGCGTCACGGCGGCTGACGCCGACGTCCATCTGGCGCAGGGCGATGCGGATCTCGTCGCTCCAGGGGCCCTTGTAGACGGAGGCGACGCGTTCGAGGGCCTGGCGGAAGCCGAGGCCGGCGCTCACCACCACGGCGAGGACGTCGAGGAAGTCCGGGAGCGTGCGCTCGATCTCGTCGCGGCGCCTGCGGACGGCGAGCCAGATGCCGAGGTCCGTCCAGCCGAGGCCGTAGGCGACCATCAGGAGGGCGACGAACCAGTGGCCGGCCTGGAGGAGCACCAGGGCCGCGAGGGCGCCCAGCGCGCCGTAGACGGCCCGGCGGGCGGCGTAGCGGTCGACGGTGAGGCCGTAGGGGTGGCCGGCGTGGTCGATGCGGGTGCGGATCCGGTTGACCCGGGCGGGGCCCATGAGGCGCAGCACCAGGGGCGCCCAGCGCATCCCGAGGCGGTCGACGGCGTTGCCGACCTTGGTGGTGCGGGTCCGGCCGACCTCCAGGGCCAGTTGGAGGTCGCTGGGCAGCTTGACCTCGGAACGGTAGATGCCGATGCCGTAGCAGACGCCCACCACTCCGAGGGCGGCGACGGCGGCCAGCGCGACGGTGATCACAGGTCCCTCACCCCCTCACACGTCGATCCGCGACATGCGGCGGATGAGCGCGAAGCCGACGACGTACAGGCCGAGGGCGACGAGCACGGCGATCCGCCCGGCCCCGGAGCCGGTCATCGCGCCCAGAGAGCCCGGCATGATGCGGTCGAGCAGCAGCAGCGAGCCGATCCCGATCACGGGGACGGCGTACGCGGTGACGGTGACCTGGGACATCTGGGTGCGGATCTCGCGCCGGGTCTCCTTGCGCTCCTCCAGGGTCACCGTGAGGTTTCGCAGCGACTCCACGACCGAGCCGCCGGCCCGGGAGGACAGGACGAGTGTGGTGACCAGCACCACCAGTTCCCGGCTGGGCAGCCGTTCCTGCAGTTCGGCCATGGCGTCCTCGATGGAGTGCCCGAGCGTCATGGCGTCGGCGACCTTGCGCAGCTCCTCGCCGGCCGGGGCCTCCAGTTCCTCCGCCGCCATGCCGACGGCGGTGCGCAGGGCGAGCCCGGCCTGGGTGGCGTTGGCCAGGACGCGGGCGAGTTCGGGCAGCTGGGCGATGAAGCGCTCGGTGCGCACCCGGCGCCGCCAGCCGAGGAAGGAGCTGACCGCCCAGGCCGCCAGGAGCCCGGCGATCGGGCCGAAGAAGGGTGCCAGGACGACGTCGGCGACCAGCCAGGCACCGCCGACGACCCCGAGGGCGGCCGCGGTGAACTGCCCCGGCGTCAGGCTGGTGCCGGTGGCGGCGAGCCGGTTGGCCAGCCGGCCGCCCCAGGCGGTGCGCCGGACCCTGCGGTCCAGGCCGGCGAAGGGCACGGCGTGCCGTTCGGCGGCCGGGACGTCGGCCAGCCGGTCGACGAGCGCGGCGCGGTCGGCGCGGCCGCCGCTCCAGGCGTGCAGGCCCCAGACGGCCAGCACCAGCGCGAGGCCGGTCACGCCGAGCACGGTCAGGGCCATCGTGGGCGTGTTCACTTCGCCTCCCTGCTGGACAGCTCCAGTTCGCTCTCGCCGATGCCGAACGCCGCCGGCACGGACTCGCCCGCGAGGTGGAAGCGTTCGGCCAGTTCCCGCGGTACGGGCTGGTGGTGGAACCAGCCCCGCACGATCCGGTCGGATCCCATCGGCTCGGCGCGGAAGCGGGTCGCGGTGGTCAGCCGGAAGGTGTCGCGGCCGCGTGAGGACAGCACGGCGATCTCGGCGATCCGGCGGGTGCCGTCGACGTCGCGGCGCAACTGGACGATGACGTCGACGGCGCTGTTGATCTGGTCGCGCAGCGCTTCGAAGGGGATCTTCACCTCCGACATCGAGGCCAGGGTCTGCAGTCTGAGCACCGCGTCCTCGGCGGAGTTGGCGTGCACGGTGGCCAGCGAGCCGTCGTGGCCGGTCGACATGGCCTGCAGCATGTCGAGGGTCTCGCCGCCGCGGACCTCACCGACGATGATCCGGTCGGGGCGCATGCGCAGCGAGTTCCGCACGAGGTCGCGGATGGTGATCCGGCCGTGTCCCTCGACGTTGGGCGGCCGGCTCTCCAGGCGTACGACGTGCTCCTGCTGGAGCTGGAGTTCGGCGGCGTCCTCGACGGTGATGATGCGCTCGCCGTCGGGGATGAGCCCGGACAGCGCGTTGAGCAGCGTGGTCTTCCCCGAGCCGGTGCCGCCGCTGACGATGATGTTGAACTTGGCCCGTACGAGCGCGGAGAGCAGCATCAGCATGTGCTCGTCGAGGGTGCCGAGGCCGATCAGTTCGTGCAGGGCGTAGGCGCGGGGGAAGCGGCGGATGGTCAGGACGGGGCCGGTCAGGGACAGCGGCGGGATGATGACGTTGACGCGCTCGCCGGAGGGCAGGCGGGCGTCCACCATCGGATTCGACTCGTCCACCCGGCGGTTGACGGTCGACACGATCCGCTCGATGGTCTGCAGCAGTTGCTCGGGGCTGCTGAACCGGGCGGCGACCGGCTCCACGCGGCCGGCGCGCTCGATGTAGATGCGGTCCGGGCCGTTGACCATGATCTCGGTGATGGAGGCGTCCTCCAGCAGCGGTTCGAGGATGCCCAGGCCCAGGGCCTCGTCCACGACCCGGCGGATGATGCCGGTGCGCTCCTTGGTGGAGAGCACCGGGCCCTCGCGGCTGATGATGTGGCCGAGGACGCGTTCCAGGCGCACCCGGCGCTCGGCGGCGGCGAGGGCGGACATCTCGGCGAGGTCGATCTCCTGGAGGAGCTTGGCCCGGTAGACCGCGACGAGGTGGCCCTCCTGCGTCTGCGGGGCGGCGTCCTCGTTCGCGGCGATGCGGTCGCGCAGGCTCATTCGTCGGCCCCTTCGTCGTCCTCCCTGGGCATCGTGGCGGTCCGGGTGACGGAGCCGGGGCGCAGGCCCGGCAGCACCGACGGGATCTCCACGGTCGCCGTCGCCCGCACCGAGTCGCCGGCGTCGCCGGTGGTGCCGATCCGCGTACCGTCGCGCAGCCAGGAGCTCACCGCCTCCGTGCCCGCGACGGAACCGCTCACCGGGGGGTCGTGCAGCGCCGCCATGCGCGCGGCGGCGCGGGCGGCCGTGCCGGCCTGGGCCGCGGTGTAGGCGGCCAGGCCCAGTTGCACGCCCGCGAGGGCGATCAGCAGCAGGATCGGCAGCATCCCGAGGAACTCCAGGGAGGCGCTGCCGCGGTCGCGGGGGCGGCGGGTCCGGGCCGTCACGGGGTGACCGCCTCTTCGTCGACGGCCGAGGCGTGGCCGTGGACGGTCAGCGGGAAGTCGATCGCGCCGGGGAAGAGGACGGGGACGCGCAGACCCACGGTGACCCCGACCATCCCGTCGGCGTCGTCGGTGCCGAAGTCCTGGATCCGCCAGGCGCCCGGCAGGTCGTCGGCGGCGGCCGCGCGGGCGTCCTCACCGACCGCCGCCGCACGCGCGGCCCGGTCGGCGGCGTGGCCGGCGAGGGTGAAGGTGTACCCGGCGAGCACCGCCTGCCAGACCAGGACGAGCACCAGGAGGATCAGCGGCGTCATGCCGAGGGTCTCCAGGACGACCTGGCCCTGTTCGCCGCGGCCGCGGCGGCCCCGGCGGGGCGTCACGGCGTGCCCGGGGCCCGTCAGGCCGATCTCGGCGGCGAGCGTCCACAGTCCCTGCTTGACGCTGGAGCGGTTGTCGAGGTCCTGGAGCCGTCCGGCGTCCACCACCGCCTGGAGTTCCCGGAAGGCCGCGGGGACGACGGCGCCCGCGATCCGGGTGCCGGTGATGCGGGCGATCAGCGAGGGCTGGATCTCGCTGCCGCGGGTGTGCCGGTTGACGGCGACGAGCACGTCCTGGGGCTTGCGGATCTGCAGCCGGTCCCACATGCGCACCATGCGCTTGGCGGCGCGCACGGCGACCACGTCGGGGGTGGTGACCAGCAGCGCGGTGTCCGCGGTCTCGACGGCGACCGCGTTGGCGGCGGTCATCTGGGTGCCGCAGTCGACGACCACGACCTCGTAGCGCTGCCGCAGGGCGTGCAGCACGTGCCGGGCGGCGCGGTCGGTGACCTCCTCGCCGCGTTCGCCTTCGCCGGGTGCCAGCAGCAGCGCGGGCCCGGACTCGTGGACGTACATGGCGTCCTGCAGCACGCGGGTCGACACGTCCGCGATGTCCGCGAGGTCGGCGACGGAGCGGCGGAACTGGACGTCGAGGTAGGAGGCGACGTCGCCGCCCTGGAGGTCGAGGTCGACCAGGGCGGTGGACTTCCCCGCGGCCTGCGCGGCGAGCGCGAGCTGGACGGCGGCGACGGTGGTGCCGACCCCGCCCTTCGCCCCGGCGACGGCGACCAGCCGGCCCCCGGCCACGGCGGGCAGCGCGGGCTGCTGGGGGCTGAGGTGGCGCCGTACGCCGGCCGCCCAGGCGGCGGCCGCCTCCACGCGCGCGCCGAGTTCGTCGTACGACAGCGGCACCCCGGCGACGCCGCGCGCGCCGGCGTCCATGGCGCCGGACAGGACGGCCGGGCTCGGGTCGGCGGTGAGCAGGATGACGCCGACCGCGGGGAAGCGCAGCGCGATCTCGCGGACGACCTCGAGCGCGGGCACCGGTGTGATGCGGTCGTGGACGACGACGACCTCGGGCAGTTCGTCCACCCCGGTCTCGGCGGCGCGCGCGAGGACGTCGAGCAGGGTGGTGGAGTCGGGGAGCGCGGGCCCGGGTTCGGCGCCCGGCAGCTGGTGGAGGACCCCGGTCAGGGCCCGGGCGGTGTCGGGGTCGGGGGTGCCCGACAGGATGCGTACGCCGGTCACGAGGCGGCTCCGTCGCGGGCGAGGGTGTAGGTGCGGTCCCGTTCGGAGGGGGCGGTCGCGTCGCCCGGGGCGACGAGCGCGAGGCGCACGTGCCGGGCGAAGGACTCGGCGAAGGCGACCCGCTGGGCGTCGGCGGCACCGAGGGCGAAGGTGATGGGGACGCCCTGGCTGCTGACGCGGCGGTTGTCGCTGCCGGTGTCGAAGGCCTTGAGCTCGCCGACGTCGATGACCCGGGCGCCCGCGACGATGATCTTCGAGACCTCGGCGTCGTCGTCCCCGCGGGGCGCGAAGGTGGCGAAGATGTTGACCCGCGCACCCGGGGTGATCTTCCCGGCCACCCCGGTCTCCGCGTCGATCATGATCGCGATCTCCATCTGCCCGGCCTGCAGCGCGGGCCGTTCGGCGACCATGTCCGTCTGCAGCAGGGAGCCGCGGTGCAGCGGGACGGCGGCTATCTTGCCGGCCAGCCGGCCGAGGTCGCGGACGGCGGTGGCGGGCAGCCAGCGCTCGGGTATCCGGACCTCCTGCAACTGGGCGCGGCCGACCGCCTCGTACGCGGGCACGTCCGCGGCCAGCCGGTACGCGGTCACCTTCGGCCCGACCTGGGAGCGGGCGTCCCCGATGACGGTGACGACCCCGGCGAAGGCGGCGAGCGCGCACAGCGCGGAGACCACGAGGAGGACGACGCCGCGACGCTGACGTGAGTTCATAGAGGTGGGGCCCTATCGCTCAAGTGCCGAGTGCTGGTGGGGGGATACCTGCGGGGCGGGGGACGCCCTGGGCGCCAGGGAAGGCGCGCGGGGGCCCGGGTGCACGACCTGGCGCGGCCGCTCGGGGGGACGGACGCGCTGCTGCCCGTCGACCGTGGCCGAGCAGAACAGGCAGCGGTCGCCGATGACGGCCAGGCCGCACCAGCCGCAGGTGTCCCGGCGGACCGAGGTGACCAGTTGGTACAGCACGCCGACGTCGGCGATGTAGGCGGTGAACTCGACGAGCCGGCCGGTGCCCCACCAGCGTGCGGAGTCCGCAGGCAGCGGCACCTCCCGCACGTGCTGGCTCCGCCAGGCGCGGGCCAGCGGCCCGGTGACCCAGCCGGCGTCGAGGCCGTGGCCGTGCGCCACGGCGAGCTGGGTGAGGAAGGCCGGCCCGGGTGGCACGGCGTCGGACCGCGCCTCGGACAGATGCGGTTCGGGGTGCGCGAGGACGGCGAAGTGACGCCCGGGCACGAGGGACTTCAGGTGGGCGCCGACCGGCACGTCCACCCGGTCCAGCCGGGACACCGAGCCGAGCAGGGCGCCGGAGTGGAGGTAGTGCGAGAGCAACCGGGCCGCCCCGGCGAGCACTCCGGGCCCGAGGTCGGTGGCGGCGAGCTGGCGCAGCTGCTCGGCCAGGAGCAGGGCGGCCAGCGGCGGCAGGTCGACCGGGACGATCGCCACCCGGTCCGCCTCCAGGGCCGCGCGCACGGTGTGGACGCGGCGGCGCAGCGGATCGGTGGGCTCCGGCGGGACGAGTACGACCAGGTGGCCGTGGGCCTCCAGGGCGGCGGCGGTGCCCATCACGTGCTGCTCCAGCGGGAGCGCGAGATCGTCCGCCGTGACCGCTATGACGCTCGACACCCGCGACCTCCCGGAACTCCCGCCCAGTCCCATGCCCGGAGAGCTTATCCCTGCGTAGCCGGAGCAGTGCGGAAAGTCGCCGAACAGTTGATGAAGTCGGTGGTACCCGCGAGACGCCGGACTACGCACGCGGGCCGAGGTATTGACCCGAGGATTGGTCTGGACCAAACTGCGTCCACACAAGAGTGGCCACTCGCGTAACCGCCCAACTCCTCGCCCCCAGGAGGCAGTAGTGGAACACGCACGCCCTCGGCGCACCGCCCTCAGAGCCGCGGCGGCCGTCGGCGCCGCCGCCCTCGCGGTGGCGGGACTCGTCGCCACGTCCGGCAGCGCCAGCGCCGCGGACCCCGAACTCGTGACCAACGGCGGCTTCGAGGCCGGCCTGAGCGGCTGGACCTGCACCGCCTCCAGCGGCGCCGCCGTCGGCAGCCCGGTGCACGGCGGCGGCAAGGCCCTGCAGGCCACCCCGTCGTCCTCGGACAACGCCCGCTGCTCGCAGACGATCAGCGTCCGGCCGAACTCCACGTACCGGCTGAGCGCCTTCGTCCAGGGCAGTTACGTCTACCTCGGCGCGACCGGCAGCGGGATGGCCGAGGCCTCCACCTGGACCCCGTCCGCGTCCTCCTACCAGCAGTTGTCCACCGGCTTCACCACCGGCGCGACGACCACCTCGGTGACGGTCTACGTGCACGGCTGGTACGCCCAGCCCGCCTTCCTCGCCGACGACGTGAGCCTGCTGGGCGCGGCCGGCACCGCGACACCCACCCCGACCCCCACGCCGACGGACCCGACCCCGACACCGACCCCGACACCGACCCCCACGCCGACGCCCACCCCGACGCCGACGCCGACCGGTGGCGGCTCGCTGCCCAAGCACGTGCTGACCGGCTACTGGCAGAACTTCAACAACGGGGCGACGGTGCAGACCATCGCGCAGGTCCCGTCGCAGTACGACATCATCGCCGTCAGCTTCGCCGACGCCACGAGCACGCCCGGCGCGGTCTCCTTCACGCTCGACCCGGCGCTCAACTACCCGGTCAACCAGTTCAAGGCCGACATCGCGGCCAAGAAGGCGGCCGGCAAGAAGGTCGTCGTCTCCGTCGGCGGCCAGAACGGCACGATCAGCGTCAGCGACTCCGCCTCGGCGAACAACTTCGCGGGCAGCGTCTTCTCCCTGATGCAGACCTACGGGTTCGACGGTGTCGACATCGACCTGGAGAACGGGATCAACGCGACCTACATGACGCAGGCGCTGCGCTCCCTGTCGGCCAAGGCCGGCTCGGGGCTGGTCATCACCATGGCCCCGCAGACCATCGACATGCAGTCGACGTCCTTCGGCTACTTCAAGACCGCGCTCGACATCAAGGACATCCTGACCGTCGTCAACACCCAGTACTACAACAGCGGCACGATGAACGGCTGCGACGGCAAGGTGTACGCGCAGGGCACGGTCGACTTCATCACCGCGCTGGCCTGCATCCAGCTGCAGAGCGGTCTCGCCCCCTCCCAGGTCGGCCTCGGCCTGCCGGCCTCCACCCGGGCGGCGGGCGGCGGCTACGTGTCGCCGGCCGTCGTCAACAACGCCCTGGACTGCCTCACCAAGGGCACCAACTGCGGCTCCTTCAAGCCCCCGACCACCTGGCCGGGGCTGCGCGGCGCGATGACCTGGTCCACCAACTGGGACGCGACGAACGGCAACGCCTTCTCCGGCACCGTCGGCCCGCACGTGCACGGGCTGCCATAACCGGCGGGACCGTCACCGAACGCACCGCGCCCCCGGGAGAGGTCCCGTCCCCCGGGGGCGCGGTGTCCGCGGCCACACGTCGTGGCGTCCCAGGCCGTATCGTCCTAGACGACCACGCTCAGCGCCCCGGCCACCGCGAAGCCGGCCACCGACAGGACGGACTCCAGCACCGTCCACGTGCGCAGGGTGTCGCGCTCACTGATGCCGAAGTACTTGGCCACCATCCAGAAGCCGCCGTCGTTGACGTGCGAGGCGAAGATCGAACCGGCCGAGATCGCGACGATGACCAGCGCCAGGTGCGCCTGGGACGCGTGGCCGGAGGCCAGTACGGGCTGGACGATGCCCGCGGTGGTGACGATCGCGACCGTCGCCGAGCCCTGCGCCACCCGCAGCGCCACGCTCAGCAGCCAGGCCAGCAGGATCACCGGCAGCCCCGCGTCGCCGAAGGCCCCCGCCAGGGCGTCGGCGATGCCGCTCGCCTTGAGCACCGCGCCGAAGACCCCGCCCGCGCCCACCACCAGCAGGATGTTGCCGATCGGCTTGAGCGAGGCGGTGGAGACCGTCTCCAGGCTCCGCCGGCTCCAGCCGCGCCGGATGCCCAGCAGCCAGTACGCGAGGAACAGGGCGATGGTCAGCGCCACGAAGGGGTGCCCGAAGAAGGCGAGCAGCGAACGGGCCGTGCCCTCCTCCATCGTGACGGAGGAGAAGGTGGCGAGCAGGATCAGCACCAGGGGCGTGCCGATGATCGCCAGCACGATCCGCACCGAAACCGGTTCCTGCGACGGCGCGTCCTCGGCGCGCACCGCCTCGCGGGCCTCCTCCACCGCGTCGGCCATGTCCTGCGGCACGGGGACGAAGATGCGCCGCCCGATCCACGCGGAGTACGCCCACGCCGCCAGCACCGCGGGGACGCCGCAGACCACGCCCATGAGCACGACCCAGCCGAGGTCCACCCCGAACACGGCGGCCGCGGCGACCGGTCCGGGGTGGGGCGGCAGGAAGGCGTGCGTCATGGAGAGCCCGGCCAGCAGCGGCAGGCAGTAGAGCAGGATCGACCGGCCGCCGCGCTTGGCGGCCGCGTAGACCAGCGGCGCCAGCACGAAGATGCCGACGTCGAAGAAGACCGGGATGCCGAAGACCAGACCGGTCAGGCCCATCGCGAGCGGGGCGCGCCGCTCGCCGAAGGCGCCCAGCAGCCGGGCGGCGAGGGCCTCGGCGCCCCCGGAGATCTCCAGGATCGCGCCGAGCATCGTGCCGAGGCCGATGATGATCGCGACATGGCCGAGGATGCCGCCCATGCCGGTCTCGATGAGGCTGGTGGCGGTGGACCTCTGGACGGTGCCGAAGAGTTCGGTGACGCTCAGCCCCGCGGCGAGCGCCACCGCCACGGAGACGGCGAGCAGGGCGACGAACGGCTGCAGCCGCGCCTTGATGATGAGCAGGAGCAGGAGGACGATGCCGAGGACGGCCACGGTCAGCAACCCGGCGGTGCCGGGGATCAGGGCTATGAGGCCGCCGGTGTGGGGGACGGTTTCCGGATTCACTCAGGGCTCCCGGGGGGCTTCGGGCATGGGGGGACCACGGGACGGCGTACGGGTGAGGGTGGGACGGGGGAAGCGGTGGACCGGGTGGGGTCAGTCCAGGACGGCGAGCGCGTCGATCTCGACGAGCAGCCCGGCGGGCAGGCCGACGTAGACCGTCGTACGGGCGGCGGGGGCGCCCGTCAGGCCGGCGAAGAACTCGTCGAAGAGGGTGTTGAACTCGGGGAAGTGGGCGGTGTCGGTGAGGTAGACCCGGATCATGACGACGTCCTCCCAGGAGGAGCCGCCGGCCTCCAGCACCGCCTGCACGTTGGCGAGGGTCTGCAGGGTCTGCTCCCGCAGCCCCGGTCCGACGGGCGCCGGTGCCTGTCCCGGTACGGCGGGGCCGAAGCCGACCTGACCGGCGACCTGCAGGATGCCGCCCTTGCGGACGCCGTGGGAGAACCTGGCGGGCGGGGTGCTGTGGCCGGCCGGGGTGATCGCGGTCTTCTCGCTCATGTGGTTCCTTCGCTCGGTCTTCCGGAGTACTCGCGGCTGATCGCCTCCGCGGTGCGCTGGACCCGTGGACGCAGTCGCAGCAACTCCTCCGCGCTGACGACCACATTGGGGGCGGAGAGGGAACAGGCGGCCGCGACGCGCCCGTCGGCGCCGCGGATCGGCGCGGCGACGCAGTTGATGGACTCCTCGTGGCCGCCGAGGTCGCTCGCCCAGCCCTGCTCGCGGACCCGGGCGAGTTCGGCGAGGTGGGCGGCGGCGTCGGTGGTGGAACGGGCCGTGTAGCGCGGGTACTCCAGGGTCTGCACGACCGCGCGGCGCTCCGCCTCGGGCAGGTCGGCCAGGAGCAGCTTGGCCACGGCGGCCACGGTGATGGCGACGGGCCTGCCGATCCGCGAGTACATGCGCACCGGGTAGCGGCTCTCCACCTTGTCGATGTAGACCACCTCGCCCTCCTCGTACACCGCGAGGTGGACGGTGTGCCCGGTCAGCTCGTTCAGGGCGGCGAGGTGGGGGTGGGCGATGCCGCGGACGTCCAGGTTCTCCATCGCCTCCTGGGCGAGGGCGAACAGCCGGGTGCCGAGGCGGTAGCGCTGGTCGTCCTGGCGGTAGACCATGCCGTGTTCGTGCAGGGTGCGCAGCAGGCGCAGCGCGGTGGACTTGTGCACGTCCAGGCGGGCGGCGACCTGTTCGAGGTTGGCGGGCCCCTCGGCGAGCAGGGGCAGGATGCGCAGCGCGCGGTCCACGGTCTGGCTCATGCGCGCAGTCTCCCCCATGCCTCGTCGCCGAGGGCGGCGAGGGAGTCGCCCCGCACCCCGATCACCGCGGCGGCCAGGGCGTGGCCGCGGGCGAGCCGGTCCCGCAGCGGGAGGGCGCGCAGCGTCGCCGACAGGAAACCGGCGGCGAAGGCGTCACCGGCCCCGACCAGGTCGACCACGGGTGTGTCCGGCGCGGGCACGAACACCCCGTCCGCCGTGCCCTCGTACGCGGTGGCCCCCCGCGCGCCCTGTTTGACGACCAGGACGGCGGGACCCGGCAGGGCCTCACGCACCGCGTCGGCGTCCGGCAGGCCCCACGCGGTCCCCGCCTCGTCCTCGCCGACCAGGACGAGGTCGCAGCGGGCGGCGAGCCCGGCGAGCCGCCGCGGGTCGGCCGAACGCCACAGGGCGGGGCGGTGGTTGACGTCGAAGGAGACCAGCGGGCGGCCCGGGCCCTGCGCGGTGAGCGCGTGGACGAGGTCCGCGCACCCCACGGAGAGGGCGGGCGTGATGCCGGACAGGTGCAGGACCCGGCCGGCCCAGGCGTCGCGGCGGGCGACGTTCCCCGGGCCCATGGCGGTGGCGGCCGACCCGGCCCGGTAGTAGGCGACCTCGCCGTCGCCGGTGCGGAAGTAGACCCCGGTGGGGCGGCCGGGGTCGCGGCGCACCCCCGAGACGTCGACGCCGGCCGCGGCGATCGCCGCCACCAGGTGGTCGCCGAACGGGTCGGCGCCCACCCGGCTGATCCAGCGGACGGCATGTCCCAGCCGGGCCAGCGCGCAGGCCACGTTGGACTCCGCGCCGCCCGCCCCACGGTCGAAGGCGGCCGCGTCGGCGAGGCGCCGCCCCGGGACGGAGGGGACGAAGGCGACCATGGACTCGCCCACGCACACGACGTCCACGGCCACGGTCCCGGTCACGTCCGCTCCTCTCCGCGCACCGTTGACCCGGTGCTGGCCGGGATGTTAGACAGCGGGAAACACAACACGCAACGACCGTTGCACATATTGCAACGGGCCGTGGACGGAGGCGGGATGGACCAGGTCACGGGCATCGACGAGCTGCAACGGGAGCGGGTGGACCACCGCTTCAAGGGGCTCCCGCCGGACGCGGACGGGCTGACCGTCGGCGAACTCGCCGCCCAGCGCCGCACCGTCTTCGACGGCGGATTCACCACCCCGCTGCTCACGCTCTCCGAGTCCGCCCTGGAGCACAACCTCACCCAGCTCGCCGGCTGGGCCGGCCGGCACGGCCTCGCCTTCGCGCCGCACGGCAAGACCTCCATGGCCCCGCAGCTCTTCGCCCGCCAGCTCGAGCACGGCGCGTGGGGCATCACCGCGGCCACCCCGCACCAGGTCCGGGTCTACCGGGCGTTCGGCGTCCGGCGCGTCTTCCTCGCCAACGAACTCGTCGACGCGGCCGCGCTGCGCTGGCTGTCCGCCGAACTCGCGGGCGCCCCGGACTTCCGCTTCGTCTGCTACGTGGACTCCGTGCGCGGGGTGGAGCTGATGGACGCGGCCCTGACGGAGGCCGTGGACGTCGTCGTCGAACTCGGCGCGGAGGGGGGACGCACGGGCGTGCGCGGCACGGCGGAGGCGGCGCGCGTCGCCGACGCGGTCGCCGCGGCCCGCCACCTGCGGCTCGTCGGCGTAGCGGGCTACGAGGCGGCGGCGCCGGACCCGCGCGCGTGGCTCGCCGGACTCGTCGCGCTGGCCCGCACGTTCGACGCGGCCGGGAGGTTCGCCGGGGCCGGGGAGATCGTGGTGAGCGCGGGCGGCAGCGAGTGGTTCGACGCGGTGGCGGACGCGTTCGGGACGCTCGGGGAACTGTCCCTGCCGGTGTTGCGGCTGCTGCGGTCCGGGGCGTACGTCACCCACGACGACGTCCACTACCGGGATCTGACGCCGTTCCGCGAGCGCATCCCCGCGCAGGGGTCGCTCGAACCGGCGTTCCGGTTGTGGACCCAGGTGCTCTCCCGGCCCGAGCCCGGGCTCGCCCTCCTCAACGCGGGCAAGCGCGACGCGCCGTACGACCTCGACCTCCCGGTGCCGCAGGTCGTGCGCCGCGCCGACGGTTCCGCCGTCCCGGCGGCCGGGCTGACGGTCACGAAGCTCGCCGACCAGCACGCGTTCGTGGACGTCGCCCCCGGGGCGCGGGACCTGGCGGTCGGCGACTGGGTGGGGCTGGGGGTGTCGCATCCGTGCACGGCGTTCGACAAGTGGCAGCTGATCCCTGTCGTGGACGCGGGTGGGGTCGTCACGGACTTCGTCCGTACGTTCTTCTGACCCCGGTGGGTTGTTGTGTGCGGCGCCGTTGTGCGGGGTGCCCGGTGGGTTGTTGTGTGCGGCGCCGTCGTGGTTGATGTTGGGTTTCTCCCCCACCCGCCCTCCCGATTGCCCGGCGCGATTGGTGCGGGCCTGCGCACGTTGTGGTGGGGTCGGGGCCGCGCCGGCGCACTCCCCCAGCCTTCGGCCGGGGGGACCCCCAGAACGCTCGCGGTTTACCCCCACATCATTCGGCACCGCGTTCACCGCTCGTCTCCCCCAGCCTTCGGCCGGGGGGACCCCCATGGGCGCACCCCGCCACACCCCCTCCGGCCGGTTTGCGCGCACAACCGCCGGTGGGGGGTCAGATGGGCACGTGCGGCAACCCCGGACCGCCTTCGCACCCCGCACCGGCCGATGGTCGCCGTCGATACGGAGGGGGTGGGGGAGTTGGGGGCACCCCCGGCCGAAGGCTGGGGGAGGGTGGGCGTTCTGGACGCCGACGTGTATGTGATGTGCGGCAGCGACGGCACCGACGAGTGGTGCCCGTCATGCACATAAATATGCGGTACAGAATGCCCACCCCGGAGGCCCCGCCCCCGGCCCACCCAACGCACGCGCGCAAGCCCGCACCAACCATGCCGGATGGGGGTCCCCCCGGCCGAAGGCTGGGGGAGGGCGGGAGGGTGGGAGACAGCCCGCCGCAGGCGCAATGGACCCGCACGCAACAACGGGGCAGCACGGGGCAGCCCGGCGCAGCCGACCGCAGGCGCAAACGACCCGCACACAAGCAACGGGCCGCAACACAAACACAGCCGGCACAAAGGAGACGCCCGCATGGAGTTGGCGATTCGGGGTGCGACCGTCGTGGACGGGACCGGGGGCACCCCGGCGTACCGGGCGGACGTCCGCATCGAGGACGGCCGCATCACGGAGATCGGGACGGTGCGCGACGCACAACGGACGCTCGACGCGCGGGGCCTCGTGCTCGCCCCCGGCTTCATCGACATGCACGCCCACAGCGATCTCGCCCTGCTCACGGACCCCGCGCACGAGGCGAAGACGGCGCAGGGCGTGACCCTGGAGGTGCTGGGCCAGGACGGCCTGTCGTACGCGCCCGTGGACGACCGGACCCTGGCCGGGCTGCGCAGCCAGCTCGCGGGGTGGAACGGCGACCCCGAGGGCCTGGAGTACGACTGGCGCAGCGTCGGCGAGTACCTGGACCGGCTGGACCGGGGCATCGCCGTGAACGCCGCGTACCTGGTCCCGCAGGGCACCGTGCGGATGCTGGCCGTGGGGTGGGAGGACCGCCCGGCGACCCCGGCGGAGCTGGACCGGATGCGGGGGCTGGTCGCCGAGGGCCTGGCGCAGGGCGCCGTGGGGATGTCGTCGGGGCTGACGTACACCCCGGGGATGTACGCCTCGGATGCCGAACTCACCGAGCTGTGCCGGGTCGTGGCGGCCCACGGGGGCTACTACTGCCCGCACCACCGCAGTTACGGCGCGGGCGCGCTGGAGGCGTACGCCGAGATGATCGCGGTGACCCGCGAGGCCGGCTGCGCCCTGCACCTGGCGCACGCGACGATGAACTTCGGGGTGAACGAGGGCCGCGCCCCGGAGCTGCTGGCGCTGCTGGACGAGGCCCTGGCGGCGGGCGCGGACATCACCCTCGACACGTACCCGTATCTGCCGGGCTGCACGACGCTCGCGGCGACCCTGCCGAGCTGGGCGACGGAGGGCGGCCCGGAGGCGACACTCGCCCGGCTCCGGGACGACGTGCAGGCGGAGCGCATCCGGCACGCGATGGAGGTGGAGGGCTCGGACGGCTGCCACGGCGTGCCCGTGGAGTGGCGGACGCTGGAGGTGTCCGGGGTGCGCGAGCCCTCCCTCGCGGGCCATGTGGGCCGCCGCGTCCCGGACTTCGCCACCGCGCGCCGCCTTCTGCTGGAGGACCGCCTGGGCACGACGATCCTGCAGCACGTGGGCCACGAGGAGAACGTCCGGGCGATCATGCGGCACCGGGTGCACACCGGCGGCAGCGACGGCCTGCTGGTGGGCGACAAGCCGCACCCCCGCGCGTACGGCACGTTCCCGCACTACCTGGGCCGCTACGTGCGCGAGCTCGGCGTGCTCGGCCTGGAGGAGTGCGTCGCGCACCTGACCGGACGCCCCGCGGCCCGGCTGGGCCTGTCCGACCGCGGCCTGGTCCGCGAGGGCCACCGCGCCGACCTGGTGCTCTTCGACCCGGGGACGGTGGCCGCGGGCGCGACGTTCGCAGCGCCGCGCAGGCTGCCCACCGGCATCCCGTACGTCCTCGTCGACGGGCGGTTCGTCATCGAGGACGGCCGCCGGACGGACGTCCTGGCGGGACGCTCGGTGCGGAGTCGGGCTGCCGCAGGACGTGGTCGATGAGGTCGCGCAGCGCAGCGGGTTCACAGACGAGGCCGAGGGCGCCGGCCCGGCGCGCGCGCTCCTCGCGCTCCGGGGCGACCCAGCCCGCGTAGAAGAGCGCGGGGCCGGTGTAGCGGCCGGTGCCGCCCAGGTGCTCGAGGTCGGTGAAGCCCGCCTCCGGGTCGCCGTGGCGTTCGATGTCGGAGATCAGCAGGTCCGGGACGGCGAGCCGCAACCGCTCCTCCGCACCGGCACGGTCCTCGACGACCTCGACCTCGGCGCCCTTGTGCCGCAGCGCCCGAACCTCGGTGGCGACGGTCCCGGGGTTGTCGTCGATCCACAGCACGCGCAGCCCGGTGTACGGGCCGTCCTCCGGAGCCCGGGGAGGCTCGGGTGCGGCCTGCGAGACGGCCTGGTCCAGGTCGACCGTCGTGATCACGGTGGCCAGAGGGGAGCGTCGCAGGCGGTGGATCAGGTCGGCGGCCTCGGGCATGCGGACGAGGTCGTCGACGAGGGAGGTGAACGCGCGGTCCACAACCAGCACCGGGAAGGACGGGGGGAGCTGCCGTTCCAGTTCGGCCAGGACCCGGGCGCGCTCCTCCGGTCCGGGGTCGGCGGCGAGCGGCACCTCGTGCTCGGTGAGGAGGCGGCGCACCAGTGCGTCGCCCTGGCCGGTGGGGACCGCGGGCGAGCGCAGCAGACGCCGTACCGCCCGGTAGTCCAGGAACTCCTGGATCGCGTCGTTGCCGCGTCCGCCGACCAGCACGCCGTGGAAGTCGCCGTACAGGTACTGCAGCAGAAGCATGCGGAGCATGACCTCGGGCCCGAAGTCCTGCCAGACGGGGTTGAGTCCGGCCTCCAGGACGAACCCGTTGAGCAGCCTCTTGACGCGGCGTGGATTGCCCCCGGTGCGTTCGGCGAGCAGGTTGACGTGCGTGTCGTCGAGGAGCGCGCCGATGCCGGCCCGTTCGGCGCATCCGCGCACGTATCCCTCGATGTCCTCGGGGGGCGGTACGCGGTAGTTGGTCTGGAAGACCTTCTCCATGAAGGCGGAGCCCGCCGGGGACAGGTCGCCGAGCAGGCCGCCCGGGGACAGCGCGGAGCGGTCGCATCCGATGACGAAGGCCACCCCGGGAACATCGAGGTAGACCTTGACGGCCTCGCAGACGGCGAGCACGGTCTCCTCGGCGCAGCGGTCGAGGTCGTCGATGAAGACGACGAGCAGCCGGCGCGGCGCGTGCTCGCCGGTGTCGGCCCACTGCGTCGCCAGGTCCCGCAGGGCGTCGCGCATCTCGTTGCGGGCCTGCGCGTTGACGGAGAGGCTGCGCCACAGCTCGTCGACCAGGCCCGCCCCACCGAGCGGTCCGGCGAGCAGCGTGGCCGCGGCGCGCAGGGTCCGCAGCAGGGCACGGTGCTCGGTCGCGCGGTGCAGGGCACGACGCAGCAGCCGGCGGTCGAACTGCGTCAGGACGGACTTGATCAGGCCTTCCAGGGCGTCGGCACCGCGAGAGGTCCAGGCGTTGTACCAGACGGTGTGGACGTCGGCGGCGCCCCGGAGCTCGGCGTCGAGCAGGCGCATCAGGCTGCTCTTGCCCGTCCCCCAGCCGGCGTCGACGGCGAGGGTGAACGGGGTGGATCCGCGCGAGTCGAGGAGCAGCCGGGCGAGTTGCCGCGCGGCGCGCCCCGCGCCGAGGAGGTCGTCGTCGGCACTGGCGACGGGTTCGTCGTTGAGTAACGAGAACATGCGGCGAGAGTAGCGGCACGTCACCATTCGGCGCATACGTGGCCAAGAACACGGGGCGGTCCGGGGTACGTGGCCGTAAGCTCACGGGCATGCAGGTGATCCAGTCCACGAAGCTCTCCAACGTCTGCTACGACATCCGCGGCCCCGTGCTGGAGGAGGCCATGCGGCTGGAGGCGGCAGGTCACCGCATCCTGAAGCTGAACACCGGCAATCCCGCCGCCTTCGGCTTCGAGTGCCCCCCGGAGATCCTGGAGGACATGCTGCGCTCCCTCGGCGGCGCGCACGGCTACGGGGACTCCAAGGGCATCCTCCCGGCGCGGCGCGCGGTCATGCAGCACTACCAGACCAAGGGCATCGAGCTGGACGTCGAGGACGTCTACCTCGGCAACGGCGTCTCCGAGCTGATCCAGATGTCGATGCAGGCGCTGCTGGACGACGGCGATGAGGTGCTGATCCCGGCGCCCGACTACCCGCTGTGGACGGCCGCGGTCTCGCTGTCGGGCGGCACCCCGGTCCACTACCGCTGCGACGAGCAGGCGGACTGGTTCCCCGACCTCGCCGACATCGAGCGCAAGATCACCGACCGCACGAAGGCCCTGGTGATCATCAACCCGAACAACCCGACGGGCGCGGTCTACGACGACGAGCTGCTGCGCCAGCTGACCGACATCGCCCGCCGGCACAACCTGATCGTCTGCTCGGACGAGATCTACGACAAGATCCTCTACGACGGCGTGACCCACACCCCGACCGCGGCGATCGCCCCCGACCTGCTGACGCTCACCTTCAACGGGCTGTCGAAGGCGTACCGGGTGGCGGGCTACCGCAGCGGCTGGCTCGCGGTGTGCGGCCCGAAGGAGCACGCGACCAGCTACCTCGAGGGCCTGACCATCCTGGCGAACATGCGCCTGTGCGCCAACGTGCCGGCCCAGCACGCGGTGGCCACGGCACTGGGCGGCCGCCAGTCGATCAAGGACCTGGTGCTGCCGGGCGGCCGGCTGGCCGAGCAGCGGGACGTGGCGTACGGGCTGCTGACGCAGATCCCCGGGGTCACCTGCGTACGGCCGAAGGGCGCGCTGTACGCGTTCCCGCGGCTGGACCCGAAGGTCTACAAGGTCAAGGACGACCAGCAGATGGTGCTGGACCTGCTGCGGGCCGAGCGGATCCTGGTGGTGCAGGGCACCGGTTTCAACTGGCCGGAGCCGGACCACTTCCGCCTGGTCACGCTGCCGGCGAAGGAGGATCTGGCGGACGCGGTGGGCCGGATCGCGCGCTTCCTGGACGGCTACGGGCAGCCGTGACCCGCGGCCGGTGCGGCCGATACGTCGAAACACTCCCTCCTTAGACTGAGTCCAAGGTAGGATGTACTCCTGTTTGCAGGAGGAGTGCATCCATGTACGAACCGATCCGCACCAAATCGGTCCATACGGCGGTGGCGCCCACCCTTCCGCGACGCAGTCGTGACGAGGAGCTGGACCTCCAGCTCGCCGGACACCTCGCCGCCCTGCTGACCGTCACCGACGAGCTGCGGGCGCTGGAGCCCTGTCCCGAGCTCGACCGTGCCGCGGAGCAGCTCGCCGAGGCCGTGGCGGGCCTGCACCACGGGCGTCCCCCGCTGCGGATCTCCCCGGCTGCGGCCGGACAGGGCCACGCGGAGGCGGCCCGCGTGGCGGCCCTGCACCGGAGGGCGCGCGCGCTCGCCGGCCGGGCCCTGGTGGTCGCCGAGTCACGTCAGAACGCGGAGGCCGTGGCGCTCGCCGAGCGCCACATCGCGGTCCACACCGCAGCCGCCTAGCCCGGGGGCCGGGACCGGAGGTCGTGACCTCCGGTCCCGGCCCCCGGTGTGAGGGTCGGCGCGGTCCGCCCGTGGGGTGACGGTCAGGGTCGCGGTTCCCACGACCGGGCCGGGCCTACCGCCGGGCCGCCCGCCCGCGCCGCACGCGCGGGGAGAGCCGGACCGCCCGGATTCCCGGGGGATCCGTGCCGGTCTAGCCGAGGCGCTCGACCAGGGACCGGTACTCGTCCCACAGCTCCTTGGGCGTGTGGTCGCCGAAGGTCTCCAGGTGGGAGGGGATCAGGGAGGCCTCGTGCCGCCAGGTCTCGACGTCGACCGAGAGCAGCAGGTCGAGGTCCTCCTGGGAGATGTCCAGGCCGGCGGTGTCCAGGGAGCCCTCGGCCGGCAGCACGCCGATCGGGGTCCGCACGCCCTCGGCCTGGCCGTTCAGGCGCTCGACGATCCACTTCAGCACCCGGCTGTTCTCGCCGAAGCCCGGCCACACGAACCGGCCGTCCGCGTCCTTGCGGAACCAGTTCACGTAGTAGATCTTCGGCAGCTTGTCGGCGTCGTGCTTCTGGCCGAGCTCGACCCAGTGGCCGAAGTAGTCGCCCATGTTGTAGCCGCAGAAGGGCAGCATCGCGAAGGGGTCGCGGCGCAGCTCGCCGACCTTGCCCTCGGCGGCGGCGGTCTTCTCGGAGGCGACGTTGGCACCGAGGAAGACACCGTGCTGCCAGTCGAAGGACTCGGTCACCAGCGGCACGGCCGAGGCGCGGCGGCCGCCGAACAGGATGGCCGAGATCGGCACGCCCTTGGGGTCCTCCCACTCCGGCGCGATGGTCGGGCACTGCGCGGCGGGGACGGTGAAGCGGGCGTTGGGGTGGGCGGCCGGGGTCCCGGACCCGGGCGTCCAGGAGTTGCCCTTCCAGTCCGTGAGGTGGGCCGGCAGCTCCTCGGTCATGCCCTCCCACCAGACGTCGTTGTCGTCGGTGAGGGCGACGTTGGTGAAGACCGAGTTGCCCCACAGGGTCTTCATGGCGTTGGCGTTGGTGTGCTCGCCGGTGCCCGGCGCGACGCCGAAGAAGCCCGCCTCGGGGTTGATCGCGTACAGGCGGCCGTCCTCGCCGAAGCGCATCCAGGCGATGTCGTCGCCGATGGTCTCCACGGTCCAGCCGGGGATGGTCGGCTCCAGCATGGCGAGGTTGGTCTTGCCGCAGGCGCTCGGGAAGGCGGCGGCCACGTATTTGATGGCCTCGGCCCCACCGCGCGGCGGGGTGAGCTTGAGGACGAGCATGTGCTCGGCCAGCCAGCCCTCGTCGCGGGCCATGACCGAGGCTATGCGCAGCGCGTAGCACTTCTTGCCGAGCAGGGCGTTGCCGCCGTAGCCGGAGCCGTAGGACCAGATCTCACGGCTCTCGGGGAAGTGCGAGATGTACTTGGTGGAGTTGCACGGCCACGGGACGTCCTCCTGGCCGGGCTCCAGCGGGGCGCCGACGGAGTGCACGGCCTTGACGAAGAAGCCGTCCTCGCCGAGCTCGTCGAGCACGTCCTGGCCCATGCGCGTCATGGTCCGCATGGCGGTGGCGACGTACGCGGAGTCGGTGATCTCCACGCCGATCGCGGACAGCTCGGAGCCGAGCGGGCCCATGCAGAACGGGACGACGTACATGGTGCGGCCCCGCATCGCGCCGCGGAACAGCCCCTTCTCACCGCTGAAGATCTCCCGCATCTCGGCGGGGGCCTTCCAGTGGTTGGTGGGGCCGGCGTCCTGCTCCTCCTCGGAGCAGATGAAGGTGCGGTCCTCGACACGAGCGACGTCGGTCGGGTCGGAGGCGGCGTAGTACGAGTTGGGGCGCTTGATCGGGTCGAGCTTCTTGAAGGTGCCCTTCGAGACGAGCCCGTCCGCGAGGCGCTGGTACTCCTCCTCGGAGCCGTCGCACCACACGATCTCGTCCGGCCGGGTCAGCTCGGCGATCTCGCCGACCCATGCGATCAGGTCCTGGTGATTGGTGGGAGCCGCATTGACGCGCGCCACGATCGCTCCGTTCCGCCCGGTGTGCACTCACCTGGCGTCAGATTCCGAGGGTGTTGTTGTCGGCCCCTTGGGGGCTGCGACCCGGACGCTGCTGTCGTGGGATGCTCATCCGGTGCCGTCCGCACTCATATGAGTATCAGGACAGGAAACGCGATCTGTCCAGGGCGCGTGGGGTGAGCATCGCCACTCCCAACGCCCGGCGACACCGCCTACTACGGATCGGTAACCTACGCAACCGTAGGTAGCATTGATTTCATGAGCTCCGTGGACGAGACTCCCGTTGTGCCCGCCGCCCTTGAAGAACTCGCATCCGCCGCCGCCCCCTTGAAGCCCAAGCTGAGGGGGTGGCTCCATGCCGGGATGTTCCCCGCCGTCCTCGTCGCCGGGGTGGTCCTGACCGCCTTCGCCGAGAGCACCCGCGGGCGGATCGCCTGCGCGGTGTTCACCCTCACGGCCTGCGCGCTCTTCGGTGTGAGCGCGCTCTACCACCGCGGCGACTGGGGCCCCCGGGCCTCGGCGGTGCTGCGCCGGCTGGACCACGCGAACATCTTCCTGATCATCGCGGGGACCTACACGCCCTTCACGCTCCTGCTGCTGCCGGACGGCAAGCAGGAGATCCTGCTCTGGCTGGTGTGGGCCGGCGCCCTCGCCGGCATCGCGTTCCGGGTCTTCTGGGTGGGCGCGCCACGCTGGCTCTACACGCCCTGCTACATCGCGCTCGGCTGGGCGGCGGTCTTCTTCCTGCCCGACTTCCTGCAGCACGGCGGCATCGCCGTGCTCGTCCTGATCGTCGTGGGCGGCCTGCTCTACAGCATCGGAGCCGTCGTCTACGGCACCAAGCGGCCCAACCCCTCGCCGCGCTTCTTCGGCTTCCACGAGGTCTTCCACTCGTTCACGCTGGCCGCGTTCATCGTCCACTACGTCGGGATCTCGCTGGTGGCCTACAACCACGCGTAGCCCGTCCGCGGGGCCCGCGCGCGGACCCGGGGTGACAGCCGGTCCCCGTTGACAGCCGCTGTCATCCGACAGCGGCTACCGGACCGCCTCCGTGCGGCCGCCCCGGGTTCCGCGGGGGCCCCGCCCGCCGTCGGTGCACGACAATGACGGCGTGACCGTACCGACCGCACCGGGCCTGCGCGAGCGCAAGAAGATCCGGACCCGGCGCTCCATCCGCCGCGCCGCCTACCGGCTCTTCGAGGCGCAGGGGTACGACGGCACCACCGTCGAGCAGATCGCGGACGCGGCCGAGGTGTCGGCCAGCACGGTCTTCCGGTACTTCCCCACCAAGGAGGACATCGTCCTCTGCGACGCGTACGGCCCCGTCACGGTGGCCGAACTGCGTGCCCGCCCGCCCGGGGAACCCCTCGTCACGTCGCTGCGGCACGCGCTGCCGGGGCCACTGCGCGGCAGGCCCGCCGACGAGGGCGCGTACGAGGAGACGCGGCAAAGGCTGCGCCTGGTGTGCTCGGTGCCCGCCGTCCGCGCCCGCGTGGGCGAGAACATCCAGGAGTCGGGCCGGCTGCTGGCCGCCGTCACCGCCGAGCGCCTCGGGCGCCCCGAGGACGACTTCGAGATCCGGGTCGTCGTCGGGGCGCTGGTCGGGGCCTGGTCAGAGGCCGTCCTCCACTGGCTCGACTCGGACGGCGCTGCCGACCTCGACGCCGTCCTGGACCGCGCGCTGGCACTGCTCGCGGCCCACCTCGGCCGCTAGGGCGGGCGCCGCCGGAAGCGGAACGTGCGGCGGGCCCCGTCCCCGCCGCGCCCAGGTGGACCCAGCGCCCGGTTGGCGTGCGGCGCCCTCCGGCCCGCGCGAGCCCGCCGGGCGCCGCGCATGCACCGTCACCGCCCCGGACCGGGCCCGCGGTCCCGGCGCCGGCGCCGGACGGGCGCCGCGCCAGCGGCCTTCCCCGGGTCCGGGTAGACCACCCCGCACGACCGGGTGCGGCCGTCCGCGTCGGCGCGGACGGGCCGGAACGGCCCTCAGTGGCCGCCCAGCTGCTCCGCGAGGGCCTGCGGGTCCGCGGTCGGGGCCGCGCAGACGAAGTGGCGGCAGACGTAGGCCGCGGGGCGGCCGTCGAGCAGCGGGCGGCCGTCGAGGAGGGCGTACTCGGCGGATCCGGGCTCCCCCACGGCGACCACCGCGCCGGGGGCGGTGCCCAGCAGCGCGGTGCGGTGCAGTGCGGCCGTGCCGGGGTCGCCCGCCGGGCCGACCACGGCGACCTCGCGCGGGCCGTCGAGCGCCGCCTCGGCGACCGCCAGCCCCCAGCCGATGAACCGCGGCACCCGGCCGCCGAGGGCGCCCACGACGCCCAACGCCCGCTCGGCGGCCTCGCGGTGGCGCGACGAACCGGTGTACGCGGCGTACGACAGCAGCGCGCCGGCCGTGGCCGTCCAGCCCGAGGGGGCGGCGTTGTCCGTGGGGTCCTGCGGGCGGCGGATCAGCGTCTCGGCGTCGTCGGCGGTGTCGAAGAGCGTGCCGTCCTCACCGGTGAAGTGCCGCAGCACGGAGTCCAGCAGGAGCCCCGCGAGGTCCAGCCACACGCCCTCGCCGGTCACCCCGCCGAGCGTGAGGAAGCCCTCCGCGACGTCGGCGTAGTCCTCCAGCACACCGGCGTTGGCGCCCACCGTGCCGGCCCGCGAGGTGCGGGCGAGCCGGCCGTGCTCGTCCATGTGGACCCGCACCAGCAGGTCCGCGGCCTCGACGGCGGCCGCGACGAGGTCCGGCCGTTCGAAGTACGCCCCGGTCTCGGCCAGCGCGGCGATCGCCAGCCCGTTCCAGGCGGCGACGACCTTGTCGTCGCGGCCGGGGCGGGGCCGCCCCTCGCGGGCGGTGAACAGCCGCCCGCGCACCGAGGCGATCCGTTCGGCGTCCGCGAAGCCCCTGTCGGCCGGGAGCTGCAGCACCGACGCGCCCTCCTCGAAGGTGCCGTCCCCGGTCACCCCGAAGTACTCGGCGGCGAGCGCGGCGTCCTCCTCGCCGAGGACCTCCGCCAGCTCCGCGGGCGTCCAGACGTAGAACGCGCCCTCGCCGTGGCCGCCGTCCGGCTTGTCGCTGTCGGCGTCGAGCGCGGAGGCGAAACCGCCCTCGGGGGTGCGCAGTTCGCGGACGAGGAAGTCGGCGGTCTCCAGGGCGACCCGGCGCGCCAGGCCGGAGCCGGTGGCCCGCCACAGGTGGGCGTAGACCCGGCAGAGCAGCGCGTTGTCGTAGAGCATCTTCTCGAAGTGCGGCACGACCCACTCGCGGTCCACGGAGTAGCGCGCGAAGCCGCCGCCGAGCTGGTCGTAGATGCCGCCGCGGGCCATCGCCTCGCAGGTGTCCCGCACCATCTGGAGCGCGCCCTCGGAGCCGGTGCGGGCGTGGTGCCGCAGCAGGAACTCCAGGGCCATCGACGACGGGAACTTCGGCGCCCCGCCGAACCCCCCGTGCCTGGCGTCGTATTCCCGGGTCAGCCCCAGCAGCGCCGCCGCGAGCTGCTCCTCTCCCGGGGCGGCCGTCCCGCCGAGGGCGAGCGAGCGTCCGCCCAGGTCCTTGACGATGCTCGCCGCGACCGACCCGACCTCGTCGCGCCGCTCGCGCCACGCCGCCTCGACGCCCTCCAGCACCTGCCGGAAGGAGGGCATGCCGTGCCGGGGGTCGGGCGGGAAGTAGGTGCCGAAGTAGAACGGCTCGCCCCGCGGCGTGAGGAAGACCGTCATCGGCCAGCCGCCGTGGCCGGTCGCGGCCTGCACGGCCTCCATGTAGACCGCGTCGACGTCGGGGCGTTCCTCGCGGTCGACCTTCACCGACACGAAGTGCTCGTTGAGGTACGCGGCGGTCGCCTCGTCCTCGAAGGACTCGTGGGCCATGACGTGGCACCAGTGGCACGACGAGTAGCCGACCGACAGCAGGACGGGTACGTTCCGCCGTTTCGCCTCCTCGAACGATTCAGGACCCCACGGCCACCAGTCCACCGGGTTGTCGGCGTGCTGGAGGAGGTACGGCGACGTCGCGTCGGCGAGGCGGTTCGGCATGACCCCATCCTTGCCCATCCCGGCGTCGCTGACCCACCGCACCCTCGCCGCGCCCCGCTCTTTCCGTGCAGCCGGGCGATCGGGACGGCCGCGCACCGCCCGCCACCTGCCACGGGGCCCGGTTGCCCGCGGCAACGGACGTTGTCCACGACCGTTCGTGCTGATGGAATCGAGCGCCGGACGGTGAGGGGAGAGGGACGACATGCTGGAGACGGTGGGTCTCACGGGCGCCGAGGCCGAGGTGTACCGGTTGCTGCTCGTCGCCGAGTCGGCGTCCGCCGAGGAGATCTCGGGACGCACCGACCTCGGCCCCCCGGCGGTCGGGCGACTGCTGCTCTCGCTGGAGGCCAAGGGACTGGCGTACGCGGTGGAGGAGAGCCCCGGCGCGTTCGCGGTGATCCCGCCGCAGGTCGCCCTCGTACCGCGGCTGCAGCGCCACGCGGAGGCCCTGGAGCAGGACCGGGCGGTCGTGCTCGGGCTGGTGGAGACCTACCGCCGCAGCGCGCGTTCCTGGGGGGCGGGGGAGGCGATCGAGGTGATCAGCGGCGCGGCCGCGCTGCGGCAGCGTCTGCGGCAGCTCCAGGACGGCGTCCGCCACGAGATGCTGTGGTTCTGCAAGGCCCACCACGTGGCCATGCCCGCGGGGAGCAACCGCGAGGAGTACGAGGCTCTGGGCCGCGGGGTGCTCTACCGGGTCCTGTACGAGCAGGCCTACTTCGACGACCCCGGCGCGGTGGACAACGTGGTCAGGGGGGTGCGCGCCGGCGAGGTCGCCCGGGCGGTGCCGCGGCTGCCCCTGCGGATGGCGGTGGCCGACCGGTCGCTGGCCGTCCTGCCGTTGTCCTCCACCGGCACGCCGGCCGGTCCCCGGGAGCTCAGGACGGCGCTGGTTCGGGAGAGCAGCCTGCTGGAGGCGCTCATCGACCTGTTCCAGCACTACTGGGAGGTCGGCGCGCCGCTGCGGGTGACCGAGGAGGGGCAGATCGGCGGCGCCGGCCCCGAGGATCCCGCGATGCCGGTCGCGGACGACCGGCACCTGCTCTCCCTGATGGTCGCCGGCATGACCGACGAGGCGATCGCCGGGCAGCTGCGCGTGAGCAAGCGCACCGTCCAGCGGCGCGTCCAGGGGCTGATGAACCTCGCGGGCGTCGCCACCCGCATGCAGCTCGGGTGGCACGCCGCCCGCCGCAACTGGCTCTGAGCGGACGGCCGTACGGGGCCCGCCGGACGGATCCGGCGGGCCCCTCGGCACAGGCTCCGGCTACTTGAGCAGGTAGGCCTTGATCACGGTCTGCCGGAAGGAGTTGCCTGCCGCGTCCTTGACGTAGGTGCGGAAGCTGACCGATCCGGCCGCGGAGCGGCGCGGGTGCTCCACGGTCACGGTGCGCTCCGTCCCGGAGCCCTTGACCTTCGCCGCGTGCCAGGTCCTGCCCTCGTCGTAGGAGACGTCGACGGTGAAGGTGCGGACCGGGGACTCGGGCGCGCCGACGGGACGCTGGACCAGGGCCGGAATGTCGAAGCGGCGTCCGGCCCGGGCCCGGTTCCACTCGTCCAGTTCGGGCGACATGCGCACGGCCATCAACGGCAGCGCCTGGCGGGTCGCCGCGGTCTGCGACCGGAACCGCCACTCGGACTTCAGGCGCGTGGAGACGGTGCTGGGGACGAGGTCGCGCTCCTGCTCGAACGTGGCGACGTAGTCGGCGGGGGTGACGTCGGCCGGCACCGTGGCGTAGCCCCGGGTCGTCGAGACGACCTCGCCGTTGCGTCGCAGCTCCCACCGGGGCCGGCTGCTGGACGTCGTTCCTGCCACCACGTCGAGGTTCCCGTTGGCGGCGTCCTGGATCGCGAAGGTCATGGCGTCGCCCTCGCGGGAGGTGATCATCACCTCGGGCGTGAAGCCCGTGGCCTGGACGCCCTGGTTCCAGCGCTCCTCGACGGTTCCGGCCCGGTAGCCGTGCAGACGGCTGAGGTAGCTCTGCCCGTGGGCGTCCGGGTCGGTGAAGAAGTTCTGCTCGAAGACGCTCTGCCAGCGCAGGTCCGGGGAGGGCGAGAAGTAGTCGACGCGCCGGGCCGGGAGCGGGAGCCCGTTCATCCCGTGGACCCAGCGGAGGCTGTCGAAGGCCATCCACACGCTGCGGTACGCGGTGGTGTCCGGCGCGGTGGCGGCGAGGGTGCTCTTCACCGTGGCCAGCTCCGACGTGCGGGGACGGTAGCCGGGATCGGCCGGGATCTCCCCGCGCACCGGCCGGGTGAGGTAGTAGACCGAGGAGGGGTTCCCGTCGGCGCCCGCGGGATCGACCCAGACGGTGTTGACCAGGTAGGTGAACTTCGCGCCCTTGGACGGCGCCGTCGCGGTGGCGTACACGTTCCGGATGCGGTCGCCGCCGATCGCGTCGTTCACCGAGATCGAGAACAGGTGACCGTCCGCGCCCACGGTGCCGATCTCGGCCGTCTTGATGCGGGCCGAACGGCTCGGGGCCGACACCGTGACGGGCTTCGCCTTCCGGGCGTCGATGGCGACGTCCCGGTCGGCGCCCATGACGACCTTCGGCGCGCCCACCACGGTGGCCTCGGTGTACTCCGCGTCGAAGAGGAAGCCCTGCACGGAGTAGGTCCTGCCGTCGCGCGGCACCCTCAGCTCGGTGCCGGTCCTGCCGTGCAGTTCCACCTCGCGGACCTCGCCGTCGACGGCGGTGACCAGCAGGTAGGCGTGGGCGGGGGCCTTGCCGAAGCGGTCCTTCACGGTGAGGCGGAGGCTGTCCGAGGGCTGCTCGACGTCCATGCCGACCGGCACGCGCACCGAGACGGCCCGGTCGGCGGTGGCCGCGACGACCACGCCGCTGTAGGCCGCGTAGGTCGTGGCGGCCTCCGGGGCCGCCGTGACGGTGACGTCAGCGGTGCCGTGGGCGGGCACGGTGACCTGGTCGGCGCCGAGCCGGAACAGGCCCTGCGGTGCGGGCTCGCCCGCGCCGCGGGAGACGTGGAGGGCCAGGCCGAGGGTGACCGGCGCGTCTCCCGGGTTGCGGTAGGTGATCGTCTTCTCCACCGGCGGCCGCGGGCCGTCGGACCAGCGGATCTGCCCGAAGTCCACTCCGGTGGTCCCGGCGGTGACCTGCTGGCCGACCGCGCGGGCGACGTCGACCCGGCCCGCGCCCTGGAAGTAGGCGCCGCGCTCCTTTCCGGCCGCCGTCGACTGCATCAGCTGCCGCTTGACCTGGTCGGGCGTCCAGTCGGGGTGCTGCTGGAAGAGGATGGCCGCGGCGCCGGCGACGTGCGGCGTCGCCATCGAGGTGCCGTCCAACGCGGTGTAGCCGTCCTCGGCGGTCGTACCGCCCGCCCGTGCGGCGACGACGCCCACACCGGGGGCGACGAGGTCGGGCTTGAGGCCGTGGTCGCCCACCCGCGGGCCGACCGAACTGAAGTGGGCGAGTCCGTCGTCGAGGTCGGTGGCGCCGACGGCCAGCGCGCGGTCGGCGGAGGCGGGCGAACCGACCTTGCCGGGCCCGCTGTTGCCGGCCGCCGCCACGACCAGGACGCCGTGGTCGCGGGTGACGCTCTCGACCATGGCCTCCAGGGCGTCGGTCTCCGGGGTGTCGGTGTCGCCCAGGCTGAGGCTGATCACCTTGGCGCCGCGCTCGGCGGCCCAGGCCATGCCCTCGATGACGTCGGAGTCGTCGCACTGGCCGCCCGCGTCGCAGACCTTGCCCGACAGGATCCGCGCACCGGGCGCGACCCCCTTGAAGCTGCCCCCGGAGGCCGCGCCGGAACCGGCGACGGTCGAGGTGACGTGGGTGCCGTGGCCGTTCAGGTCGTCGGTGTCCGCCTCGGCGGTGAAGTTCGCGGACTCCTCGACGACGCCCTTGAGGTCCGGGTGGTGCGGGTCGTAGCCGGTGTCGAGCACCGCCACCTTGACCCCGTCGCCCCGGTAACCCTTCGCCCAGGCCTGCGGCGCGCCGATGTGCGGCACCGTCCGGTCGAGCCGGACCTCGGAGCGGCCGTCGAGCCAGACCCGGCGGATGCCCGCGCCGAAGGACGAGACGCCCGCTTCGGCGGGGGCGATGCCCTTCCAGAATTCCGCGGCGTCCTCGCCGTCCTGACGAAGGGTCGCGAAGGAGGTCCCGGCGATGGTGCGGACCCCGTCGGCGCCGGCCGCGGAGAGCCGGCGCCCGGCGGTGCCGGCGTCGCCCGCGTACTCGACGACGAGCGGCAGTCCGGGCTGCTCGGCGTACTTCCCCCTGGCCAGGGCCGAGACGTCGAACAGCGCCTCGTCGAGACGTCCCGCCGTGAGCAGGGGCAGCGCGTCGACGGGTACGACCGACCAGTCGTCGCCGTTCTGGCGCTTGACGAAGGTGATGTGCTCACGGCCCGGGGCCGGTTGGACGGAGACGCTCTGCCCGCCCGACGGGGCCGTCTCCAGCGTGACGCGGTCGCCGGTGATCAAAGTGACGTGGTGCCGGGTCGTCGCGCTGGACGCCGCCGCCTCGCCCCGCACGGCGGAGCCGGACCGCTCGGCGCCCTGGGCGGCACCCGGTGCGGCGGTCAGTCCCGCCAGCACGGCCGCCAGGGCGGCCGCCGCCGCATATCGCGTCCGAGGGCTTCCGGCCCCCGGCCGTCGTCCGTAGTTCATCTGTGTCATGACGCGACAGCGTGGCCCCGCCACCGGCGGCGGTCAGCACTTCCACCTGTCGGCCAGAGGACAAGTCACCTTTGCGCCAGGGGACATGAGCCGCAAAGAGCCCGAACCACGACCGGGGAGGAGGCCCCGTGCCGGGCATGTCCCGGGCACGTCCCCGGCACGGACGGGCGCTCCCGCCCGCGTACGCGGTGTCGCGATGTGGCGCGTTCGGCAGGACACTTGGGGGCGGGCGGCTACCGAGGGGGCCAGTGGTGACGAAGCAGACGCCGCGACGGGGCACGCAACTGAGCACGTCCGACCGGGCCGAGGTGGTACGGCTGCTGGAACAGGCCGTCGCCGGGCGCGGGCGGGACCGCTCCGGCGAGGATGCGGAGGCGCTGCGGCAGGCACGGGCCGCGGTCGACGAGATCGCGGCCGAGGCGTCCGCCGAGTACGCCGCGTACACCGCCGCGCTGGCCGCGGAACGCGCCGGACGCCGGTCCTCGCTGGTCACCCCGGCGCTGGTGACCGCGGTCGCCGCCGTCGCGGCGTGCGTGGCGGACCTCGGCTGGGGCACGCCGACGTCCACCGCGCTGGGCGTGGGCGGCGTGGTGGCCCTCGCCGGGGCGGCGGTGACGGCCGCGCTGACGACCGGTGGCGGCGGCACCCGGCCGCAGGACCTGCGCCGGGCCTGGCTGGAGGCCGTGGAGCAGCGCGGTGTACGGCCGTTCCTGGAACGCCGGCGCGCGGCGACGTCCCCCGCCAAGGTGCCGGCGCAGCGCCGCACCGACCGCAGCGCCGCGGCGCGCGGCCGCAGCGTCCTGGAGCAGTCCTTCGCCCAGCTGCCGGCCACCGACGGGCCGTTCGCGGGGCGCCGGGACCCGCTGCGGCAGATCGCCCAGTGGGTGCACCAGGCGCGGGTCTCCCCCGCCTCGGAGCCCGTCGTGGTCGTCCTGCACGGGCAGGCGGGTTCGGGCCGCACCACGCTCGCGGTGCGCGCCGCGCAGCAGCTCAAGGACCAGTTCCGCGGCGCCTGCGTCGTCGACCTGCGCGGCGCCGCGCCCGGGGAGCGCCCGCTGCCCGTACGGGACGCGCTGCTGCACCTGCTCAACCGGCTCGGCGCGTCCCGCGAACAGCTGCTGTTCCGCGAGCGCACCTCGCAGGAGCAGCATCTGCGGCGCCTGGCCGACCAGTACCAGAAGCACCTCACCGACGTGCCCGTCGTCATCGTCCTGGACGACGCCGCCGGGCCCGAACAGGTCCGCGCCCTGGTCCCGGAGCGCTCCGACAGCCTCGTACTGGTGACCTCGGCGGAACCGTTCGCCCTCGACGTGCCGGCGGCCCGGGTGTACGAGCTGCCGGTCGACCCGCTCGGGGCGGAGGCGTCGCGGGAGCTGCTGGCCGGGCTCGCGCCCACGGCCCGCACGGCGGCGGACGGCGCCGCCGCCGACGCCGTACGGCGGCTGTGCGGCGGGCTGCCGCTCGCGCTGCGCATCGCGGGCAGTTCGCTGCCGGACCGGGGCGCGGAGCGGCTGGCGGCCGATCTGGCGGCGTACGGGCCGGTGGGCCCCGTCGACCGGGCGCTGGCACTGCGCTACCACGACCAGCCGGAACCGGCCCGCCGGCTGCTGCGCCGGCTGGCGCTCGCCGGGCGGACCAGCCTCGGCGCGGCGGCCGCCGCGGCCCTGCTGGGTGCGGAGGAGCAGGAGGCCGCCCGGCGGCTGGGCGAGCTGGCCTCGGCCGGGCTCATCGAGCACGTGCGCGGCAGCCGCTACCGGCTGCACGACCTCGTACGGCGCTTCGCGCACGCCCGCCTGCTGGACGAGGAGGACCCGGCCGAGCGGACGGCCGCCCAGGAGCGGCTGATCCGCAGCTACGCCGAACTGGCGGACGCGGTCATCCGGCTCGTCGACGGCCGGACCTCGACCCGCGCCGACCGCTTCGGGCCGCAGGGCTTCCCCTCGCTGGACCAGGCGCTGCGCTGGCTGGACGAGGAGTCGAGCTTCATCACCGCGGCGCTGCGGCACTCCGAGGGCGTCGACCAGCGGGTCGTGCAGCACCTGCTCGGCGCGCTGTGCGACTACTGCCTGCTCCGCGGTGACCTGTACCGGCTGGGCGAGATCAGCGAGCTGGCCCAGGCGCACCAGCGGGAGGCCGACCAGTCGGTGCTGGTCCGCTCGGTGCAGTGGCGCACCGGCATCGCCGCACGGCAGCTGGGCGAGCTGGACAAGGCCCGCTCGACGCTGTCCTCGGTGGTCGACCTGTACTTCGAGGCGCAGCACCCGGCGGGCGCCGCCCGGGCCCTGTGCAGCCTCGGCATCACGCTGCACCAGCAGGGCGGCCTGCGGGAGGCGGAGGCCAAGCTGCGGGAGGCCCTGGAGCTGCAGTCCGGCGACGAGCTGCGGGCCGACCGGGCCTGGACGCAGCACGCGCTGGCCGCGGTGCTGCGCGACGCCGGCCGGCTGGCGGAGGCGCACGGGCTGCTGACCGAGTCGCTGACCCTGCACCGGGAGAGCGAGAGCGTGCACGGCGAGGCCTGGGCGCACCTGCAGCTGGGCCAGCTGCTGCTGCGGCTCGGCGACGCCGAGCGCGGCGAGACGGAGCTGCGTACCGCGGGCGAGTGCTACACGGCGACCCGCGACCCCCGCGGCGAGGCCTGGACCGCCACCCAGCTCGGCCGGGCCCGGCTGCTGCGCGGGGACGCCGGCGCCGCCCAGCACCTGCTGCGCGACGCCCTGACCCGCCACCGCGCCAACGAGGACGCCCGGGGCGAGGCCTGGTCGCTGTACTACCTCGGCCAGGCGCTGGAGGAGGGCGGCGAGCTGGACGCGGCCCTGCGGGCCCTGGAGCGCTCCCGCACCATGTTCAGCCGGATGCGCGACGTCTACGGACTGGCCTGCGCCCGCCACCACTCGGCCCGGGTCACCCGCGACCAGCGGGCGGCGCTCACCGGCAACCTGCGCAACAGCGGCTTCGCCCGCCAGCTCCTGCAGGACGCCCGCGCCGACTTCCACCGCGTCGGGGTGCCGCACGGCGAGGGCTGGTCCTGTGTGGAGCTCGCCGTCATCGACGCCGGCAACGGCCGGGTCCCGGCGGCGCTGGAACTGGTGCGGGAGGCGGAGCGGCTCTTCGCCGGCATGGACGACCGGCGCGGCCTGGCGTGGGCGCGCTTCCTGCAGTGCACGCTGCTGCCGCTGCTCTCCCGCGAGGGCGCCGCCGAGGCCCGTGAACGGCTCGCCCGGCTGGGCGACGACACGTACGAGGGCCGCGACCTGGATCTGCAGGAGTACGCGGAGGCCTACGCCCTGCTGCTGGAGCGCGGAGTGGAGCCGGGCACACCGTGGGAGGCGTGGCGGCTGGGCATGGTGCCCTCGCGGGGTGCCCGCATGGTGATGGCCGTGCCGGTGGACCGGGCGGTGGAGGGCTGAGGCCCCGGCCCAGCGTGTCACCCGCGCCACGGCGTCCCGCGGGCGACAATCGCGACGGGGACCGACCGCGAGAGGACGAACCATGGACCGGCTGCCCGCTGCGCTCCAGCCCATCCGCGACCGGGAGCAGGCGCTGCCGCGCGAGGCCAGCATCTACCACGAGAGCCCGGTACGGCACACGATCACCTTCGCGTGGGAGGCGCCGGCCCGCGTCGACGACGCCCTCGCCGTGATCGTCTCCAGCGGCGCGCTCCCCGTCCCGGCCGTCGGCGGGCACGTCGCCGTGCACGACCACGACGTGCGGGTGGTCGCGGTGCGGACCTCGTACACGCGCTCCGACGACGAGGGTGTCCCGCTGCTCTTCACGCGGGTCACGGTCGCCGCGCCGCAGTGAGCACGGCCGCGGTCCCCCCTCCCGCGCGGGAGGGGGTCCGGCGTGCCTCAGTCCGTGCGGCCGGGTCCCTCGGGGCCGGCGACGGAGGCGGACTTGGCCGGCTCCGTCGGCTGCTCCTCGAAGTCGATCTTCTTGAACTGCTTGTTCATGTTCTTCATCAGCCACCACAGGGACAGGCCGATGAGGGCGAAGATGACGAAGCCGAGCAGGCCCGGCGTCACCTTGTTCTGGTCCAGGTCCTTGACGGCGAGGGGGACGAGCTGGGCTGCGGCCGTGCCGAGAGTCGCGTTCACGCGCTCAATTCTCCCGGATGCCCGCGAAGAGGTCGTCCTCGGGGAGGGAGGTGTCCACCCGGGACTGCGCGAGCTCGTAGTCCTCGGTGGGCCAGACCTCCTTCTGGAGCTCCATCGGGACGTGGAACCAGGCGCCGTCGGGGTCGATCTGGGTGGCGTGCGCGAGCAGCGCCTTGTCCCGGATCTCGAAGAAGTCCGCGCACGGCACGTTCGTGGTGATGTTGCGCTCCGGCCGGTCGGCGGTCTGCCAGCGCTCCAGCCACTCGCCGTACGGGGACTCCAGCCCGCGGGCGAGCAGCGCCTCGTGCAGGGCGACCGTGCGCTGCCGGTTGAAGCCCTGGTTGTAGTAGAGCTTCAGCGGCGTCCAGGGCTCGCCGGCCTCGGGGTAGCGCTCCGGGTCGCCGGCGGCGTCGAAGGCGACCATCGAGATCTTGTGGGTCATGATGTGGTCGGGGTGCGGGTAGCCGCCGTTCTCGTCGTACGTGGTGATCACGTGCGGACGGAACTCGCGGATGAGCTTCACCAGGGTGCCCGCGGCCTCGTCGACGTCCTGGAGGGCGAAGCAGCCCTGGGGCAGCGGGGGCAGCGGGTCGCCCTCGGGAAGTCCGGAGTCGACGTAGCCGAGCCAGGACTGCCGGACGCCGAGGATCTCGCGCGCCTCGTCCATCTCCTTGGCGCGGACCTCGTGGATGTGCTCCTCGATGTAGGTGTCGCCCTGCAGTTTGGGGTTGAGCACGGAACCGCGCTCGCCACCGGTGCAGGTGGCGACCAGGACGTCGACGCCCTCGGAGACGTACCGGGCCATGGTGGCCGCGCCCTTGCTGGACTCGTCGTCGGGGTGTGCGTGCACGGCCATCAGTCGCAGCTGCTCGGTCAAGGTCGGATCCTCAGTCATGGGTCGTAAGTAGCGGCTTCTATAGTGACCGAAGCGAGGGGCTGTTTGATTCCACGGCGGGATTCCCCGGGCCCCGGGAGGACTGGATGATGAGCGCGGAGCGCGACGGGCTGCCCGAGGGACGGTACGGGCGGGGTGCCGGCGCCGACGCGCGCGCGGACCGCAGGCTGCGGCTGGTCGGCTCGGTGCTCGGCGTCGTCCTGCTGCTGTTCGTCGGCTGGATCGGCTGGGACAAGCTCACCGGCACCGAGGTCAGCGCCGAGGTGATCAAGTTCCAGGTCGTCTCCGACCAGGCGGTCCAGGTCCACATCGAGGTGCGCAAGGACACCGGCGTCACGGCGGTGTGCACCCTGCGCTCGCTCGCCGAGGACCACGGCGAGGTGGGCCGCAAGGACGTTCGCCTCAATCAGCACACCAGTCGCATCGACACCGTCGTCACCATTCGCACCACGAGTCGCGGGACTTCCGCGGAACTGGTCGGCTGCCAAGGCGCCGCCTGATCCGACCTGCCCGGCCATTCGCCCCGTGAGCTGGGCCGATGGCTTCTTGATGGCATTCCTCTCGCCGATTGTCGGGGGGAATTGTTACGCTCGTGGTTTCGCCCTCCCGCGAAGACGCATCTTTTTGGGTAGGGCGTTCATTTGTAAGCAAGCGAGTTCGAGTACGACGAGGAGCACCTGTGACCCAGACCAGCGAGAACGTCACCTGGCTGACCCAGGAGGCGTACGACCAGCTCAAGGCCGAGCTGGAGCACCTGTCGGGTCCCGCACGCGCCGAGATCGTCGCCAAGATCGAGGAAGCCCGCCAGGAGGGCGATCTCAAGGAGAACGCCGGCTACCACGCGGCACGCGAGGACCAGGGCAAGCTGGAGCTCCGGATCCGCCAGCTGACGCAGCTCCTGCAGCACGCCAAGGTGGGCGAGGCCCCGGCGGACAACGGCGTGGTCGCGCCCGGCATGGTCGTCACGATCGCCTTCGACGGCGACCCGGACGACACCCTGACGTTCCTGCTCGGCTCGCGTGAGTACGTCTCCTCCGAGCTGGAGACCTACTCGCCGCAGTCGCCCCTGGGCTCGGGCGTGAACGGCAAGAAGGTCGGCGAGGACGCGACGTACGAGCTCCCGAACGGCAAGAAGGCCTCGGTGAAGATCCTCGACGCCAAGCCGCACAGCGGCTGAGGCCGCACCGGAACGCGGACGAGCCCCCGGCCGGGAAGGCCGGGGGCTCGTCGCGTGCCGCGGGCGTGCGCCCGCGGGCCGGGCTCAGGCGGTCGCCGAACGGTACTTGCGCACCGCGAGGGTGCGGAAGACCAGGATGATGACGATCGACCACAGCACCGAGGCCAGCGCCGGGTGCTGCATCGGCCAGACGTCCGGCGTCTGGTAGCCGGGCGGGAGGTTGCCGAACAGCTCCCGGCAGGCCAGCACGGTGGAGCTGAACGGGTTCCACTCGGCGATGTGCCGCAGCCAGGGGGTCATCTGGTTGGAGTCCACGAAGGCGTTCGAGATGAACGTCAGCGGGAACA
This sequence comes from Streptomyces sp. NPDC111520, assembly GCF_055635295.1. Classification (NCBI taxonomy): domain Bacteria; kingdom Bacillati; phylum Actinomycetota; class Actinomycetes; order Kitasatosporales; family Streptomycetaceae; genus Streptomyces; species Streptomyces sp. NPDC111520. The sequence continues at coordinate 17,237 of NZ_JBVKBW010000029.1, read as the reverse complement.
GCCAGATCAGGCCGCCGGAGGTGGCCGCCTCCGGGGTACGGACGGACAGGCCGATCAGGGCGCCGATCCAGGAGAACGCGTAGCCCAGCAGGAGCAGCAGGCCGAACGCGGCCAGCGCCTTGGGCAGGCCCTCGTGGACGCGCCAGCCGACGAGCACGGCGACGATCGCGAGGACCACGACGGTGAGGGCCGTCTGCACCAGGTCCGCCAGGGTGCGGCCGGTGAGCACCGCGCCGCGGGCCATGGGCAGCGAGCGGAAGCGGTCGATGAGGCCCTTGTGCATGTCGTCCGCGATGCCCGCGCCGGCGCCGGCGGTGGCGAAGGTCACGGTCTGGGCGAAGATGCCCGCCATCAGGAACTCGCGGTAGAGCGCGGGGCTGGTGGAGCCGCCGACGTTCATGGAGCCGCCGAAGACGTAGCTGAACAGCACCACGAACATGATCGGCTGCACGAGGCCGAAGATCACGACCTCGGGGATGCGCAGCATGCGGATCAGGTTCCGCCGGGCGACGACCAGCGAGTCGCGGACGGACTGCACGATCGGGTTGGAGGTGCGCGGCGCGCTGGTGGGGACCGCGTCGGTCACCGTGGTCACTGGGACTCCTCTTCCTTCTCCTCGGCGGCGTGGCCGGTGAGGGACATGAACACGTCGTCGAGCGTGGGCCGGCGCAGACCGATGTCGTCGATCTCGATGCCACGGGTGTCGAGCTCGCGGATGACCTCGGCGAGCAGCTTGGCGCCGCCCGAGACCGGGACGGTGATCCGCCGGGTGTGGCCGTCCACCGTCGTCTCGCCCTTGCCGAAGCCGTTCAGCAGCTCGGTGGCGGTCGCCAGGTGCTCACGGTCGTGGACGACGACCTCGACGCGCTCGCCGCCCGTCCGGGCCTTGAGCTCGTCGGAGGTGCCACGGGCGATGACCTTGCCGTGGTCGATCACGCAGATGTCGTGGGCGAGGTGGTCGGCCTCCTCCAGGTACTGCGTGGTGAGCAGCAGCGTGGTGCCGCCGGCGACCAGGTCCTGGATGACCTCCCACAGCGCGAGGCGGTTGCGGGGGTCGAGGCCGGTGGTCGGCTCGTCCATGAACATCACCGGCGGCCTGACGACCAGCGCGGCCGCCAGGTCCAGCCGGCGCCGCATGCCGCCGGAGTAGGTCTTGGCCGTGCGGTCGGCTGCCTCGGCGAGGTTGAAGCGCTCGAGCAGCTCCGTCGCGCGGGCCTTCGCGTCCCGGGCGCTCATCTGGTACAGCTGGCCGACCATCTGCAGGTTCTCGCGGCCGGTGAGGTACTCGTCGACCGCGGCGAACTGGCCGGACAGACCGATCTGCCGGCGCACCTCGTTGGGGTGCTTCAGCACGTCTATGCCGGCCACGACCGCCTTGCCGCTGTCCGGCTGCAGCAGGGTGGTCAGGACGCGCACGGCGGTCGTCTTCCCGGCCCCATTGGGGCCGAGGAGGCCCAGGACGGTCCCCTCAGGGACGTCGAGGTCCACTCCGTCCAGTGCCCGTACGTCACCGAAGGTCTTCACCAGACCTTCGGCATGGATGGCGCCTGGCATGCGATGTCTCCGATTCGGGGCTGGGGTGCATGGGGACTGTTGTGGGCGCGCGGCCGTGCGGCAGCGCACCACGATGTGTCGCGAGCATCCCAGACGCGATATATCGCGTCAAGCGGATTACTCTCGCTCCGCCCGCACACGCCGTCCCGCGTCCACGACACCCGACTCCACCATGCCGCACGCCACTGACAATCCGGACCGAACGGCCTCAGAGCAGCACGTACCCCGCCGTCCGCAGCGCCTCCGCCACGGCGGCCCGGTGCTCAGGGCCACGGGTCTCCAGGTGCAGCTCGACCTCGGCCTCGCTCAGCCCCAACCGAGGATCCGTGCGGACGTGCGCGATGTCCAGCACGTTTGCGTCACTCCCGGAAAGGATCTCCAGCAGCGCCGCCAGCGCCCCCGGCCGGTCCGTCAGCCGCAGCCGGAAGGACATGTAGCGCCCGGCGGCCGCCATGCCGTGCCGCAGGGTGCGCTCCATCAGGAGCGGGTCGACGTTGCCGCCGGACAGCACCGCGACCACCGGCCCGTCGAAGGAGTCCGGCCGCGACAGCAGAGCCGCCACCGGGCTCGCCCCGGCCGGCTCCACCACCAGCTTCGCCCGCTCCAGGCACAGCAGCAGCGCGCTGGACAGCTCGTCCTCGGTGACCGTGCGCACCTCGTCCACCAGGTCGCGGACGATGGCGAACGGCACCTCCCCCGGGCAGCCCACCTTGATCCCGTCGGCCATGGTGGCCACCGAGTCCAGCGCCACCGGCCGCCCCGCCGCCAGCGACGGCGGGTACGCGGCCGCGCCCGCCGCCTGCACCCCGACGATCCGCACCTCCGGACGCATCGACTTCACCGCCACCGCGACGCCGGCCGCGAGCCCGCCCCCGCCCATCCCCACGACGATCGTGCGCACCTCCGGGCACTGGTCCAGGATCTCCAGCCCCACCGAGCCCTGCCCCGCCACGATGTCCGGGTGGTCGAAGGGGTGGATGAAGACCGCGCCCGTCGCCTCCGCGTGCTCCTGGGCGGCGCGCAGCGTCTCGTCGAAGACCTGCCCGTGCAACCGCACCTCCGCCCCGTACTCACGGGTCGCCGCGACCTTCGGCAGCGGGGCGCCGGACGGCATGAAGACGGTGGAGCGCACCCCGAGCAGCGACGCGGCCAGCGCCACGCCCTGCGCGTGGTTGCCGGCGCTCGCCGCCACCACGCCCGCCGCGCGCTCCTCCTGCCGCAGCCCCGCGATCCGCACATAGGCGCCGCGCACCTTGAACGAGCCCGTGCGCTGCAGGTTCTCGCACTTCAGGTGCACCGGGGCGGCCACCAGACGCGACAGGTGACGGCTTCCTTCCATCGGTGTCACGCGGGCCACACCGGACAGCATCTTGTGCGCGCCGCGCACATCGTCGATGGTGACCGGACACGGCCGCGCGGCCACCGTCGCGCGGATCGTACGACGGGCCTGACGTGCGGGGCTTTCCATGGTCCCCAGTCTTGCAGCAGGGGCGGCCGCCCGGACGGACCGAGCAGTTTTCCGCGGCGGGGTCCCGGGGTGACGCTCTCCGCGTACTCTTCTCCCAACCTTCGCAGGACCGACAGAACGCGAGCTTCCGGCCATGCCCATTCCCCCCTCGGAGATCACGACCGACCTCCTGGAGCGCCTGCAGCACGAGGTGGCGCTCTTCGCCCGCCGCGCGGAACAGACGCGCCTCGGTGGCGTCGGCAAGGCCCGCAACTCCATGGACCGGGCCGCGTACCTGCTGCTCCACCGCCTGGACAACGAGGGCCCGATGGGCGTCAAGGCGCTCGCGGAGGGCATGGGCATCGACTCCTCCACCGTCACGCGGCAGGTCGCCCCGCTCGTCGACAGCGGACTGGTCAAGCGCACCTCCCACCCGGAGGACGGGCGGGCGGTCGTGCTCGCGCTCTCCCCGCGCGGGCGTTCACGCCTGGAGGAGGTCCGCAGCTCGCGGCAGCGGCTCATGGAGGTCGTGACCGAGGACTGGACGCCCGAGGAGCGCGAGTCCTTCACCGACCTCCTGGGCCGGTTCAACTCCGCGCTGGCGCAGTACCACTCGTCCGTCACACAGGGAGACGAGCAGAACTCTTGACCTGAGGTCGCCGTCTGCCGTCCCATGTCGCTGTGGGAGAGCGCCGGGAGGCAGCGGAGCGCCTGCGCGAGGCCGAGTTCGAGGCCTTCGCGGCGGGCGCGGCAGGGCGGCTGCTGCACGTCGCCGTCCTGCTCACGGGGGACCGGGCGGAGGGGACCGAGCTGCTGTGCGCCGCCCTGTCGCGCACCTACGCGGACTGGTTCCGGATGCGGGGGGAGGACCCGTACGCCTTCACCCGCGCCGAACTCGTCCGCCGCTTCGCCCACCGGCCCCGCTGGCGGCGCCCCCGGGGCGGTGTACTCGGCACGCTCGGCGTGCGGGAACGACTGGTGATCGTGCTGCGGCTGTACGAGGGCATCGCCGAGGAACAGGCGGCCGCGCAGCTCGGCATGCCCTCGGAACGGGTACGGGCGGTCACCCTGCGCGCCACGGCGGCGCTGCGCAGCCGGCCCGTGGGGGGCGGCAGGGGCCGCCGGGAGCAGGCGCAGGCGGGAGCGCAGGCGGGGGCCAGGGGGGCCGCGTCGTGAGCCCGTACGACCGCAAGGAGGACGAGGTCCGCCGGCTGCTCGACGGGCCGCACCCCGCGGTCCCCCTGGACCTCGCCCCGCGCGCCGCCGAACGCGGCCGCCGCGTCCTGGCCCGGCGCCGCGTGGTGCACGCCGTGTTGTGGACGCTGCTCGTCGTGGGGGTCGTCGTCGCGGTCGTCCTCGCGGTGTTGTGGTGGCCGGCGGGGGATCCGCTGGAGACGACGCCGGGCCAGTGGTGACGGCTGCGCCGGGCCACCTGGTTGTTTGCGGTGCCCCTCGCGGCCCGTTGCTTTGTGCGGGTTGTTTGCGCCTGCGGCGGGCGTCCGCCCGCCCTCCCTCCCTCCCTCCCCCAGCCTTCGGCCGGGGGTGCCCCCATCCGGCGCGATTGGTGCGGGCCTGCGCACTGTGCATGGGTGGACCGGGGGCGGGGCCTCCGGGGTGGGCATCCTGTACCGCATATTCATGTGCATGACGGGCAGCACTCGTCGGTGCCGTCGCTGCCGCACATCACATACACGTCGGCGTCCAGAACGCCCACCCTCCCCCAGCCTTCGGCCGGGGGTGCCCCCAACTCCCCGACCCCCTCCGAATCGACAGCGACCAACGGCCGGTGGGTGGCCAGAGGGAGTCGGGGGCACCGCACCCGTCCGACGCACCCCTCACCGACCGTCATGCGCCCACACGAGGAGGGTGCCGCCCAGGGGCGGGACAGGGCTCGGTAGCAGACACGGGCAGTGCCCCAGACCGCCTCCACTGCCCCCCACCGGCCGTTCTGCGCCCACACGGCAAGAGGGCGTGTAGCGGGGTGCTCACCCAGTCGAAGGCGGGGGGAGACGGGCGGCGGACCCGGTGCCGAATGATGCGGGCTGAACCCGTGGGGCCGTGGGGCAAGCGATCGGTTCGGGGCGCTCCGAACTGCCTCTATACCCCCCACCGGCCGTTGTGCACCCATACGGCGGGAGGGGGTGTGTCGGGGTGCGCCCTGGGGGTCCCTCCGGCCGAAGGCTGGGGGAGACGAGCGGCGGACCCGGTGCCGAATGATGTGGGGGTAAACCGCGAGCGTTCTGGGGGTCCCCCCGGCCGAAGGTTGGGGGAGTGCGCCGGCGCGGCGCCGACCCCCGACGAACTTGCGCAGGCCCGCACCAATCGCGCCGGGCAATCGGGAGGGCGGGCGGGGAAAAAGCCTCAACCCCAGCCACAAACAACCCGCGCACAACAACGGGGCCGCGGGGGGCACCCCCCGCGACACCGGTGCGGCACAGCGCAGCGCTACGCGCTGAGGGCCTGCCGAAGGTCCTCGAGGAGGTCGTCGACGGACTCGATGCCCACGGACAGCCGCACCAGATCCGCCGGCACCTCCAGTGCGGACCCCACGACGGAGGCGTGCGTCATGCGGCCCGGGTGCTCGATGAGGGACTCGACGCCGCCGAGGGACTCACCCAGCGTGAACAGCCGCGCCCGGTTGCAGACCTCGACCGCCGCCTCCTCGCCGCCCGCGACGCGGAAGGAGACCATGCCGCCGAACCGCTTCATCTGCTTGGCCGCGACGTCGTGCCCGGCGTGCTCGGGCAGCCCCGGGTAGTAGACCTGGGTCACCTTGGGGTGCAGCGAGAGCAACTCCGCGACGCGGGCGGCGTTCTCGCTGTGCCGGTCCATGCGGACCGCGAGCGTCTTGATGCCGCGCATCACCAGCCACGCGTCGAAGGGCCCGGCGACCGCGCCCATCGCGTTCTGGTGGTAGGCCAGTTCCTCGCCGAGTCCCGCGTCGGCCGCGACCAGTGCGCCGCCGACCACGTCGGAGTGGCCGCCCATGTACTTGGTGGTGGAGTGCACCACGACGTCGGCGCCGAGCGCCAGCGGCTGCTGCAGGTAGGGGCTGGCGAAGGTGTTGTCGACGACGAGCCGGGCGTCCGCGCCGCGCGCGACGTCCGCGAGGGCGGCGATGTCGGTGATCCCGAGCAGGGGGTTGCTGGGGGTCTCGACCCAGATCAGCTTCGTCTCGGGCCGCAGTGCGGCACGGACCGCCGACGGGTCGGAGGTGTCGGCGACCGACCACTGCACGCCCCACCGCTCGACGACCTTCGCGAAGAGCCGGAAGGTGCCGCCGTACGCGTCGTTGGGGATGACGACGTGGTCGCCGGGCTTGAGGACCGTGCGCAGCAGGCAGTCCTCGGCGGCCAGGCCGGACGCGAACGCCAGGCCGCGGCGGCCGCCCTCGAGCGCCGCGAGGTTCTCCTCCAGCGCGGTGCGGGTGGGGTTGGCGGAGCGGCTGTACTCGTAGCCGCCGCGCAGGCCGCCCACCCCGTCCTGCTTGTACGTGGAGACCTGGTAGATCGGCGTGACCACGGCCCCGGTCGCGGCGTCGGCCGGCTGACCCGCGTGGATCGCGAGGGTCTCGAAGTTCTGGTGCTGCTGCTCGCTCATACCGCCGAGCGTAGTGCGAGCCGCGGCCCGGGACGTGCCGCCCGGGCCCGCGTAGGCTTGGTCATCATGGAATTCCTGTGGGTGCTGTACGGCGTACTGCTGATCTCCGCGATCGTGCTGGTGCCCCGCATGCTGCGCAACCGCGGTGTGCGGGCGGTCGCCGCGGTCGATCCCGTCCGGTACGGCTTCGTGCCCCGGGAGGACATCGACATCCGGCTGCCTGGTCCGGACGACGAGCTGACGCAGGCGCTGACCGTGACCCAGCGCACCCAGGACTGGCGCGCGGTCGCCGCGCTCCTCAAGGGCACCCCGGCCGAGGGGGAGCTGCGCTGGCAGCGGGTGCAGACGCTGGCGGGGGCCGCGGCGGTCGAGCTGGCGCAGTCCCCCGGCACGGGCGCGGCATGGCTGCGCACCTGGCGGGTCGAGGACGCCAAGGACGCGGGCGGTGCGGCCGTCCACGCGGCGTTCCTGGTGCAGCGGGCCCGGCGGGAGCCGGCCGGCTCCCCGGACGTGCCGATGATCCTGGAGGAGGCCCGTACGGTCGCCGACGAGGCCGCGCTGCTCGCGCCGGGCGACCCCGTGCCGTACGTCGTGGCGCTCGCCGCCGACGCGGACTTCGCCGCCGCCTGGGAGAAGGTCGTCTCCCGCGCCCCGCACCACATGGGCGCCCACCTGGCCGCCCTCGCCCGCCTCCCGGAGGACGCCGCGCGCGACTTCGCCGAGCGGGCCGCCTCCTCCGCGCCCGAGGGCAGCCTGCTGCCGGCGCTGCCGCTCTTCGAGGTCTTCGCGCACCTGCCGGAGGTCATCCTCGTGCGCGGCTTCTACGAGAGCGAGGTCGTCTCGCGGGCCATCGGCGGCGCCCTCTACGCCACCGAGCACGCCTCACCCTCCGACCCGGTGCTGCCCGTGGTGCGGCACCTGCTGGCGGCCTTCCTGCTGCGCGCGGAGCGCTTCCCGGAGGCGGTCGAGCAGTTCCGCGCCGTGGACGGCTACGCGGGCGCGGTCCCCTGGGCCTACGACGCCGACCCGGCCGCGTCGTACGCCGCCCACCGGGCGCAGGCGCTCGCGGGGCTGGAGTGGAACTCCGTGCGCGGGCGCGCCCGTTGACGCCGCGCCTGCCCACCCCGGAGGAGGCGATACCGGGCCGGCCCGCGCCCCTGTACACGGTGCCCGTCGGGCACACCGTGCTCGGCCGTCCCCTCACCGGCCCCTACCCCGCCGACCTGGAGGTCGCCGACTTCGCGCTGGGCTGCTTCTGGGGCGCCGAGCGCGTCTTCTGGCGGACGCCCGGTGTGTGGACGACGCTCGTCGGCTACGCGGGCGGGTACACGGAGAACCCGACGTACGAGGAGGTCTGCAGCGGCCTCACCGGCCACGCCGAGGTGGTGCGCGTCGTCTTCGACCCGGCGCTGATCACGTACGCGGAACTGCTGAAGGTGTTCTGGGAGGCCCACGACCCCACCCAGGGCCACCGCCAGGGCAACGACGTCGGCACCCAGTACCGCTCCGCGGTGTACACCCACTCCCCGGGGCAGCTCGCCACCGCCCTCGCCTCCCGCGACGCCTACCAGGCCGCCCTGCGCGCCAGGGGGCACGGCACCATCACCACGGCGGTCGTCCCCGCGGGCCCCTTCCACCCGGCCGAGGCCTACCACCAGCAGTACCTGGACAAGAACCCCGGCGGCTACTGCGGCATCGAGGGCACGGGCGTGGCCTGCCCGGTCGGCATCGCACCGGCCGGCGGCTGAGCCCTCCGGGCGGGTCCCGGCCCGGAGCGGGAAATTCGATTGCCCCCGGCCGGCGGATACGCGCTAATACGGCGCATGGCCGATATCCAGGGCACGTACGACGACCTGTTCACCGCGGTGCCGAGCGCGCTGGCCGGACTGCTGGACGAGGGGGACACGGGGGGCTCGGTCGCGGTCTTCGTGGACGGCGAGCCCGTGGTGGACGTGTGGGGCGGGTTCGCCGACGCGGCCCGGACGGTCCCGTGGCAGCGGGACACGGTCACCGGCGTCTGGTCCGTCACCAAGACGATGACCGCGCTGTGCGCCCTGGTCCTGGCGGACCGCGGCGACCTCGACCCGGACGCGCCGGTCGCCCGCTACTGGCCGGAGTTCGCCGCGGCGGGCAAGGAGAAGGTGCTGGTGCGGCACGTGCTCGCGCACACCGCGGGACTGCCCGACTGGGACGGGCCGGTCGAGGAGCTCTACGACTGGCCGGCCGCCACCGCGCGGCTGGCCGCGCTGGCCCCGCAGTGGGAGCCCGGGACCGCGGCCGGGTACCACTCGCTCACCCAGGGCCATCTCGTGGGCGAGGTCGTACGGCGCGTCACCGGCCTCAGCGTGGGCGAGTTCTTCGCGCGGGAGGTGGCCGGGCCGCTGGGCGCCGACTTCCACATCGGGCTGCCCGCCGAACACGACCACCGGGTGGCGCTCGCCGTGCCGCCGCCCTCCCGCGACGAGGACTACACGGCGAGCGCGCGCGACGCCGCATCCCCCGCCTCCGGCACCGCCATTCGGCTCCGCGACGGCAACAGCGTGGCCTGGCGCCGCGCGCAGATCCCCGCGGCGAGCGGTTTCGGCAACGCCCGCTCGGTGGCCCTCGTGCAGTCCGTGCCGGCCTGCGGCGGTGCGGTGCGCGGGGTGCGGCTGCTGTCACGGGCGGGCTGCGACCGCGCGCGGGAGGAGCAGTTCAGCGGTGACGACCGCGTCCTGGGCATGCCGGTGCGCTGGGGTCTGGGCTACGGGTTGTTCGGCGACTCCTTCGGCTGGGGCGGCTGGGGCGGCTCGATCGTCATGGTCGACCCCGGTGCCCGCATGACGGTGGCGTACGTGACCAACCAGATGCGCGAGCCCGCGCAGGACAACCGGGGCCTGGAACTCGTGATGGCCGCCTACGACGGCCTCACGGGCCTGCGGGCGGGCAAGGGCTGACGCTTCGGAAGGTACGCGAGGCGCATGGCACGGCGGCCGTCCGCCGGGGGACGAAGTCCCATGTCCGGAGCGCCGCTTGGGCGGCCCGCCGCCGTCAGGCGGTCGGCGCCGGGCCGCTGCTCGCGCGGACGGTGAGTTCGGGGCCGAGGAGGCGGACCTCCTCCGTGGGGCTGCCGCCCAGCTTGGCGATGACGAGTTCGACGGCGTGCCGGCCCATCTGCTGCGCGGGTATGGCCACCGAGGTGAGCTGGGGGGCGGCGTCGGTGGCCACCCGCTCGGGGCAGACGGCGACGACGGAGACGTCCTCGGGCACGGCGCGGCCCTGCTGCCGCAGGAGCCCGAGGAGGGGGCCGATGGCGGACTCGTTCTGGACGACGAGCGCGGTGGTGTCGGGCCGTTCCTCGAAGATGCGGGATAGGGTCCCGGCGGTGGACTCGTAACTGCCCTCGCAGGGGCGGTGGATGACCCTCAGTCCGCGAGCGGCGGCGCGGGAGCGCAGGCCCTGGAGGGTGCGCTCGGCGAAGCCGGTGTGGCGCCGGTAGACCGCCGCGGCCTCGCCGACGACGGCGACGGAGCGGTGGCCGAGGTCGGCGAGGTGGTCCGCGCAGAGGGCGCCGGTGGCGGCGAAGTCGAGGTCGACGCAGGTGAGTCCGGCGGTGTCGGCGGGCAGTCCGACGAGCACGGCGGGCCGGTCGCCGGCGCGCAGCAGCGGGATGCGCTCGTCCTCCAGCTCGACGTCCATGAGGATCATCGCGTCGGCGAGTCCGCTGGCCGCGACCCGGCGGACCGCGGTGGGGCCCTCCTCGCCGGTGAGCAGGAGGACGTCGTGGCCGTGCCGTCGGGCCGTCGTGGCGACCGCCATCGCGATCTCCATCATGACGGGGACGTACATGTCTGTACGGAGCGGCACCATGAGGGCGATGATGTTGGAGCGGCTGCTGGCCAACGCCCGCGCACCGGCGTGCGGGTGGTAGCCGAGTTCCTGGATGCTCCGTTCGACCCGCCGGCGCGTGCTCTCGGAGATCGACCGCTTGCCGCTGAGGACGTACGAGACGGTGCTGGCGGAGACCCCGGCATGGCGGGCTACCTCGGCGAGTGTGACCATCCGGATCCCCGTCCCCCCACGACTGTCGAAGCGCTTCGACAATGAGGCTACCGGTGACCCGATATCCCTGTCCAGACAAGTGTCGAAGCGCTTCGACAACCTCGCGCCGACCAGGAACCCTGCGCACGGAGTGACGCTTGAGCCGCCCGCGGCGGGCGGTCCATACTGCGCCTGCGAGGCGGGGGCCGTGCGACGCGTGTACGCGCACGGGGACCGGCGCTCCCGCGCGGCCGGACCGGACACAGGGGGACACGTTGCACCGACGTCGGAAGAACACGCGCGCGGCGGCACCGACCGCCGGCGCCGTCCCGCCGGGCGGGACGGGAGGCGCACCGTGAACGCCACGCTCGGCGCGATGGTCACCGGGGTCGTCGGGGTGCTGGGCACCCTGTTCGCGCCCGTGCTCGCCCAGCGCGCCGACGACCGGCGGCGCCGGGCGGAGGCCGCCGAGACGGAGCGCCTGCGCCGCTTCGAGGAGCGTCGGGCGGCGTACACGGCGATGAACCGGGCCTCACGGCAGTTCCACACGCTGCTCAAGGACGCCCTGCACCGGATCAGGGACGGGGTCTACTCCGCCGAGGAGCGGGACGCGGTCGAGGAGTCCCGCCGCGACCACCGGGACCGGTACGCCGAGGCGCAGATGATCGTCCCGGAACGCGTCCTGGCGGCCTCACGGGAGGTCAACCGCGTCCTGGCGGCGGCGGACGCCGCGGCCAAGCGCCTCGACCGGGGCCTCGGTGCGGACGGCGAGAGCGCGCGGACCGCGCTGGAGGCCCTGAAGGACGCCGAACCCCTGCTGCGGACGATGCAGCGCCTGATGCGCGAGGACCTGGGCGTCACGGACTGAACGCCGCACGGCCCCCGGCGACGCGCGCCGGGGGCCGTGAGCCGGGGACGGGGTAGGGCGGTTCAGGCCGCGGGGGTCCGCTCGGTGACGGTGATCCGGCCCTTCTTGATGGTGGCGACCCTCGTGGCGCGCCGGGCGATGGCGGAGTCGTGGGTGACCATGACGAAGGTCAGTCCGTACTCCTTCCACAGCCCCTCCAGCAGCGCGAGGATCTCGTCGCGGGTGCCCTCGTCGAGGGCACCGGTGGGCTCGTCCGCGAGCAGCACCTTGGGGCGCTTCACCAGCGCCCGGGCGATCGCCACGCGCTGCTGCTGACCGCCCGACAGTTCCCCGGGCAGGTGGTGCAGCCGGTCGCCGAGGCCGACGGAGGCAAGGGCCTCGGCGGCACGGGCACGGCGTTCGGCGGCCTTGACGCCCAGCGGGACGAGGGCGGTCTCGACGTTCTCCTGCGCGGTCAGGGTGGGGATCAGGTTGAAGCTCTGGAAGATGATGCCGATGCTCTGCGACCTGACCTTGGTCAGCCGGGACTCGCCCAGCCGGGCCAGGTCGACGCCGTCCAGTTCCACCGAGCCCTCGCTCGGGCGGTCGAGGCCCCCGAGCATCTGCAGCAGCGTCGACTTGCCGCCGCCGGTGGGGCCCTGGACGACGAGCTGGTCGCCGTCCTCGATCACGAGGTCGACGCCGCGCAGCGCGTCCACGACGTCCTTGCCGCGCGAGTAGAGCTTGGTCACGCCGCTCAGCTTGTACATGAGGTGACTCCTGAGGTCCTGAAGGGGAAGGGCGGGGGCCGCGCGGCGCCGGGGGGAGGGGTGCGGAACGCGGCCCCCGGTCTCGGGGACGGGCGCGGGCTACTCGACGCGGCGCAGGGCGTCCGCCGGGCGCAGCCGCGAGGCCCGCCAGCCGCCGAAGGTCCCGGCGACCAGACCGCCGGCGACCGCCAGGACCACAGCGAGCACGATGGTGTCGACCTCCACCGGCGCCTGGAGGGAGATGTGCAGGGCGTCGGCCGCGGCGCGCCGGGCCGGGCCGCCCGGTCCGAAGCCGCCGCCCCCGCCACCGCCGCCGCTCCCGCCCACGGTGGCCTCCAGGGTGGGGCTGATCGCGGTGATGAGGTAGGCGCAGCCGAGGCCCAGGGCGATGCCGAGGGCGCCGCCGATGAGGCCGTTGACGATCGCCTCGCCCATGACCTGCCGGGTCACCCGGCCGCTCTTCCAGCCCAGCGCCTTGAGGGTGCCGAACTCGCGCACCCGGCGGCTGACCGCGGAGGAGGTCAGCAGTCCGGCGACGAGGAAGGCGGCGACGAGCACCGCGATCGACAGCCACTTGCCCACGTTGGTCGCCAGGTCCGAGGCGGTGGACAGCGAACCGGAGACCGTGGAGGCCAGGTCGGAGGAGGTGGTCACCGTCGTGCCGGAGACGTTCTTCTGGATCGCGGACTTGACGGAGTCGATCTTCTTGGAGTCACTGGCCTGGACGTAGACCGTGGTGACCTTGTCCTTGGCGTCCGCGAGCGTCTGCGCCTGCTCCAGCGGGATGTAGACGTTGGCGGAGGAGGAGCCGCTGTCGGCGGTCGCGATGCCGATGACCTCGAACGCGGTGCCGGAGATGGTGAGCGTCTTGCCCACCGTCAGCTTCTTCTGCTTCGCGTAGGCACTGTCGAGCACGGCCACCTTGGCGTCGGCCTGCGCGGCGGTGAAGGTCTTCCCAGAGGTGATCTTCGACGAGGTCAGCGGGCCGAGGCCGAGGTGGGCGACGTCCGTGCCGTAGACGGTGAAGTTGTTGATGGCGAAGTCGGCGCCGCCGCCGCGCACCTCGCCCTGCGGCTGCCCGTCGCCACCCTGGCCCCGCTGCCGGTTGCCGCCGCCCGGCGCCTGCTGGAACTCGCCGCGCTGGAACTGGCCGTCGACCTTGATGACGACCAGGCTCAGCCCGCCGACCGCCTGCTCGACCCCGCTCTGCCCGGCGACCTGGTCGACGACCGAGGACTTCAGCGACTGGAAGCCCTGGACCATGACGCGGTCGCTGCTCTGCTCCTTGTCGTCGCCGCGCGCGTCGAACCGGAAGCGCGGGCGTTCCGAGGAGGAGGAGTCGGGGTCGGCGGCCTTGGTGACGGTCATGTCGGTGCCCAGGCCGTACAGCGACTCCAGCACCTTGCCCTGGGCCTGCTGCATGCCGGCCGACACCGAGTTGACGGTGATCACCAGGGCGATGCCCAGTGCGAGGCCCATCGCGATGACGAGCGCCGCCTTTCTGCGGCGTCGGAGTTCGCGCCGGAGGTACGTGAAGAACATGCGATTCCTCGCCGGGTCGGGAGAACGGGAAGCGGGGGGAGGGCAGTGCCTCACGCTCCGCTGCCGCGACCGTAGGAACCAGCCGTGATGAGAGCCTGAGCGGCCGATGAGAGCGGCATGAGAAACCCCTCCGCCGGGGCCGCGCGGCCGCTGCAGTACCTTGCCCTGGACCCGCCGTGCACCCGCGGGGGCCCGGCCCGCGGCGGATTCGCGGAAGGACGGGGCGGGGACGCGGGCCGGATGAGAGGGTCGGCGCCCGGCGGGACGTCCTGACGGGGACGTCGGTGGGGGCATGAGTGGCCGCACGAAGTGGGGAGAAGCGGATATGACGGACGGAACACCGTGGGGCGGCGGCGGCTGGGGTCCCGCCCACGGAACCGGGGGCGGCACGGGAGGCGGCGGCTTCGGACCGCCGCCCCCGCCGGCGCCGCCGTACCCGCCGCAGCCGCAGGCCCATCAGCAGGCGCCCTGGTACCCACCGCACCCCGGCTACCCGCCGCCGCCCCGCCGGCGCGGCCCGCTGCTGGCCGTGGCCGGGCTCGCCACCGCGGCCCTGGTGGCCGGCCTCCTCATCTGGGCGCCCTGGAGCGGTGACGGCTCCGGCGACGGGAGGTCCCCCTCGGCGACCGCGCCCAGGGATCCGGCCGCGGAGGCCGGGCGCATGCTGCGCGAGGCCGCGGACACCATCGGGGAGGCCCAAGTCGTCTCCTACCGGGGCGACTTCGCCCTCGACAGCGGGGCGAGCACCCCGTTCGACCTGCAGACCACCCCGGGCGGCTGGGGCCGCGGCTCGCTGCAGGACCAGGGCTCGACCGTGCGGTTGCTCACCACCGACGACCACCGCCTGACCAAGGCCGGCAAGGCCTACTGGAAGGACCGCGGCTACGCGGGCGACCTCCTCGACCGGATCGACGGCCGCTGGATGGACTCCTCCGCCGACCTGCCCGAGATAGACGACCTGACGACCCCTCTGGACCCCTCCAACGTCGCCGCCCTGCTCCGTGACGCCGCCGACCGCGGGCGCCCCGACGCCATCTCCTCCTCCACGGTCGCCGGACGGCCCGTCAAGGTGCTGACCACGACCGGCGGCCGCTTCTGGATCAGCGAATCCGTCCCCCGCACCCTGCTGCGGCTGGCCGCCGGCGACTCCCCCGCCGCCTCGGGACCGCTGCCCCTGCCCGACGGGCTGGACACCACGGTGAGCGCGCTCGGCGGCGCCGACCGCCAGACCTTCACGACCGCCTACGACCGCGACCTCGCCGCCCTGAAGTCCGCCGTCGACCCCGCGGTCAGCTTCAGCACCACGGGGAAGGCCCGTTTCACCCCCTGCGGCAACAGCAGTTGCACGGCCCGCTTCACCCTGCAGAACTCCGTGTACGACGACCTGGGCGCCGAGGAGGCCTCCGACGACCCCGTCTACGCGGAGATCAGCATCGACATCACCCTCGACGGCCGCAAGGTAAAGACCTGCACCTTCCAGAAGAAGATGCAGCCCTCCGGCACCGTGTCGCTCACCTGCACGGCCACCTACAGCGCCGCGACCACCAAGGACCACACCGTGCGGGGGCTCCCCGACGCCTGGGCGCGGGCGGTGCCGGACGGCGAACTCGCGCGCCTGCGCGCGGACTTCGCCAAGGGCGTCGTGGACGGTCAGGCGGCCTGAGCCACCCGGCGGCTTTGTGTGCCCGGGTCCGTGGTTGTGGCCGGTCGTCGTGTGCGGGTTGTTTGCGCCTGCGGCGGGCTGTCTCCCGCCGTCCCGCCCTCCCCCAGCCTCCGGCCGGGGGAGGGCGGGTGGGGGAGAAACCCAACAGCAACCACAACGGCGCCGCACCCAACAACCGGCCGCAACCACAACCCCCGGCCACAAACCCCCTTGCCGGGAGTTCACTCGAACGCGTTCGCTGGTACCCCATGAGGTACACACAACTCGGCCGCACCGGCCTCAAGGTCAGCCGCATCGTGCTGGGCACCATGAACTTCGGCGGTCAGACGGACGAGCCCACCAGCCACACGATCATGGACGCCGCGTCGACGCGGGCGTCAACTTCTTCGACACCGCGGACATCTACGGCGTCGCCGAGGAGAAGGGCCTGACGGAGAAGGTCCTCGGGCGGTGGTTCGCGCGGGGCGGGGGCCGCCGCGACAAGGTGGTCCTGGCCACGAAGGTGTACGGGAACATGTCGGCCGACGGGAAGGCCTGGAACGAGGAGGCGTGGCCGAACCACGACCGCCTCAGCGCGGTCAACATCCGCAGGGCGGTCGAGGCCAGCCTGCGCCGGCTCGGCACGGACCACATCGACGTCTACCAGTTCCACCACGTGGACCGGCGCACCCCGTTCGAGGAGATCTGGCAGGCGGTCGACGTGCTGGTGCGCCAGGGCAAGATCCTGCACGCGGCGTCGTCGAACTTCCCCGGGTACAAGATCGCGCAGGCCAACGAGGCGGCAGCGAACCGCGGTTCGATGGGCCTGGTCAGCGAGCAGTGCCTGTACAACCTGGCGGAGCGCCGCGCCGAGATGGACGTCGTCCCGGCGGCGCGCGAGTACGGGCTCGGTGTCATCCCGTGGTCGCCGCTGCACCAGGGCCTGCTGGGCGGCGCGCTGCGCAAGGAGCGGGAGGCCACTGGGGCCCGCACCAAGGTGGGGCGGTCGGCGGCCGGGTTGGCCGACCCGGTCGTCCGGGCGCGCGTGCAGGCGTACGAGGACCTGCTCGGCAAGCACGGCCTGGAGCCCGGCGAGGTGGCGCTGGCCTGGCTGCTGACCCGGCCCGGGGTCACCGGGCCGATCGTGGGGCCGCGCACGGCGGAGCAGTTCGCCTCGGCGCTGCGCGCGGTGGAACTGGAGCTGGACGAGGAGCTGCTGGCGGGCCTCGACGAGATCTTCCCGGGACCGGGTCCGGCCCCGGAGGCCTTCGCCTGGTGATCCGCGAGGACACCGGCCCGGGGTGGAACGCCGGACCGGACCAGCCCGGACCGGACCAGCCCGGCCCCACCCGGCCCGACCCGGGCCGGTTCCCTCAGGCCGGCGTCCCCGCGAGCCGCTTCGTCAGCACACGCTCGGCCCGCCCGTCCGGCATGACCCCGGCGGGCCCCCCGTCGTCCGTGAAGCCGTTGCGCACGTAGAGCGCCGTCGCCACAGCGTTGCCCTCGGCGACGGCGAGGTGGAGCAGGGAGGCGCCCGCCGTGCCCGCGGCCCACTCCTCGACGGCCCGGATGAGCCGGTCGGCGACGCCGCGGCCGCGGGCCTCGCCGGCAACCCACATCGAGATCAGCTCGGCGCTGTCGGGGAGTTCGCCGGGGACGCCGCCGGCCATGCCGCGGGGTTCGCCGTCGACGAGGGCGACCAGGTGGTACGAGCCGGGCAGGGCGAGCCGGGCGCGCCAGCGTTCCTCGCGGTCGCCGTCGCCCTGCCAGTCGGCGAGGCGGGCGCCGAAGGCCTGCGGCGCGTCGGCGAGCGCG
>NZ_JBVKBW010000028.1:0-86047 GCF_055635295.1 Streptomyces sp. NPDC111520 | reverse complement strand
CACCCCCCAGGTCATCCCTTCGACAGGGGGCAACAGTCATACCGGGCCCGGAGGCCAGCGGCCCTCTTGCAGGACCGCGAAAAAGATAACGGGGGACCCTGCACGGCGCACCGGGGGCCAACGCGCCCTCCAGCGCTTATCATGCCGATGTCACCCCTTTGCCCGGAAATGTTCATGCGGGCCCCCGGGTGTCGTTCATGTCTTCCGATCACTCCACGCCGTGGTGGCGCACGCACCGGCGCGCAGCGAATGTGCAGGAGGTACGGCATGTCGGACCGGTCTCCCGATCTGCGGGTGCACTCCGTTCCCGCGGGACCCGAACCCGCCGGGCGGCACGATTCCCCGACGCGACTGACCGTCCTGCTCGGTCCCGGCGGCACCGCGCGCACCGAGGCCGTCGTGATCGGGGAGCTCGACGCCGGGACCGCGCCGGAGTTGCGCCGCGCCCTGTTCGCCGCCCTGGAGGCGGGGGACGGCCTCGACCTGGACCTGCGCGACGTCACCGGCTGCGACGGCGCGGGGCTGAACGCCCTGCTGGAATTGCGCAACCGCGCCCTGGCCGCGCACCGGACGCTGACGGTGACCGCCGCGAGCGACACCGTGCTGCGGCTGCTCGACCTCACCGGCAACCGCGGGGCGCTCACCCCGTCCCGCCCGTCGGCGCACCGGCTCGGCGCGGACGTCCGGCGCCTGTACACGGCGGTGTGCCTGGCCCTGCTGGACGCGGGCCTGCCACTCGCCCGGCAGGACGGCGGCGAGGACCGTCCCGTGGTGGAGGCGGGTCCCCGTGGCGTGGTGGTGCGCTGGGACACCCTGTCCGGCACCGGCCCGGCGGCGTTCTGGCCGGCCTGGACCCCGGCCGGGACGCATCGCCGTCCCTTCCACCGGGCCGTGCTGGACGCGCTCGCCCTGGCCGGGTTCCGCACGGTCGAGGACAGCACGGCGACCCGCGAGATCATCGTCACCGACCTGCCGGAGCGGACCCGCCGCTGATCGCCGGCCGCACCGCCGCTGCGTGCCCGGACGAAGTCGGGGTAGGCGGCAGCCAGGTACACGGCTTGATCCCGTACCCCCGCCCCCACAGGAGGACGACGTGCTGCTGGCCCACCCCGCCGTGCTGAACGACCTGGTCGACCGTTACGAGACGCTGACGCTGCTCGACCCCGAGGACCCCGAGGTGCGGCGCCGTACGGCGGACGTCGCGTACACGCTCTGCGTGGCGACCGGCACGAGGGACGTCGACGCGGCGCTGATCGCGGCCCGGCTGCGGCTGCCGGGGGCCCGTCCGCTGGACGACTCGGTGCTCGCCTGACGGCGCGTCCGCGATCCCCTCGGCGGCCGGGAAGGAGACCCTTGCGCACGGTGGGTGTGGAGGAGGAGTTGCTGCTGCTGGACGCGGAGTCCGGCGAGCCGCGGGCGTTGTCGGCGGCGGTGCTGGCGTCGGCGCGCCGTGACCCCGGCGCTCCCGGTGAGGTGTTCGAGGCGGAACTGCAGCGTCAGCAGGTGGAGTTCGCCACCCGGCCGCAGTCGCGGATGGAGGACCTGGCGGCCGAGGTCCTACGGTGGCGCGCGGCGGCGGCCCGCCACGCGGAGCGGTCCGGTGCGGCGGTCGCGGCGCTGGCGACGTCACCGCTGCCGGTGAGCCCGTCGCTGAGCACCGGGGAGCGGTACCGGTGGATGCGTGAGCGGTACGGGCTGACCGCCGAGGAGACGCTGACGTGTGGCTGCCACGTCCATGTGTCGGTGGAGTCCGACGAGGAGGGCGTGGCGGTCCTGGACCGTGTCCGGGGCTGGCTGCCGGTGCTGCTGGCGCTCAGCGGAAACTCGCCGTTCTGGCAGGGCCGGGACAGCGGCTACGCGAGCTACCGCAGCCGGGTGTGGGGCAGGTGGCCGTCGGCCGGCCCGGTGGAGCCCTTCGGTTCCGCGGCCGGCTACCACGAGCAGGTGCGGGCCATGATCGCCACCGGGGCGCTCCGCGACCCGGGCATGGTGTACTTCGACGCCCGACTCTCGCACACCTACCCCACCGTCGAGGTGAGGGTGGCGGACGTCTGCCTGGACGCGTCCTGCACGGCGCTGCTGGCGACGCTGGTGCGGGCGCTGGTGGAGACCGCCGCCCGCGCCTGGCGGGACGGCGAACCGCCGTCAGGACCGGCCGTGGGGCTGCTGCGCCTGGCGACCTGGCAGGCCGCCCGCGAGGGCCTGGGCGGCCGCCTGCTCCACCCGGTGACCTGGGAACCGGCCCCGGCCGAGGCCGTCGTCCGCGCCCTGTTCGACCACGTACGCGACGCGCTGGAGGACAACGGCGACCTCATCCCCGCGCAGGACGCCCTCGCCGCGCTCCTCAAGACCGGCAACGGCGCCCAGATCCAGCGCGACCTCCTCCGCCGCACCGGAAGCCTCCGCGAGGTCACGGCGGCCTGTGCCCGCCGCACCCGCGCCTGAGTGCTGACGTACCGTCACCGGTCCTCCGTTCACCCGCCGTTCGGCCGCGCGCCGGCCGACGGTCCGCGCGCGACCTCGTCAGGTTCCGGAGCGGCGGCTTACCATACGCATGCGTACGGAGCGGCACTTGGGGGAGGCGCGCTTGTTCGGCAGCATGCGTGGGGACGTGCCGGAGCTGCCGCGCGGGGTGCGGCTCTACCGGCTGGCACCGGACGGCTCCGTCGTCCTCGCCGATCGTGACGGCGCCCGGGAGTTACGGCCCGAGCGGGACCTCCTGCGGTTCATCGACGACGGCCAGTTCGCCCACTACCTCGTGGGGGACGCCGCCACGTCCCCCGAACGTCCCTCCAACGCCACCGTGAAGCTGGGCGTCGTCGGCCCGCGCAGCGCCTTCACCCCGCACGCGCACGGCGGTGAGCACTTCGTCCTGAGCCTCGGTCACGGGGCCTGCGGGCTCTACGACGCCGACCGCGGCCGGGTCACCGACGTCCCGCTCGTCCCGGGTGAGTTGATCCGGATCCCGGAGATGGTGCCGCACTCCTTCGCCAACCGGGGCACCGCCCCGCTGAACCTCCTCGCCGCCAACACCGGCTTCGGCATCGACCACGAGGACTACGCGATCACCGCCGCCGAGGCGGAGCGCAGGGCGGCCGGGGACCGGCGCGCCACCGCCCCGCCCGGCGGGCGCACGGACACCCTCGCCCGCACCGACTACCTCGCCCTCGCCGCCGCGTTGCGCGACGTCGAGCGGGTCCAGCGGGTGCGGGGGCCGGGCGTCACCAGCGTCCGGGAGCGTCTGGCCGCCCGGCTGCGCCGGGTGGCGTGGCGACTGGAGGGCCGCCGGTGATCTGCCCGCACTGCGAGAGTTCGCTGCTGCGCAAGGAGCGGCCCGGCAACGTCTGCGGCAAGTGCGGACGCCGTTACGCCCTGGATCCCAAGACCAATCCGATGGGGCTGCACGACCTCCGGATCCGCCGGATCGTCCTGCGCCTGACCCAGGACGGACGACTCCCCTGCACGTCGGGGCAGTTGTGGTACGCGCTCTCACGGGCGTCGCTGCGCCGCACCCGGGTCGAGGTGGGCTGCGGCGTCGTCCTGACCGTGGTGGGAGTCGTGGCCGGGCTCGTCGGGCTGAGCACGGGCTCCGTGGCCTCCGGTGCGGTCGGCGGGGTGGCGCTGCTCGCGGCGGGCGGCTTCGTGGTCGCGAGGGTGCGGGGCGTGGGCCGGGGCCGGCCGCGGCTCGCCCGGGAGGTCTTCCGTACCGGTCCGCTGGAGGAGTGGAGGAAGGTGTACGGCTCGCTGCCGGCCGGAGTGGTCGACGACAGCCGCTACCCCCGGACGCCCTACGCGGCCGGCGGCCCGGTGCTGGTCTGCCCCGACCGCTCCGTCGCCGTCTTCCTCGACGCCACGGGGCTGACCGCCCGTCACCGGCTGACCCTGGTCGTCGGACCGGGGGCGCTGCCCGCCCCCTCCGGACCGGGCCCCGTCCTGGTCCTCCACGACGCCGACGCCGAGGGGCTGCTCCTCCCCCACCAGGTGCGCTCCGCGCTGCCCGGGCGCCGGGTCGTCGACATCGGCCTGCCGCTGGGCGCCGTGTACGGTCTCGACCGCGCGGTGCCGGTACGGGGTGACAGGCCCGGCCCGGAGGTGATGCGGGCGCTGGAGGCGACCGGGGAGTACAGCGGTGAGCAACTGACCTGGCTGGGCCGGGGCTGGGGGTTCCCGCTGGTCGGGGTGGCCCCGGCGAGGCTCCTCGCCGCCGTTGCCAGGGCCGCGGAACGGGTGGCGGAACGGGCGGCCGGGGCGCCGGACGCACCGCAGGGCGGGCGGGCCGCCCTCGGCTTCATGACCTGGCCCGGGGAGGGACCGTGATCTGCCCCCACTGCCGGGCGTCGCTGCTGCGCAAGGAGCGTCCCAACCGCGTCTGCGGCAAGTGCGGACGCCGGTACGCCCTCGACCCCAAGGTGCACGGCAGGGGCATGCACGACACGCGGATCCGCCGCGTCGTGGAGAAGGCCACCGACGGTGGCCGCCGCAACGTCACCGTCACCCAGCTCTGGTACCTGGCGAGGACCGGCAACCCCGTCCGGGAGGCGGGCCCGGACTACAGCATCTCCCCGTGGACCGCCCACTCCGTCGGCGCGGGACTCCTCGCCGGGCTGGTGCTGCTCGGCTTCCTGGTGCACGACAGGCCCTTCGCGGGGATCGTGCTGGTCCTGGGCGCGGCTGTCTCGATCTTCCTCTACGGGGCGGCGCTCAGCGCACGGGACAAGACCCGGATCCGTGCGCAGGCGTACGTGCTGCCCAGCCATCGGAACTTCCGGTCCATGATCTGCGGGGACTGGGTGCAGGTGTACGGGCACCTGCCGCCCGGGATCGTCGACGACGGAGCGGGCCGCGCGGCGCCCCCGCACACCGGGCAGCCACGGCCCGGAACCCTGGAGGTGCTCTGCCCTGACCCGGCCGTCCGCGTCTTCCTCGCCGCCAACGACTTCCCGGCACGGCTGGACCTGACCCTTGCCGCCGGGCTCGGGGAACTCGCCGGGACCGGCCCCGTGCTCGTGCTCCACGACGCGGGTCTGCGCGGTCTCCAGCTGGTCGCCGACGCCCGCACGCAAGAGCCCCGGCGGGTGGTCGTGGACGCGGGGCTGCCGCTCCGCGTCGTCGTCGGCAACACCAAGGCCGTACGGCTCCACGAGGATCCGCCCGAGGACGTGCTGGAGGAACCCCCGCAATGGCTGCGGGATCTGGCGCCGGCCGCGCCCGACCACGCCGACTGGCTCTTGGAGGGCTGGTTCAGCCCGCTCGCCGCCGTCCCTCCCGCCGTCCTGGAGTCCGCCCTCGTACGGGCCGTGCGGGAGGCCCGCGGGGCTGCCGGCCGGGAGCAGCGCGAGGCGGTGGCCGCCGGGTTCCTGAGCTGGCCGCGGTCCCCGGAAGCAGCGGCGGAGTACGGGAACTGACATGCCGGAACCCACACGTCCCGTCGGCCGGCTGCTGCTGGAGCGGGCGATCGGCGTCGCCGGACGGCGTGCCGCCTCGCCCGGGGGTCTGCGCTTCACCGAGCGGCAGCTGTACTACGAGACCTGCCGTGTGCTGCGCCCCCTGCCCGCGCCGCTGCGGCGCGTCGCGCGCACGCCGGCCCCGCCGCTGCGGCTGTCCCGTTTCACGGAGGCGCTGCGCGGCAGGGAGCCCGCCGGGCTGCTGCCAGCCGAGCCCGCCGGCGGCGCCGGGATCGGCGGTCCCGGCCGGGAACCCGACCTCCACGCCTACGGGCTGCCCCGGCTGCTGGTGTGCCAGGACCGTTCCATCGCCCGGATGCTGCTGGCGAACCACGTGCACCTGGAGGCCGCCTGCCCCGTGCTGGACGCCGCGGGCGGCCTGCCGCTCGACGCGCGGCTCATGGACGCCCTGGAGCGCGCCGGGGACGCCACCGTGCACGTCCTGCACGACGCGAGCCCTTCCGGGATCGCCCTGCCCGGCCGGGTGCGCGAGGCGCTGGGCGCGGCGCCGGTGCGCGTCGTCCCGCTCGGGCTCGTCCCCCGGCACGCCGAGGCGATGCGCCTGGTGTCAGGGCGCGGGCCCCGTCCCGTACCGCCGCTCGGGCCGCTGCCGCAGGGCCTGCGGCCGCGGGAGGCCGAATGGCTCGCCTCGGGCCGGTTCGCCGAGGTCGCCGCGGTGCCGCCGGCCCGGCTGCTGCGCGCGGTGCTGCGGCTCGCCCGCGGTCCGCGGCCGGCCCGTCACTCCGCCCGGGACGAGCTGCGCGGGCTGCGTGCCGCGGGGTTCATGACCTGGCCCGACGCGTGAACCGCAGCGGGACCCGCCCTCTCGCCCGGGCCCATCCGGCCCCCGGCCCAGCCTCCGATGGAGCCCCCGACCCGCCTCCCGATCCCGACGCGAGGACCGTATGCCCGGACACCACAGAACCAAGGACGGAAGAACATGATCCGCCCCCGCGAGATCGGCTACACCGACACCCTGCTCGCCGACCGCAGCGTCCACCGCACCTACGAGGACGGCCGGCAGGAGTGGCGCCGGCGCGGCCCGCACGGGGTGGTGCACTGGCACGACGGCCGGGGCGGCGCCGGGACCGACGAACTGCTGGGCCACCGGATCGTCAAGCGCGTGCTCGCCGACGGCACGGTGACCTACGGCCGCGACATCGGCTACGGCCGCACCCTCTGGGGACCCGGCGACACCCTGACGGTGAACCGGACGTCCTTCGGCGGCCGGATGGGAGCGGCCCTCGTCGGCCTCGGGGTGGCGGGACTGGCGATCAGCGCCGCGCAGCTCCCGCCGCTCAGCCTCACGCCGGAGGAGGAAGAGGAGCTGCGCCGGCAGGCGCAGAGCTCGTCGTCCGGCGGAGGGGGCGACGGCGGCGACGGCGGCTGGGACGACGGGGACTGGGACGACGACGGCGGTGGCTGGAGCGACGACGACTTCGGCTGACCCGGCGGGCGGACCCGGGCGACCGGCGGGCCGGACCCCGGCGGCCGGACCCGCCCGGCACGCGTACGCGGCGACAGGAAAGGACTCTCGGATGGCGCGCTTCTGCGTCTGCCTCGCGCCGGGGACCGGGCCCGGCGGTGACCGGCCCGGGCCGGCCGACGCCCACCTCACGGCCATGGGCGCCCCGCCCGTCGCGCCGGGGCTGGCCCTCGTGCACGACGAACCCGGGCGCGCGCAAGGGCCGTTCGACGCCCACGGGATGCGCGCCGTCGGCGAGGTCACCCTGCACAACCGCGCCGAACTCCTCGGCGCCCTCGCCGCCGGCGGCGCCCCCGCCCCGTCCGGCACGAGCGACGGCGAACTGCTGCTGCGCTGCTGGGCCCGGCTCGGCGAACGGGGCGTGGCCCTGGCCGAGGGCATGTTCGTGCTCGCGGTCCTCGACGGCGACGACCTCGTGCTGATCCGCGACCACGTCGGCGCGCGCACCGTGTTCTACGCCCGCGCCGCCGGGGTCTGGGCGGCCTCCACCTCCCTGCGGGCCCTGCGCCGCTGGCCGGCCCTGGGCACCCGGATGAACCTGTCGGCCGTCCGTTCGTTCCTCACCTTCGCCTATCTGCCGGGTGACGAGACCCTGCTGGAGGGCGTGCGCGAGGTGCTCCCCGGCCGGGTGCTGCGGCTGGCGGCCGACGGGACGGTGACCGAGACCGTGCACTGGGAGCCCCGGGAGACGCCCGGCGGATCGGGCGACCCCGTCCTCACGCTGCGCGCCCTCCTCGAGGACGCCACCGCGCGGCGGCTGCCCGAGGCGGAGGCCGTCGGCGTCCTGCTCTCCGGCGGGATCGACAGCTCGCTCGTCACGGCGCTCGCCGCGAAGCTGCACGGGCAGCCGGTCCACACCTACTCCATCAGTTTCGGCGACGAACTCCCCAACGAGCTGGGCTACTCGGGACTCGTGGCCGCCCACTGCCAGACCCGCCACCGGGTGCTGACGGTCTCCGGCGAGGCGGTCGCCGCCCGTCTCGCCGGCACCGCGGCCCTGCTCGACAGCCCGGTCGGGGACCCGCTGACGGTGCCGAACCTGCTGCTGGCCGAGGCCGTCGCCGGGGACGGGCTGGAGGTCGTCCTGAACGGCGAGGGCGGCGACCCGGTGTTCGGCGGGCCGAAGAACCTCCCGATGCTGGTGCAGGAGATGCACGCCTGCGCCCCGGGAGCCCGCGACGAGCCCTGGTGGGAGGACCGGGCCACCGCCTACCTGCGGTCCTACCGCAAGTGCTGGACCGACCTCCCGGAGCTGCTGACCCCCGACGCACTGTCCGCGCTGGAGTCCGCGCCGGCCCCGCAGCGCTTCGTCGAGCCCTACCTGACGGGCCCCGGCCGGATGACGCACCTGCTCAACCAGTTGCTCCACTGCAACCTGCGGACCAAGGGCGCGCACCACATCCTCACCAAGGTCGAGCGGCTGACCGCCGCGCAGGGGATCGAGGGCCGTGCGCCGCTCTTCGACCGGCGCGTGGTGGACCACGCCTTCGCCACCCCTCCCGGGCTCAAGCTGCGGGGCACGGCGGAGAAGTGGGTGCTCAAGGAGGCCGTACGGGACCTGCTGCCCGCCACCGTCGTGGACCGCCCCAAGAGCGGCATGCGGGTCCCCGTGCAGCAGTGGCTCGGCGGCCCGCTGCGCGAGCTGGGCGGCGACCTGCTGCTGGGCCGGGCCGCCCGTCAGCGCGGGTTGTTCCGCCCCGGCACCGTCCGGACCTGGCTGCGCGGGGAGGGCACACTGCTCCCCCGGCAGGGCGGCAAGTTGTGGCTGGTGCTCACCCTGGAGCTGTGGCTCCGGGCGTACGACCTGTGAACGGATCCCCGATGGAGGCGACCACCCGGTGAACACCACCCTCATCGACCCCCGCACCGGCCGTGTCCGGGGCAGCTCACCCGTGGCACGCGAGGGCGAGGTGCGGTCCGCGGTCGCGGCGGCCCGCGCGGCCCTGCCGGGCTGGCGCGGGCTCACCCCCAGGGAGCGGTCCCGGCGGCTGGAGCGGCTGGCGGCACTGGTGGAGGAGCACGCGGACTCCTACGTCGCCCGGGAGGCCGCGGGGACGGGGAAACCTCACTCCGAGACGGCGGGAGAGGTGGAGCAGGTCGCCGACCTCCTCCGCTTCTTCGCCTCCGCCGTCCGCACCCAGTCGGCACCGGCCGCCGGACGGCTGGTCGCGGGGCACGAGAGCTGGGTGCGCCGCGAGCCGGTCGGCGTCGTCGGTGTCGTCGTGCCCTGGAACTACCCGCTGATGATGGCCGCCTGGCGCTGCGCGCCCGCCCTCGCCGCCGGCAACACGGTGGTGGCCAAACCCGCGGAGACCACCCCCGACACCCTGGAGTTCCTTGCGGAGCACGCCGCCGAGGCGCTCGGCCCCGCCGTCCTCACGGCCGTCCCGGGCGACCGGCGGACCGGCCGGCTGCTGGTCGAGGCCGACGTCGACATGGTCGCGTTCACCGGCAGCGCCGCCGCCGGCGCCGACGTGGCGGCACGCGCCGCGGGACGCCGCGTGAGTCTCGAACTCGGCGGGAACGCCCCGGTCCTGGTCCTCCCCGACGCGCCCGAGGACACCTGGACGGAGCTGGCCCGGGCCTGCACCTACAACGCCGGGCAGAGCTGCGCGGCGCCCGCCCGGGTCATCACGCTGCGGGAGAACCACGAGGAGGCGGTGGAGCGACTGGCCGCCGCGATGGGGGAACGTCTGGCGGGCAGGGACTTCGGCCCGCTCAACAACCCCGACCAGACGGCCCGTTACGACGGCCTGGTCAAGGCCTCCGCCGCCGGGCGGAACGTCGCGGCGGGCATCGCCCCGGGGCCCGGCGAGGAGAACGGCCTCTGGCGCCCCGCCCGGGTCCTCGCCGACCTCCCCGACGACGACCCGGCGGTGGTGGAGGAGGTCTTCGGCCCGCTGCTCACCGTGCAGCGAGCGGTGGACGTGGACGCGGCCCTGGCGCTGGCCGGCGGTGTCCCGCAGGCCCTGGCGGCGTCCGTGTGGACCCGGGACCTGGCCACAGGCCTCGACCTCGCCGGGCGCCTGGACGCGGGCGAGGTCTGGCTCAACTGCCACCTGGTGCAGACCGCCGAACTCCCGCACGGCGGCCGCGGCGCCTCCGGCCACGGCACGGACCTGAGCACCCTGGCACTGCACGAGTACCAGCGTCCCAAGACCGTCACCGCCCGCCTGTACGGGGGGAGTTGAGGCGACCCCACACACCGCAGCGGCCCGGCACCCCGCCAAGGGGGGGGTGCCGGGCCGCTGCGCGTGTGCCCGGGACGGGGCGGTCGCGAGGTGTCAGCCCGCGGTCTTCAGGAAGGCCGTCAGGCTGTCCAGGAGCATCGTGGTGCCCTGCTCGGCGAGGTCCCGCTCGTCGGCGGTGTCGCAGGTCTGGGACACCACGATCCGCGTCCCGCCGTCACCGTGCCCGGCGAGTTCGACGGTCATGAGCACCGGCTCGCTCCTCCCGTGCACGTCCATGCCGTACACCAGGCGCCGGTTCTCCTCGACCTCGACGTACGAGCCGGTCAGCGGGAACTCCCCGCCGTCCGGGGTGACCATCGTCGCCTTCCACGCCCCGCCCGGCCGCGCGTCCATCTCGACGGAACCGGGGGCGGCGTAGGACCACTGCTGGTACTCCTCCGCGGTGGTCCAGGCGCTCCACACCGCGGACACGGGGGCCTCCAGCGTGCGCTCCAACGTGTAGGAGAAGCCCTCGCCCGTCGTGTGTTCCGTGGCCATCTCGTGCTCCCTGTCTCGCTCTTGTCGGGTCGTCGCACGGTAGACGGGGGCCGGTCCCGGAACTCATCGGTCCTCCGCCACCTTTTTTCGCGCCACCCCGGCGGCTGTTCCTAGAAGAAGCCGAGCTTCTTCGGCGAGTAAGAGACCAGGAGGTTCTTGGTCTGCTGGTAGTGGTCGAGCATCATCTTGTGCGTCTCGCGGCCGATGCCCGACTGCTTGTAGCCGCCGAAGGCGGCGTGCGCCGGGTAGGCGTGGTAGCAGTTGGTCCAGACGCGGCCCGCCTGGATGGCGCGGCCGGCGCGGTAGGCAGTGCTGCCGTCGCGGGTCCAGACGCCGGCGCCGAGGCCGTAGAGGGTGTCGTTGGCGGTGGCGATGGCGTCGTCGAAGTCACCGAAGGAGGTGACGGCGACGACGGGGCCGAAGATCTCCTCCTGGAAGACGCGCATGCGGTTGTCGCCCTCGAGGATGGTCGGCCGGACGTAGTAGCCGCCGGCCAGTTCGCCGCCGAGTTCGGCGCGTTCGCCGCCGGTGAGGACCTTGGCGCCCTCCTGCTGGCCGATGTCGAAGTAGGAGAGGATCTTCTCCAGCTGGTCGTTGGAGGCCTGGGCGCCGATCATGGTGGCGGTGTCCAGCGGGTGGCCCTGGACGATCTTCTCGGTGCGGGTGACGGCCGCCTCCAGGAAGGCGTTGTAGTGGCCGCCCTGGATCAGCGCCCGGGACGGGCAGGTGCAGACCTCGCCCTGGTTGAGGGCGAACATCGTGAAGCCCTCCAGCGCCTTGTCGTAGAAGTCGTCGTCGGCGGCGGAGACGTCGTCGAAGAAGATGTTGGGGCTCTTGCCGCCCAGCTCCAGGGTGACGGGCTTCAGGTTCTGCGAGGCGTACTGCATGATCAGCCGGCCGGTGGTGGTCTCACCGGTGAAGGCCACCTTGGCGACGCGCGGGCTGGAGGCGAGCGGCTTCCCGGCCTCGACGCCGAAGCCGTTGACGATGTTGACGACGCCGGGCGGCAGCAGGTCGGCGATCAGGCTCATCCAGACGTGGAGGGAGGCCGGGGTCTGCTCGGCGGGCTTGATGACGACGGCGTTGCCCGCGGCAAGGGCCGGGGCGAGCTTCCACGTCGCCATCAGGATCGGGAAGTTCCACGGGATGATCTGCGCGACCACGCCCAGGGGCTCGTGGAAGTGGTAGGCGACCGTGTCGTCGTCGATCTCGGCGAGGCTGCCCTCCTGGGCGCGGATGGCGCCCGCGAAGTAGCGGAAGTGGTCGATGGCCAGCGGGATGTCGGCGGCGAGGGTCTCCCGGACCGGCTTGCCGTTCTCCCAGCTCTCGGCGACGGCCAGTTCCTCCAGGTGCGCCTCCATGCGGTCCGCGATCCTGTTCAGGATGTTGGCCCGCTCGGTCACCGACGTACGGCCCCACGCCGGCGCGGCCGCGTGGGCGGCGTCGAGGGCCCGGTCGACGTCCTCGGCGGTGCCGCGGGCGACCTCGGTGAAGATCTCGCCGGTGACCGGGGTCGGGTTGCCGAAGTACTCGCCGCGGGCGGGCGGCACGTACTCGCCGCCGATCCAGTGGTCGTAGCGGGACTGGTACTTCACGATCGCGTCGTCGGAACCGGGGTTGGCGTACCGGGTCATGGGGCGGCCTCCCATTGCGAGCCGCCCGCTCCGTCGCGGACGGCGGTTGGGGGGACCGTAGGAGGCGCAAGGTTGCAACAGGGTTGCGGCGGAGCGCCACCACGGAACTACACTCGGCAGCACCCCACCCGGTGCCGCCGGGCACCGGTCCGTGCCAACCCGGGGGGCCGGCCATGACAGTCTCGTACGCGGCGTCCTACGCGGCCTGGCCGCCGGGGACCGACCCGGACCTCCTGCGGCGGGACGTGGCGCGCGCCCACGAGGAGTTCCTCTCGACGGGACGTCCGCCGCGCCCGGTCCGTGACGTCGTCCGTGACTCCTGGCAGCGTTCGCTCAGCCGCGGCGTGGACCCGGAGGCCGACGGCCCCCGCTCCCCCGGCCTCGGCGCCGCGGAGCTGCGCGACTACCGGCGGCAGCACCCGATGGCGGCGGTGCTGCCCGTCGTGCGCAGCCTGCTCGTCGAACCGGCCCAGGACAGCGACCAGTTGGTGGCGGTCGGCGACGAGCACGCGCGGCTGCTGTGGGTCGAGGGCACGCCGGGGCTGGCGGCGCGGGCCGAGCGGATCGGCTTCGTCGCGGGCGCCGAATGGGCGGAGGACGCGGCCGGCACCAACGCCCCCGGAACCGCGGTCGCCCTCGGCCGGCCCCTGCAGATCTACGCGGGCGAGCACTTCATCCGTCCGGTGCACCCGTGGAGCTGCTCCGCCGCCCCGGTCCGCGACCCGGACACCGGCGCGGTGATCGGCGTGATCGACCTGACCGGCGGCGACCACATCGCGGCGCCGCACGCCCTGGCCCTCGTACGGGCCACCGTGGCGGCGGCCGAGGCGGAACTGCGGCTGCTGCGGCTGCGTGGCGCGCTCCCGGCCGCCCCGGCGCAGGCGGCACAGGGGGCTTCGGCGGGAGGGGCCCGGCTGGAGGTGCTGGCGCGGGACCGTGCGCTGCTGACCTCCCCGTACGGGACGGTCGAACTGAGCCCGCGGCACTCGGAGATCGTCTTCCTGCTGGCGCGGCATCCTCGGGGGCTGGGCGCCGACGCGCTCGCCGCCCGCCTGCACGAGCACGAGTCCGCGCGGGTCACCATGCGGGCGGAGATGTCGCGGCTGCGCAGACTGCTCGGCCCGCAGGTACTGGGCTCGCGCCCGTACCGACTGCTGCTGCCGGCCGCCACGGACGCCGACGAGGTCCGCGCGCTGCTCTCCCGCGGCGCCCACCGCCGGGCCCTGGCTCGCTACCCCGGGGCGCTGCTGCCCGCCTCCGGCGCCCCCGCCGTCGTCGACGCACGCGAGGAACTGCACTGCGCGCTGCGCCGCGCCCTGCGCGACCGCGGCGACGTCAGACTGCTCCTCGACTGGCTGGAGCGACCCGGCAACCACCACGACGTCGACCTCCTCCAGACCGCGCTGCGCACCCTGCCCCGCGAATCGCCCCGGCGCCCCGTGCTGCGCGCGCTCCTGGACCGCGCCCGGCGGTGACCTGCGGGGACCGGCCGGGACCCGTAGGGGCACACTGGTGGGGTGGATGATCCGAACATCGCGCACGTGAGCGCCGCGTCCCGGCTGGCCGACCCCGCCGAGGGCATCGGCATGGACGAACTGGGCCTGGCGGCCCGCAACCACGCGCTGCCCCTGGAGGCCCTGCGCTACGACGTCACCCCACCCGGCCTGCACTACGTGCTGGTCCACTTCGACATCCCGCCGGCCGACGCAGCGACGTGGCGGCTGACCGTCGGCGGCAAGGTCCGCACCCCGCTGGAACTGTCCGTGGACGACCTGCGCCGCTACCCGGCCGTCACGCACCGGGTCACCATGGAGTGCGCCGGCAACGGCCGGGCCGGGCTGACCCCGCGCCCGGTCAGCCAGCCCTGGCTGAACGAGGCGGTGGGCACCGCCGACTGGACGGGTGTGCCGCTGCGCGTCCTGCTGGACGAGGCGGGCGTGGCACCCGGCGCCGTCGAGGCGGTCTTCACCGGCGCCGACCACGGCGTGGAGCGCGGGGTCGAGCAGGACTACCAGCGCTCGCTCACGGTCGCCGACGCCACCGCCGAGGACCCCGAGGTCCTGGTGGCGTACGCGATGAACGGCGCGCCCCTCCCGCCGCAGCACGGTCACCCCGTCCGCCTGGTCGTCCCCGGCTGGTACGGCATGGCGCACGTGAAGTGGCTGCGCGACATCACGCTCACGGACACCCCGTTCACCGGTTTCCAGCAGGCCGTGGCGTACCGCATCCGGCAGGAGCCCGACGAACCCGGCGAGCCGGTGACCCGCATCGCGCCGCGCGCGCTCATGGTGCCGCCCGGCTTCCCGGACTTCATGACGCGCACCCGCGTCGTCCGGCCGGGGCCGCAGCGTCTGGAGGGCCGGGCGTGGTCGGGCCGCGCGCCGGTCGTCGGCGTCGAGACGAGCACGGACGGCGGCCGCACCTGGCACGCGGCCGAGATGGACGACGCGGGCCACCCCTGGGCGTGGCGGCACTGGCACACCACCTGGGAGGCGGCGCCCGGCCGGCACGAGCTCAGCGTCCGCGCCACCGACGCGGAGGGTCACACCCAGCCACTGGAACAGCCCTGGAACCGCGGCGGCTTCGCCAACAACCTCGTCCAGCGCGTCCCGGTGGTCTGCCTGGCGGCCGGCGCCTGAGGTCCGCGCGCCACGATGTCACCCGTCGAAGGCGCGCCAGTCGACGGCGTCGTGGGGCAGGAGACTGAGGGCATCGCGGTCGGTGGCTCCGGCGCACACGTCGAACCGGTCCCCCTCCCAGCCCTTCGAGACGCTCAGGACGAGTCCCGGGGCCACGTGGAAACGCGTGGCCGATCCGGGCGTGAAGGGCCGGAGGGGAACCGGGCGCAGATCCCTGGTGAGCGTCTCGACCTCCGCTCCGGTGATCCCGTGTGCCAGCGCCACGTAGTCGGCGCTCCTCGCGGCCTCGTCGAGCGAGAACTGGAGGAGGAAGCCGCTGAGCGGTTCGTTCTCGGCGGTCGGCGGTTCGTCGTGCACCCGGTGCCAGACGGTGGGGTCGTCCTCCGACTCGCCGGGCGTCCACAGCGTGGACCAGTGGAACCCTCCTTGGTTCTCGACGCCGATGACGCACATGTCTCCGCAACGGTCGGTCTCACGACCGGGGTCCTTGACCATGCGGTTCTGGACGCCCAGGACGCCGGGACGCCGCGCGGCCAGTTCGTAGAGGTGCGCGAGCCCTTCGGGCAGGTCCGCGTAGTCTCCGCGTTCGACCGGTGGTTCCGCGTCGTCGGCGGTGGCCGGGTACCAGCCCGTGACGAACCGCTCCAGCGCGAGGGCGCGGTCGCCGTTCACATGGTCCAACCACTCCAGGCCGGGGCGCTCCGCAGCGGGGCGCGGCGGGCGGACCCGCTGGAGCAGCGCCCTGCTGAGAGGCGTCTGTGGTCGTATTCTGCAGTCGTCGAGTTCGTACGCGGTGCCGCCGGGTGGAAGGTGCGAACCGATCTGTTCCACGTGGCCCGTGCCGAGGTGGAGCAGGCCCTCGTCCACGCGGACGAACAGATGGAAGGCGGACGCGTCCCAGAGGCGCTCCAGCACCGGGGCCGGTGCGGGGCCGAGCAGACGGATCTCCTCGGCGTTCCACACACCACTGCGCCCCGGTACGTCCCCCGCCGCCACGACGACCAGCGTCCCGGCGGAGCCGATGATCATCGTCGCGCCGCCCACCGGGTGCCCCTCGGCGGAGGAGCCGGCGCCGATCAGCGCCCGTGCCTGCCCGTCGTCGAGCACGTCCCCGGGAGCGGGACCCTGGTTGTCGTCAGCCATGCGTCATGGTCCCAGCAGGTCACCCCGGGCCGCGTATGGGGGCCCGTTCTCCGGGCGGTGGGGGCACCTCCCGGCCGAGTACGCCTAGCCCTGCGTTCGCGGCGCGCGGACCAGCAGGAACAGGGTGCGGCGACGGAGGGTGAAGCCGATCGACCCGTACAGCCGCAGCGCGTTGGTGTTGCTCGCGGCGGCGTGCAGCACCGGGGTGTCACCGCGCTCCTTGATGCCCGCGGCGACGGCGCTCACCAGGCGGGTCGCCAGGCCGCGGCCGCGGTGGGCGGGGTCGGTGCAGACCGCGCTGATCTCGGTCCAGCCCGGCGGCTGGATGCGCTCTCCGGCCATCGCGATCAGCCGCCCGCCCTCCCGGATCCCCAGGTACGTGCCGAGTTCGAGGGTGTTCGGGAGGAAGGGCCCGGGCCGGGTGCGGGACACCAGGTCCATGACGTCGTCGACATCGCCGGGGCCGAGCCGTACGGCCTCCGGGGCGTGCTCGGCGCGGAGCGCGGTGTCGACCATCTGCACACCCTCGCCGCCCTCCACGACCTCCCAGTCGTCGGGGACCACCGGTGAGCCGGTGACCAGGGCGGTGCCGCCGGGCCCGAGCAGCTCGGCCAGGTCGTCCCAGGCGGCTCGGTCGGCCGGGTCGGCCAGGCCCGCGAAGAGGGACACGTCGGTCCGGTACCGGGCGGCGCGGCCGTGGACCTCGGCGAAGCGGGAGTGCGGGCCGGTGAGCGCGGCCCATACGGGGTTGTCCAGGTGGGCGGCCGCGGCACCGTGGGGGGCGGGCTCTGCGGGTTGGGCGTGATCAACGGTGGTGGACATGGGTGGTGCGGTTCTCCGTCCATCGTGGGACCGGCGCTGTCGGGTGGGTCAACACCGTCGGACCCGCCCGCAATCCCGGCCGGGCCGATCTCCCGCACCCGGTGGTGCGGGTCGCGGAGCCCCGGCCGGGTTGCGCGGCACGGGCGGCGTAATAGCGTGGCCGGGAGGCGGGGGGCTCGCGCTACGAGGGAGATGGCGCATGGCCACACTGGTCGCCGTCAGCGTCGGTATGCCCAAGAACGTGCAGTGGCACGGCCGGACGACGTACACGGGTGTCTGGAAGGAACCGGTGTCGGGCCCCCGCATGGTCCGGCGGCTCAACATCGACGGCGACGGGCAGGGCGACCTCGGCGGGCACGGCGGCGAGCAGCGGGCGGTGCTGGTGTACCAGCTGGACTCGTACCGCCACTGGCGGAAGGAACTCGGCCGGGACGACCTGTCCTTCGGCCAGTTCGGCGAGAACTTCACCGTGGACGGGCTGCCCGACGACGAGGTGTGCATCGGCGACCGGTACCGCATCGGCGGCGCCGTCTTCGAGGTCACGCAGCCGCGGGTGACCTGCTACCGGGTCGGGATGCGCATGGCGGAGCCCAGGATGGCCGCGCTGCTGGTGGCCCACCGGCGCCCCGGCTTCTACCTCCGCGTCCTGGAGGAGGGCGAGGTCACCGCGGGCGACGAGATCGTCAAGCTCGGGACGGGGCCGGAGGCCATGACCGTCGCCGACATCGACGCCCTGCTGTACCTGCCCGGGCACCCCCGGGAGCAGGTCGAACGCGCCCTGCGCATCCCCGCGCTGAGCCCGGGGTGGCAGGCCTCGATGCGGGCGCTGCTCGACAGCCCGGCGGGCGTCGGCAGCGGCCCGGCGGGGAACCCCGGGCTGACCGGGACGGCGGCCCCTCCCCCGGCGTGGCCGGGCTTCCGCCCGCTGCGGGTGGCCCGGATCCGGGACGAGAGCAGCAGCATCTTCTCGCTCACGCTCGCCGCGCAGGACGGCAGCCCGCTGCCGGCCGGGATGCCGGGGCAGTTCCTCACCGTACGGATGCGGCCCGACCCCGAGGGGCCGCCGCTGATCCGCACCTACTCCCTGTCGGGGCGGCCGGGCGCGGCGGAGTACCGGATCAGCGTCAAGCAGGAGCCGCACGGCGCGGGCAGCGGCTTCCTGCGGCGGCACGTGCGGGAGGGCGACCTGCTGGACGTCGCCGCGCCGCGCGGCACCTTCGTACTCGGCGAGGGCGACACGCCGGTGGTGCTGCTGTCCGCGGGGGTGGGCGCGACGCCGGTGATGGCGATGCTGTACGCGCTGGCGGACGCCTGCGGGCGGCGCGAGGTGTGGTGGCTGCACGTGGCGCGCGACGGCGAGAACCATCCGTTCGCGGCGGAGTCCCGGGCCCTGGTGGGGAAGCTGGCCGGCGCGCACGCCTACATCGCGTACAGCAGGCCGCGTGAGGGCGACCGCGCGGGCGCGGACTACACCGGGGCGGGCCGGCTCGACGCGGCGCGCATCGCGGCGCTGGAGCTGCCGCCGGACGCCGACGCGTACGTCTGCGGGCCGCAGGCCTTCATGGACGACATGGCGGAGGCGCTGACCGCGGGGGGACTGTCCGCGGGCCGCGTCCACACCGAGACCTTCGGCGCGCTGTCCTCGATCAACCCGGGCGTGGTCGACGCGACGGCCCGGCCCCCGCACCCGCCCACCGCCCCGCCCGGCGAGCCGACCGGGCCCTCCGTGTCCTTCGCCCGCAGCGGCCTCAGCGTCCCCTGGCACCCGGCGTACGGCACGCTCCTCGAACTCGCCGAGGCGTGCGACGTACCGACCCGCTGGTCGTGCCGCACCGGCGTCTGCCACACCTGCGAGACCCCGGTCCTGACCGGCGGTGTCGCGTACGCCCCGGAGCCCGTCGACGAACCCGCCGCGGGCAACGCCCTCATCTGCTGCTCGCAACCGCGCACGGACCTGGTCCTGGACCTGTAGCCCGCTGGCACAGTGGTGCGGCCCCGGCCGGGGCCGCACGACCTCCGGGGGCATGGTCGCGTGACCGGCCTCAGAACCAGCGGGCCGGCCTCGCCGAACCGTCCGGCCTCGCCCACGGGCTGCTCGTGTGGTGCCGGGCCTGACGGCTGCCGGTCCTCGTCCTCGACTGCAGGCCCGCCGCCCCACGCCGCCACGCCCGGGAGCAGGTGGTGGCCCCGACGAAGGCGCGCCCGACCCGCGCCGCAGACCGGACCGCGGTCGGCGGCCCCGCGGTCAGCTGCGGACGGCGGGCTGCGGGAGGTCCTGGGTCTCCAGGGACATGAGCTGGTCCGCGGTCGGGTCGTCGAGTTCGGCGACGCGCTGCGCCTGGCGTTCGGTCATCTCCTGGAACATCTGGCGTGCGGAGCGGCCGTTGCCGAAGCCCTCGCCGCGCGGGAGCAGCTCGAAGAGGCGGGTGAGCTCCTCGCGGGCGGTGGGGGTGAGTTCGTACTGGTGCTCCGTGGCCTGGTACTCGACGATCGAGACCAGTTCGTCGGCCGCGTAGTCCTCGAAGAGCAGCGTGCGGCCGAAGCGGGAGGACAGGCCCGGGTTGGAACTGATGAAGCGGTCCATGTCGCCGGGGTAGCCGGCGGCGATCACGACGACGTCGTCGCGGTGGTCCTCCATCAGCTTGACCAGGGTGGCGACGGCCTCCGTGCCGAAGTCGTTGCCGGCCCCGACGGGGGCCAGGGTGTAGGCCTCGTCGATGAAGAGCACGCCGCCGAGGGCCCGGTTGAACGCGGCGGTGGTCTTGGGGCCGGTGTGGCCGACGTACTCGCCGACCAGGGCCGTACGGTCGACCTCCACCAGGTGGCCCTCGCGCAGCAGTCCGAGGGCCTTCAGGAGCCGGCCGTAGAGGCGGGCCACGGTGGTCTTGCCGGTGCCGGGGTTGCCCGCGAAGATCAGGTGCCGGCTGAGCGGCGGGGCGGGCAGCCCGGCCTCCTCGCGGCGGCGGACGGTCTGCATCAGCTTCACCAGCGAGCCGACGTCGTGCTTGACGCGGTCGAGGCCGACGAGGGCGTTCAGCTCGCCCAGCAGGTCCTCCAGGCTCTCCTCGGGCACGTCCTGCTCGTCGCCGCCGGCCGCGGGGCGCGTCGCCACCGGCGGTGCGGCGGGGGCGCCCGGTGCGGCGGGCACCGCCGGGGTGGCCGCGGGTTCGCCGAAGGTCAGCGGCACGCCGTCGGCGGTGCAGTCGTCGAGCTCCGGCGCGGCGCCCTCGTCGGTGCCGAGCGCGTCCGCGCAGGCGCGGATCCGGCAGTGCCGGAAGACGGGGTCCGCGCCCGTGCCCACGTGGAGCGCGGGGAAGCCGGAGCCGGATACCTCCAGGGAGGTGAAGGTGCCGGCGGCGCCCTCGGCGAGGAAGACGCCGTTCTTGGCGGGCCGGTCGATGCGCAGGTCCGCGACCGTGGAGCGGGCGCCGGTCCACACGACGACGCCGGAGCCGGCGCAGTCCTCGAGCGAGCCGCCGTTGAGGGTGGCCTCGGCGCCCTTGTCGACGACGACGCCCGCCGCGCCGCTCCCGGTGATCCGGATGCCGGTGAGGACCGCGGTGCCGCCGGTCGCGACCTGCACCCCGATGTCCTTGGTCCCGGTGACCGTGGTGTGCTCGACGCGGCTCTCGGAGGTCGAGCCGACGCCGATGCCCGTCGCCACGTCGTCGATGCGGCAGCCGGTGACCGTCGCCACGGCCTGCTCGGCCACGGCGACGCCGGTCATGGCGACGTTCCTGATCCCGCAGTCGGCCAGTTCGAGGCGGGCCTCGCCCGCCGCGTGGACGCCGTGCTCGGCTCCGTCACGGACGAGGCAGTCGGTCAGCCGGCCGGTGGCGGTGCCGGAGAGGTGGACGGCGCTGAAGGCGCTGCGGTCGATCCGGCAGTCCGCGAGCCGGGCCTGCGCGGCGCCCGTGATGAGCAGCCCGTTGGCGCCGGCGTCCGCGACGGCGCAGCCGTGGGCGTTCAGCACCCCGTTGTCCTGGACGACGACACCGCTGGCCGACGCCCCGCGGATCCGGCAGTCGGTGAGCTCGGCGCGCGCCGTGCCGGTGACGTGCACACCGGCCGCGCCGGGCGACTCGATCCGCAGTTCGCCGGCCGTGGCCTCGGCGGCCTCCTCCAGCAGCAGCCCGGCCCGGCCGGTGCCGGTCAGCGTGGAATCGGCGAGCTTCAGGCGCGCGCTGCCGCGCAGCCGGACACCGGAGCCGGTCGTACGATCCAGGCGCAGGCGGGCCGCGTCCAGCCGGGCCGTGCCGGAGAGGACGACGCCCGTGCCGTCGACCCCCGTGACGCTGGTGTCCTCGGCGCGGGCGCGGACCGCGCCGGCCAGGTGCAGGCCGGCCAGCCGGGCCCGCTCGAGGCGGCAGCGCCGCAGGATCAGGGCGGTCGTCCCGCTCTCCTCGTCCTCCGGGCCGCGGGCCTGGACGCGTCCGCCCTCGACGGCGCAGTCCTCCAGCACCAGTCCGGCGCCCGGCGAGACGGCGATCGCGGGGGCCCCGTCGTCGGCGCCCCACACGGTGACGCCGTGCACGGCGCAGTCCGGCCCGTCGACGGTCAGCGCGGGCCGGTCCCCCGGCGGAGCGGCCAGCACGACGCTCCCCCGGCCGTGCTCCGCCGTGAGCACGACGGCGCGGTCCAGCACCACGGCCTCGGTCCAGGTGCCCGGGGCGATCACCACCACGTCGCCGGGGGCGGCGGCGCGCACCGCGTCGGCGATCCGGTGGAAGGTCCCCCGGCCACCCTGTCCTTTCGGTGCCACGGTGTGACGCGTCATGTTCCGGATCCTCTACTGCTTCTGCTCGGTGCCGGCCGGTGGTGCCTGGTACCAGGACGGGTTGATGCTCGCACGGTACGCACCGGTCAGGTAAACCGACTGGATCGACTTCTCGAAGATCTTGAAGGGTAGCTGGATCCAGAAGTCCGCGAAGCCCTGGCGGTGGAAGAGCCGGCTTCCGCCGCCCAGCACCACCACGTTCTTCACCAGAGCGGTGGAGGCCGAGGTGGTCAGCGCCGCGGTGGCGTTGATGCCGCCGTCCAGGAAGGCGTCCGCGCCGCTGAGCTTGACCGTGGTGCCGTTGGCGTCGCTCACGCCCCACACGGCGGCGTTCATGGCGCCGTTGACCCACCCCGAGATCACGCTGGTGCCCGCGCTGAAGGCGAAGTCGTAGATGCCGCCGCGCCAGCGGGTGGGCGTCTCGTTCCCGGCCCACTCGTTG
This sequence comes from Streptomyces sp. NPDC111520, assembly GCF_055635295.1. Lineage (NCBI taxonomy): Bacteria > Bacillati > Actinomycetota > Actinomycetes > Kitasatosporales > Streptomycetaceae > Streptomyces > Streptomyces sp. NPDC111520. Next base: position 63,932 of record NZ_JBVKBW010000028.1, on the reverse strand, counting down.
GTCCAGGTCTTGTCGTGGTTGAACGGCCGGCGCTGCGGGTGCTTGCCGCCGTCGACGTTGGCCAGGGTCGTCTTGAGGTTGCCGAGGTTCCGGAGCCCGGGAATCCGGTTCTCGTGCACCGCGATGCCGAGACCGGTCTTGACGCCCGAGGACACGGCGGCGTTGGCGAACGCCTTCAGCACGTCGTCCCCGTTGAACTTCTTGTGCTGGGCGGCGTCGACGATCGCGTTCACCACCAGGTTGGCGGCGAACTCCAGGACGAACTCCTGGCCGAACTCCACGGCGGCCTTGTAGGCCACGGTCCGCCAGTACGGTTCGTACCGGGCCTCGCGCAGCGCCGCACCGGCGCCGTCGGGGACCACCGTGCCGGACCACGGCATGCGCTGGGCCTCGCGGATCCGGCGCCCCCAGCCGCGGATCTCGGTCAGCGCCCCGCGGTAGTCGTACTCGTTGCCGACCAGCCTCATCTGGCCGAACGGGCCCCGGCGCTCCCAGACCAGACCGCTGTCGGTGCGCTGGGCGACGAGCGCGCCGTCGGCGTCGTAGCGGTTCCACTGGCCGCGCCAGGCGTCCGTCTCCAGGTAGCCGGTGACGGTGCCGTCGGCGCCCCTCACGGCCTTGCGCTCGCGGACGACGGACTCGTGGTCGAACTCCTTCCAGACCGAGTGCGGGGTCGCTGCCGCCGGGTCGTACTCGCGCACCCGCAGCGGGCCGCCGAGGCCCACGGGGACCTCGCGGAGCCTGACGGTGGCGCCTTCGGTGCCGGGCAGCGGCCGCAGCTCGTCACGGAAGTGCCGCGCGCCGCGCGACCACTGGTCCTGCCACGACGTGCCGTTCCACCAGCTGCGCACCTGCCGGCCGGGCCCGGGGTCGATCGCGCGCCCGGTGCGGTCGTACGCGGCCGTCAGCCAGCGGTTGTCGTCGGCCGGGTCCCGCCAGGCCTGCAGGTAGCGGCCCTTGTCGAGCATGCGGCGCTCGCGGACCAGCCGGCCGCCCGCGTCACGGTCGCGGAAGGAGTCGTCCCAGGACAGCTTCGGGTCGCTGGAGCCGCGGAAGAACGTGCGGGTGCCGGAGGCGCCGAGCGGGGTGCCCTCGGCGTCCACCTCGCGCCACGTCCACTTCGCGGAGTCCGTCTTCCCCACACCCTCGATGAAGCTGTTCAGGGTGCCGTCGGGGTTCGGCTGCCGCATCCCGGTCAGGTTGCCGTGCGCGTCACGGGTGACCCACGTGCCGTGGCCGGGGGCGGCGTCCACGGCCCGCGGGGTGGTGTACTCGCGCACCACCCCGCCGGGGAGGCCCTCGCGGACGACCTGGACGCCCGCGGCGTCGCTGACCTCGTCCCGCCACAGCAGGCCGGTGGCCGCCGGGTCCTGCGGCACGCGGTAACCCCGCAACTCCCCGGCCTCCCACGGCTGGTGCCCCGCGGCCGCGGGCGCGTGGCCGGGACGTCCGGCGTGGTCGCCGACCTTGAGGGTCGTGCCGTCGTGCAGCTTGGTCGTCAGGCGCGCGAAGCGGCCGTCCGCGGTCAGGTCGAGGACTCCGCCGTCGAGGCCGACGTAGCGCACGCCCGAGGTGACCTCGCCGGTCGCGGTGCCGATCGGCCGCTTCTGCCAGGTGAACAGCTGGTGGGCGTTGTCGCCGAGCACATGGGCGTACCCGCCCTCCGCGTTCCGCGCACCCGGCAGCCACGCCTTGCGGACCCAGACGGGCGGCCGCTGCTCGCGCCACCGCTCGGTGACCAGCAGGTGGCCGTCGACGACCTCGGCCCTGCCGACCTCCTTGCCGTGCGGGGACTGGCGCTGCCAGGTCCCGTCGGTCCGCCACCCGCCGGGCGCGGCGGCGTCCCGCACGATCTTGTGCTCCTCGTACTGCCCCGCGTGCTCCGGCAGCCGGCCCATGCCCCACTTGCGCTGGACGAGGGTCCGCCCGTCGTCGGCGAGGTCGGTCCAGCCGGAGTCGAACCGGTCCGGGGTGCGCGGGCCCTCGGCGAGCTCCTTGCCGGCGCCGTCGTAGCGGTGCCAGCGCAGGTCGCCGTTCCCGTTCCGCAGCGCCAGCGTGTGGCCCGTGCCGTTGGTGTGCTTCTGCAGACCGGCCTGGTACTCGTGGACGACGTCGCCGCGTCCGTCGAGGTCGCGCCAGCCGGTGCCCGCGGTGTCGTACTCACGGATCCCCGAGCCGGAGAGGGCGGCCTCGTCGCCCCAGCGCGCCCAGCTCGTACGGGGGTTGGTACGGCCGAACGCGATGGTGTCGGTGCGGCGGAAGGAGTCGAGGAGCCCGCCGCCGGGCAGCACCCGGCGTTCGAAGACGGGAACCGGAGCCCCCGTCGCGCTCAGCAGCACCACCCTGCCGTTCGCGACGCCCGTCAGATCCGCCGTGCCGTGGTGGAAGACGCCCCGGGGGGCGCCGTCGGGGCCCCCGGTGCGGGCCCACGTGCCGCTCCGGTGGTCCAGGACGTACTGGTACGGGGTCGTCCTGCCCTTGTCGAGGACGTTGAAGCCCTGTCGGACGACCACGCCGTCCGGGTCCAGCTCCAGGAACTCCCCGCGGCGCGGGCCGCCGGGCAGCGTGCACTCGATCCGCACGCCGCCCGCCGGCTGCGCGGTGGCGTCCCAGTGCCGGATGGTGTCGCCCGCGGGGTCCTCCAGCCAGTGCGCGCCGTTCGGCTCGTCCGCGCTGGGCGCCCGCGTGACGAGGACGCGCCCGCCCGCCTCGTCCGGCAGCGGGGTGCCGTGGGCGGTCAGGGCGCCGGCCGCGTCGTGGCGGGCGAAGGAACCGTGTGCCGCGGTGACCTGCCGGCCGCCGCCGGGCAGCGGGGTGACCTCCTGGACCAGTTCCCCGGTCGTGCCGTGGAACACCTGGTGGCCGTTGCCGGGCCGGGCGATCTCGATGTGGCCGTTCCCGTGGACCGTGACGGCCCGCTGGGCGTCGGGCGCGAACGCGTCGTCCAGCCAGCGCTGTCCCCCGCCCGTGGCGCGGTCCAGGTGGCCCGCGGGTACGCCGCCGCGGCCGGTGAGGCGCAGGCCGTCGCCGGTGAAGGCGCCGTCGGGGGCGAACGTCCGGTAGCCGGTGGCGTGGGTCACGCGGAAACCGCCGTTGCCCGGCAGTGCCTGGACACCCTCGGGCAGGGCGGCGCCCGTGGCGTCGGTGAGCCGGTGGCCGTTCGCCGCGTCCGGGACGACGAAGCGGTCGCCGCGCGTACCGGCCACCGGGTCGGCGAGTGCCGTCCCGGTCTCGACGTGCCGGCCCTGGTCGTCGTGGAGCACGGACCGGCCCGTGGTGTCGTCGAACGTGCGGAGCCGGCCGCCGCCGACGTCCGTCACGCGCTCGGTGAGCGGCCGGCCCAGGCCGTCCGTGAGACGCAGCCCGCCGGCGCCGTCCGGGACCGCGACCCTGGCCCCGCGGGCCCCGTCCGCCGGGTCCGCGAGGGCGGTCCCGGCGTCCTGCCGGCGGCCGTCCGGGGTGTATCGGGACGTCGCGCCGGTCCCGTCGTCGATGATCCGGAAACCGGCGTCCCCGGGAAGGACGGTGACGTCGCCGCGCTGCGGGACGCCGTGGGCGTTCGTCAGCGTGTGGGTGCCCGCACCGTCGCGGGCCAGGAACAGGTCACCGCGTCCGCCGTCCGCGCCGGTGAGCGACAGCCCGCTCTCCTGGAGCCGTCCGGCCCCGTCGTGGCGTACGGACGCACCACTGACGTCGTCCGTGATCCGGAAACCGGCGCCGTCCTCCAGGGGGGTCACCGTGCGGGGCACGTCGCGCCCCTGGACGTCGGTGACGCGGGTGGTGCCGTCCTCGCGCACCAGCACCAGGTCTCCCTCGGCCGGCGTCCCGTCCGCCCCGCGCAGCCGCAGGCCCCCGTCGACCGGGTGGCCGCCGGTGCGGTGACGCGTGGTCTCGCCGGTACGGGTGTCGGTGACGCGGACCGTCCCGTCCTCCAGCGGTTCCGCGAGGTGGTGCTCGGCGTCCGGGCCGGTGAGGCGGGTCGCCGCGGGGCGGCCGTGGCCGCTGAGATCGGTGTGCAGCCGCAGGCCGTTCGGGTCCCCGGCGGCGTTCCTGAGCGGCACCTCCTGGGCGGTCCTGATGCCCGACTCGTTGTACCGGACGACCGTGTCCGACGCGGTGTGCCGCACGTCGAACCCGCCGTCACGGAAGACGACCGTCCGGCCCTCGTCGGGCTCGAGCCCGCGACCGAGGACGCGGTGGGTCACGCTGCCGTCGTCAGCCGCGGTGCGCTCGATGACCAGTCCGTTGGCGCCCTCGACGCCGGAGTCGCTCAACTCGACCCGGGTGACGCTCCCTCCGGTGCCCTCGGGCAGGTCGCTCAGCTTCCCGGCGCCGGGGGTCGCGCCGCGCTCGACGGCGGCCTGCTCATGGACGTCCCGGATCCGGGTCTCGACCTGGTGCGTGTCGATCCCCTGCTCCCGCAGGCCGTCGATCGCGGACGTGACCCGGTCGCGGGCCGCCAGCGTGTCGGAGCGCAGCAGCTCCTCGATCGTGCTGATCCCCTGCGAGGTGCTCGCCTCCCCGTGCGGCAGGGCGTCCTCCGCGGTGCCGAGGTCCTGCCGGGCCCGGGTCAGACCGGCCCAGCCCTCCCGGCGCGGATCGCCCTCGCGGCCGAGGAGTTCCTCGACCCGGCGGTGGTCCTCGGCCCAGGGCACGTCGTCGGCGCCGCGCCCCGGGGCGGCCGGGGCGGGGGCCGGCGCTGCCGGAACGTCGCTCCCCGCGAGCAGCCGCAGGGCGCCGGCCTGACGTTCGGTGCCGGTGAGCGCGTCCTGGAGGCGCACGCGCGTCGCCTGCGTGAGGTCGTCGCCCGCCAGGACGGCACGGACGCGGGTCGCCAGGTCGTCCAGGGCGGCCACGCCGCCGCCGTGGCCCGTACCGAACGCGGCGCGCTCCTGCAGCAACCGGTAGGCGCCGCTCTCGGCCCGCGCCTGGACCAGCGTGCGCTCGACGCCGGCGGCACCCGGTGCGCCACGGTGGGCGATGAGGAAGTCGTCGGCGGCCGCGGTCAGTTCGTCGAGCGCCGTGATCCGCCCGGCGAGGTCCGTTCCCTGCACGTCGTGCAGCTCGGCCAGCCGGCGTTCGACGGCGTCGATCGCCGTACCGGAGCCGGACGTCCGCGCCTTGAAGACGGCCGGGTCGAGCAGGTCGAGGTCGGCCACACCGCTGCCGCCGGGCGCGATCACGTCGTCCGAGGCGGCGGGGAGGTGCGGCACGTGGACGTGGTCGTGACTCGCGACCTGGCCGTGGATGAGGTCCAGGTAACGCGGGCGCAGCCCGCCCTGGGACAGGCCCTCCGGGGCGGCGTTGTGGTAGTTCCCCATGAGACTGCCGTCGACCTCGGGCCGGTGTCCGGCCGTGGTGTCCCGGTACTCGTCCCGCAGACCCAGCTGATGGCCCAACTCGTGCGCCAGATCCTGCTCGGTAGCGTCGATCCGCCACTGGTGCTGGTTCATCGCACCACGCGAACCACCCACGTTCACCGTGAGGTGGGCGTCGGACGCGTTCCCGGTGACCCGCTCCAACGTGACGTGCAGAACACTCTCATCACGCAACACCGCACCAGGACGGTTGAAGACCCGCTCCACACCCGACACCGCACGGTCCCACAACGCGTCCACCTGAGACGGCGACAACCCGTCCGCCGCCAACCGCACCCGCACCGTCAGATCCGTGACCGAGTGGTCGCCCAACTCGAACCGACGCACGTCATAACCAGCGCGGACCTCGTACCGCGGAGCATGAGCACCACCACCCCGCGGCGTCGACACCGGATCCACCCACGAATGCTTCACCGTGTTCGGAGCCACCGCACCACGCGCAGCATCCCAACCCGCGTCCAGCGTCAGATCCACCCGCCCCCCACCCGCGGCATGTGTGAGGTCATCGACCGACGACCCCGCCGGCCCGGACACCGTCCTCGCCGAAACCTGAGAGTGGTTGTCGAGAACCGGGAACGACCTGTCCCCGCTCTCCCAGCGCACCGTCACGGTCTCCGTGGTGGAGCCGTGGACGACGGTCCGCCGCACGTCCCGCTGGAGCCGCTCGAGCGTGTCGAGCAGTTCGCCCGGCGGGAAACGCATGTTGAGCGCGTCGAGCAGGCTGTCCTTCGAAACCCCGAGCTCGTCCGCCAGGTTCTGGAGGTGACCGGGATTGTTCTTCCAGCCCGGCGTGGCGTTGCTCGGCCCCACGTGGACGGAGTTGTCCGCGGTCAGGATGGACGGACCGTGCAGGTCGATCAGGTCCTGGGCGGCCTTCGACCGCGCGGTCAGGTGGAAGTCGCTCCCCTTGATCGTGACGGACGACCCGCCCGCCACCCGCGTCTCATGACTCGAGGTGAGGACCACGTTCACGTGGACGGCCACCTCCGCTTCCGTCCCACCGTCCACGACCTTGACCACGATCGGGCGGGAGATGAGGTTGTTGCCGCCGTTGTTGCGGGTCTTCACGCCGAACTCGAAGCCACCGAGCGTGCGACGCGGGTCCTCGGGCCTCCCACCGCCCCTGCCGATGACGACGTCCAGCACCCCGTCCCCGGTCAGCCGGGTGGCGGCCGGGGCGGCCGCCGAGACGGACTGCGGCAGGTGCTTGTTGATGCCGTCGACCAGGGCGTTCCGGGTGTCCATGGCCATGCCGACCAGCTGCTTGAAGGCGTCGTCGGAGCCCTTGGCGGCGTTGCGCACCGCCTTCCATTCCACGGACCGGGCGGTACCGAGTTCCTTCGCGTCCAGCTTCGCGAGGGTGGTGATGCCGTCCGCCTTGATCTCGTGGAAGGCGATGGCGGCCAGGTTCTTCCCGGCGTTCGCGTCCTTCACGAGCACGTTCGGGTGGTGCAGCGTGAGGAAGTGCTCCATCTGCTCGGTCCAGGTCTTCCGGTTCGCATGGCTCTGCGTGAGACCCGTGAGGAGCGACTGCGGGTCATCGCCCACTGCCAGGGCGATGCGCTCGCCGTCGGTGACCAGGGCCAGGTCCGAGTCGAACACGACGGCCCGGTTCTCCCGTCCCTGCCACACGTGGCCGCGGTTCTTGACGAGGCTGTCGAGGAGACGCTCCCCCTCCCTGGCCTCGTAACTGATGGCCTTTCCGGAGACCTCACCGAACCGGATGTCCTTCTCCAAGCCGAGGGAGTTGGCCGGGTCGACACGGACGAAGGTGTTGGGCTCGGGGAAGTAGACCGTGCGCGCGTCGGTCTTCGCCATCGCGTCCCGCACGGCCAGGTCGAGGTCGGCGGCGTTCTTCCCGACACCTTCGGGGAGGGTGTAACCGCCGCTCACCATCTCCGGAGGAAGCCCATTGTCGGAGCTCAGACGTTCGATCTTCGCGGCGGCGCGGTCGAAGAGCGGCTCGCCTTGGACGACCATGCTCTTGACGTCGGCGTCACCGACGTGCAGGTACACCTCGCCCTCGGCATTCAGTTTGACCTTGTTCAGCATGCCGCGGGTGAGATCGTCACGAATCACCGCCTCGCGGAGCGCGCCGTACGGGATCTCCTTCTGGGCGCCGGCCTCCACCAGCTTGGAGTTGGGCTGCTTCCAGGTGAAACCGGTGACGGAGACTTCGAAGTCGCCCTCCTTCTCCCACTGCTGGGCGAACTTCCGCACCGCGTCGGTGATGTCGGCTTCCTTGCCGACGCGTCCGTTCACGCCGATGACGAGACCGAGCCGCTCGCCGAGGGACTCCTTGCCGAACGCCGTCCCGTACGTCTTCGCCAGGGTGAGCAGATCGGTGTCCACGGTCGCGATGACCGTGGCGACGAAACGGGTCCCCTCGCCGCCCTGGAGCGAGCCCTTGGCCGCACCGTCGTACTGGGCCACCGGATTCAACTGGTAATTCTTGACGATGTCGCCGAAGCCCTCGCTGAAGCGCACGGCCTCCGTCCGCTGCGTGAACGACGTCGGCACGGGTCCCAGCTGCGAGCTGCCGCCCTTGTTCTTGCCCGGCGCGTGGGGGGCGATCCCGTCGACGGCGTCGACGCCGACGTGCGGCACGTGGACGTGGTCGTGACTGACCACCTGACCGTGAATGAGGTCCAGGTAGCGGGGGCGCAGCCCGCCCTGGGACAGGCCCTCCGGGGCGGCGTTGTGGTAGTTCCCCATGAGACTGCCGTCGACCTCGGGCCGGTGCCCCGCCGTGGTGTCCCGGTACTCGTCCCGCAGACCCAGCTGATGACCCAACTCGTGCGCCAGATCCTGCTCGGTAGCGTCGATCCGCCACTGATGCTGGTTCATCGCACCACGCGAACCACCCACGTTCACCGTGAGGTGGGCGTCGGACGCGTTCCCCGTGACCCGCTCCAACGTGACGTGCAGAACACTCTCATCACGCAACACCGCACCAGGACGGTTGAAGACCCGCTCCACACCCGACACCGCACGGTCCCACAACGCGTCCACCTCAGTCGGCGACAACCCGGCCGCCGCCAACCGCACCCGCACCGTCAGATCCGTGACCGGACGCCCACCGAGCTCGAACCTCCGCACGTCATAACCAGCGCGGACCTCGTACCGCGGAGCATGAGCACCACCACCCCGCGGCGTCGACACCGGATCCACCCACGAATGCTTCACCGTGTTCGGAGCCACCGCACCACGCGCAGCATCCCAACCCGCGTCCAGCGTCAGATCCACCCGCCCCCCACCCGGAGCCCCACCGTGCAGGACGTCACCCGCCCCACCGGACAGGCCGGTGACGGCGGGCGCCGACACGCCCCCGGAGTCCCCCCGGACGGGGAACGACTTGTCACCCAGGAAGTGGACCCGCACGTCCTCCGCGCCGGAGCCGTGGACGACGGCGCGCTCCACGTCGTCCTGGAAGCGGTGGATCGTCTCGACCAGTCCGCTCGGCGGGAACCGGTTGTCGAGTGCCTCGATGAGCTTCTGTTCCGAGACGCCGAGGGACTGCGCGAGGTTCCTGGTGTTGCCCGGCCTGCTGTTCCAGCCGGTCTTGGCGTTGCTGGGCCCCACGTGGATGGACTTCGACGCGGTGTCGCTGGAGGGGCCGTGCAGGTCGATCAGGTTCTGGTCGGTGTGCGGTCGCGCGGTGAGGTGGAACTTGCTCCCGGTGATCGTGACTTCCGTGGTGTTCGCGAGCTTCCCGCCCGTCACCGTCACGTCGGCCTCGTTGCCCGAGCTGAGCATCACGTTCAGGTGGACGGCCACGTCCGCTTCCGTGCCGCCGTCCTTGACGGTGACCACGACCGGCCGTGACACGAGGTTCTTGCCGTCGTTGCTGCGGGTGCCCGCGCCGAACTCGAAACCGCCGAGCGTGCGGCGTTCGTCGCCGTTTCGGCCGCCCGTGCCGACGACGACGTTCAGGATCTGGTCGTCGGTCAGTTTCGCGGTGCCCCCGGAGGCGGCCGGTGCCGCAGGGGAGACGAACGAGGCGTCGCCGGACCGCTCGACGCGCGCGGCCGTGTCCGTGAAGAGGTCCGCCCTGGGCACGCCGCCCTCGTCGAGGAGCGAGGCCGTGAAGCGGAGGTCCGCGTAGTTCTCGTGCAGTTCGTCGGCCGCGGAGCCGGGCTTGCCGCCGCCGGGGGCCGGAGGCGTGTCGGGGGTACCCGGGTGGCCGCTCGTCGGGCCGGGCCCGTGCGCGGGCGAGGGCCCGGGAGCTCCGGTGCCGCCCGGGTGGGTGCCGCCGCCGGCGGCGGGCGGTGCCGGGGGCGCGGGGTGCACTCCGGAGCCGGAGGCCGCGCCGGGCCGCGCGTTGTGGACCTCGACCGTGAAGGACAGCCCCTTGTCCTTGGCGAACTGCTCGAGCTGCAGCTTCCGCGCCTGGAGCGCCGGGTCGAAACCGTCGTCCACGAGCACGACGCGGTCCAGGTCGTCCCACTTCACGCCGCCGTGGAGCTGGGCCTCGAAGTACCTGCCCAGCCGGCGTTCCAGCGTTCCGGCGTCGCGGAAGCCGCGGAAGGCGTCGTCGAACTGGAAGTCGGTCGCCTCGGCGAAGGCCAGCCGCACCAGGGGCTCGGGACCGTGGTTGAGGAGCGGCAGCATGTTGCCCCGGCCGGTGACGCTGCGGGCACCCTCGACGCCCTCGATGAAGCTGTCGGCGGGGGTGAACGTGGCCCGTTCCATCAGGTTGGGCCTGAGGTGGAAGACCGCCTGCCCGTACATCTTCACACCGCCGGGACGGTACTTGGAGGTCAGGGCCGCGTAGTTGGGGAGGTCCGTGAGATCGGCGGCGGTCGGGGCGAAGGACTTGCCGCCCTGGCCCGGGTAGATCCCGGAGGCGTCCGTCGTCCGCTTCACGGAGGCCGGAAGGCCGAGGGCCTCCTCCGTGTTGCCGCGCGTGACGTAGTACCCGGCGCCGGCGTTGTCGATCTCCCATGCGTTGCGGAGCAGCTGCTGGTCCGCGGTCATCGCGTCCAGCAGCGTCCCGCCGCCCGGCACCTGGCTGCCGAGCTTGAGGTTCACCGTGAGCGAGAGCTCGTCCTGAAGGTGCCGGTGGACCTTGGCGATGAGCTCACCGGCGTCCGCCCCGTCGAGCCGGTAGCCCTTCGCCCAGTCCCAGTCGCCGCCGCGCAGCTTGGTGGTCAGGGCGTCCGTGTCCGCCGCGAGCGTGCGCAGCGCCCGCCGCTCGGCCATCACGATCGCCGAGAGCTGCGGCATGCTCAGGTTGCGCAGTTCCGTGCGGCCCTCCAGGGCGTGGAACAGCGCGACGTTCTCCAGGAACGACTCCTGCTGCTGCGTCAGCACACGTGTCAGGTCGTCGTTGTGCTCCGCGCCGGCCAGGCCCTTGGTCAGCACGTCCTGGTGCGCCTTGAGGTCGCCCTCGTACGCCTCCTTGCCGTTGCCCTCGGGCCGGCCGTAGGCGGACTGCGGGTCGTCCAGCCAGTGGGCCACCGTCAGGTCCTGGCCGCTGGGCACGAGGGCGTGGCTGAGCTTGCCGCCCTCCAGCGGCGTCACGACGTGGGTCGCCGACGGGACGTGGTCGACGGACTGCACGACACCCTCGGGCGCCGGCGGGACCGCGTCGCCGCGGCCCTTGAGGTGCAGCAGCGAGCGCAGGCCCTCCGGCAGGCGCGGCGCGCCGCCGCCGAGACCGTGGCCGGCGTAGGACTGCACCTCGGGGAGCGGCGCTCCGCCGGTGAGCTCGTCCCAGTGGGCCTCCGCCTGGGTCAGCGCGGCTTCGGCCTGCCGGACCTGTTCCCACGACTCGAGGTAGCGGACGCCGTCGGCCTCGGCGGAGGTGCCGACGCCGTCGACGTAGCGCGTCTGCAGGTCGTCGCGGATCGCGCGGGCGTTGATCAGCTCGCGGCGGGCGTCGGTGATGGCCGCCGCCGCGTCGATCTCCGACAGGTCGTCCCCGAAGTCCCCGCGGACGCCGTCGTGGTCCGGCCGGGCGCCGGAGGAGCCGGGGACGTCGGCCGGCGCCTTGCCCTTGCCCTTGTCCACGGCCGGGGTGTGCGGTTCCGCGCCGGTGCCGACGTGGACGTCGCCGCCGGCGCCGGGGTGGACGGGTGACGGGGGACCGGAGGGCAGGTCGTCGAGCGAGTGCCGGAACAGGCCCATGTCCTGCAGCATGTCGTCGATCTCGGCGAACATGTGCTGCACGTCGGAGGCGTACTGCACCGGGGACTGCGGCGGCAGGTGTCCCGCGGAGTCGCCCGCGCCCGAACCGCCCGCGGACGACCCGCCGGGGCTCGGCGCCGGCTCCGGCACGCTGTCCACGGAGCCCCGGCCGGCCCCCGGGAGGGAGTCGCCGGTGACGGACCCGGTCACCGAGGGGCCCGGCAGGTCGGACAGCCCCGGGCGGAGCGTGCCGTACGCCTCGCCCAGCTGCCGCGACAGCAGGCGTCCCGCGTCCTCGCCGGAGGTGAGGATCGTGTGGGTGATCATCTTCTCGAACTGGTCGAGGATCAGCAGGCGTTCCTTCTGCGGAGCCGTCGCCAGGTTGCCGTCGATCAGGGGGCGCTGGTGGTCGAAGAGCACGAAGTGCTTCGCCTGGTCGGTGGCGCCCTCGAACCGGACCTGGTCGCTGAGCCGCCAGTCCTCCACCTCGCCGAAGGCGTTCTGGTACCTGATGGCGTCGTCGGCGGTCAGCTTGGCCACGGGCGACGTGCCGTCCGCCCAGTGCCAGGCGCCGTCACGGCGCAGCATGGTGTCGACCAGGCGGTACGGGGCCGCCACCCACAGGTCCGCCACGGACTTCCCGAGCGCGGCGGAGACGAAGCCCTCGGCGAACCGGACGCAGTTGTAGCGGAACAGGTCGTACACGGCGCCTGAGTTGGCCATCGCGTAGCGGTACGCCTCGAACAACTGCTCCGCGGTGATCCGGTAGGTGCCCAGCACGCGGACGTGCCCGGAGAGGAGGTACTCGGCGTCGTTGACGATGGCGCCCGGGTTGCCGAAGAGGTTCCCGTCCTCGGGGTAGAAGCCGATCGTGAGCGGCTTGCGCTCGCCCGGCAGCATCACGGAGACCATGGCGTGGCCCACGTCGTCGGAGAACTCGCGCCAGGTCCGGCCTCCGGGACTGGCCACGAGGGCCACCTCGATGTCCGCCGCGGGGTTGTCGAGGGCCCGTTCGATGTGCTGCCGCAGCGGGCGGATGAGGTCCACGAACTCCGAGAAGCCGTCCAGGTCCTCGGTGCCGTGCTCCCCGACCGGGGACCCGGGGACCGAGTCGTCGTCGAAGTCGAAGCGCGAACCGAGCGGTGCCCCGGTGTCGTCCGGGAGCACGTCGTCGAGCCCGTCGAGCAGGCCGCTCGCCGGCCGCGGCGGCCTCGGCGGGGCCGGCGGTGCGTGGTGCCCGCCCGGGGTGGGCGCGTCGTGCGTGTGGTCGCCGTCCCTGACGCCGCCGGGGAGGTGCCCGCGTTCCGGGCCGGCGAGGTGGACGGCGAGCTGGTCGGCCTGGGCGCGGATGTCGACCTTGGTGAAGGCGGCGCCGCGGAGGTCCTCCAGCACCTGGCGGGCGGCGGTGACGGCCTCCACCGTGACCGTGCCCGACCCCATCTTGCCCAGTTTCAGGTTGACCTCGTGGAGCAGGTCCGCCTCGCGGGAGAGCACGTGACCGCCGCCCGACGCCGAGGGCCGGACCGGTACCGGATCCTGACGCAGCGGCACCGCGACGTGCCCGTCGCCGGTGACGGCCACCTTGTCGTGCGTGCCCGGGACGACGACGTCGTCGGTGCTCTTCGCGGGCGCGCCGGCGAAGGCGTGGCCCGCGTCGGTGTCCACGGTCCTCCCGGCTCCGGGTGCGCCGGCGAAGGCGGGCCCGTCGACCGGCCGGACGCCCCGGCCGTCGTCGAGGAGGTCGAAGGCGGAGCGGGCCGCGTCCTTGGGCGCGATCCCGTGCACGCCGGCCTTGGGCGCACCGGGAGCGGGAACGCCGTGCGCGGAGGGGCCGGGCACGGTGTCGGTGACCACGGAACCGGGGCGGCCGCCGCCGGCCGGGCGCACGATCTCGTCGAGGGTCAGATGGGCCTGGTTCGCGCGGGCGGCGCCGGCGACGTTGTCGTCGAGCGAGGACCCGAGGTGGGTGGGCACCGGGTTGTTCGGCGTCCCCTTGGAGCCGCCGGCCAGCACGTCGAACGCGGACCCCCCGGCGCTGGTGCCGCTCTGGTGCCCGGGGACCCCGGTGAGCGGGCCGTGGGCGCCGGTCGTTCCGCCCGGGGCGGTCAGCAGGTCGTGCACCCCGGCACCGCCCGGCGGCGCCTGGACGCCGGTCAGCGCGGTGTGCGCGGCGCCCGTCCCGGCGCCCGGGGCACCGGGGGCGGCGAGCAGGTCGTGGACCGCCGTGGTGCCCGGGGCGGGCGCGGGGACGCCGGTGAGGGCGGTGTGCAGGGCGTTGGTCCCGCCGGGCGGTGCCGTCAGCACGCCGATCGTGCCCTGGGAGAGCAGGCTGCCGTTGCCGTGCGCGGCGAGGGCGGTGATGTCCACGCCTTCGTGCACGGCCGGGGTTCCCGCCGAGCCCGGCACGTACAGGCCGGAGGAGTGCGTCACGTGGCCGCCCGGGGCCGCCGCGCTCACGCCGAGTCCCTCGCTCATCTGACCGGGCGCCACGCCGAAGGCGTCGATCTTCATCCCGCTCAGCTGCGTACCGGCGATGTCGACCACGTCGTCCATGTGCCGGACGGCCCGGAAGCCCGCCGTCGAACCGTCGACCAGCGAGGTCGCCCCGTGTACGGAGACCGGGTTGAGCGTGCCGACCCGCAGCCCGCTCAGGTCGACGGTGTCGATCGGCGCCACGGAGAAGGAGGCGGGGCGGATGGACGTGTGGGTGTCGGCGAAGTTGCCGAAGCGTACGTCCGCCAGGTCCACCCGGGCCACGTTGATGTCGGCGTGCGCGACGTCGAAGTGCGGGGTCGCGCCGTGCGGGCCGATCGGGACGGCGCTCGCGGTGTGCGCCGCCGTGCCGCCCACCGGCAGGTCCCAGACGCCCCGGCCCATGACGCCGCGGTCCCAGAAGCCCATGCGCAGGGCGCCCTTCAGCCCGTACTCCGCGATGTCGGTGTGCGTCACGGGCAGGAGCAGGCGCGTCCACTTGCCGCCGGCCATCTGGCTGCTCCAGGTCTCCTGCGCGAAGAGCTGGAAGTTCTTCCACGCGCCCGGGGCGCCGGCCCGTACCGCCGTCGTCCAGCCGCGCACCACCACGGGGATGGAGCGGACGCCCTGGATGACGACGAGCCCGCCCTTGACGAACACCGACCCGCCGAGCGCGGGCAGGTTGTGGAAGTTCTGCATGACCCACAGGCCGCCCTGGCGCACCCAGGTGAGGCTCATCCGCGCGACGTCCCGGAGGCCGGTGAAGACGGTGGCGAACCGGAACCCGCTGATGATGTCCCGCAGGGACAGGATGCTGCCGCGGCCCCACTGGATGCCGGCGGTGACACCGCCCTTGATGAGCTTGCCGATGCTGAAGATCGGCAGCGCCTTGGTGGTGGGGGCGATGATGCCGAGCCCGGCGAGGAACAGGTCGAGGAAGCCGATGTCCCCGCGGGCGAAGTCGATGGCCGCCTTGACGAACAGCGTCATGTTGACGCCGAAGGCGAGCAGGGCGATCGGACCGCCGAAGATCAGCGCCGGCACGATGAGGATGATCGCCAGGATCTGGAACATCTCCCAGAAGACCTGGCAGTCCGAGATCGGCAGCCGGATGTCGGAGGCCTTGTTGATCACGCCGGCGACGGTGCTGCCGTGCTCACCGAGTTCCGCTCCCGCGCTCTCGGCGGTGTGCCGGTGCACCTCCAGCTGCGGGTCGTCCTGCGGCAGGCCGCGGGCGGCCGACAGGGCGCCGTCGGCCTTGCCCTGGGCCTCCTCGACCCAGTTCGCCCAGTCGCCCAGGGTGCGGGAGACCTCCTCGAAGGAGTTGGCCACGTCGTTGATGTGGTTGCGCAGCCGGTCGTCGATCTTGCCGCGCAGGGCGTCCGCGGTCTGCCCGGCGAAGACGCTGCTGTCGGCGGTGTTCATCACCTGGTCGATGGCCGTCGCGATGAACCTCGCCTGCGAACCGATCGTGGACAGGTCCGTGACCAGCTGACGGATCTGGACCGGGTCCCCGGGGGTCGGGTCCCCGTGCAGACCGACCACGTTCCAGTCGCTCGGGCGAGGCATGTGGGGGATCCCTCCCAGTTCGGAGCGGAGGAGCCCGGCGGAGCTCTCCACGTGGACCACGCGCGAGGCTCACGCGTGGTTCATGTGACCTGCGTCAAACCTGCGCGCGGCGGTGAACCGGCGGGGGGCGTGGTGCGTGGTCGAGGTGACCGGATTCTCCAAGGACCGTCCGGAGGTCCCCCGTGCCCGAGATCAAAATCGACTACGACGTCCTCAACGACGCCAAGCAGCGCCTGGAAGCCCTGGCGGGCGAGATCGACCCGCTCATCAAGAAGGGCATCTTCGGACGGCTGAGCTCGGGCTACGGCGAGGCGCAGGCGGTCCTCGGCCATGAGGCCGTGGCCACCGCGATGTCCACCTTCCACACCAACGCCACCAGCACGATGGGGCGCGCGGACAAGGGCATCAAGGAGCTCGCCGCGGCCTTCGGTTCCGTGGGCGAGGCGTTCCGGGAGTTCGACTCCGAGCTGGGCGCCCAGATCGGTGTGATGAGCGCCAACCTGCACGTGCAGAACTGGAAGCAGCAGAAGGCCCAGTGGGAGTACAAGCAGCAGCACCTGAAGGAGTGCGAGGGGCCCGGCGAGCTGCCGGACTTCTGCTCCGCCACGGACCCCGGTGACACCCCGCCCGACTTCCACCTGGACACCAACCGCGGTCACATCGACTCGCACGTGGAGGTCGACGCGGACGGCAAGGTCACCAAGGAGGTGACCACCGTCGAGTACGACGGCAAGAAGTACACCTCCACCACCAACTACAACGGCGACAGCTACACGACGGACACCACGTACCCGGACGGCAGCACCGCCCACACGGTGGCCAACATCAACGGCGACGGCAGCGGCACCATGACCGTCACCAACAGCGACGGCGGCCACACCGAGTACACCCGCGGCCCCAAGGGCTCCGACGGCAAGTCCCCGGAGTGGACGTACTCCGGCGGCGACAAGCCCGGCGGGGACCCCGACGACCCGAAGAACCCGAACAACCCGGACACTCATCCGCAGAACCCGGGTACCCACGGCGGAACCAACCCCAAGATCGCCTGATCGGGAGCACCCCCCACAGGCTCATCAGAACAGAAAGGCGACGCAATGCCTGCGATTCACATCGTTCCCGAGGACGTCCGGCAGCGGGCGGCGGCGCACGCGTCCACCTGCACCGAGTGGATGGCCCGGCTCGAGGGCCTGAAGGGCCAGGTCGAGAGCATGCTCAACGACGAACTGGTGCTGCCCCAGGCCAGCGGGGCCATCCGTGACGCCTACCAGCAGTTCACCGGCAGCCTCACCCAGGCCATCCACGGCCTGGAGAACTTCGGCGAGGCCTTCACCTCGATCGCCAAGGGCGCCGAGGACTTCGACACCCAGGTCGCGAGCAACTTCAAGAAGTAGCGGCCGCACGCGAAGGGCCGGGCGGGACATCGTTCCCCGCCCGGCCCTTCGTCGTGTCCGGGGCCCGTGCCGTGGTCCGCACCGCAGCGCGGACCACGGCGCGGGGATCACTCCGTGCGGAGCGAGGTCAGCGGCACCTGGAGCGCCATCACCTCGCTGCCCCGCCCGGCGGTCCAGCCGCGGCCCGCGTGGGGTGCCACCCGTGTGACGGCGTGCGGGAGCCGCACGCCGATCAGGTCTCCCTCGGTGATGCTCTTCGGCCCCAGCAGCAGACCGCGGCGGGCCTTGCGGGCACTGGACATCCAGCCGCTCATGCCGCCCTGGACGCCGTCGGCCGTCGCGGCGTAGACGAGACCGAGGCCCTGGTCGCGGCCGGACACCGTGATCTCCTTGAGGAGTTTGTCGGCGCCGGACATCGCCAGCAGGTCGGCGTCGTCGACCATCACCACCCGCGGTCCGGGCAGTTCGGCGAGCGCCGAGCGCACCGCCTCCTCGGTCGGCTCGCTGTCGGTGATCACCCGCACGGTGGTGTGCCGGCTGAGCCCCCGCAGCGGGGACTCACGCGGGGTGAGGACGAGCAGCGAGGTGCCGCCGGCGAGCAGCGAGACCGCCAGCGACGCCAGGGTGTTGCTGCGTCCGGAACCGGTGGGGCCGATGACGCCGAACACCGCGGACGCGCCGGCGAGGTCCACGCCGACCGGTTCGCCCTCGTCGCCGCCGATGCCGAGCAGACCCCACAGGGGGCGCCGCTGCTCGGCGGGCACCTTGTCGTAGACGTCGGCGAACTCCGCCGACCGCGGCAGCGAGGCCACCGCGAAGGGGCGCCGCGCCTGCGGCACCCGTGCGTCGCGCTTGAGCGCGGCGGCACCGATCTTGCGGAGCGCCTCGACCTGCTCGGTGCCGCCGCCCGCCGCGAGCAGCGCGACCTGGGTCTCGGTACCGGTCAGCACGTGCCACCCGCGGCCGGGCGGGATGTCCGCCGGCAGCTTGCCGGGCTTCATGCCGACGGCCTGGACGTCGGAGCGGTCGCCGGGCCGCAGCAGCAGCCGGTGGTCGTTGTGGGCCGCCATGCGGCCGCCCAGCAGGGAGCGTTCCGAGGTGCCGACGAAGTGGATGCCCGCTCCGGCGCCCTCGCGGACCAGGCGGACCATGTCCTGGTACATGTGGCTGTACTCGTGCTCGTCGAGCATGGCCGACAGGGCGTCCCAGCCGTCGACCAGCAGCAGGATGTGCGCGGGGCGTTCCGCCTTCGGCAGCACCTTGCGCAGTTCGCCGATGCCGGTGGCGTTGTGCTGCTGGGCCAGTTCCTGGCGGTTGACCAGCTCCTGGTTGAGGCGGCGCAGCAGCCGTTCCAGCCGTTCGGTGTCGTGCCGGGGGACGACGGCACCGCAGTGCGGGAGCGTCGTGAGCGCGGCCAGGCCGCCGCCCGCCGCGTCGATGCCGTAGAAGTGCACGTCGGCGCTGCTGTGGTGGCGGGCGGCGGAGCCGGCCAGGGTGCGCAGCACCTGGGTGCGGCCGGACCTGGGCGCGCCGACGACGTACAGGTGGCCGAAGCTGCTGAGGTCCGCGGCGGCGACGTGGCGCTGCTGCAGCTGCGGCACGTCCTCCAGGGCGTAGGGGATGAGCAGCCGTCCCTCGCGGACCGGGTTCATCGCGTCGAGGTCGTCGAGCAGGACCTTGCGCTCCAGCGCGGGCAGCCACGGGCTGGGCTGCGGGACGTAGTCCTCGAGCCGGTCCACCGCCCCGCGGATCTCGTCGACCAGGACCTGGAGGTCGGTGGGGGCGGGCGCCTGGGCGCTCTGGGTGAACACGACCTCGGACGCGGCCGGCGCCGCGGCCCGCCCGAGGGCGTCCCAGGACAGTTCCGCCGCCACGACGGGCTTGCGGGCGCCGCTGTCGGCCTCGGTCTCCTCGTCGGTCCTCGGCCGCGGCCGCTCGGCGCCCACCCAGGCGGTCTGGAAGGGCTCCGCGGACTTCGGGCCGCGCCGCACCAGGGCGCGGCCCGGGGTGCCGGCGGAGATGTCGACGGCGTCCGTGACGTCGATGACGTCCTGGCTCTCGGACTGGTCGGTGACGCGCAGCGCGATCCGCAGGTTGGTGTTGGCCCGGATGTCGGCGGTCACCACACCGGCGGGCCGCTGGGTGGCCAGGACGAGGTGGATGCCGAGCGACCGGCCGCGCTGGGCGATGCTGATGAGGCCCGGCACGAAGTCGGGTACCTCGCGTACCAGGGTGGCGAACTCGTCGATGACCAGCAGGAGCCGGGGCAGCGGCGCGAGCGTGGGGTCGGCGGCGCGCTTGGCCTGGTACTCGGGGAGGTCCTTGGAGTTGGCCGCGGCGAGGACGTGCTCCCGGCGCATCAGCTCGGCGCCCAGCGACTCCAGGGCGCGTTCGACGAGGTGGGCGTCGAGGTCGGTCACCATGCCGAGGGTGTGCGGGAGCTGCGCGCACTCCTTGAAGGCGCTGCCGCCCTTGTAGTCGACGAGGACGAAGGTCAGTTCGTCGGGCCGGTTGGCGGCGGCGAGGGAGGCGACGAATGTCTGCAGCAGTTCGGACTTGCCGGAGCCGGTGGTCCCGGCGACGAGGCCGTGCGGACCGTCCTGGACGAGGTCGAGGGAGAACGGGCCCTCGAAGCCGCTGCCGAGCACGAAGGAGGTGGTGGAGGGGCGGGCCCGCCAACCCGCCAGGAGCGTGTCGGCGCTGGGCGGTTCCTGGTTCAGCAGGTCGAGCAGCTTCACGCGCTGCGGCAGTCCCGCGTCGTGCTCGGGGCTGACGTCGCGGACCGGCGCCACCGCGCGGGCGACCTGCTCGCACCACTCGGGCGTGACCTGGTCGGCACGGACCGCCGGGACGTCGGGCGTGCCGGGACGCTTGACGGTGAGCCGGCCGGCCTCGGCGAGCACCACTCCGGTGCTCTCCTCGGGCAGCAGCCGCTCCTGCTCGTCGAGGCAGACGCTGAAGACGCGCGTCGCCGGGCCCTCGGTGAGGACCTGGACCATGCCGGGCACGTCGCGCAGCCGCCGGGCGCCGTCGGCGATCACCAGGATGTCGGGGCCGACGACGGCCGCGTTGCGGTCGTGGCTCGTGGCCCGCTTGCGGACCTGGATCTGCGCGACCAGCTCCGAGACCCGGGCCGCGGTCGACTCGGGGTCGTTGCCGATGAGGACGAGCGGGCCGCCGGCCGCCGCGGGCCGCACGTGCGGGAGCCAGCGCACCCAGGCCCAGTCGTCGGCGCGTCCCGGTTCGGTGAGCAGCACGATCCGCAGGTCGCGGGGGCTGTGCAGCACCGCTGCCTGCACGGCCATCCATCGGGCGAGCGGCTGCACCTGCGCCGCCGGTCCCGCCACGCCCACCACGCCGTGGCCGCTGAGGTCCACCGCGATGGGGGCGTCGGGGATGTTCCATCGGATGGTGCGGTGGTTCTCGTCGCGGGCGGGGTCCTCGAGTTCGCGCAGCGAGGGCTGGTCGGCGGTGCCCAGCCGCAGGACGAGGTGGTCGGGGTCGTGGCGGCGCCGCTCCCACAGCCGGCTGCCCGGCCCGGTGGCCATCAGGGCGACGGCGGCGGGGTCGGGGCCGGTGACGTGGCGCACCCGGCGCTCGCGGGCGACGGCCTCGCGCACCCCGTCCTCGACCGCGACGCGCCGCCGGTTGTACTGGCGGTCCGCCTCCTCGTAGTCCTTGCGGGCGGTGCGGCGGCCGGTGACCCAGTTGGAGAGCATCATCATCGGGCCGAGCGCGATGAAGACGACGAAGTAGTACGACTTGAAGATGGCGACCATGAAGAAGCCCATGATCACCGGGGCGATCATCATGGCCGCGGGGAAGGGGCGCTTGCCCGGGGCCGAGGGCGGCGAAGGCAGCCGGACCCGCTCGCCGTCCAGGTGCGGGGCGATGCGCGGCGGGCGGTTGTAGTCGATGCCGAAGCCGTCCGCGGACGGGGTGACGGCGGCGTCCGCCTCGACCGGCGCGCTCATCCGCAGCAGGACGGAGCCCGCGGTCAGGTCCTCGCCGGGCGGCCAGGGCACCGGCTGTCCCGGGGCGGCGGTCCGCTCGGCGGTGACCCCCTGCGGGCGGGTCCGGCGCAGCGCGGTGACGGCGTCGTCCGGCGGGGGCGCGGGGACCCGGCCGCGCACCTCGTCGCCGGGCGCGGTACGGGTGCGGTGCCAGTGCGCCGAGCCGTCGGCACCGACCGTCACCCACAGCCCGCCCTCGGGGACGCCGTGGCCTTCGAGGCGGATCGCGCACAGCGGTCCCGAGCCGATCTCGTGGCTGCCGAAGCCGAGCAGCCAGGTGCGCCCGGCCTGCGGTCCGGAGACCACGTGGACCTCGGCGAGCACCGGCCCGGCGTCGGTCTCCGCGCCGACCCGCACCCGGTCGGGGTCCGTTCCGGCGGCGCCGAGGCCCAGGACGCCGCCTTCGCGCAGTCCCGCCGAGGCGACGGGCGCGTCCGGGTCGAGCCGGCGGCCGTCGAGGTAGAGGTCGCGGGCGCGCGTCCCGTCCACGGCCTCAGCGAGGTCCGCGACGGTGGTGCGCGGCGGCAGCCCTACGAGGTGGTCGCGGCGCGCACCGTCCGCGCCGTCGACGGTGGTGATGGTGAGGTTCACGGTCTTCCCAGTTCGGGCGTCACGAGGACGAGGAGCGTGCGGTGGCTGCGGAGACGCCCGCCGGTCCGAATGCGGCCGGCTCGGCGAGGTCGTCCTCGTCGCCGGGTTCCGCGGCGGCGGGGGTGGTGGGGGCCGTGGCGGGTTCGGGGCGGGGGGCGGTCGCGGAGACCGCCATGGCCGCGGACGGGAGCCCGGACTCGACGAGGTCGTCGTCGGCGGACAGGGTGTGGAACGCCTTCGGCGGGTTGGGGCCGGCGCCCTCGTCGTCCCCGGGCACCGGCGGCAGTGCGTGCACCAGCCGGGCCACGGCGCGGGCCAGGGGCAGCGCGTCGACCGTGAGGGCGGGCGGGCCGCCGTGCAGGCGAAGGTGCCCGTCGCGGTCCGCCTCCAGGATCAGGGTGCTGTGGTGGGCCACGCCTAGGGTGAGCAGGCGCACGCCGGCCGGCCGGTTGCGGTCCGGCGCCTCGGCGCTCACGGCATAGGTGGTGCCGGGCCGTTCGAAGACGTCGTCGGGGCCGTCGTGCCGGGGGTGCACCCCGGCGCCGACCACGACGCGGCCCGCGGGCAGGCGGGCGTCGAGCTGGGCGGCGAGGGCCTGGACCACCGCGCGGGCGGTGCGCCGTTCACCGGTGACGGAGACCGCCGGGGGAACGGCCGTCAGGTCGAGCAGCACCGCGTCGGTGCCGGCCCTGCCGAGGCAGACCAGGACGGGGGCCTCGCGGCGCCCGGTCTCCGGTGCGGTGCCGAGGTCGGCGCGGCCGATCCACCACAGGCGCGGTTCGGCGGCGTCGCGGGCCCACGGTTCGGGCAGGACGCCCTCCCCGCCGTGGCCGTGGGCGACGTACACGCCGATGACGTCGGTGCCCAGGAGCGCCGCGTACGGCCGGGCGCCGGGGCGTTGGGCGGCGGCGCGGCGCAGCGCGGTCGCGGCGTCCGCCCACCCGGAGGGGTCGCGGAGCAGGCGGCCGAGCACCCGCAGGCCGCGGCGGTGCCGCAGCTGGGTGCGGACGGGTGTGGCGAAGGCGCGGGCGGCCGTCGTCAGTTCGCGGACGACGCGGCGGCGCAGCGCGCCCCAGCCGCCCTTGCGGCGGACGATCCAGTGCGCCAGGACGACGACGAGGATCAGCAGGCCGACGAGTCCGATGAGCCGGGTCCAGCCGGCGGGGACGTTCACGCGGCCACTCCGTCCACGCCGCGGCGGGCGAGTTCGGCCCGCAGGGCCCGCACGCCGTGGTGGGTGCGGGACTTGACGGTGCCGCGCGGCACACCCATGTCGGCGGCGGCGTCGGCTCCGCTCTGGTCCATGACGTGGACGCGGACGACGGCCTCGCGGTGGGCCGGCGGGAGGGCGCTCAGCGCGGCGAGCAGCACGGAACGGTCCTCGACGAGGCCGGCGTGGTCCCCGGAGTGCTCGAGCGCGGTGCCCGCGAAGTCGGCGGCGGTGATGCCGACGGGCACGGCGCGGTCGCGGCGGCGGTGGTCGACCACGAGGTTGCGGGCGACCCGGAACAGCCACATGCGGACCGGCCGCTCGTGCACGTCCAGCCGTCCGGCGCGCTGCAGGGCGCGCAGCAGGGTCTCCTGCAGCACGTCCTCCGCGGCGTGTACGTCACGGCCCATCAGGCCGGTGACGAACCTCCGCAGGCTGTCCCGCTCGGCGATGATCAGGCTGGCGACAGCTCTGCGTTCGTCGGCGCCGCCGGTGTCGTGCCCGGCGAGGACGTCCGCCCCGCCTTCACGACAGTCGGACTCGTTCACACACATGGCGTAAAGATTAAGCTGCTGAACGAGATGCTCTGACCACAGTGTTGGCGCATATTCGATCATTCGCTGTCACACTTGGTGAAATCTTAAACTATTGTTCACCCTGCCGAAAGCAAGGGGCGGACGCGCCCCCTACGCTTCCGCGCAGATTCCCGAGCCGACAGGAGACCACGTGCCTCCCCATCCCGATCCACGGGACCCCGAGGTTCTCGACGGGGCCGAGCCCCGTTTCGCGGACACCTTCGCCCGACGCCCCTCCCTGCCGCACCGGCGGCTGCTGCCGGACCGGCGGGCGTGGAGCGTGCTGGCGACCACCTCGGCCGTCATCGGCTGCGCGGTGCTGGTCGTGCCGCTGATGGCGCGCATCGACGTGCTGCCCGACAAGGGCGGCAAGGGTGACCCGGTGGCGGTGGCCGAGCCCAGCACGTTGCAGAGCGGCGTCCTGCCGGCGTCGCCCGGCACGAACGGCACCAAGGCCTCGCCCGCCGCGGGCGGCAACGTCCCGCCGGCGTCCGGGTCGCAGGGCGGCCCGAACGGCGGCGGTTCGGCGGGCGGCACCGGCACCGGCGGCGGCGGTCTGCCGCCCGTGGGCGACGCCCCGGGCACCACCGGTGGCGGCGGAAGCGCCAGTGGCGGCGGGACCGGCGGCGGTGGCGGTTCGGCCACCGGCGGCTCCGGCAGCTCCGGGGGCTCCAGCGGTTCGTCCGGCTCCGGGTCGGGTTCGTCGGCGGGCAACCCGACGCCCTCCAAGACGCAGCAGACGGCCACCGTGCCCGGCGTGCGGATCCGCAGCGTGCAGAGCGGGCGCTGCGTCGCGGTCAGCGGCGCCAAGAACAGCACCGGGCGCGACGGCGCCCGGCTGCAGATCCAGGACTGCGACGGCGGCGCCTGGCAGAAGTGGGACTTCCGTTCCGACGGGACCGTCCGCGCCTTCGGCATGTGCATGGACCTGGGCGGCGCCTCGTTCACGGACGGCGCGGTCATCCAGCTGGCCCGCTGCAACGGCGGCTGGGCCCAGCAGTTCAGGCTGAACGGCTCGAACGACCTGACCAACAAGAACAAGTGCGTCGACGTGCTCGACAAGGGCACCTCCGCCGGTACCCCGCTCCAGTTGTGGACGTGCTACGGGACGCCGAACCAGAAGTGGGCCAAGGCCTGACGGTCCTCGTGTGATGCCGTCCCCGCCCCTCCCCGGGGCGGGGGCGGCATTCGCCTTCCGGCGTACGGGTGGCGTCCCGGCCCGGCCTCAGCCCCGGTCGTCGGCGAGGACCACCGAACGCGTGAGGTGCCGGGGGGCGTCCGGGTCGAGGCCGCGGGCCGCGCCGAGGGCGGCGGCCAGCCGCTGGACGACGACCAGGTCGGCGAGCGGGTCGCGCCCCAGGGCCACCAGCCGGCCACCGGTGCGCGCGATCTCCCCCTCCAGTCCCGCCGGGAGGTCCCCCGGGTCGCCGAACCACCACGCCACCCGGCCGGGCCCCGTGACGCTGATCGGACCGTGCCGGTACTCCATGACCGGGTACGCCTCCGTCCAGGCGCCGGCCGCCTCCCGCATCTTGAGCGCCGCCTCCTGTGCGACGCCGTAGGCCCAGCCGCGGCCGAGGAAGGTGAACTGCTCGGTCTCCAGCAGCCCGTCCGGCAGCGGCGCGGCGAGCGCGGCCTCCGCCTGGGCGGGCAGCCCGGCGAGTTCCTCCCCCAGCAGGGCGCGCAGCAGGACGAGTTCGGTGGTGGCGAAGCGGGTCTGGACGACCGAGGTCTCGTCCGCGAAGTCCAGCACCACCGCCGCGTCGGCCAGTCCCATCACGGGAGTGGCGGGATCGGCCGTGACGGCCACCGTCGGAACGGTGCCGCGCAGCCGGGCCAGCACCCCCAGCACCTCGGTCGTCGTGCCGGAGCGGGTGAGGGCGACGACCCGGTCGTAGGCCCGGCCGGCCGGCATCTCCGATGCGGCGAAGGCGTCCGTCTCCCCCTGGCCCGCGCTCTCGCGCAGCACCGCGTAGGCGTGGGCCATGAACCACGAGGTGCCGCAGCCCACGACCGCGACCCGCTCGCCGGGCCGGGGCATCGCGGCCCGCCAGGGCGCCTCCGCGTCGCCCGCGAGGGCGATGGCGCGGCGCCAGCAGTCCGGCTGGGCCGCCGTCTCGGTCTCGGTCCTGCTCCGGTTCGCGTCCTGGGTCCGGCTCTGGCCCTGGCTCGGGCTCGGGCTCTGGCTCTGGCTCTGGCTCATCGATGGACTCCCCTCCCCGGCCGGTGGCCTGCCCTTGACACCGAGCACGTCCGGTCGAGCATCATGTGTGAAGTTGCTCGACTCTAGCAATTTTCCTGCAGAAAACTGCATGCTGCTTCATGAAGTGGGCGGGACGGCGGAAGGGAGAGGTGGCCCGTGCGACGGCAGGCCCGGTCAGGCGCGGACGACCTCCACGCCGGCCGCCGCGAAGGGCTCGACCAGCGCGGCCGGCGCACTCCCGTCCGTCACCAGGACGTCGACCTCCGCCACCGGGCAGATCCGGGCGAAGGCCCGCCGCCCCAGCTTGGACGCGTCGGCGACCACCACCACCCGCTCGGCGCGCCGGGCGAGCGCCCGATTGACGCTGGCCTCGCCCTCGTCCCGGGCCGCCGCGCCATGGGTGACGTCGAGGGCGTCCACGCCGAGGAACACCACGTCCAGGGTGAGTTGCGCGAGCAGTTCCGCGGCCAGCGGCCCGGTCAGCTCGTACGAGGCCGGGCGGGCGACACCGCCGGTCACCACCAGCTTCACGTGCCGCCGGACGGCCAGTTCCCCGGCGATGTTGAGCGCGTTGGTGACGACCGTGAGCGCGGTCTCGGCGCCGCTGTCGGCGAGGTCGGCGCGTGCGGCGAGGGCCCGGGCGACCTCCGTGGTCGTGGTGCCGCCGTTGAGCCCCACCACCGCGCCCGGCTTCACCAGGGCCGCGGCCGCCCGGGCGATGCGCTCCTTCTCCGGGGCGTTGCGGGCGGCCTTGTACCGCAGCGGCAGGTCGTAGGCGATCGCGTTGATCACCGCGCCGCCGTGGGTGCGGGTGACCATGTTCTGCCGGGCCAGTTCGTCCAGGTCGCGCCGGATCGTCGCGGCGGAGACCGCCAGTTCGGCGGCGGCGGGCTCGACCTCGACGCTCCCGTCCCGGGTCAGCATCTCCAGCAGCGCGCTCCATCGGGCCTGTGGTCCCGCCATCTCCTCGTCCCCTGTCCTCGGGTGGGCCGGCCCGGCCCGGCGCCCGCGTGTGGTCACGCGCCGTCACGCGTGTTTCTGCGGCTTTTCCCGGCGGAACCGTCACGTTCACGCATCATCATCCCATCCTCGAGAGGTCGCCACGTCATGCCGCTGGTCCCCACCGCCGAACTCGTCCGCGCGGCCTACGCCGACGGGTGCGGGATCGGTGCCTTCAACGTGATCACCCTGGAGCACGCGGAGGCGGTGGTCGCCGGCGCGGAGGCCGCCGGGCGGCCCGCGGTCTGCCAGATCAGCGAGAACGCCGTCCGCTTCCACGGCGGTTCGCTCGCCCCGATCGCCCGCGCGACGGCCGCGGTCGCCGAGTCCGCCACGGTCCCCGTGGGCCTCCACCTCGACCACGTCACCGACGAGGAACTGCTGCACCGCGCCGCGGACTGCGGGTTCGGCTCCGTGATGTACGACGGCTCGGGGCTCCCCCACGACCGCAACGTCGCCGCCACCCGCGCCGCCGCGGACCGGGCCCACGACCGCGGTCTGTGGCTGGAGGCCGAACTCGGCGAGATAGGCGGCAAGGACGGCGTGCACGCCCCGGGCGCCCGTACCGACCCCGCCGAGGCCGCCGCCTTTGTGGCCGCCACCGGGATCGACGCCCTTGCCGTGGCGGTCGGCAGCTCCCACGCCATGACGACCCGTACCGCACGGCTCGACCACGATCTGATCGCCCGCCTGCGCCGAGCGGTGCCCGTACCCCTGGTCCTGCACGGCTCCACCGGGGTACCCGACGAGGAGCTGCGCCGCGCCGTCGCCGGGGGCATGGTCAAGATCAACATCGGCACGGCGCTGAACATCGCCTTCACCGGCGCGGTACGCGACTTCCTCGCGGCGGACTCCGCCACCGTCGACCCGCGCCGCTACCTCACCTCCGCGCGCAGGCGCATGGCCGCGGCCGTGGAGAGCGCCCTGCGCGTCCTCGGCTGATCCCTGGTCGCGGGGCACGAGCGCGGTCGGCGCGCGGGCCCGGTCAGCGCCGGCCCGCCGCCTGGAGCCGCCTCAGCGTCCACCCGCGCCCGCCCGGGTCGAGCGGGCGCGTCGCGGCGGTGAACAGCTCCGCCGCGCGCCGGTAGGACAGCCGTCCGCGGCCGGTGCGGAACAGCGGCCCGTCGACGCGCCCCAGCACGAGCAGCGGCAGCAGCCGGGCCGAGCCGTCCCCCCAGCGCAGCGGCTCCCCCACGCGCTCGCGGGTGCGACGGCCGGGCAGGACGAGGTCGTCGACGTCGAGCGCCAGGAGCCGTTCGATGGGCGCCCCCGTCTCGTGGAGCAGGTGCCAGAAGGCCTGCTCGCGCAGCGGCGCCGTCAGCCGCAGTACCTCGCGGACCTGCTCGGCGCCGAGGCCGGCCTCGGCGCGGCGCGGCTTCGGCACGGGCAGCGGCCGCAGGCCGTCCGTGGGATCCGCGGACAGCCAGCCCGCCGCGCGCCACCACGCCACGGCGCTGCACAGGACGGACAATTCGCGGTTGGCGGTACGGGCGCCGACCGCCGCGGACCGTGCCGCGAAGGCGTCGCGGAGCCGCCCCGCGGTGCCCGGTGTGTCGAGCAGGGCCAGCGGGACCGCCGGGGGTTCGGCGTTGCGGCGGCCGCCGCCGACCGGCGGGGGACGGTCGACGAGTCCCCAGGCCCAGGTGGCCAGCGCGATCCGGTAGACCCGCCGCGATCCCTCGCCGAGCCCGGAAGCGGCCAGGAAACAGTCGACGGCCACGGCGTACTCCACCGGCTGGGTCATACGGCGTCCGCCCCTCCCCCGTCGATCCGCCGCAGCGGCTGAGCAACGTGCCGCCGCGATCGACCGCAGTAAATCACTCTCCAACCTGAACCGCAGCCATCATAAGTTGATTCGACCCGACTCAATAATTTCCGCCACGGGCCTGGCGTGTCGCCGACCGCCCCCTGCACGCTGCGCCCATGGCACTCCCCCACCTCCCCGCGGTCCTGCGCGAACGCGACTTCCGTCGCTTCTTCATCGGCTACGCCACCTCGCTGTTCGGATCGTCGATGGCGTCCGTCGCACTGGCCTTCGCGGTCCTGGAGACCGGCGGCGGTGGCACAGAACTCGGCCTGGTCCTGGCGGCCCGGATCCTGCCCCTGGTGCTGGTGCTGCTCGCCGGCGGCGTCCTGACCGACCGCTGGGGCAGCCGGCGGGTGATGCTCGCCGCCGACGTCACGCGCTGCCTCACCCAGGCGGGCCTCGCCCTCACCCTGCTGGGCGGCGCACCGCACATGGCGACGCTGATCGGGCTGGTCGTCGTCTGGGGCGCCGCCGAGGCCCTGTTCACCCCGGCGCTCGACGCGCTCGTCCCGCGCCTCGTACGGGGGGACGCGCTCGCCGACGGCAACGCGCTGCTGGGCGTCGCCCGGTCGGCGGCCTCGATCGCGGGACCGGCGGTCGCCGGCCTCCTCACGGCGGTCGCGGGCGCCTCCGCGGTCCTCGCCGTGGACGCCCTCAGCTACGGGGTGAGCGTCGTCGCGCTGCTCCTGTTGCCGCGGACCGTCCGGGCCGGTGGGCCCGCCGCGTCCTTCGTATCGGAACTGCGCGAGGGCTGGACGGAGTTCCGCTCGCGGACCTGGCTGTGGGTCACCTCGGTCCACGTCTGCCTGTTCAACCTCCTGGTGTGGGCGCCGTTCCTCGTCCTCGGACCGCTCGTCGCCCAGCGGGAACTCGGCGGCCCGGGCTCCTGGGGCCTGATCATGGCCCTGTACGGGGCGGGCGCGGTGGCCGGCGGCACGGCGATGCTGGGGCGCCGGCCGCGCCGCCCGCTGTTCGTGGGCACGGCCGCCACCCTCGGCTGGGCGATGCCGTCGGCCGCCCTCGCCACCGGGCTGCCACTGCCCTGGATCTGCGCCGCCGCACTGGCGGCCGGTGTCGGCTCGGCCGTGTGCGGCACCCTCTTCGCGACGGTCACCCAGTCGCAGGTGCCGCCGGGCGCCCTCGCCCGGGTCAGCGCGTACGGCGCCTTCGGGGCCTTCGCGCTCGGGCCGGTGGGGCTGGCCGCCGCCGGTCCGGTGTCGGTCCTGTTCGGCGTCGCGGGGGTGCTGGGCTTCGGCGCGGTCTGGCAACTCGCGGCGGTGGCCGTGGTCCTGGCGCTTCCCGCCGTACGCTCCGCGCTGCCGCAACCGGCGGCGGCCCCGGCCTCCGGCGGGAACCGGGACACGAGCAGCCCCTCCCCCACGACGTGAAGCCCGCGGCGCGCCGGACGACGCCGCGGGCCGCGTGCGTCGCGGCGGCCCCGCGCCCCGCCCGGCACGCGGCAGGTGACGGGGCGTCGGGCGTCAGCGGCCCGCGGACTGGCCGCCGTCGACCGGGAGCACCACACCGGTGACGAACGGCGCCCTCTCGAGGTAGAGGACGGCGTCCACGATGTCGTCGATCTCCCCCATGCGGCCCACCGGGTGCAGCCCGGCGAGCGCGTCGTGGCTCTCCACCGGGTGCATCGGGGTCTTGATCGTCCCCAGCGCCACCGCGTTCGCCCGGATGCCCCGGGTGGCGTACTCGGTCGCCAGCGCCTTCGTCGCGGACTGCAGACCGCCCTTCGTCAGCGACGCCAGCACCGACGTCACCTTCACGTCCGGCTGGTCCCCCAGGCTGCTGGAGATCTGGACGACGTGTCCCCCGCCCTGCTCCAGCATCCGCTCGACGGCCCGTTGCGTGACGCGGAAGAACCCGTCCAGGTTCACCCGGAGCACCGCCCGGTAGTCGTCCTCGGTGTACTCGGTGAACGGCTTCGCGACGAAGATGCCCGCGTTGTTGACCAGTGTGTCCACCCGGCCGAAGCGCTCCACCGCCGTCGCGATCACCCGCTCGGCCGTCTCCCGTTCGGCGATGTCGCCCCGGACGGTCACCACTTCCGGGTCCGCGGACGCGCCGATGTTCCGCGAGGTGGCCACCACCGCGTACCCCAGCTTGCGGTACCCCTCGACCAGCCCGGCACCGATGCCCTGCGAGGCACCCGTGACGACGGCGACCCTCTGACCCTGAACGCTCATGGCCTGCTCCCGGTGGACTGCGGTGGGTGGACTTCACCGGCGGGACGGCCGACGGGTCACCCGCGGCCCTGACGGCCGGACGACCGGACGACAATTCCGGCGGATCGCAGGAAATCTACCGCTTGTAGGGGTCTCCGTCGGGGAGCCAGGCGTCCGGACCGTGGATGCCGAGGTCGCCCACGCCCCCGGTGAGGGCGTCCACCACGGCCAGCACGGTCTCGCGGACCTCGTCGGCCCGCCAGACCAGCGACCAGGTCCAGTACACCTCGGGGGTGACCACCGGGCGCTTGACCAGGTCGGGCGGCAACGGACTGGTCTGGCCCTTGGGGCTGTTGAGGACCGGACCGCGGATGCGGCGGACGTGGTCGAAGAACCCGCTGCCGGTGACACCGCCGTCGGAGATCCGGACCGCGCGCGCCCCGCTGTCGGCGGCGAGCCGCTCCGCGAAGAGGTTCCACGACAGCCAGGAGGTGGTGTCGTCGTCGAGGAGGAGGACGGTGTCCTCGGCGCGGACGGCGCCGGTGTCGTCGCCGGTGGAGACCGCGTACAGGCGGTCCGCCCCCAGGAGCCGGGACCGCAGCCCGTGCCGCTCCAGGTCCTCGGTCCGCACCCAGGTGACGGCGAGGTCCAGGCCACCGTCGCCGACCCGGGCGGCCTGGGTGTGCGAGGGCGCGATCCACGCGTCGACGTGCAGCCGGGCCACCGCCGACGCGCGGGCCGCCAGGTCGGAGGGGAGCCAGTTGACGTAGCCGAGCCGCACCGCTTCCGAGCCGCCCAGTTGCTTCGCCCGCCGCCCCACGTCGTCGGCGCGCTCCAGCAGCGCCCTGACGTGCGGGAGCAGCGCCGAGCCGGCGGGCGTGAGCGACACCGAGCGGCGGTCGCGGTCGAAGAGCCGGACCCCCAGATCGCGTTCGAGCGCCTTGATCTGCTGGGACAGGGAAGGCCCGGCGATCAGGAGCCGTTCGGCCGCCCTCCCGAAGTTCAGTTCCTCGGCGACGGCGACGAAGTACCGAAGTTGACGCAGCTCCACGCCGCCATGCTAGGGCCTGGCCGGGCGGATCTCCGCACCACCGGGCCACTCGGAGGCTCCGCCTCCCAGGAGGGAGGAAACGGGTCCTGGCCGGCGGACCGCCCCCGGACCCACCCTGGGGAACGGTCGGGGCTCCCGGCCCGGAAGCGGCGGAGCGAGCCGGTCGACCAACTATAGTCGATCGGTCGTATACTGTTGCCATGGGACGCACGAGTGATGCCAGGGAGAAGATCATCACTGCCGCGCAGGCGCTCATCGAGCAGCGCGGCTACTCGGCCCTGGGGGTGGCCGAGATCTGCAAGGCGGCCGGGGTGCCCAAGGGCAGTTTCTACTATTTCTTCGAGTCCAAGGAAGCCCTCGCCCTGACCGTCATCGACGAGCACTGGGCGGCGCAGAAGCGCGAGTGGACCCGCATCCTGGGCGCCGACGCAGCCCCCCTGGAGCGGCTGCGCCGGCTCTTCGAGGCGACCGAGGAGGTCCAGCACGCGGGCCAG
Source organism: Streptomyces sp. NPDC111520 (assembly GCF_055635295.1). Classification (NCBI taxonomy): domain Bacteria; kingdom Bacillati; phylum Actinomycetota; class Actinomycetes; order Kitasatosporales; family Streptomycetaceae; genus Streptomyces; species Streptomyces sp. NPDC111520. The sequence continues at coordinate 31,876 of NZ_JBVKBW010000028.1, read as the reverse complement.
GAGTCCTGCGGCACGGTGTCGGGGTGCATGTTCGGCAACCTGACACTGGAGATGAGCAACCAGACGGAGTCCATCCGCCGGCGGCTGCAGGAGATCTTCGACACGCAGGTCGGCATGATCGAGGGGCTCGTCGGCGAGGCCCGCGAGCGCGGCGAGGTCACCGTCGTGGACACGCACGCGGCGGCGGTGTCTGTCGTCGCCCAGCTCGAGGGGCAGGTGCTGTTCGCCAAGCTCTACAACGACACCGGCCGCCTCAGCCCGCTCTGGACGAACTGCCTCGCCATCCTCGGCGTGCCCGCGCAAGCCGAGGCCGTGGCCGCTTCCTGACGGCCACCGCACCGCGGGCCCGGGGCCCGCGGTGCGGCGCCCCGGGGGGTCAGCGGCCCGGCAGCCGTTCGGTGATCTCCTGGAGCACCCACTCGTTGCCGTCGGGGTCGGCGAACGAGGCGAAGGAGCAGTAGCTGCGCCGCTGCGCGTCGGCGCCCGGCACGCGTCCTTCCGTCCCGGCGCGGTGGAACACCCCTCCGGCGTCGTGGAACACCTCGCTGACCTCGACCCCCCGGCCCACCAGCTCCTCCCGGGCGGCCACGACGTCCTCCACGACCAGGTGCAGGCCGCGGGCCGAACCCGGCTCGGTGCCGCTGACCCCGGTGCCGAAGATGACCGCGCAGGGCGAGCCGGGCGGGGTCACCTGGACGACACGGAAGTCGTCGCCGGTGGTGACGTCCGCGTCGAGGCGCCAGCCGAGGCCCACGTAGAAGTCCTCGGCCCGGTCGACGTCGGCGACGGGCACCACCACGACCTCGAGTTTCATGTCCACAGGGGTTGCTCCTTTCACTGACCCCGTCCGGCGCGCGGGCACGCCGGACGCCACGGTCCGCGGGATCCGTACCCCCGCGCCCCCGTGGACGGACGCCGCGGACCGCACCGCCACCGCGTTGGCGGTGCGGGCGCCTCAGCGCGCGAGGAAGGGGAGCAGCGCCGCGGTCACGTCGTCGGGCGCTTCCAGGGCGACGAGGTGGGCCGCGGCCGGGAACTCGACCAGGGTGGCGCCGGGGATCGTCGCGGCGTAGCGGCGGGCGATGTCCCGGAAGTCGGGCAGGTCCAGGAGGCCGACAGCGACCAGGGCCGGCACGGAGAGGCCGGCGACGTCGCCGTCCGCGCGGCCGCGGGAGTGCGCCTCCACCGTGCCCTGGTGGGTCAGCGCGGTCCGCATCGGCCCGCGCACCCGGTCGGCCACCCCGGCGGGCACCTCGTCCCGTCCCCGGGCCGGGCCGTACAGCAGCGTCTCCAGGTTGACGCGGACGGCGGCGTCCAGGTCACCCGCGGCGAGCGCCTCGGTCTCGGCCGCGTCGTAGGCGACCATCTGCGGCGACCAGTCGTACCCCGGCCACGGCGGGGCGAACACCGCCAGGGAGCGGACGCGCGCGGGATGGGTGAGCGCGAAGTCGATCGCCACGCGGCCGCCGAAGGAGGCGCCGACCACGTGGGCCCGCTCGTGGCCGAAGTGGTCCAGGACCCGGCGCAGGTCGTCGTGCTCGCTGAACGGCGCCGCGGGTGGCGGGGACTGGCCGAAGCCGCGCATGTCGTAGCGGATGACGGTGTGGTGCTCGGCGAGGCCGGGCACGACACCGTCCCACATCCGGTGGTCGGCGACGCCGGCGTGCACGAGGACGACGGGCGGGCCGTCACCGGTCACCGTGCAGGCGAGGCGGCCGAGTTCGTCGGCGAGGGTCAGCATCCGCCGATGCTCGCACGACGCCGTGGCCGGACGCCCGCGAATTCCGCGCGGTCGGCCCCTGCCGCGCGACCGGAGCGCCCTCGTCCTCGGTGACCCCCGGCACCGGCGCGGAAGGCCGCGAACCGCGGTCGTCCCTCCCCCTCGGGCTCGAAGAGCCCGAGGGGGAGGGACGACCGCCCTACGGCACTACAGCAGTCCTTCCGCGACGGGCCCCAGGGACAGGGCGGGCAGGAAGTTCAGCAGGGCCAGGATCAGGGCGGCGCCGACGGCGAGGACGAGGAAGTTGACGCCGTGCGGGCGCAGGGTGCCGACCGTGACCGCGCCCGCCCGCTGCCGTGCGAGGCGGCCCGCGAGGGCGAGGACGAACACCATGGGGACGTAGCGGCCCACCAGCATGACCGCGACCATCAGCAGGTTGTGCAGGTCGGTGGCGCCGTTGAAGCCGGCCATCGCGCTGCCGTTGCTCGCCGCGTTGCTGGTGTACGCGTAGATGAGCTCGGTCAGGCCGTGCGGTCCCGGGTTGCCCATCGAGGAGCGTCCTCCGGGCAGGGCCACGGCGATCGCCGACGACACCAGGATGACGGCGGGCGCCACGAGCGCGTACAGCGCGACGAGCCGCATCTCACCGACACCGATGCGCTTGCGCAGGTTCTCGGGGGTACGGCCGACCATCAGCCCGCCGACGAAGACGGCGACGAGGATCACCATCAGGAGGCCGTACAGGCCGCTCCCGGTGCCGCCGGGGGCGATCTCGCCGAGCATCATCCCGGCCAGGAGCACGCCGCCGCCGAGGCTGGAGAAGCTGTCGTACGAGGCGTTGGCCGCACCGTCCGCCGACGCGGTCGCCGACACGCCGAACAGGGTGCTCGCCGGGACGCCGAAGCGGGTCTCGGTGCCCTCGGTCTGGCCGACCACGGCGGCGCTGACGGTGCCGGTGTGGGCGCTCTGGGCCAGGTTGGCGGCGGCCAGCAGCAGGCCGAAGAGGATGCCGGCCACCGCGAGAAGGGTCCAGCTCTGCTTGAGGCTTCCGACGAGCCGGCCGTAGGTGCGGATCAGGGCGGTCGGCACGAGCAGCATCAGCACGATCTCGAGGGTGTTGCTCCAGGCCGAGGGGTTCTCCAGGGGGTGGGCGCTGTTGGCGTTGAAGACCCCGCCGCCGTCGCCCGACATCAGCTTGATCGGCTCCCAGGAGCCCACGGGGCCGGCGAGCTGGTCGCTGCCCGAAAGGTGCTGCGGGACGCCGAGGGCGATCAGCAGGAGGCCGGAGACGACCGCGAGGGGCAGGAAGACGCGGAGGACGCCGCGGACGAGGTCGACCCAGAAGTTGCCGAGCCGGTCGGTGCTGCGCCGGACCAGACCGCGGACGAGGGCGAGCGCGACGCAGATGCCCACCGCGCCGGACGCGAAGGCCTGGGTGCCCAGACCCGCCATGACGGCGAGGTGGCCGGTGGTGGACTCGCCCGCGTAGTTCTGCCAGCTGGTGTTCGTGGTGAAGCTGACGGCGGTGTGCAGGGCGAGCCGCCACGGCATGCCGCCGCGGCCCAGCGACCACGGCAGCCGGTCCTGCAGCGAGAACAGGGCGAACAGCGCGGCGATGCTCACGGCCGAGAAGGCCAGCAGCGCGAACAGGTAGTGCCGCCAGTCCTGTTCCTTGTCGGGGTCGACGCCGCACATGCGGTACAGGGCGCGTTCGGGCGCCAGGTGGCGGCCGCCCTCGAGGGCGCGTGCCATGTAGTCGCCGAGGGGGACGTGGAGACCGGCCACGACGGCGATGACGAGGGACGCCTGGATCCAGCCGTACATGTCTGCTCTCACGCTCCGGGCATGGGGTCGGTGCGGTCCAGGGCGGCGTTGAGCCCGACGACGTCGACGGCGGGCTCGCCGAGCACGCCGAGGGCACGGCCGGTGGTGTACCGCGCGATCAACGCGCGCACGGCGTCCTCGCCGATCCCCCGCTCACGGGCGATCCGGGGTGCCTGGATCCCGGCGTACGCGGGGCTGATGTCGGGGTCGAGACCGCTGCCGCTCGCGGTGACCGCGTCGGCGGGGACCTCGGGCCGGGCCGGGGCGTCGCCGCGCACGGGGGTGACGACGGCCCGGGAGTAGTCGGCGCCGGGTTCGGCGCAGCGGACCTCCAGGTGCTCGTAGGCCGTGAGGAACGGCCGGGCGGGGCACGGCTGGTTGAGGCTGACGACGCCGGTCGCACGACCGGTGGTGCCGCCCTCGCGGAGGACGCCGAGCACGGCTCCCACACCGTCGGGGGTGCAGTAGGGGCGGGCGCCGTCGACGTGCTCGCGTTCTCCGACCTCCTTGCTGCGGGCGCACACCTGGCTGAGCAGGCTGGTCCTGTCCGGGGTGTCGACGACGCTCTCGGCGCCCTGGTTGCCGGCGCCGGAGGCCGCCGTGTCGTAGCCGTCACCCGCGTTGGAGGGGCGCGACTGGAAGTAGCCGGGCAGGGCGGCCCCCTTCGCGTCGGTGTAGGACCTGCCGATGAGGGAGTCGCGTGCGGAGGCGTCCCGCAGGCCCGGCAGCTGGGCGAGCAGGGTCATTCCCAGGGGGTAGGCCAGTCCCACAAGGAGGGTGAGGGCGAGCACCACGCGGACGGCAGCGAGATGGTGTGCCGCCCAGCGGGGCGGCGTGAAGGTGCGAGGCATGGTCAGATCCCGGGGACCAGGCGGACGAGGGTCAGGTCGATGATCTTGATCGCGAGGAACGGCACGACCGCCCCGCCGAGGCCGTACACCCACAGCTTGCGGGTGCGTGACGAGGCGGCGCGGCCCCGCCGGTGGCGCACGCCACGGAGGGCGAGCGGGATCAGCGCGGCGATGACGACGGCGTTGAAGACGACGGCCGAGAGGACCGCCGAGCCCGGCGAGTGCAGCCGCATGAAGTCGACGGCGTGGAGGGACGGGTAGAGCCCGCCGAAGACCGCCGGGATGATCGCCAGGTACTTGGCGATGTCGCCGGCGATCGAGAAGGCCGTCAACGCGGCACGGGTGAGCAGGAGTTGCCTGCCCATCTCGACGATCTCCACGATCTTCGTGGGGTCGGAGTCGAGGTCGACCATGTTCCCCGCGTCCTTCGCGGCCGAGGTGCCCGCGTTCATGGCGACGCCCACGTCCGCCCGGGCCAGCGCCGGGGCGTCATCGGTGCCGTCGCCCGTCATGGCGACGCGGTGACCGCCGGCTTGTTCGCGCCTGATCAGGGCGAGTCTGTCCGCCGGGGTCGCCTCGGCGAGGAAGTCGTCCACGCCCGCCTCCTCGGCGATGGCGCGGGCGGTCACCGCGTTGTCGCCGGTGACCATGACGGTGCGGACGCCCATCCGCCGCATGGCCTCGAAGCGTTCGCGCAGCCCGGGCCTGACGGCGTCCTCGAGGTGGATGACGCCCAGGACGCGGGCCGGGCCGCCGCCGGCCGGGGATTCCGCGACCGCGAGAGGCGTCCCACCGGCCAAGGACACCCGTTCGACGTACACGTCCAGTCCGGCGGGTACGGTGCCGCCGCGTTCACGCACCCAGGCGGCGAGTGCGGCGGAGGCGCCCTTGCGCAGCTGCCTGCCTCCGGGGAGGTCGACCCCGGACATGCGGGTGATGGCGCTGAAGGGCACCCACCTCGCGTCGGGCAGGTCGATCTCGTCGGCCTTGTGGTGGGAGAGCGCGTAGTGCTCGCGGGCGTGGGCGACGACCGCCCGCCCCTCGGGGGTGTCGTCGGCCAGGCTCGTCAGGAGCGCGGACTGGGCGAACCACTCGGGTTCGACGCCACCCAGCGGCAGGAACGCGCCGGTCCTGCGGACGCCTTGGGTGATCGTGCCGCTCTTGTCGAGCAGGAGGGTGTCGACGTCCCCGGCGGTCTCCACGGCCCGGCCGGAGGCCGCCAGGACGTTGCGCCGCACCAGGCGGTCCGTTCCGGCGATGCCGATCGCCGACAGCAGGGCGCCGATCGTCGTCGGGACGAGGCAGACCAGCAACGCGACCAGGACGATCCCTGTGACACCGTCGGCGGTCCCCGAGGCGTCCCCGGCACCGGCGCCCGGGCCGGCGGAGAAGACCGCCATGGGCCGCAGGATCACCACGGCGGCCAGGAAGACGACGGTCAGCACCATGAGCACCAGGTTGAGCGCGACCTCATGCGGCGTCTTGTGCCGGTCGGCGCCCTCCACCTGGGCGATCATGCGGTCCAGGAAGCTCTCCCCCGACTGCCGGGTGATGCGCACGACGATGCGGTCGGACAGCACCTTTGTGCCGCCCGTGACCGCCGAACGGTCGCCGCCCGCTTCACGGATGACCGGTGCGGACTCACCGGTGACGGCGGACTCGTCGACGGCGGCGACGCCTTCGACGACGTCACCGTCACCAGGGATCGTCTCCCCGGCCCCGACGACCACGGTGTCGCCGCGGCGCAGGGCGATGGCGTGCACGACCTTCTCGCCGTCCTTCGTCAGCCGGCGGGCCGTGGTGATCGTGCGGGACCGGCGCAAGGCGTCGGCCTGGGCCCTGCCACGGCTCTCGGCGACGGCCTCGGCGAGGTTGCCGAGGAGGACGGTGAGCCAGAGCCAGACCGTGGTGAACCACCCGGCGACGGTGGGGTGGACGAGGGCGAGCCCGGTGGTCAGCGCGGCGCCGGTCCCGGTGACGAACATGACCGGGTTGCGGACCAGCGTGACGGGGTTGAGCTTGCGCAGGGCCTCCGGGAGGGCGAGCCGCAGCTGTCCGGGCGCGAGCGGGCCGCCGCCGGGGGCGTTCTCGTGCTCGGCCCCGCCGGGAAGGGCGGGGTTTCCACGGTCCGGCCTGACGGGTGCGGGCGCGGTGGTCATCGGACGCCCTCCGCGACGCTCATGCGGACGGTGTGCTCCACACTCACCGGACTTCTCTCTTCTCGTGCGTCGGGCCCGAGGATCGGGACCCGTGGATCGGGGGCGGTCGTCCGGGACCCCTGGGGCGCGGCGGACCGGAGCGGCCGTGGCGCACCTCCGGGCAGGGGGACGCGGGGACATCACCTGCCCGGAGGGCGTTCGGGGGCGTCGGGCGACGCGGCGGGCTCGCGGGTCCCGCTCAGAGGCCGATGTCGCGGACGCGGAAGTCGGCGAGCGATTCACGGCGGACCAGCAGCCGCGCCCGGCCCTCGTGGACGGCGACGACCGGCGGACGGCCGACGAGGTTGTACGTGGACGCCATCGACAGGTGGTAGGCCCCCGCGACCGGCACCGCCAGCAGGTCCCCGGGCCGGACGTCGGCGGGCAGCGGCACCGCGGAGGCGAGGATGTCCCCGGCCTCGCAGTGCCGGCCGACCACGGTCACCAGGACCGGCTCCTCGGTGGAGTGACGGCCGATCAGCCGCGGTGAGTAGCGCACCCCGTACAGCGCGGGCCGGGGGTTGTCGCTCATGCCCCCGTCGACGGCGACGAAGGTCTGGCCGCCGGTGCGCTTGACCGACAGCACGTGGTACAGCGCGACACCGGCGGGGCCCACGATCGCACGGCCCGGCTCCACCGTCAGCCGCGGCACCGGCAGCCCGGCGGCCGCGCAGCCCTCGGCCAGTTCGGACCGTATCCGCGCGGACAGCGTCGTCAGGTCCATCGCCGCCTCGCCGGGGCGGTAGGCGACCGCGTGGCCGCCGCCCAGGTCGAGCTCCGGCAGCGTGACACCGTGCTGCCTGCGCACGGCGGCCAGCAGGCCGACCAGCCGGCGCACGGCCGACAGGTACGGCTTGACGCTGCTGATCTGCGAGCCCAGGTGGCAGTGGAGGCCGACCAGTTCCAGCCGGGGCTGGTCCAGCACGCGGGCGATGGCGTGCTGGGCCGACCCGTCGGCCAGGGACAGCCCGAACTTCTGGTCGTCGGTGCCGGTGCGCACCGCGTTGTGGTGACCGGCGGCGATGCCCGGCACGATGCGCAGCAGCACCTTCTGCCGGTCCCCCGGCGGGACGTGGGCGGCCAGCCGGGCGATCTCGCCGGTGCTGTCGATCACGATCCGGCCGACGCCCAGGCGCAGCGCCGTGGCCAGGTCCTCCGGGCTCTTGGCGTTGCCGTGCAGGAGGATCCGCTCCGGCGGGAAGCCGGTGACGACGGCGAGTTCGAGCTCCCCGGCCGAGCAGACGTCGAGGCCGAGGCCCTCCTCGTCCACCCAGTGGGCCATGGCGCGGCACATGAAGGCCTTGGCGGCGTACAGCACGTCGCCGTCGGGGAAGGCCGCGCGGTAGGCGCGGCAGCGGTCCCGTACCTCGCCCTCGTCCAGGACGTAGGCCGGGGTGCCGAAGCGTTCGGCGACCTCGGTCAGGGCGACCCCGCCCACGGTGACCTCACCGTGGGGGGCGGAGGAGGCGGACGCGGGCCACACCGACAGGTCGGCGTCGGGGTACGCGGTCTCCAAGTGCTCGGTGACGGCGGTCATGACGGCGCTCCTTTCAGCCGATCCACAGGGCCAGGGCGTCGACCAGCGCGACCGCGCCGGTGACCCTGAGGACCCCGAGGGTCTGGGGGTCGAGACGGCGGCCGGCCTCGTCCGGTGCGTCCGACACGGCGGGTGCGGCGAGCTGCGGGTCCACGGTGAGTGCCGTGACGCCGAGCGGGCGGGCCATCGACCGCAGCGCGAACTCCGAGAGGGTGATCCACTGCTGGTCGGGGCCGAGCGTCTCCGCGAGACGCTCCGGGGTGGTGAAGCCGACGGCCGTACGGCCGCCCAGGGGCGTGCGGAACATGCGCGCGACGCATCCCACGGGTCCCGGCCGGACGGGGACGTACAACGTCTCCCGGTGTCGTCCGGCCGGGGACGGATCCGAAGGTTCCGGGTCGTCCCCGTACATGAGCTCTGTCATGGCTTCCTCCTGGTGAGGCACCTGCTGTGGTTCCTGGGGCGCCCCGGCCGCAGCCGGCGGTCCGGGACGCATCAGGGACGCTATGCCCGGGGTCAGGGGGGTGAGGGCGGTCCCTGACGCGACGTTGACGGCGAGCGGGCGAACGTTAACGGCGCGGGTCGCCGGGGTGGTGCGGGCGGCGTCAGGATCGCGACAAAGGCCTCCGGTCCGGGCGTTCCCAGGCGTTTCATGGAGGCATGAACGAGGTCCGCGAAGAGTGCGTCGTGGTGGGCGTCAGCGGCTCCCCCGGGAGCGTGGCGGCGTTGCGCCGGGCCGCCGCGGAGGCCCGGCGCCGGGAGTGCGTGCTGACCGTGGTGACGGCCTGGGAGGCCGCGTGGGACACCGCTTCCGGGACGCGGAGCAGGTGGCCGCCGCTGCCGCCGGAGCCGGACCGGTGGCGCCGCCCGGCCCGGCGCAGGCTCCTCATGGCGCTCGACGCCGCCTTCGACGGCGACCTGCCGCTCGACCCGCCGCTGCGCCCGGTCCTCGCGCTGGGGCGCCCGGGACCGGCCCTCGTGGAGGTGGCCGCCGAGGGGGCGGGGCTGCTGGTGGTCGGCACCGGTTCGCGCGGTCCCTGGCAGCGGCTCTTCGCGCCGTCCGTCGCGGCCCACTGCTTCGCGCACGCCCGCTGCCCGGTGCTCGCCGTGCCCTCCGAGCCGCTGGGCGTGCCGCCGGCCCGCGGCCGATCGGGCGGCCGCCGCTTCGGCCCCCGGTGGAACCCGCGCGGCTTCGTGACGCCGTGAGCCCGGCGCCCGGCCGGTCGGCGTCCTGTGCGGCGGACAGCTCGCGCGGCCCCGGTCTCCGCCGCTTCCGGCGGGCTCCGCCCGGGTGGGGCGGAGCCGGGGCCCGGGGCACGCGCGAGGCTCCGGGCGGAAGGAGCGCCGAGAAGGATCGGCCCAGCTGCCCGGAGCCCTGGGGCCTGCCGCGCGCGGCCCGCCGCCGACGGTTCAGCGGCAGGACCTCACGAGGTGACGCGCAGGTGGCGTCGTTGGGCCAGTTCCTCCTCGCCGACCACGGTCAGCACCGGGCTGCCGGGCGGTGCGAACATGACCACCACCAGCTGGGACTGGGCGTCGGCGAGGTTGTTGGCGCCCTGGTAGTGGATCACGTCGCCACCGGGCTCGAAGAGGGCGTCACCGGCCTTGAGCACCCGGGGCGCCTGACCCTCCAGCTCGAAGAGGATCTCGCCCTGCGTCACGTAGCCGAAGACCGGCCCCGGGTGCCGGTGCGGCGGAGCACCCGCGTCACCGGGCGGCAGGGTGACCCGGATGGTCCTCGCCTCCGCGCCCGCCGGGATCCGCCCCGCCGCCTCCGGCAGGCTCCCGACCAGTTCGACACCGGGGGGCAGGTGTGCGTGCTCACCGCTCATGTGTTCCTCCAAACAGGGACTGTCCGAGGGAAGGACAGGACGGCCGCCCCTTCTGTGACATCCCCCGCGCGGCAATCCCGCCCGGCCGCGCGGGTGTTCCCGCTCCCGGCGGCCGCCCCGCGCCGGAACGGGCGCGGGCTTGGCGCGCACCCCAAACGCGATATAGCGTTAGTTCGCGAAGATGTATCGCGTCTTGCGGAACCGCCGACCAGAACGGGGTGAGGACATGCCGGGAGAGATCCGGCCCACGGGTGCGCCGTCCCCTACGGACACGCCCCTCGCGCCGCCCCCGTTGCGGGCCTCGCACGCGGACCGGGACCGGGTGGTGGACGTCCTGACCGTGGCCGCGGGCGACGGGCGGCTGTCGGCCGCCGAGCTGGACGAACGCCTGGAGGCCGCGCTGTCGGCCCGCACGCTCGACGAACTGGCCCCGCTCACCGCCGACCTGCCGGCGGCCGCGGGGACGCCGGGCACGGCCGCGGAGGACGTCAAGGACGTGGTCCGGGTCGACAACCGCGGCGGCTCGTTCCGCCGTGTCGACCGGTGGGTCGTGCCGCGGCGCATGGAGGTCCGCTCGGAATGGGGCGAGGTGGTGCTCGACTTCACCCACGCCGTGATCACGCAGGACACCCTCCGCATCGACATGGACGTCCGCGGCAGTTCCCTGGTGCTCGTCACCCGGCCCGGCATCGTGGTCGACACCGACGGACTGGCCGTCGAATTCGGCACGGTGGACGTCCGGCCCGCGGCCGGCCCGGCGGCACCGGTGGCGCTGCGCGTGGAACTGGCGGGCGAGCTGGAGTTCGGGAAGGTACGGGCGCGTCCGCCGCGGCGGACCTTCCTGCGGTGGCTGTTCCGCCGCCCGGCCGCGCTTCCGGCGCTCACCGGCTGACCCGGCGCGCGCGCCCCGGCGCGTGGTCCCCGCGGGGCCGCCCCCGGGTCGTCCGACTCGTCCCGCGGGCGGACGGAAGTCGCGATACTGACCCGCGATGAGCCTCCGCATCGCGCCCCCGCGCTTCCGCACGCCCTACGGCGCACCCCCCGGTGGTCCGTCGCGGGAGGTCTACGTCCCGCCTGCGGAGGCGGGAGGCGGCGGGCTCGGCGAACTGCTCGTGTCGGCGCAGGGCGTGGTGGTCTGTGTCGTCGCCGCTCTGTTGCTCGTCTTCCTGGTGACCGACCGCCGCTCCCCCAAACGCCGCGCTCGCCACCGCCGTTGACGCGGCCGGTTCACGCGGCGCCGTCCGGCTCCCGGGGCCCCTCGGCGGGGAAGAGGATCGGACTGACGAGGTGCCGCATCCGCCCGGGCGCCGGTCCGTTGGCCAGCCGGGGCAGCAGGACCCGCCGCAGGTCGGCGATGAGTCCGGCACGCTCGTCCTCGCTCAGCCAGAGCGCGTGCTGGCGGTAGCCGACGAGGTCGGCCGCCGGATCGGCGCCCTCGCGGTCGAGGTAGGCGTCGAACTCGGCCATCAGCGCCGCCATGGCGACGGCGAAGACCCTCCGGTGGTCCTCCCGCGAGACCGACGCCGCCGTCTCCGCGTCGACCACGACCCGTTCCCGGCGCAGGCGGTAGTGGCGCTCGACGGCTCCGCGCACCCTCTGTTCGTCCTCGACCTCGAGCACTCCCGCGTCCGAGAGCAGACCGACGTGGCGGTAGACGGTGGCCTTGGAGACGTCCGGCAGGAGGCCGCACAACTGTGACGTGGTGAGGGTCCGGTTCCCCGACATGGCGTGCACGATGCGCAGCCGCACGGGGTGCAGCAGGAGGTCGACCGTGTCCATGGACACACGATCTCATGTCGGATACCTTTCTCAAAGTTGAGAACGTGGGAGAGGACCGGAGATGACCCGTCAGCAGTCACGCCGCACCGGCGCCGCCGTCGCCGTGGAGCCGCCGCTCGGGCGGCTCCACGACGTCGCCGGGCTGCGCCTTTCCCTGCACCGCTCCGGCACCGGCGGCCCCACCGTGGTGCTGCTCCCGGGCGCGGGCATGGTCGGCCTGGACTACGTGAACCTCCACGTCCGCGTGGCCGCCCTCACCACGTGCGTCCTCTACGACCGCGGCGGCACCGGCTGGAGCACCCCCGTACCGCTCCCCCGCACGGCGGCGGACGTCACCTCCGAACTGCACGCCCTGCTCCACTCGGCCGACGTCCCCGGCCCGTACCTCCTGGTCGGCCACTCCCTGGGTGCCGCCTACGCCCGTCGCTTCGCGCAGCGCCACCCCGGCGAGGTGGCGGGGCTGCTCCTGCTGGACCCGTTCCACGAGGACATGTACGCACGGGCGACGCAGGAGATCCGCGACAAGGTGGAGCAACTGCGGAGCGCCGAACTGCCCGAGGCGACGCCGGAGCAGATCGAGCAGTCGCGGGCCGCCTTGGCGCGGCACTTCGCGGCCTGGCCGGACGGTGTCCGCGAACCGCTCGCCGAGTACCACCTCACCCGGTGGCGGACCGCCTGGGACGAGGACAGGAACGTGCACGACGTCGTCGCCGGCGAACTGCGCGACGCGCCCGACCTCCCCGACGTGCCGCTGATCGTGCTGTCCGCGATGGGCGTCGACCCCACCCAGGCCCACCTGTGGTCCGAGGACATCGTCCGCGCGATGAACACCGCCAAACGCGAACTCCACGCCGCCCTGGCCGCGTCCGTCCCCCGGGGCGACCACCGCGTCGTCGACGGCGCGGGCCACGGCTGGCTCCACGAGGAACGGCCCGGCGCGGTCATGGAGGCCCTGCGGGACCTCCTGCGCCCCGCGGGAGCGGTCCCGCCCCCGGCCGGGCCGTGAGCCCGGGCGCGACGGGGCGCTCCGGTCAGCCGGCCAGTTGCGGGTACAGGGCGGCGAGATCGGCCGACAGGCCCGCCTTGACCTGGTGGGAGATCTCGTCGGCCAGCACCTCGTAGGCGTCGGATTCGATCCCGTCGAGCGCCTGCTCCGCGACGTCGGACGGCGACGACTTCGGTGCGTCGATGTGCGCCGCCAGGTCGGTGTCCACATAGCCGACGTGCAGCCCGGTGACGTTGATGCCGCGCGGCTTCAGGTCCAGCCGGAGTGAGTTGGTCTGCGACCACAGCGCCGCCTTGGAGGCGCTGTAGGAGCCGGAGAGCGCGACCCACGACAGGACCGAGTGCACGTTGAGCAGGTGGCCGCCGCCATTGGCCTCGATGATCGGGGCGAGGGCCCGGGTCACCTGCAGGGGGCCGTAGAAGTTGGCTTCGAACTCGCGGCGGACGTCGTCCACCGGGGAGGTCAGGAACGATGCCGCCACGGACCCGGCGGCGTTGTTGATCAGGATGGTGACGTCCTGAGCCTGTTCCGCGACGGCGGCCACCGAGGCGGGGTCGGTGACCTCCAGCGCGAGCGCGACCGCGCCGGGATGGGTGATGGTGCGCGGGTCGCGAGCGGTGGCATAGACCTTCTTGGCCCCTCGGGCGTGCAGGGCCTCGACCAGGGCACGGCCGATACCCCGGCTGCCTCCGGTGACGAGAACGGTCGAACCTGCGATTGCGGTCATGGATGTGCTCCCAGCGAGAGTGTAGATGGACCGACGGCGGAAACCGATCGGTTTCCAGGACTGTAAACCGATCGGTTTCCATTCGGCAACACACGGCGTAGGCTCACTTCCATGACTTCCGGCGCAACCACCCCGTCCGTTGCCACCGCAGCGGCGACGGCTCCGACTCGCGAGCGGCTCCTCGACGCCGCGGCCGCGCTCTTCTACCGCGAAGGCGTCAACATCGGCATCGAGGCACTGTGCCGAACGGCCGGAGTCTCCAAGCGGTCGATGTACCAGCTCTTCACCGGCAAGGACGACGTCCTGGCCGCCAGCCTGGAGCGCGCCGGCTCCCGCTACCTGAGCGGGCTGCTGCCCGCTCCCGAGACCGGCCCGGCGCCGCGCGAGCGCATCATGCACGTCTTCGAGCACCTCGAGTCGCTGTCCGCGTCCCCGGACTACCTCGGCTGCCCGTTCCTGGCGACCGCCTTCGAGCTCAAGGACCCCGAGCACCCCGCCGGCGTGATCGCACGGCGCTACAAGGACGCGCTCACCGACTTCTTCCGCGAGGAGGCCCGTCGGGGCGGCGCGCACGACGCCGATCTGCTCGCCCGCCAACTCACCGTCGTCTTCGACGGATCCAGCGCCCGCGCCGTGGCCCAGGCCCGCAGCCTGGAGGGCCTGGCCACGGCCACCGCCACGACCCTGCTGGACGCGGCGGGAATGTCCTGACCGCTGCCGGACGCGCCGTGGAGGGCACTCGGTCGTCAGCCGCAGGCGCCGCACCCGGCGCGTATACGCGGCGCGGCGGCGGGTACGATCTGCCGCGATGCGCAGTGACGGAGGAGCCGGCCGAGGCGGTGCGATACCCGCCCGTCTGAACGGTGTTGTCCTCGTCCTGTACGGATTGCTCGCCGCGCTCGGGATCTGCGGCCACACCGGGGCGCCGGACGCCGCCCACGGGCCGGCCCGGACCCTGGTCGCCCCGCACAGCACCCACGTCACCGACGAGATCTGCACGGACGCCCACGGCCCCGGACGGCCCGGCGACGGCTGCTCCCCCGCGGAGCACACGCCGGTGACCCTGGGCTCCGCTCCCCCACCGCACCTCGCCGGCGCCGAACTGCCGTCGGTGTGGCCGCCCGCGGTCGCCGCCGCGGGTCTCGGCGCACCGGCCCCGGGCACCGTGCGCTCCCTCGGCCTGCACATGCTCCAGATCCAGCGGACGTAGAAGGGCCGACCGCACCGGCGGCGACCGCCGGTGCGCGACGTACGTCATCCGACCCTTCCCACCAGCACCGCCGTGTCGCCGACGCGGCGGGGAATCAGGACATGCCATGGGTGCCCCCCATTCCAAGGCCAGGGCCGCCGACCGCCGTGCGCGCGTCGAGGAGATACGCCGCCAGGAGCAGTCCCGCGAGCGCCGCACCCGGATCATCACCATCACCGCCTGCACCGTCATCCTCGTCGGGCTGGTCGGTGGCGGCGTCTACCTCGTGAACGCCGCGAACGACGGCGACGGCGGCGGCGACGGCGTTGGCGACGGCGCGAAGAACGCCGCCGCCGGCGCCATCAGCGGGGAGAAGACCTGGTCCGGTCTCACGCAGAACCACCTCGACAAGACCGTCGACTACCCGATGAGCCCCCCGGTCGGCGGCGACCACAGCCCCGTCTGGCAGAACTGCAACGGCGACGTCTACGACAAGCCCCTCACCAAGGAGAACGCCGTGCACTCCCTGGAGCACGGCGCGGTGTGGGTGACGTACACCGACAAGGCGACGGACGCCGACGTCAAGACGCTCGGCGCCCGCGTCTCGAAGACCCCGTACTCCCTCATGAGCCCCTACGCGGACCAGGCCTCGCCGATCACCCTCACCGCGTGGGGCCACCAGCTGGGCGTCACCAAGGCGGACGACCCCCGCGTGGCGAAGTTCTTCGACACCTATGTGCAGGGCGACCAGACCCCCGAGCCCGGAGCGCCCTGCACCGGGGGCAAGGCCTCGTGACCGCCGCCAGGGGCGCGGGCAGGCCGCTGCTCGCGCTCGCCGGCTCCATGGTGCTGGTCGTGCTCGCGGCCCTGGCCTTCACCCTGCTGACGGCGCGGCCCAGCAGCGGGGGCACCCCGGGCACGGACTCGCCGGACGCCGGTTTCGCGCGCGACATGGCGATCCACCACCAGCAGGCGGTGGAGATGTCGCTGATCGTCCGTGACCGCACGGACGACGAGGACGTCCGCAGGCTCGCCTACGACGTCATCAACACCCAGGCCAACCAGCGCGGCATGCTGCTGGGCTGGCTGGACGTCTGGGGGCTGCCCAAGTCCTCGTCGAAGCCGCCCATGACGTGGATGGGCCACGACACGGCCTACACGCCGCACGACGGGTCGCTGATGCCTGGCATGGCCACGGACACCGAGCTGCGCCGGCTCCAGGCGGCCCACGGCAAGGCGGCCGCGGTGCTCTACCTGCGGTTGCTCACCGCCCATCACAAGGGCGGCGTGGAGATGGCGGCCGCGGCCGCCGACCTCGCGCGGACCGACCAGGTGCGGCGCCTGGCGGCGGGCATGGTCCAGGGCCAGGAGGCGGAGATCCGTCTGATGGCCGACATGCTCACGGCCCGCGGTTCGGGCCGGAACGCCTGAACCCGAACGCCTGAACCCAACGCCTGGGCCCGAACACCTGACCCCGGACGCCTGACCGCTGACCGCCGACCGCGCCGGGGTGCCCGGGAGGCCGCCCGCCTCCCGGCACCGCCGGCACGGTGCGTCAGGGTGTCGTCAGGGATCACCGCGGAACCTTGCCCGCGGATCCGCCGCCGCATTGGATGAGGAGCGGGAACAACGGCCCGCGCCAGGACGACCGGCCACCCCGTCGGGTGCCGCCGGTGCCGCGCACCGCCCTCCCGCCGGTGCCCCGAGGCGCCGGAGTCCCGCGGCCGCGCCGGGCGGCCGCCCCTGGCTCCCCGCAGGCGAGCGCCGCCGCCCACGCGGCCGGCGCGATGCGGCGTACCGATCCACGGAGTGGTCCATGTCAGCGTCCCCTGTCCTCGTCGTCCCCCCGCGCACGGCCCTGGTCACCGGGGCGACGTCCGGCGTCGGGTGGGAGACCGCCCGGTTGCTCGCCGAGCGGGGCTGCACGGTCGTCGTCCACGGTCGCGACACGGAGTCGGCGCACCACGCGGTGGAGCGGCTGGTGGCGGCCGGCATCGAGCGCGTCCGGCTGCGCCTTGCGGTGGCCGACTTCACCCGGCTCTCCGACGTCCGCCACCTGGCGGCCATGGTGCGGGGCCTGCACCCCGCGCTGGACGTCCTCGTCAACAACGCCGCCGTAGCGGCGCCCGAGAGCCGCACCCTCACGGCCGACGGCCACGAGGTCTCCTTCCAGGTGAACTTCCTGGCGGCCTACCTCCTCACCCGTGAGCTGGCCGGCCCGCTGACGGCGCGCCCGGGCGGCCGGGTGGTCAACGTGTCGTCCGCGACGCCCCGGTCGGTGGCGCCGGCATGGAGCGACCTGAACCGTTCCCACCGCTACTCGCGGCACGCCGCCTACGCCCGGTCGCAGCTGGCCCTCATCGTCTTCGCCCGGGCGGCCGCGCCCGGCGGCGTGACGGCGGTCAGCGTGCGCCCGGAGGACGCCGCGCGGGTGGCGCGGCTGTGCGACCCGGACACCGAACTCGTCCCGGGTGCCCACTACGACCGGGCCACGCTCGCCCCGGCCGCCGGGACCGCGGTCGAGGACCGCACGGTACGGCGTCTGTGCAAGGTCGCCGACCTGCTCGTCTCCGCCTGAAAGGAGGTCATTCGTGTCCAAGCGTGCCCGCAAGAAGAGGGCCAGGCGCAAGAAGGGCGCCGGCCACGGCAACAAGCCCGGTCAGGGCTGATTCCCGATTCCCCACGGCGGTGCGGGCCCCGGGTCGACGACCCCGGTCCGCACCGCCGTCCGTTGTGCGGGGCGTACCACGGTGTGCGCGGAAGGTGTGGTCACCGGTGATCGAAGTCCCGGCCCTGGACGGCTGGTTCCCCTGCGGCGTGCCCGGTCCCGCCGCGCTCGCGGAGCACGTGCGGGCGAGCGGCAACGGACGCTGGTGGGCCGACCGGGCGGCCGCGCCCCGCGCGGTCGCGGTGGTGTGCGCGGACCACGCGCTGCTGGAGGGCGATCCCCGGTCCGTGGACCCGGACGGCCTCGCGGGCCTGGCGAACCGCTACGTCCTGGCCCGTACGCGCTTCCTGCCCGTCCTGGGTGCGGCGTTCGACCGGGTCGTGCCCTGGGAGCGGATGATCTGGGTGCAGTCTCGCCCGGTGCCGCGCCGCCGTCCGCCGCGGGACCTGGTGGTGCGCCGGCTGGTGCCGGGTGACGGCGCGGCCGTTGCCGCCGCGGGCGACGACGTCCGCCGGTTCACGCTCAGTTGGGGCGGTGCGCACGGCCTCGCGGCGTCGGGCCACGCGTGGGGGGCGTTCCGCTCGGGCCGGCTCGTCTCGCTGGCGTGCACGTACGTCCTGGGCGGCGTCTACGAGGACCTCGCGGTTGTCACCTCGCGGGGCCATCGCCGCGAGGGCCTGGCCCTGGCCTGCCTGTCGGGCCTGTGCGGCGACGTCGCGGCCCGCGGCCGCACAGCCGGCTGGACGTGCTCGCGCGGCGACCGGCCCAGCCGCCGGCTGGCCTGGACCGCGGGTTTCCGGCTGTTCGGGGAGTACGTCCACTACGCGGTCGGCGCTCCCGCCGCGGCGGGTCACCGGGGCCGGATCACACGCGCCTTCTGAGCGCGCGGGAACGGCGGGGCCAACCGGGAGCTCCGCGGCGCCGCCGGGTCGACCGCGACGGCCGCACACCGTCGCGGTCGACCCGTGCAGCGTGGCGGCCCGGGGCCGGCCGGCTTCCGGGACGGCACGACCGCCGGCGAGGGCACACCGCGGTGCCCGAACGCGGCCGTCAGCCCACCCCGCCGGCCCGACGCCGTCGACGAGCGCGGGCGGATCGGCCGAACCCGCCGCCGTCTCCCGCAGGACACCGCCCGTCGCCACAACACGACGCCATACGCCGATTGCGGCCGCACATGGAGCACCCCGCCCGGTGGGCCCACCGGGCGGGGTGCTCCATGTGCGGCCGCTCAGGGCTCGAAGCGGTAGCCCATGCCGGGCACGGTGATCAGGTGGCGCGGGTGGGCCGGGTCGGGTTCCAGCTTGTGCCGCAGGGTGGCGAGGTAGACGCGCAGGTAGTTGGTGCGCTTCTCGTTGCCCGGCCCCCACACGTCGCGCAGCAGCTGGCGTCCGGTGATCAGGCGCCCCGGGTTGCGCAGCAGCGGGGCGAGCAGCCGCCACTCGGTGGGCGTGAGCCTCGGTGCCTCGCCCTTGCCCGAACGGGGCCGGACGGTGAACGCGCCCAGGTCGACCCGGTAGTCGGCGATGGTGACCGTCTCCGGCTCCTCCAGGACGGGCGGGCGGCGCAGGACGGCGCGCAGCCGGGCCGCCAGCTCGTCCATGGAGAACGGCTTGGTGACGAAGTCGTCGGCCCCCGCGTCCAGTGCCTCGATCTTGTCGGCCGGCCCGGTCCGTCCGGACAGCACGATGATGGGCAGCGGGCTCCAGGCCCGGACGCCGTGGATGATGTCGGTCCCGGCCATGTCGGGCAAGCCGAGGTCGAGGATGAGGGCGTCGGGCGGCTGCCGGGACACCAGCAGCAGTGCGGTGGCCCCGTCGGGCGCGGTGGCGACCGCGTAGTGACGCGCCGTCAGGTTGATCTCCAGCGCCTTCAGGATCTGCGGCTCGTCGTCGACGATCAGGACGCGCCTCATGCGAGTGCCTCATCCCCGTCGGCGGGGGCGGCGGGCACCTCGTCCGGACCGCCGGCGGTGGGCAGGGACAGGACCATCGTGAGACCTCCGCCGGGGGTGTCCTCGGGGGTGAGGGTGCCGCCCATCGCCTCGGTCAGCCCCCGGGAGAGGGCGAGCCCGAGTCCGAGGCCGGTGGTGTTGTCGGTGTCGCCGAGCCGCTGGAAGGGTTCGAAGACGCGCTCCCGGTCGGCGGGCCGCAGTCCGGGGCCGCGGTCCGCGACGCGCAGCTCGATGCGCGTGCCGAGGGCACTGGCGCCGAACAGGACCCCGGTGCCCGCCGGGGCGTGCCGCTGGGCGTTCGTCACCAGGTTGGCGACGACGCGTTCCAGGAGCGGCGGGTCGGCCAGCGCGAACGGTATGTCGTCCAGGCCCTGGAGGGTGACGGGGACGGTGCTCTCGGCGAGGCTGTCGAGGGCCAGCGAGGCCACCTCGGCCACGGAGGTCGGCTCCAGGGCGAGGCTGAGGGCGCCGGCCTGCAGCCGGCTCATGTCGAGGAGGTTGTCCACCAGCCGGTTGAGCCGGTCCAGGGACACCTCGGCGGTGGCCAGCAGTTCCTCCTGGTCCTCGGCGGAGAACTCGACCTCGCGGCTGCGCAGCGAGCTGACGGCCGCCCAGGCGCCGGCGAGCGGGGTGCGCAGGTCGTGGCTGACCGCGGCGAGGAGCGCCGTCCGCATCCGGTCGGCCGCCCTGACCGGTTCCACCTCGGCGGCGGCCTCGGCCAGCCGGGCCCGCTCCAGCGCGGAGGCCACGTGCCCGGCGAAGGCGATGAGCACCCGCCGCTCCGAGGCCGCCAGGCGGCGGCCGCGCAGGACGAGGACGTCGTCGGGGCCGACGGGCACGGCCACCACGCCCTCCGCCGGGTCGTCCACCCACGCCGCGCCGTCCCCGGAACCGTGCACGAGCTCGGCCGATTCCATGCCGAAGGCCTCCCGCGTCCGCTGCAGCAGGGCCTCGACGGCCTGGTCGCCGCGCAGGATGCTCCCGGCCAGGGAGGACAGCGTCTCCGCCTCGGCGGTGGCGTTGGCCGCGCGTCTGGACAGCCGCAAGGAGCGGTCGACGATCGTCGCGACGGTGAAGGCGACGAGCGCGAAGACGGCCAGTGCCAGCACGTTGTTCGTCTCGCCGATGGTGAACCGGCCGATGGGCGGTATGAAGTAGTAGTTGAGCAGCAGCGAGGCCGTCACGGAGGCGAGCAGCGCGGAGACGACGCCGCCGATGCAGGCGACGCCCACGACGGTCAGCAGGAAGAGCAGCGCCTCGCTGGTGAGGTTCAGGTGCCCGCGGTAGTTGGCCAGCACCGTGGTGAGCAGTACCGGGAGGACGAATCCGGCGACGGGGCCGGCCACCTTGCGGGCCAGGGGCAGGCTGCTGGAGGGCACGGGGAGGAGGCGTCCGCGGCCCGCCCGTTCGTGGGTGACCATGTGCACGTCGATGTCGCCGGAGCGTTCGACGATGGTCTCGCCGACGCCGCGCCCGGTGAGGAACTGCGCGACCCGTCCGCGCCGGCTGGTGCCCATCACCAGCTGGGTGGCGCTCTCGGCGCGTGCGAAGTCCAGCAGCGCGTCGGGGACGTGGTCGCCGACGACCGAGTGGAAGGTGCCGCCGAGGCTCTCCACCAGGGCCCGCTGCCGGGCCAGGGCGGCGGGTGAGGAGTCGGCGAGACCGTCGCTGCGGACGATGTGCACGGCGAGCAGGTCCCCGCCGGCCGAGCGGGCGGCGATGCGGGCGGCACGGCGGATGAGGGTCTCGCCCTCCGGCCCGCCGGTGACGGCGACGGCCACGCGTTCCCGGGTCTCCCAGACGCGTCCGATGCCGTGTTCTGAGCGGTACTTCTGCAGTGCCTCGTCCACCCGACCGGCGACCCAGAGCAGGGCCAGTTCGCGCAGCGCGGTGAGGTTGCCGACGCGGAAGTAGTTCGACAGGGCCGCGTCGACCTTCTCGGGGGCGTAGACGTTGCCGTGGGCCATGCGGCGGCGCAGCGCCTCGGCGGGCATGTCGACCAGCTCGATCTGGTCGGCGCGGCGGACGACCTCGTCCGGGACGGTCTCCCGCTGCGGCACGCCGGTTATCTTCTCGACGACGTCGTTGAGCGACTCCAGGTGCTGGATGTTGACGGCGGTGATCACGTCGATCCCGGCCCTGAGGAGCACGTCGATGTCCTGCCAGCGCTTGGCGTGGCGTCCGCCGGGCACGTTGGTGTGGGCCATCTCGTCGACGAGCGCCACCTCGGGCGCGCGGGCGAGGACGGCGTCGAGGTCCATCTCGGCGAAGACGCCGCCGCGGTACTCGCGTTCGGCGCGGGGCACGATCTCGAGGCCGTCGAGCATCTCCTCGGTGCGTGGCCGCTTGTGGCACTCGACGTACCCCACGACGACGTCGGTGCCCCGGGCGGCCCGGCGGCGGGCCTCGTCGAGCATGCGGTAGGTCTTGCCGACTCCGGGTGCCGCCCCGAGAAAGACCTTGAGTCTGCCGGGCCGTCCCCGGGGGGTGCCGGCCGGGGCCGGGACGACTGGCTGCGTCACCGGATGTCCCTCCTTGTACGGGTGTCACGCCGCCCGGCGGCGCAGGTGGTCCCTGCGCCGCCGGGCGGCGTGGTGCGGATGGTCCGACCGTGTCGCGACGTCACTTCAGCGCGGTGAGCGCCTGGTTGAGCTCCACGACGTTGACGCGCTCCTCGCCGAGGAAGCCGAGTACCCGGCCCTGGACGTGGTCGTCCACCAGCTTGCGCACGGTGTCGGGCGCCAGGCCGCGCGCCTGGGCGACCCGCTCGGCCTGCTCCCGGGCGTACTCGGGCGAGATGTGGGGGTCGAGACCGGAGCCGGAGGCCGTGACCGCGTCGACCGGGACGTCCTCGGGGGCGACGCCGTCGAACTCGGCGACCGCCGCCCGGCGCTCCTTGATGGTCTTCACCAGACCCTCGTCGTTCGGGCCGAGGTTGGAGGCGCCGGTGACGAGCGGGTCGTAGCCGCCGGGACGCGGCTGGAACCACTTGGGGTCCGGCTGGGCGACCTCCTCGGCGTCGTCCGGGTTCTTCTTGGGGAGGGTGAAGTTCTGGCCGATGAGGCTGGAACCGACGGTCTTGCCGTCCTGGGTGATCCTGGAGCCGTTGGCCTGGTCGGAGAACGCCGCCTGGGCGACGCCGGTGACGGCCAGCGGGTACGCGATGCCCAGGAGGACCGTGAACACCAGCAGCATCCGCAGGGCGGCCACGTGGTTGCGGACCACGGCGGGCAGGGAGCCGGACATGATGGAATCGCCTTCTTCTGTCAGCTGAGGCCGGGGATGAACTGGATGATCAGGTCGATCACCTTGATGCCGACGAACGGCAGCACGAGACCGCCCAGGCCGTAGACCCAGATGTTGCGGTTCAGCAGCGCCGAGGCGGACGACGGCCGGTAGCGCACGCCGCGCAGGGCGAGCGGGATCAGCACGACGATGATCAGGGCGTTGAAGATGATCGCCGAGGAGATCGCCGACGTCGGGCTGTGCAGCTGCATGATGTTGAGCTTGTCCAGGCCCGGGTAGGCGGCGGCGAACATCGCGGGGATGATCGCGAAGTACTTCGCGACGTCGTTGGCGATGGAGAAGGTGGTCAGCGCGCCGCGGGTGATGAGCAGCTGCTTGCCGATCTCCACGATCTCGATCAGCTTGGTGGGGTCGGAGTCCAGGTCCACCATGTTCCCGGCCTCCTTGGCGGCCGAGGTGCCGGTGTTCATGGCCACGCCCACGTCGGCCTGGGCCAGCGCCGGGGCGTCGTTGGTGCCGTCACCGGTCATCGCGACGAGCTTGCCGCCCGCCTGCTCCCGCTTGATCAGCGCCATCTTGTCCTCGGGCGTCGCCTCCGCCAGGAAGTCGTCGACCCCCGCCTCGTCGGCGATCGCCTTGGCCGTCAGCGGGTTGTCACCCGTGATCATGACCGTACGGATGCCCATCCGCCGCAACTCGTCGAACCGCTCCCGCATGCCGTGCTTGACGACGTCCTTGAGGTGGATGACGCCGAGCACCCGGGCCGCGCCGTTCTCCTTGGCGGCCACCACGAGCGGCGTGCCGCCGGACTGCGAGATGCGGTCGACCAGCGACTGCACCTCCTCGTCCGTCCGGCCGCCGTTGTCGGCGACCCAGGCGGTCACCGCGGACGCGGCGCCCTTGCGGACCTGGCGGCCGTCGACGTCGACGCCGGACATGCGGGTCTGCGCCGTGAAGGGCACGAACTCGGCGTGGCCCAGCTCGCCTTCGTGACGCTCGCGCAGTCCGTACTTCTCCTTCGCCAGGACGACGACGGAACGGCCCTCGGGCGTCTCGTCGGCCAGCGACGACAGCTGCGCGGCGTCGGCCAGTTCGGCGGCGGTGGTGCCCTTGACCGGCAGGAACTCCGAGGCCTGGCGGTTGCCGAAGGTGATGGTGCCGGTCTTGTCGAGCAGCAGGGTGTTGACGTCGCCGGCGGCCTCGACGGCGCGGCCGGACATGGCGAGCACGTTGCGCTGCACCAGGCGGTCCATGCCCGCGATGCCGATCGCCGACAGGAGCCCGCCGATGGTGGTCGGGATGAGCGCGACGACGAGCGCGGCGAGGATCACGATGCTCTGCTCGGCGCCCGCGTAGATGGCGAAGGGCTGCAGCGTGACGACGGCGAGCAGGAAGACGATGGTCAGCGAGGCCAGCAGGATGTTCAGCGCGATCTCGTTGGGCGTCTTCTGCCGGGCCGCGCCCTCCACCAGGGCGATCATCCGGTCGATGAAGGTCTCACCGGGCTTGGAGGTGATGCGTACGACGATCCGGTCCGACAGCACCTTGGTGCCGCCCGTCACCGCGCTGCGGTCACCGCCGGACTCCCGGATGACCGGCGCCGACTCCCCCGTGATCGCCGACTCGTCGACCGAGGCGACACCCTCGACGACGTCGCCGTCGCCGGGGATGATCTGTCCGGCCTCGACGACGACGTGGTCGCCGAGCTTCAGCCCCGAGGCCGGGACCTCCTCCTCGAAGGCCGAGGTCGTGCCGGGCCGCCAGTCGGTGAGCCGGCGGGCGACCGTGTCGGTCTTCGTGCGGCGCAGGGTCTCGGCCTGCGCCTTGCCGCGGCCTTCGGCCACGGCCTCGGAGAGGTTGGCGAAGACGACGGTCAGCCAGAGCCACACGGTGATGACCCAGGCGAAGATGCTCGGGTCCTTGATCGCCGAGAGGGTGGTCAGGACGGCGCCGACCTCGACCACGAACATGACCGGGTTCTTGATCATGACCCGCGGGTCGAGCTTCCTGACCGCGTCGGGCAGCGCCGTGAGGAGCTGCTTCGGGTCGAGCATGCCGCCGGAGACCCGGTGCGGCTGCTGAGGCTCGGTCGGGGCGCCGCCCGGCGAAGCGGGGGGTTCGAGGGTGGTCAGGGACATCAGGACAGACCTTCCGCGAGCGGACCCAGCGCCAGCGCCGGGAAGTAGGTGAGGCCGACGACGATCAGGATCACGGCCGTCAGCAGGCCGACGAACTGCGGCCGGTGGGTGGGCAGGGTGCCGGCCGTGGCGGGCACCGGCTGCTGCCGGGCCAGGGAGCCGGCCAGCGCCAGGACGAAGACGATCGGCAGGAAGCGGCCGAAGAGCATGGCCAGACCGAGCGCGGTGTTGTACCAGTCGGTGTTGACGGTGAGGCCCGCGAAGGCCGAACCGTTGTTGTTGGCGGCCGAGGTGAAGGCGTACAGCACCTCGGAGAAGCCGTGCGCACCGGTGTTGAGCATCCCGGCCCGCTCACCGGGCAGCGCCATGGCGAGGCCCGCGCCGATCAGCACGATCGCCGGGGTGGTGAGGATGTAGAGGGAGGCGAACTTCATCTCCCGGCTGCCGAGCTTCTTGCCCAGGTACTCCGGGGTGCGGCCGACCATCAGACCGGCCACGAAGACCGCGATGATCGCCAGGATGAGGATGCCGTAGAGGCCCGAGCCGGTACCACCGGGGGCGATCTCGCCGAGCATCATGTTGAAGATCGTCATCCCGCCGCCGATCGGCGAGTACGAGTCGTGGAAGGAGTTGACCGCACCCGTGGAGGTGAGGGTCGTCGACACGGCGAACAGCGCCGAGCCCCACACGCCGAAGCGCTGCTCCTTGCCCTCCATCATGCCGCCCGCCACGTGACCGGCCTGGCTGCTCACGCTGTGCAGCTCGTTGACGGTGACGATGGCGACCGAGGCGGCCCAGATGACGCCCATCACGGCGATGATCGCGTAGCCCTGGCGGTTGTCGCCGACCATGCGGCCGAAGGTGCGCGGCAGGGAGGTGGCGATCACCAGCAGGAGGTAGATCTCCAGCCAGTTGGTGAAGGCGTTGGGGTTCTCGAAGGGGTGGGCGGAGTTGGCGTTGTAGAAACCGCCGCCGTTGGTGCCCAGCTCCTTGATGACCTCCTGGGAGGCGACCGGACCGCCGGTCAGGCTCTGGTGGTCGCCGATCAGGGTCGAGATCGAGTCCACGCCGTGGAAGTTCTGCACGGCGCCGCCCGCGACCAGCACGATGGCGAAGACGAAGGCCAGCGGCAGCAGCACGCGCACGACGATCCGGGTGAGGTCCACCCAGAAGTTGCCGACGCGGTCGGTCTTCTTGCGCGTGAAGCCCCGGATGAGGGCGGCGACGACGGCGATGCCGACGGCGGCCGACACGAAGTTCTGCACCGCGAGGCCGGACATCTGCACCAGGTGGCCCATCGTGGACTCACCCGAGTACGACTGCCAGTTGGTGTTGGTGACGAAGGAGGCGGCCGTGTTGAAGGACACGCCGGGCGTCACGGCGGGCATGCCTATGGAGAGCAGCAGGTGGTTCTGCAGCCGCATGAAGCCGTAGAGGAACATGACGGAGACGGCCGAGAAGGCCAGCACGCTCCGCAGGTAGACGGACCACTTCTGGTCCGCGTCGCCGTCGACCCCGCCGAGGCGGTAGGCGAAGCGCTCGACGCGCAGGTGCTTGACGGAGGTGAGGGTGTGGGCGATGTGGTCGCCCAGCGGCCGGTAGGACAGGGCCAGCGCGCCGACGAGCGCGAGGATCTGGAGCCAGCCCGCGAGGGTGTCGTTCACTAGAACTTCTCCGGGTAGATCAGCGCCAGCACCAGGTAACCGACCAGGGCCACGGCGACGACGAGTCCGACGACGTTTTCGACGCTCACAGCCGCTCCGCCCCCTTGGCCACGAGGCCGAGCACGGCGAAGACGACGACGGTGAGGACGATGAAGGCCAGATCTGGCATGCGGAGACACCCCGGTGATCGAGTGGGGACGATGGCCGCGTACCCGGGCGGGCCCGCGGCGCCGGTGAAAAACCGGTGTACGTAGCGAAGCGCCCCGGGGTGCCCCCCACGGGGTTCGTTAGCGGGTTCCTGACGCGGCCCCGGAGCGGCTTGACGCCACTTTGACGCCCGCCCGTCCGAACGGGTGACGGGCGGGGCGGGGGTCCCCTACGCGGGCTCCGGCGCGGGCGGCCGGGGGCGCCGGGGCCCGCCGGTCAACGGCGACGGCGCCGCGTACCGCCGCCGGGGCCCGCCGGCAGGGGAGACCGGGGCCCGGCGGTGGGGAGCGGGGTCAGAACCGCACGTAGACGTTCTTGGGCTGGGTGTAGGACTCCAGCTCCTGCATGCCCTCCTCGCGGCCGACTCCCGAGTTCTTCACACCGCCGAAGGCGGCTCCGGGGAGGTGCGACGAGCTGGCGTTCACCCACACGTAGCCGGCCCGCAGGTCGCGGGCGGCGGCCAGGGCGGTGTGCAGGTCGGTGGTCCAGACGCTGGCGGTGAGGCCGTACGGCAGGGCGTTGGCCTCGGCGATCACCTGGTCGTACGAGTCGAAGGGCGCCGCCACCAGCACCGGGCCGAAGATCTCCTCCTGGAAGAGCGGCCCGGAGGGGCCGGCGGGGGCGGCGAAGAGGGTGGGCCGGACGTAGTAGCCGGGGCGGTGCAGGGCGCTGCCGCCCGCGACGAGGCGCAGGGCGGGGTCGGAGAGCCCCGCGCGGATGTAGGAGGTCACCTTGCGGTAGTGCTCCGCCGAGACCAGGGGGCCGATGTCCGTGGCGGGGTCCGCCGGGTCGCCGAGGCGCAGGGCGTCCATGCGCCTGCCCACCTCGGTCACCACGGCCTCGTACAGCGAGCGGTGGACGAGCAGCCGCGAGGTGGAGCCGCAGCTCTGGCCCTGCCAGGTGAAGTTCATGCCCGCGATCGCGCCGTCGACCGCCGCGTGCACGTCGGCGTCGGCGAAGACGATCAGCGGGTTCTTGCCGCCCAGCTCGAGGGTGACGGTCTTGACCGCGCCGCTCGCCGCGCGCGCCTGGACGCGGCGTCCCGTGGCGGAGGAACCGGTGAACGCGATGCGCGGGACGTCCGGGTGGGTCACCAGCCGTTCGCCGGCCTCGGCGCCGAGGCCCGGCACGACGTTCAGCACCCCGGGCGGGACGATGCCGGCGGCCAGTTCGCCCAGGCGCAGCGCGGACAGCGGGGTCGCCTCGGCGGGCTTGAGGACGACGGCGTTGCCGGCGAGGAGCGGTGCGGCGATGCGGGCGGCCGCGAACAGCAGGGGGTGGTTCCAGGGGATGATCCGTCCGACCACGCCGAAGGGGTCGCGCAGCGTGTAGTCGAGGGAGTCGTGGTCGGCCATGGGGACGGTCTCGCCACGCAGTTGCAGGGCGAGTCCGGCGAAGTAGCGCAGCTGGGCGACGGCGGCGCGGAAGTCGGCCCGCATGACCCCGATCGGGGTGCCGTTGTCGAAGGTGTCGGTCCAGGCGAGTTCCTCGCCGTGCGTCTCGACCGCGTCCGCGAGCGCGGCCAGCACCCGTGCCCGGTCCGTCACGGAGGTGGCCGCCCAGCCCGGCGCCGCCCTCAGCGCCGCCTCGACCGCGGCGTCCACGTCCTCGGCGCCGCCGAGGGGTACCCGGGTCACGACCGTCTCGTCCGCGGGGTTGACGACGTCCAGGGTGGCGCCCGTGGCTGCTTCGGTCGCCGCACCGCCGATCAGCATGCGCCACGGGCGGTCCACGATCTCGCCCGCGGTCGGCCGTGCGCCGGTGGCGCCGTACGGATTCGACAGCTCCGAAATTCGCATACAGTCCAGGTTTGCACCAATATGCAATGCTTATGGTGATTGAATGTTTTATATCGGCAAACAGCGCGTATAGCGCAGCCCAAGGAACCGCCACATGGGCGGGTGGCCGACTCAGCCGTCCAGCCAGCCGCGTTCGCGCGCGAGGAGGGCGATCTGGAAGCGCGTCCGGGCGCCGAGGGCGGTGCCCGCCTCGCTGACGTGCTTCTGCACCGTGCGGCGACTCACGCCCAGCACCCGGGCGATGGCGTCGTCCTTCATGCCCGTGGCCATGAGGTGCAGGATCTCCCGCGTCCGTTCGTCGGTCTCGACCGGTTCGCGCTCGCGGCGCGCGACGGGCCAGTCCTGGCGGCTCTCCAGCGAGACCGGCGTCGCGCGCTCCCAGATGCCCTCGAAGAGCGCCAGGCACACCGCGATCAGAGCCGGCGAGTGCACCACCAGTGAGCCCGCCGAGGGCCGGTCGCCGTGCAGCGGGAGCAGGGCGGTGGTCCGGTCGAAGAGTGCCAGCTTGACCGGGAGCCGTGTGCCGAGGCGGAATTCACCGCCCACCGCGGTCCCCCGGATCGCCGTCTCCAGGGACACCTCGTCGGTGAAGCCGTCGGCCTCGTACACCGAACGCAGCCGCACCCCCGGTTCGACCGCGGTGCGGTCGGGGTCGCGGTGCCCCGAGTCGTCCGCGGTCCCCGTCACGTAGGGCGGTTTGGCCAGGTGCAGCACCTCGCTCCGGCTGCCCTTCAGCAGGAGCGCGTAGCGGGCGGCGACCTCGTCGCCGTGCTCCAGGACCTCCACCAGGTCGGGCGCGCCGGGACGCGCGGCGGAGCGGTAGAGCTCGTCGAGCTGTTCCATGAACAGCTCCGTACGGGCCAGTTCGCTCCGTCTGCGGGCCAGCAGCGAACCCAGGGACGAGCGCGGCGGGCCGGCCTTCCAGCGCGGGGCCCCGCCGGGGATGCGGATGACCAGCAGTTCGTCCTCGAGGCCCCGCAGCGCCCGCTCGGCCTCGCCGGCGGAGGTGCCGACCGCCTCGGCCACCGCGGCGGCGTCCGCCGTGGGACGGCCCACCAGGTACTCCAGGACCCGGGCGCCCAGGGGGTCCAGCCCCGTCCCCGCCCAAGGACCTCCCGACCAGACATCCATGCCGACTGCCACCCCTGTACCTCCGCGCCGGCTCATGATCGTACGCCTCGCGGAACGGCCGGCGGGGGCCCGGCCCGGCGTGCGCCGGGCCGGGCCCCCGTCGGGGTGGTGCGGTGTCGCGGCCGCTCAGCGGCAGGTGCCCGCGGGGCGGGCCCGGGTCACCAGGTCGGTGTCCGTGGTGGTGGTGTCCATCCACAGGACGCGGCTGCCGGTGCCCGCGGCGGCGTTCGACTGCTGGCCGTGGCTGCAGGAGACCCGGCCCAGCGGGGCGCCCTGCGGGGTGAACTGCCACAGCTTGGCGAGCGAGTCGTTGTAGTCGTCGAAGACCTGCGAGAACGAGGCGTACAGGGTCAGCGTGACCGCCGTGTCCGACGCCGTGAGTCCGTACGCCCGGACGGGGTTCGGGCCCTTCTCCGCGATGACGTCGGTGACCGCGGAGCCGTCGAGGGACGCCCGGCGCAGGGTGGTGAAGTCGTCGTCGGTGTAGTCGGTGTCGATGAGCCAGTACACGCCGGCCGCGGTGATCACCGGGGTGCTGATCCACTCCGGCTGCGAGGGCGTGCCCAGGGCCGTGGTCCTGCCGGTCCTGGTGTCGAAGACCTCCATGACGACCCCGTAGGCGCCGTCGAACATGCCGTCGTGGATGTACGCGATGCGCCCGTCCTTGACGGCGGGTTCGGCCGCCTGGTTGTAGTCCCGGCCGAGCGGCACCTCACGCGGCGTGGTGTCGCCGCCCTTCAGGTACAGCACCCGCTGCAGCGAGGTCGCCTCGTCGCGGCGGGACCAGGCGACCGTGTCGCCGTCCACGCTCAGTCCGCTGATCTCCGTGCCGGTGCTGTAGAGGGTCTTGACGTGGCCGCCGCCGACGGGCGCGGACAGGATGTCGTACGTGTGGGCCCACGGGTCGTCGCCGGGGGCGTCGCCGACCGCCACCCAGACCACGCGCCTGCCGTCGGTGACGGGGCTGAGGTGCGAGCGCCCGTCGACCGGGGAGATCCTTCGGGGCTTGCCCTTGCCGTCGGTGCGGCCCGTCCACACGGCGTACGGCTCGGTGCCGTCGGCGCCGGCCGACCTGGGGGCGGCCC
Source organism: Streptomyces sp. NPDC111520 (assembly GCF_055635295.1). NCBI lineage: Bacteria > Bacillati > Actinomycetota > Actinomycetes > Kitasatosporales > Streptomycetaceae > Streptomyces > Streptomyces sp. NPDC111520. The sequence goes on along the minus strand of NZ_JBVKBW010000028.1, from coordinate 1,324 downwards.
ACCAGTCCCCGCCCGCGCTGGGGGCGTTGCCGGTGCCGACGAACGACATCAGGGTGCCGAGGCGGCCGAGCAGGACGTCGCTGTCCAGGCCGAGGGCCTTCTCCCAGCCGGGGACGATGCCGTGCGCGTCGAAGGCCTGCTTGACCTTCGCCATGCGGTCGCCCTTGACGTGCAGCGACTTCGCAGCGGCGAGGACCGCGTCACGTCCCTCGTCGAAGCCGTCGAGCGGGGTGATGTAGGAGGTGAGCGCCTTGTAGACGATCTTGTCGGCGAGTTCGCCGCCCAGGCTCTCGCGGATGTCCCACAGCGCGCCGCTGAAGATCGTGGAGTTGACGTGCACTCCGCCGTTGTCGTACGAGGAGCCGAGGGGCAGCCCGAGGAAGCCCTTCGTGGTGGCGCCGTCGTTGAGGTCGCGGAACGCGCAGTCCTTCGGTGCCAGCGTGCGGCAGAGGTCGCCGCCGATCAGGCTCGCCTCGGGGTCGGTCATCGGGGTGCGGTTGACGGTGACGTCGATGACGTTGCCGAAGTAGTCGGCGACGGCCTCGTTCATGGCGCCGGACTGGCCGGCGTAGACCAGGTCGGCGGTGTGCTCGACGACGCCGTGGGTCATCTCGTGGCCGACGACGTCCAGGTCGGAGGCGAGCGAGCGGTACTCGTCGTCACCGGTGCCGTAGACCATCTTGGTGTGGTCCCAGAAGGCGTTGACGAACGGCGAGCCGAAGTCCGTCACGCCGACGAGGGAGTTGATGGCCATGCCCTTGCCGTCGAGGCTGTCGCGGTCGAAGGTGCCGCGGTAGAACTCGTAGACCTTCCCGGCCGCCCAGTGGGCGTCGACCGCGCCGCTGTCGGTCATCTCCTGCGGCGCCTTCGTGGTCGGCATCGCGAACGGCACGACGCTCTCGGGCCACTGGCCCGACACGTCCTGGTACCAGACGCTGGAGGCGTCCCAGGTCTGGATGACGTTGTGGCTCTTGCTGCCGGCCATGTGCGCGCTGTCGCGCAGCAGGTACTGGCCGGTGGCGGCGTCCTTGGTGAGGTTCAGCGGCACCGTCGCGCCGTGCAGGAGGACCCCGCTGCCGACGACGCCCGCCGATCCGCTCGCGGGAGCGGCGGGAGCGCCGTCCCGCATCGAGGTGCCGCTGCGCATGGACGTGCCGCTGCGGTGCCCGGCGGCGCCGGAGGTGGCCGGGGCGAAGGTGGACAGGCCGCCGTACTCGAAGACCGCGACGCCGGTGGCGGCGTCGACGTAGACCTCCTGGACCACGGGCGCGCCGGTGGCGGGGTCGGTGCCGCGCACGGTGACGTGGCGGGCCAGCACGCCCTT
>NZ_JBVKBW010000027.1:0-87141 GCF_055635295.1 Streptomyces sp. NPDC111520 | reverse complement strand
ACCGAGAACGACACCCCGCCCAGGGCGTGCACCGCGGTGTCCCCGGCGCCGAAGGTGCGCACCAGGTCCTCGACCACGACCATCGCCTCGGAGGCCGCCCCGTCGCCCGCCGGGCCCTCACGCCGTTCCAGCAGTCCCTCATTCATGCCGGTCAGCATAATGGGGGGTCCCCGCCTGCGAGGAAGGGCTTTCGCAGGCGGGTGCGGAAGCCCCGGCGCCTGACACGTGTGACAGCATGCTCGCGCGCGGGACGGCGGCAGGCGAAGGAGACGCGTTGAGCACGGCGAGCACGACCGGTACGGCGAGCACGGAGGCACTGGCGGCGGTCACCGCCAACTTCCGCCAGTATCTGATGGGCTGGGGCGGGACCCGGCGCGAAGACGGCGGCCTCGACCGCTACCGCAGCGGTCTCGCCACGCCGCAGTTCAACGGCGTGGTCCGGATACGGTCCCTGGAGGCGCTCGACGTGGCGGTGGCCACCACGCGCACCGAACTCGCGGGCGTCCCGTGGTGGTGGTGGGCCGGCCCCGACAGCCCCGAGGGCACTTCCGCCGCCCTGACCCGGCACGGCGCGGTCCCGCTCGGCGCCCTGCCCCTGATGGTGCGGCCCGTCGACCACGCACCGGCCCCCCAGGACCCACCGGCCGGCCTGCGCGTCGAGGCGGTCGCGACCCCGGACCGGCTGGCCGGGCTGGTCGGTACGTACCGCACCTCCATGGGCATCGCCGCCGAACTCGAGTCCGGGCTCGTACGGTCCGAGGCCGAACGCGCCGACAACGCGGACATCGTGCGCCTCGCCGCCGTGCTGGACGGTGACGTCGTCGGGACCACGGTGGTGATCACGGCGCACGGCGTGGCCGGCGTCTTCCTCGTGCACGTCGCCGAGTCCCACCGCCGTCGCGGCATCGGCGCCGCACTGACCACGGCCGCCCTCCGCGTCGCCCACGAGCGCGGCACCGGCCTCGCCGCCCTCCTCGCCAGCCCGGCCGGCGAGCCCCTCTACCGCCGCTTCGGTTTCACGACGGTCTCCGAGTACCGGCTGTTCACCCTGCCCGGCTGACCCCGGGCGCGGACAGGGCCCCGGATCCGGCGCCGTCCTCAAGCGGACGGTGCCAGGCTCCGCAGGACGTCGAACTCGTTGCCCTCGGGGTCGGCCATGACCACCCAGCTCCGGCCGGGGCCCTGGCCCACGTCCACCTTCGTGGCGCCGAGGGCGAGGAGCCTGGCCACCTCGTCGTCGGTACTGCCGTCGACCGGGCTGACGTCCAGGTGGAGCCGGTTCTTCACGGCCTTGCCCTCGGGGACCCGGATGAACACCAGGGTGGGCGGCATCTGGCGGGCCCGGACCTCCTCGACGGTCGGCACCCAGGAGCCGATCTCGACCTTGTCCCCGCCCCGGTCGATGACCTCGAAGTCCAGTACCGCGCACCAGAAGGCCGCGAGGCGCTCCGGATCGTGGCAGTCGACGGTCAACTCGGTGAACCTGCTGGTCATTTCTCCCCCAAGCGGTGCGGACGGGTGCTCAGCCTAGGGGGTTTTTGCGACGGGGCACGCGGACGCCGGCGCCTTGAAGAAGAAGGTCGTCGGCCTGAGCACGCCCGCGGGGTCGGCGGCGTGGCCGGGAACGGTGCCGTAGGGGGTCCAGCCGGCGGCGCGGTAGAGGCGATCCGCGGGGCTGTCCGTCTCGGTGTCGAGCAGCAGCAGCGCCGCGCCCGCGGCCGCCGCGGCGTGTTCGGCGGTGGTGAGGAGGGCGCGGCCGAGGCCGTGGCCGCGGGCGCGGCGGTGGACCATGAGCTTGAGCACCTCGGCGCGGTGGCGGCCGTTGGGCTTCGCCTCGTGGGCGAGGCTGACGGTGCCGGTGACGCCGGCGGCGTCGCGAGCGACCCAGACGACCAGGTCGCCGGACGCGACGGCATGGGCGCGGGTGCGCCACCAGGCGGCCGCCTCGGCGTGGGTGAAGGGGGCCAGGAAGCCGAGGGAGGCGCCGCCCTCGACGGCGTCCACCAGGAGGGCGGCGAGGCCGTCGACGGCGTCCGGGAAGTCCGCGGCGGACAGCCGGTCGATGGTGTGCGCGGGGGCGGGGGCGTCCTTCACGGCAGTACGACCACCACGGCGTAACGCGCGCGATCCGGGCCGGGGCAGCGGAAGCGGGAGGCGCCCCAGAGGCGGTAGCGGAGGCAGTCGCCGGGGGCCAGGCGGTGGGCCCGGTCCTGGACGGTGACCTCGAGCGTGCCCTCGCGCAGCCACACGTGGTGCTCGAGCCCGGCGACGGGTGGGCCCTCGTACGCGATGTCCGCGCCGGGGTCCAGCACGCCCTCGACGATCTCGGCGCGCAGCCCCGGCTGCGGCGGGGAGACGGAGCGCCGCTCGAAGCCGGAGGGGGCGTCGGTCCAGACACGCTGGTCCGCGGCGCGTACGAGCTGGGCGGGTTCGCTGCCGCTCTCGACCTCGGCCAGCAGCCGCGACATGGTCCGTTCGTACGCCGTGCACAGGCGCCCGAGCAGGGCGGCCGTGGGGCTGATCTCGGCGCGTTCGAGGCGGGAGAGCGTCGAGCGGCTGATTCCGGTGCGCGTGGCGAGCTCGTCCAGGGACCAGCCGCGTTCGTCGCGCAGCTCGGCGAGGCGCGCGGCCAGGCGCGCGTCGACCGATGCGGGATCGATGTCTCTCACATCCGGGACGATATCCCGAATGTGGGACGCCGTCGAGCGGGAGCCGGTCCTCCGCCGTGGCGGCGCCCCGGGCCCTGCCCCGGCCCAGGTCCTTGCCCAGGGCCGTCACGGACCGTTCGCCCGCGCCGTGTACCGTCGCCGACGGGGTCGAGGCCGGATGGATCGGGCCGAGGCCTGCAGGTGGTCCCTCGGGGACCACCGTCCCGTACGCATGGAAGAGGTACGCACCGCATGACCACCGAACCGTTGCGCATCGGCGTGCTCGGCGCCGCCCGCATCGCCGGGGCCGCCATCGCCGGCCCGGCCCGCACCACCGGCCACCGCCTCGTCGCCGTGGCCGCCCGCGACCGCTCCCGGGCCGCGGACTTCGCGGCCGAGCACGGCGTGGAGCGCGTGCTGGACACGTACGCCGACGTCATCGCCGACCCCGAGGTCGAGGCCGTCTACAACCCGCTCGCCAACGGCCTCCACGGACCCTGGAACCTGGCCGCCATCGCCGCGGGCAAGCACGTGCTCAGCGAGAAGCCCTCCGCGAGCAACCTCGAGGAGGCCGTCGAGGTGCGCGACGCGGCCGCCAAGGCGGGCGTGGTCGTCATGGAGGCGTTCCACTACCTCTACCACCCGGTCGCCCGCCGCATGATCGAACTGCTGGAGTCCGGGGAGCTCGGCGAGCTGCGGCACGTGGAGACCGTGGTCAACATCCCCGCCCCCGCGGCCGAGGACCCGCGCTGGTCGCTGCCGCTGGCCGGCGGCGCCATGATGGACCTCGGCTGCTACTCCCTCCACGCGGTCCGCGCCCTGGCCCCGTTGGCCGGCGGCGCCCCGCGCCTGGTGGCGGCGCGCGGCGGCGAGCGCGCCGTGGCGCCCGGTGTCGACGAGTGGCTGGACGCGGACCTGGAGTACCCGGGCGGCGCCACCGCCTCGGCCCGCTGCCACATGGACGCCGAGGCCCTCGAGATGACCTGGCGCATCGTCGGCAGCCGGGGCGAGGCCACCGCGCCCTGCTTCGTGCTGCCGCACAACGACGACCGGGTCGTGGTCCGCACTCCGGACGGCGAGCGGACCGAGGAGCTGGGCAACCGCCCGTCGTACGCCTACCAGCTCGAGGCGTTCGCGGCGACCCTGCGCGACGGCGCGCCGCTTCCGACGGACGCCGACGACGCCGTCGAGACGATGCGCATGATCGACGACTGCTACCGCGCCGCGGGCTTCGAGCCCCGTCCGCGTTCCGCCGCCGTCACGCCGCGGGCGGCCGGCTGACCGGGCGCCCGCGTCGATGGGGCTCCGGCCGGGTCGCCGTATCCGGCGTGGAGCCGCGTCCGCGTTCCGCCGCCGCCGGTCACCTGCCGGCGGCGGACGGGCGGCGCACCCCGGCGGAGAACGGGGACGGTCACCTGCCCTGACTCCGTGCCGGGTTCGCGTCCGCGGCCACGCTGCCCGGTGTGAGAGTGACCGGCGACCGGTGCCTCCGCCGGGCGGCCCTCGGGCGCACCTTCTCCACCCCGGTGGCGAGGTGGGCGTCGCGGACGGTGTGCCGGGGCCAGGTCACGGGCTCTGATGTCGTACGGGGTCCGTGTCGCTGCCGTCGGGCGACCGGCGGGTAGCCGGCGGGTTCGGTGTCGGCAGGCCCGCGCCGCCGGCGAACCGCCGACCGCCGCGGACCGCGCGTCCGGGCCGAGTCGCGGGTCGACGCCCCCGTGGCCGCCGTCAGGCGACCAGCGGTCGGGTCGTCGGTGTGATGGGGGCGGGCAGGCACGTGCTGCCGGTGAGCCATCGGTCGACCGCCGCCGCGGCTGAGCGGCCCTCGGCGATCGCCCAGACGATCAGCGACTGACCGCGGCCCGCGTCGCCCGCGACGAAGACCTTCTCCACCCCGGTGGCGAAGCAGGCGTCGCGGACGAGGTGGCCGCGCCGGTCGAGTTCCAGGCCGAGCCGGTTCACCAGCCCGCAGTCGCGTTCGACCCCCGAGAACCCCAGGGCCAGCAGCACCAACTGGGCCGGGATGACGCGTTCGGTGCCCCGCTGCGGGTGGCGGTGCCGCGGCTCGACCCCGACCAGGTGCAGTGACCGTACGTGCCCCTCGTCGTCGCCCTCGAAGCGGAAGGTCGAGGCGGAGAACACCCGGATGTCGCCCTCCGGGCCGGGCAGCGGCACGCCGCCGTGCTCCGCCGGGTCCCAGACGCCCCGCCGGGCCAGATCGCGGGCCTCCTCGTGGGCGGGGGAGACCCGGTAGACGTGCGGGTACACCGGCCACGGCTGGTGCTCGGGGCGGCACTCGCCCGGCAGCGGGTTGATGTCGAGCTGCACGACGGAGGCCGCGTGCTGCCGCAGCACCGTGCCCAGGCAGTCGGCGCCGGTGTCGCCGCCGCCGACGATGACGACGTCCTTGCCCTCGGCGCTGACCGGCGACTCGGCCAGGTCCCCCTCCTGGACCCGGTTAGCCAGCGGCAGGTACTCCATCGCCTGGTGGATGCCCGCCAGTTCCCGTCCGGGCACCGGCAGCTCGCGCCAGGCCGTGGCGCCCACCGCCAGCAGCACCGCGTCGTGCTCGGCGACGACCCGCTCGGCGTCGAGGTCCGCCCCCACCTCGACCTCGGTTCGGAAGAGCGTGCCCTCGGCGCGCATCTGCGCCAGGCGCCGGTCCAGATGGTGCTTCTCCATCTTGAACTCCGGTATGCCGTAGCGCAGGAGCCCGCCGAGCCGGTCCGCCCGCTCGTAGACGGTCACCGTGTGGCCGACCCGGGTGAGCTGCTGGGCGGCGGCGAGTCCGGCGGGCCCCGAGCCGACCACCGCGATGCCGAGGCCGGAGCGCCGCTCGGGGGGACGGGGGCGGGCGAGGCCGTCCTCCCAGGCGCGGTCGGCGATGGCGACCTCGACGTTCTTGATCGTGACGGGGTCGGCGTTGATCGTCAGGACGCAGGCGCTCTCACAGGGCGCCGGGCACAGCCGGCCGGTGAACTCGGGGAAGTTGTTGGTGGCGTGCAGCCGTTCCGCGGCGGCGGCCCAGTCCTCGCGGTACACCAGGTCGTTCCAGTCGGGGATCATGTTCCCCAGCGGGCAGGCCTCGTGGCAGAACGGGATGCCGCAGTCCATGCACCGGCCGGCCTGCGCGGAGACGATCGGCAGCAGGCTCTGGCCGGCGTAGACCTCGTGCCAGTCCTCCACACGCTCGCAGACGGGGCGGCGCGCCTGGGTGCGGCGGGGGGTGGTGAGAAAGCCCTTGGGATCGGCCATGGCCGCCTCCGGCGCCGCCGTCACGATCATGGGGTGTCACGGTGACCGCGTCCCCCGGCGCATGGCACCGTCTGGCCACCATACGTCGGGTTCGTCGTTATTTCGACGGCGCGGTCACCGTGCTCTCCCGCCGTGGCTCAGGCCGCGGCCCCCAGCTCCGCCGAGCGCGGGTTGATCAGTACGACGTCGCAGGTCGCGTGCCGCATCAGGGCCTGCCCGGCACTCGCGTCCAGCAGCGCCGACAGCCCGCCGTGGGTGGGCGCCCCGACGACGATGGCGCGGGCCCCGGTGCGTTCCGCGTGCTCGGCGACCAGACGGCCCACCTCCCCGTGGCCGGTGGCGTTCCGCAGCACGTGGCCGACGGCCGGGATGCCGAGGGCGGCGAGCCGGTCCAGGTGCTTGCGGACGGCGGTCCGGGCGGACTCCAGGTCCTCCGCGACGGCGGCCGCGTCACCCGCGACGGCGGACTCCTCGGCGTGGACGACGTGCACCGTACGGCCGTTGATCGTCGCGAGGCGGCCGGCCGCCTCGGTGACCCGCGCGGCGTTCGCGGAGCCGTCCACGGCGGCGACGATGGCACCGCGGCCCGTGTCGCCGGACACCACGGCGTCGTGCTCGACCGGCACCAGTGAGGGGAGGGAGCCGGCCCCGGGCGCCGGCTCCGCCGTGGCGTCGACCTGTTCGGCCTGGAGCTTCTCGGCCTCGTTGAGCAGCCCGTGCGCCGTGGAGAGGATCACGATGCCCAGCACGAGCGCCCCGGCGCCGATGTAGAACGGCACGTGGATGCCGAACGCCTCGACGAGCTTGCCCGCGGCGAACGGCGCCAGACCGCCGCCGATGAAGCGGACGAAGCCGTAGGCGGCGGAGGCGACGGCGCGGTCGACCGGCGCGACGGTCATGACCGCCTGAGTGGTGACCGTGTTGTTCACACCGATGAAGACGCCGGCGACGATCACGCAGACGATCAGCACGGTCCGCTCGTTGGTCCAGATCGCGATGGCCAGCACCGTGAGGGCGAACAGCGCGAGGTTGGCGTAGAGCGTCCGCGCGATGCCCAGCCGGGCCTGCAGGCGCGGGGCGCCGAAGACGGCGAAGACCGCGACGAGGGCGCCCCAGCCGGTGAAGACCAGGCCGAGCTGGATCGCGCCGAGCCCCATCGGGAAGGGCGCGTAGCCGAGCACGGTGAAGAACGCCCAGTTGTAGCAGAGGGCGGTGAGCGACATCGTCAGCAGGCCGCGGTGGCGCAGCGCGCGCAGCGGCTCGCTCAGCCCGGTCTTGCGGGCCGGCAGCGGGATCGGCTCCACGAGGACGACGGTGGCGACCAGGGCGATGGCCATCAGCACGGCGACGCCGTAGAACGGGCCGCGCCAGCTCACGTTGCCCAGCACTCCGCCGAGCAGCGGGCCCACGGCGATGCCGACGCCCAGCGCGGTCTCGTAGAGGATGATCGCGCCCACGAAGCCGCCGCTGGCGCTGGCCACGATCACCGCCAGCGAGGTGGCGATGAACAGGGCGTTGCCGATGCCCCAGCCCGCGCGGAAGCCGACGATGCCGCCGATGCTCCCCGAGGTGCCGGCCAGGGCCGCGAACACCACGATCAGGGCGAGGCCCGCGATCAGCGTCCGCTTGGCCCCGATCCGGCTGGAGACCCAGTTGGTGATGAGCATGGCGACCGCGGTCACCACGAGGTAGCTGGTGAACAGCAGCGTCACCTGGCTGGGAGTGGCGTCCAGTTGATCCGATATCGCGGGCAGGATCGGGTCGACCAGCCCGATCCCCATGAACGAGACCACACAGGCGAAGGCGACCGCGAACACGGCCTTCGGCTGTTTGAACGGACTCACGGAACGGGACGATTGCGCGTGCGCGGTCATGTGGCTGCTCCGACGTAGAACCGATGCCTGATCAATTGCTCCGCTGGGCGGGGCGCGACGAGGCCGGGGGTTGCCCCAGCCGGGTCAGCGCCTCGACGGCCGGCAGTGCGGCCACCAGGGCCGACCGCTCGTCCGGGCTCAGTTGTTGCAGCAACTCCCCGAGCCGCTCGGCACGCACGGCGCGGCGCCGGGCGATGGCCTCCCGGCCCGCGTCGGTGATGTGGACGAGCACCACGCGCCCGTCCGCCGGGTCCGCCGCGCGACCGGCCAGGCCCGCCTCGGCCAGCCGTGACACCACCTGGGTCATCGCCGGCTGCGTGACGCCCTCCAGGGCGGCCAGTTCGGTCAGCCGGAGCGGTCCGGACTGCTCCAGCGTGGACAGCGTGGCCACGGTGGTCAGGGACAGCTCGCTCGGCTGGCTGAGCCTGCGCAGCATGCGGTAGAGCCGCTCGAGTGCCCGCGCCACGTCAACGGCGTGGCCGTGGTCCAGGTCGCCACCGGGAAGATGCATAAGACACTTATATCACTGCCTTATGTATCTGGGGAGGGGTGCCCCCGGGGCTTCCCGGCGTGTCCCTGGGGCCCGCCGTAGCACGGGAGGCGCGAAGCGGAACGGGAGAGCTTGTCTCATCGGCCGCTGTGGGGCGCGCGCACTGTGCCGCCGACGCCCTGACGAACCTTGTCGGCCCGGTAGCGGACGCGGGCTTCGGTCACCGCCTCGACGATGCAGAGAGCGGGGCCACCCTGATGGTGCGGACCGAGCCCGGCAGGGCCGGTGAGGCACGGCCGGTCTGCGGGGATCCGGTTGTTCGGCAGGAGCACGTCGAGGATCACGAAGGCGGTGCCTGTGGCATTGGGCGGTGTGAGGACCGTAGATCCTCACATCACCAAAGCCGGACCACCTCATGCCCGCCGGAGTCGAGAATGACGTGGTCGGATTCCCCGGGGTACGGAAGCCAGACTGAGAACCCGTTCGGCCAATGATGGATTTCGACCGAGGACGCCAGGCTCGAGTCCAGCCGCAACGTGATGAAATCGTCGTCGGCAATTTCGAACACAACCCCAAGCGGCTCGAATGTGACCCGTGCGGGACCATCAGCCGCAGCGAGTTTGATGTCCATCATCGAATGTGCCGCAGCCATCTCAGTTCCAAGCGTCGATAATTTCTTGCAGGAGTATCTCTCGGTTCGCGGCCGAGTTTATGGGCGTCCTGGAATTTGGTGACCCATGCCCGGCCGCGCCCGGCCAGCCCACCACTGGCCAGGCCGACCAGTCAGCTTGGAAACCGCTCGATCTCGGTTCAAGGGCCGGCCAGGCTTCTCAGAATCTGCGAGCTCTGTCCCTGTGGCGCCAGCTTTTCCCCGCAACTAGTCCTACGCCCATTGTCGCGGCGCCGGCCGGGATGAGCCACAGTATGTCGAACTGAATTCCCGCGATCAAGGGGATGAAGCCGATGGGCATCAGCCATCGGAACCACAGGCCCGCGGGCATCCTGAGGGAATCCCACGTGAAGAGTGCAAGTAGACCAAAGATCACCACTAAGCCCAGTACAGGGGTTTTGAACTGCGCGATGTCGGCCGCAACGGAGATTTGACGAATCATCATGTATCCAAAAGTGGAGGCTGTGCTGCTGCCGGTGGGATATCGGTGGCAGCATAGCGGTCAATTGGCCACTATTTCACTGAAATCTGTCCTGAAGGTGGGCGTCGACTTTGAAGCTCACGTTGCTACGAGTTGGCGCCCAGTTGATATGGCTGTCCCGCCATATCGCTCCTCTCGTTGCAGCGAAAACGTACAGCGGTGCGCGCTACTGAAACTTGAATGAGTGATGCCGGGACGTCGCCCGGCCGACTGGTGATGACGGCTCGGCTTCCACAGACTCAGCCGAACAGGTCGTCGGAGAAGCCTGCGGCCTGTAGTAGCGCGTCCGTGGTCATCCACAGCGACACAGTGTCGATCGCGAGCGTCCTGTCGATGAAGCAGTCGCTCGGGATCTCCAGCAGGTCGTCAAAGCGAACCTTCCGCAGAGTTCTCTCCGGGCTTCGCGGACCTCGCGTCACGGTCTGCCAGAACTCGTCATCGGTGTGAATGATGGCCCAGCGCGTCGGGCCGATGGCGAGGCTGAGCGAGTTCTCGGGGATGTCGGCACCCCGCCACAGAGATACGCCGGCCAGGCAATCGACTCCTGCTGCCAGATAGGTCTGCGCGGCCTGGTCAGCGTGCGCGACGACTTCGGCGACGCCAGCCACGTGGCATCCGGTCTCCAACTGGGCGGTTGGCTGCCAGTACCTGAGGTAAAAGGCACCTGTGGTCCCTTGCTCGTTCATGGCGCCTCCGTTCAGGGGCTGTTCCTCCCCCAGCGGCAGAGGGTTCCGGGCGGGTGCTGTTATTTGAGCACGGGTCTGTGCAGGCGCGACCAGCGGGTCAGGCGCCCTGCGCGGGTTGAGGTCGGGCGCGTAGGTGCGCAACTGGACGACCGTGAGCCAGTCGGCGTTCGCGTCGATGAACTCGCGGAGCTGCTTCGTCAGGTGCAGGCGGACGTCGTCCAGGACCAGCACGATCGGACCGTCGAGCTGGATGCCGGCACGGACGATCATGTCCCGGAAGCCGCGCCGGCTGAATCCCTTCGGCTGGTCCTTACGCCCGGTGTACTCATGGACCGCGTAGAACAGCCGGAACCGCCGGTCGGGCCTGCAGCAGGTCATGCCGACCATCGACACCCGACCGGAGCCTCGGCCCACAACGCCGCACGGCGGGTGCGCGGGCGGGAACGGCGGAGGGCCGGGCGCGCCTGTGGCGGCGCGCCCGGCCCTCGTGGCCCCACCCGGGGCGGGGTGGGAGCTCGGAGCGGCTCAGAGGCCGTAGCGCTCCCGGGCCTCCTGGACGGTCTCCCGCTTCACCTCTCCGCGGCCGGCGAGCGCGGCCAGCGCGGCGACGACGACCGACCGGGGGTCCACGCCGAAGTGGCGGCGGGCCGCCTCACGGGTGTCCGACAGGCCGAAGCCGTCGGTGCCGATCGAGTGCCAGTCCTGCGGCACCCACTGGCTGATCTGGTCCGGCACCGCGCGCATCCAGTCGCTGACCGCCAGGACCGGGCCCGGGGCGCCCTCCAGCACGCGTGTGACGTGGGGGAGCGGCGCGTCCTCCCCGCGCAGCCGGGCCGCGTCGTACGCCAAGCCGCCGCGCCGCAGCTCGCTCCACGAGGTCGCCGACCACACGTCCGCCGCCACGCCCCACTCCGAGGCCAGCAGCTGCTGCGCCTCCAGGGCCCAGTGGATCGCCGTGCCGGAGGCCATCAGCTGCAGCCGCGGCGCGTCGGCGGACAGCCCCGCGGTGTCGGCGGCGCGGAAGCGGTACAGGCCCTTGACGATGCCGTCCTCGATGCCCGGCTCCGCCGGCATGGCCGGCTGGATCTTGGGCTCGTTGTAGACCGTCAGGTAGTAGAAGACGTCCTCCGCGTCGGGCCCGTACATGCGCCGCAGGCCCTCGCGGACGATGACGCCGATCTCGTAGGCGAACGCCGGGTCGTACGAGAGCGCCGCCGGGTTGGTGGACGCGATCAGGTGCGAGTGGCCGTCGGCGTGCTGCAGGCCCTCGCCCGTCATCGTCGTACGGCCCGCGGTCGCCCCGACCAGGAAGCCGCGGCCGAGCTGGTCGGCCAGGGCCCACATCTGGTCGGCGGTCCGCTGCCAGCCGAACATCGAGTAGAAGATGTAGAACGGGATCATCGGCTCGCCGTGCGTGGCGTACGAGGTCGACGCGGCGGTGAAGGAGGCCATCGAACCGGCCTCGGTGATGCCTTCGTTGAGGATCTGCCCGTTCTCCGCCTCCTTGTAGTACAGGAGCATGTCGCGGTCGACCGGGTCGTAGGTCTGGCCGAGCGGCGAGTAGATGCCGGCGCTCGGGAAGAGCGACTCCATGCCGAAGGTGCGCGCCTCGTCGGGGACGATCGGCACCCAGCGGCGGCCGCTCTCCTTCTCCCGCATGAGGTCCTTCAGCAGCCGGACCAGGGCCATCGTGGTCGCGATCTCCTGGCCGCCGGAGCCCTTGGCCAGCGCGTCGAAGGGCTTCGCGGACGGCTCGGGGAGCGCCACGGCGTGCACCCGGCGGGCCGGCGCGGGACCGCCGAGCTCCGCGCGGCGCTCCTGCAGGTAGCGGACCTCGGGGGAGTCCGGGCCCGGGTGGGCGTACGGCACCAGGTCGCCGGAGAGCGCGCTGTCCGGGACGGGCAGCTCCAGCAGGTCCCGCATGGTGCGGAACTCGGGGACCGTGAGCTTCTTCATCTGGTGGTTGGCGTTGCGCGACTCGAAGCCGCGGCCCAGCGTCCAGCCCTTGACGGTCTGCGCGAGGACGACGGTCGGCGCGCCCTTGTGCGTGGTGGCCGCGCGGTAGGCGGCGTACACCTTGCGGGGCTCGTGGCCGCCGCGGGAGGTGTGGAAGCACTCGGTGATCCTGGCGTCGGTCAGCAGCTTCGCCATCTCGGCCAGCGCCGGGTCGGCGCCGAAGAAGTGCTCCCGGATGTAGGCGGCGTCGCGGGTCGCGTACGTCTGGAACTGCCCGTCGGGGACCTCGCGCAGCCGCCGCACGAGCGCGCCGGTGGTGTCGAGGGCGAACAGCTCGTCCCAGGCGCTGCCCCACAGCGACTTGACGACGTTCCAGCCGGCGGCGCGGAACTTCGCCTCCAGCTCCTGGACGATCTTGAAGTTGGCGCGCACCGGGCCGTCGAGACGCTGCAGGTTGCAGTTGATCACGAAGGTGAGGTTGTCCAGCCCCTCGCGGCCGGCGAGGCCGAGGGCGGCGGTCGACTCGGGCTCGTCCATCTCGCCGTCGCCGAGGAAGGCCCATACGTGCGAGCCGGAGACGTCCTTGATGCCGCGGTGGGTCAGGTAGCGGTTGAAGCGCGCCTGCTGGATCGCGGCGAGCGGGCCGAGGCCCATCGACACGGTCGGGAACTCCCACAGCCAGGGCAGCCGGCGCGGGTGCGGGTAGGAGGGCAGGCCGTCGCCGCCGGCCTCCTGGCGGAAGTTGTCCAGCTGCCGTTCGGTGAGCCGGCCGTCGAGGAAGGCGCGGGCGTAGATGCCGGGGGAGGCGTGGCCCTGGACGTACAGCTGGTCGCCGGAGCCGTCGCCCTCCTTGCCGCGGAAGAAGTGGTTGAAGCCCGTCTCGTACAGCCAGGCCGCGGAGGCGAAGGTGGCGATGTGGCCGCCCAGGCCCAGGCGGCTGCCGCGGGTCACCATGGCGGCGGCGTTCCAGCGGTTCCATCCGGCGATGCGCCGCTCCATCTCCGGGTCGCCGGGGAGTTCGGGCTCCGCGGCGGTCGGGATGGTGTTGATGTGCTCGGTCTCCAGCAGCGAGGGCACCGACAGTCCGGACGCCTGCGCGTGGTCGAAGGTGCGGCGCATCAGGTAGGCCGCGCGCTCCGGACCGGCGGCACGGCTGACCGCGTCGAGGGAGGCGGCCCATTCACCGGTCTCCTCGGGGTCGGGGTCCGGCAGGTGGCCGAGTGCGCTCAGCGTGGCGTCGGTCATGGTGAACGCCTTCCAGATGGTTCCGTGCGGGCAGGGTGTCCCCGTCTCTCACAGGGTAAGTCTGATCGATGATCGATCAAATACCCTGTGACGAGGGTCACACGTAAGGGGAACTCCGGTGCCGCAGGGCGGCGTCAGCCGCCCTGCGGGGCACAGCCGAGCACGTGCTCCTTGACCAGCTCGCCGACCCGCGGATCTTCCCTGCGGAAGGCCTCCACCACCGCCTGGTGCTCCTCCGCGTACAGCCGCTGCCGGGTGCCCAGCCAGCGGATGGACAGCGCCGTCCACACCTCGATGCCCAGCGACTCCCAGGTGTGCAGCAGCACGCTGTTGCCCGAGGCGCGCACCAGCTCGCGGTGGAACGCCACGGTGTGCCGCACCTGCGCCCCGGCGTCGCCCGCCGCGTCCGCCTCCTGCAGCAGGGCGACCTCGGCCTCCAGCGCGGACAGGTCCTGCCGCAGGCGCGGCGCGGCCAGCTCCGCGGCGATCTGCTCCAGGCCGGCCCGCACCGGGTAGATCTCCTCCAGGTCCGCGGCGGTCAGCCGGCGCACCCGCACGCCCTTGTTGGGGGCCGACTCGATGAGCCGCATGACCTCCAGCTCGCGCAGTGCCTCCCGCACCGGCGTCTGGCTGACCTCGAGCTCGGTGGCGATGCCCCGCTCGACGATCCGCTCCCCGGGCTTCCAGCGGCCGCTGACGATGCCGTCCACGATGAACTCGCGGATCTGCTCGCGCAGAGAGCGGACGACGGGCGGCGCCATGGTTACTCCTCGGGAAAACGGCAGCTGACTAGACGATACGGCGACGGCGGCCCCGGCGGTCCCGGACGGTGGCACCGGGTGTCGCGGCGGCCTCAGGCGAGGACGACCTCCACACTGCCCTCACCCAGCACCTCCAGGACCACGCCGAACCGGCTGTCCGGCTCCCCAGGGTCGTTCAGCCTCGTTCCGAGGGCCCGCCGGGCGACGGCGGAGTCCCGCCACACCAGGGTGCACGGCGTGGTCACCCCGAAGCCGCCGCGCAGGCAGTCGGCCAGGGCGTCGGCGTTGCAGCCGAAGTATCCGCCCGGACCGCTCGACGCCTCTCCCAGCGCGAGGTGGGGACCGGGCTCGTCGGTGACGTGCCGGCCGTCCCGCTCGTACACACACCCGGCCGGACCGGCGGGGTGCGTCGCAGCCGTGGCCGCGCAGCCGCGTGCGACGTCCCGCGGCCACTGCCGCCGCACCATGCTCCCCCCGGAAGAACCGTCTGCCGACTAGCCCAGATCGTAGGTGACCGTCACCGGCGCGTGGTCGGACCAGCGTTCGGGGTGGGTGTCCGCGCGCTCGACCCGGGTCTGCGACGCCCGGGCCGCGAGGCCCCGGGTGGCGACGTGCAGGTCGATGCGCCAGCCGCTGTCGTTGTCGAAGGCGCGGCCGCGGTAGGACCACCACGTGTAGGGGCCCTCGCCCTCCGGGGTGAGGTGGCGTACGACGTCGGTGTACCCGGCCTCGTCGTAGACCCGGGAGAGCCAGGCCCGCTCCGCGGGCAGGAAGCCGGCGTTCTTCTGGTTGGCGCGCCAGTTCCTCAGGTCGCGCTCGGTGTGCGCGATGTTCCAGTCGCCGCAGATCAGCACCTCGCGGCCCTCGGCGGCGGCCTTCTCACGGAGCTTCACCATGTGCTCGAGGAACGCCTCCATGAAGCGCTCCTTCTCCTCCTGCCGCTCCGTGCCCACCTCGCCGGAGGGGAGGTAGAGGCTGGCGACCGTGACGCCCGGCAGCTCGATCTCGGCGTAGCGGCCGGAGCCGTCGAACTCCTCGGAGCCGAACCCGATCCGGCTCGCCGACGGTTCCCGCCGCGAGTAGAGCGACACCCCGGCCCGGCCCTTGGCGGCCGCGGGCGCGTGGAGCACGTGCCAGCCCTCCGGGGCTCGGGCCTCCTCGGGCAGCTGCGCGGCCTCGGCGCGGACCTCCTGCAGGCACACCACGTCGGCCGTGGTCGCCTCCAGCCAGGGGAGGAAGCCCTTCTTGGCCGCGGCGCGCAGCCCGTTCACGTTCACGGTGGTCACGGTGAGCATGACGGGGACGATACCGGCCGCCGGAGGGTGCCCGTACCGGGGCGTAGGCCGCACACCAGTACGATGTGCGGGTGGAGATCCGGAAGACGCGCTACGACCACCCCGACGCCGTGCAGCTGACCGCGCAGGTGCAGCAGGAGTACGTGGAGCGGTACGGGGGCCCCGACGAGACCGCGATGGACGCCGACCACTTCGACGGCCCGCAGGGCCAGTTCATGGTCGGCTACCTCGGCGACGCCCCCGTGGCCACCGGCGGCTGGCGCGGTCAGGACGCCTCCCCGGAGGGCTTCGAGGACGGCGACGCCGAGGTCAAGCGGATGTACGTGGTGCCGGACGCCCGGGGCCGCGGCTTCGCGCGCCGGATGCTCGCCGCGCTGGAGGCCGGCGCCACCGCGGCGGGCCGCACCCGGATGGTGCTGGAGACGGGGCAGATGCAGCCGGAGGCGATCGCCCTGTACGCCTCGTGCGGCTACACGCCGGTGACCAAGTTCGGCCACTACAAGGACAGTCCGCTCAGCGTGTGCCTCGGCAAGTCGCTGCCCGCACCGGCCGTGGAGGCCGTTCCCGCGTAGCCTTGGTCCATGATCGAGGACAGCGCGTCCGCCCGGCTCGCGGCGGGCAAGTACCTACTGGTCACCACCTACCGGCGGGACGGCCGAACCGTGCCCACCCCGGTCTGGGTGGTCCGCGACGGCGACGCGCTCGGCGCGTGGACCGCCGCCGGCTCCGGCAAGGTCAAGCGGATGCGCAACCGCGCCGACGTGCTGGTCGGCCCGTGCGACGTGCGCGGCAACCCCACCGGGGAGCAGGTGCCCGCGCGCGCCGAGCTGCTCGGTCCCGAGGAGACCGAGCGCTACCGCTCGCTGGTCGCCCGCAAGTACGGGCTGTTCGGCCGGCTGACCCTCCTCGGCAGCCGGCTGCGCCGCGGCCGCGAGGGCACCGTGGGCGTGCGGATCACCCTCACGTGAGCGGCGGTGTGCCGCGGCAGGGCGCGTGCACGGTGAGCGTCTGCCGCGACTGCTGCTGCGGTACGGAGAAGGTCCCCGGCGTCGACCACGACGCCCAACTCGACCGGCTGCGGCGGGAACTCGCCGGGGTCTGCCGGGTGCGCGTCACCGAGTGCCTCGACGTGTGCGAACAGGCGAACGTGGTGGTCGTCCAGCCCTCGCCGGAGGGGCGCGCGGCCGGCGGGCGGCCGGTCTGGCTGGGTCTGGTCAACGACCCGGACGCCGTCGGCGACATCGTCTCGTGGGTGCGCGCCGGGGGACCGGGCCGCGCCGCGCCGCCCGCCGTGCTGGACCTCTACGCCATGGACCCGCCCGGCGGCCGCGCCGTGGACACGGCGGACGCCGCGCCCTGAGCGACGGCGCGGCGCCCCGGGCCGCCGGTCGTGAGGCCGAGCCCCCGCCCGGTCACGACCGCCCGGTCACGTCCGCGCGGGACACCTCGCCCGGCCGCCCGCGGAGTTGCGGCCGGCACGGCAGGGGCCGTACGGGCTTCGTCGCCCGTACGGCCCGTGAACCGGCCGTGCCTGAGGGTCAGTCGATGCTGCGCAGGATGTGCGGCTCGTTCAGGTCGTCCTCGTAGCCGGCCAGTCGGATCGGTGCCGACCTGGCCCAGACGTCCAGGTTCCGCACCTCCCGCTGTTGTGCGGGCTGATCGTCGGGCTCCTTGGGGAGCTGGTTCCGCTTGGACTTCTCGGGTGTCACCGCGCACTCCTTCGTGTCGGGTGAGCCGGACGCCGGCCCGGCCGCTGCCGGACGCCGACCGCCCGGTCGGGCTGATGGCTGAGCGGACGCGGTGGCGCCGGTTGCGGAACCGGGCGGGGACCGCGGTGGGCGGTTCCTCCCGGGGCGGAGGCAGGGGGTGTTGGTGCGCCCCCGAAGGCCTTTCCGTCGGGAGAAGCCTATGCCCGCAGGCGGGGTGGCGGCATCCCGATACCGGCGCGCTGGGGGGACGGCCACCCGTCCCGCGTACGCCGGCGGTCCGTCACCCGGCGCTCAACCGCTGAGCCTGGCCGCCTCGGTACGGGCGCAGGAGAGGGTCGCCCACACGGCGCGACCGGTGCCGTGCGCCGGCGGGCGCACGCCCCACCCTTCGGCCAAATGGGCGACAAGGGCGAGCCCGCGGCCGCTCTCGTCGCCGTCCGCGGCCGTGCGGGACAGGGGGCCGGCCGGCTCGCGTCCCTCGTCGACGACCTCGATGTGCAGGGTGCCGCGCGCCGTCCAGAGCAGGCATGCGACGTGGTCGCTGCCGCTGTGCACCACGGCGTTGGTGAAGAGCTCGCTCACCACGAGGCCGGCGTCGTCGCCCAGTCCCGCCAGGCCCCACCGGCTCAGCGCGGAGCGCACCTGGCGGCGCGCGACGCCGACCGACGAGGGCTGCGCCGGCAGTCGGAGCCGGAAGGTGTCCCGGGCGCTGATGGCATAGAGCACACAGGCAACTATGGCCACTGCTTACACAGAAGGCAAGGGTCATTCTGCAAATTGCACAATCGCCAGTATCAGGGTGTGGGTTCCATTCGTGACATGGCACACTTCTGCCATGCGGGAGTTGCAGCGTGGCTGAGACGAGGGCGAGCGGGGCGCCGACCGTCCTCCGCGTGATCCTCGGCAAGCGCCTCCACGACCTGCGGGAGAAGGCGGGTTGCTCGTACGAACGGGCCGCGCGCGAGCTGGACGTCACCCACGCCACCGTGCGCCGGATGGAGAAGGCCGAGGTCGGCCTGCGCATCCCGTACGTGGAGAAGCTGCTGGCGCTGTACGGCGTCGACCCCGCCGAGGCGGCCACCTTCATCGACCTCGCCCGGCAGGGCAACCGCCCCGGCTGGTGGCACCGTTACCGCGACGTGCTGCCGTCCTGGTTCAGCGCCTTCGTCAGCCTGGAGGGCGAGGCGGCCATCATCCGCGCCTACGAGCCGCACTACGTCCCCGGCCTGCTGCAGACCGAGGAGTACGCGCGCGCCGTGCTGAGGGCCGGCCGTCCCGGAGCCACCGACGACGAGCTGGAGCGCCTGGTCGCGCTCCGCCGGGAGCGGCAGGCGCTGATCGCCCGGCCGGACGCCCCGCTGCTGTGGGTGGTGATGGACGAGACCGTGCTGCGCCGCCCGATCGGCGGCCCCGAGGTCATGCGCGCCCAGCTGGACCGGCTGGCCGAGGCGTGTGAGCAGCCGCAGGTCAGACTGCAGATCATGCCCTTCGACGCCGGGCCGCACCCGGCGATGTACGGGCCGTTCCACATCTTCCGGTTCCAGATCCGCGAGCTGCCGGACGTCGTCTTCACCGAGAGCCTGGTGGGCGCCGCCTACCTGGACGACGTGGACGACGTCTCGACCTACCTCGAGGCGCTGGACCGGATGTGCGCGCAAGCCGCGCCCGCACACGGCACCGCAGCCATCCTCGATGGCATCCGCAAGGAGATCTGACACACATGGACGACCGCATATACAACGGCATGCGCGCCCGCGACCTCGGCACCGAGGGCTGGCACAAGCCGTGGAGCGGCGGCAACGGGGGAAGTTGCGTGGAGGCCATGAAGCTGGCCGACGGCAGGGTCGCACTGCGGCAGTCCACCGACCCCGAAGGGCCGGCACTCATCTACACGGACCACGAGATCAGGATGTTCATCCAGGGCGCCAAGGACGGGAAGGCCGACTTCCTGTTGTCCTGAAGCCCCGGACTGACATCTTCGAGTGAACACGGCCCGCGCGGGCAACCGCGACGACCGACGGGCTGTCTCCAGCGGTAATCCGCCGGACGGACGGGACAAGGGGAGCAGCATGACCGGACAACTCGGACCGCTGTACGAACCGGGCGTGGCCTACGTGCGCATCGCCGCGGCGGACGCGGCGACCGCCCACAGGGTCGCCGACGTCATCGCCTCCCGGTATCCCGGGACCCGTCCGCCGCGGGTGACCACGAACGCGGACGGGCTGGTCGAGTTCGACCTGTACACGTACACCCTGGAGGAGGTCAGCCCCTCCGGGCCGTACGACGTCCAGGGCCCGGAGAGCTGCTGACCGGGCCCTGGACGCGTTCGTGGCGGATCAGCTCTCGCCGGGGTGGAGGACGACCTTCGTGTAGCCCTCGATCCGCTTGTCGAACTTCTCGTACGCCGACGGCGCGTCCGCCAGGGGCAGCTCGTGGGAGACCACGAAGCTCGGGCGGGCGCGGCCCTCGATGATCATGTCGCGGAGCTGCCGGTTGTAGCGCTTGACGTTGCACTGCCCGGTGCCCAGCCGCAGGCCCTTCTCGAAGAGCCGGCCGATGGCGACCAGCAGCCGTCCGCTCTTGGCCTGCTCGTCCGGGCCGCCGGGGTCGGACGGCACGTACAGGCCGGGGATGCCGAGGGCGCCGGTGGGGCGCACGGTGTCGATCAGCGAGTTCAGCACCGCCGCGGGCTCCTCGCGGCCCGCGCCGCCGGCCTGGGCCTGGTAGCCGACCGCGTCGACGCCCTTGTCGGTGCCCTCGCCCTTCGTGTGCTCCTTGATCTGGTCCACCGGGCTGCCCTTGGTGAAGTCGACCGGGATCGCCCCGATCTCCTCGGCCTTCTGCAGCCGCTCCGGCACCCGGTCCACGACGAAGACCTTGGCCGCCCCGCGCAGCATCGCCGAGTAGGCGGCCATCAGCCCGACCGGGCCGCCGCCGTACACCGAGACGCTCTCGCCGGGGGAGACCTGGGCGAGCTCGCACCCGTGGTAACCGGTCGGGAAGATGTCGGCCAGGAGCACGAAGTCGGACTCGTTGGCGGTGCCCTCCGGCAGTTTCAGACAGTTGAAGTCCGCGTACGGTACGCGCACGTATTCCGCCTGACCGCCCGGCCAGGGGCCCATGGCCACATAGCCGTAAGCGCCCCCGGCGAACCCCGGATTGACCGTGAGGCAGTAACCGGTGAAACCCGCCGAGCAGTTCTTGCAGAATCCGCAGGCGACGTTGAAGGGCATGACCACGCGGTCGCCCTGCTTGAGGGTGATGACCCCCTCGCCGACCTGGTCGATGATTCCCAGGTTCTCGTGGCCGAAGACGATGCCGGGCTCCGCGGCGGTCCGGCCCTCGTACATGTGCAGGTCGGAGCCGCAGATCGCGGTGGAGGTCACCCTGACGACCACGTCGTTGGGGTGCTGCAGGCGCGGATTGTCGACTTCCTCGACGGCTACTTCGAACGGTCCTTTGTAGACGACGGCCTTCACGTGGACACCTCCGATTGGTGTCTGATTCGTGGCTTACGTGACCTATTTCTCATGCTCCCTCCTTGGGCACCGCGAGACAAGCCAGCTATTCTTCACGTAAATATGCCGATTTGTGGTTGACCGCGAGGAAAGTGGGAAGCATGGCCCAGCGCTCAGGAACGCTGCTCGTCCCCGTGCCCGGTCTGTCCGGCACGCTGTACCCGGTCGGCACGCGCGTGGCCATCAGCGGTCTCGGTTCCTCCGTGGACGCCTTCGTGGACGGCGACTGGCTGCCGCTGTCGTGGTGGGAGTTCGCCGAGGGCCGCAACGACGACGTGTACGAGGGCCCCTCGGTCTGACGGGTCCGCGATCCGCGCCCGCGCAAGCGTAGTTGACGGGCCATCAGGCAAGTGGGGCCGCCTCCCGTTCCCGCTGACGGTGCGTCAGCCCGCCGTCGCGGCCCGCGTGTCCAGCCCCGCGAGCCGGGCCAGGCGGCGGTGCGAGTCCAGCAGCGCCGACCGGTCGTGGCCGGCCGTGGTGACCAGCACCTCGTCCGCCCCCGTGCGGGCGACCAGCCCCGACAGCGCGGCCGTCACCTCGTCCTCGGTGCCGTGGACGCCGTTCGACAGCGTTCCCTCGAACACCTCGCGCTCGCGCGCCGTCATCCGCCTGGCCAGCACCTCATCCGGCGGCGTCAGCGGCGGGAACTCACCCCGGGTGCGCGCGTGCGCCAGCGACCAGGCCTCCGACACCAGCAGCCGCCGGGCCGCCTCCGTCGTCTCCGCGACGGACACGGGCGCCGACACCACGACGTACGGCCGCGCCGCCCACGCCGACGGCCGGAACGCCCCGCGGTAGTCCTCGATCGCCTCGCGCATGCGCTGCTCGCCCCGCACGCCCGCGATCACCAGCGGCAGCCCGAAGGCCGCCGCCGTGGCCGCCCCCGCGCCCGTCGCCAGGACGAAGGCCGGGACGCTCATCCCCTCCGGCGGCCTGGGGTGCACCGCTCCGGGGCCCGTCGTGCCGGTGAAGTAGCCGAGCAGTTCGGTCAGCAGTTCCTCGAAGTCGTCGGCGGCGCGGGCGTCACGTCCCAGCGCCCGGCGCACCCCGTCCGTGAATCCCACCGACCGCCCCAGCCCCATGTCGATCCGCCCCGGGAACAGCGACTCCAGCACCCCGAACTGCTCCGCCACCACCAGCGGACGGTGGTTGGGCAGCATGACCCCGCCGGTGCCGACCCTGATCCGCGACGTGGCCGCCGCGACCGCCGCGGCCAGCACCGCGGGCGCGGACCCCGCCACGCCCGGCACCCCGTGGTGCTCCGACACCCAGAAGCGGTGGTAGCCCAGCTCCTCGGCGCGCCGCGCCAGCCACACGGTGTCCCGCAGCGCCTGCGCGGGCCCGGCGCCCGCGCGCACGGGGGAGCGGTCGAGGAGCGAGAAGGGGACCGGGGGCAGCTGCGGTGCGATCACCTCTTGTGCAACGCCCACCGCGGTACGGGATTCCCGCACCGCGGAGCCCCGGCGGCCGCTCAGTCCTCCCGGCGGGCGTAGGTCACGATCAGCACGCCGCTCTTGTACGTCCGCGCCTCGGTCGCCTCGTACGCCTGCGGGGCGAAACCGCCCGCGAACAGCGGCACACCGGTGCCCACGGCAACGGGGTTATCTTGACGACCAGCTCGTCGACCTCCGGCCGCAGCGAGCCCGCCGGCCGGCCGCCCCCGCACAGCCGGATGCCCGCGCCGTCCTGCCGCTTCAGCCCGCGCACGAACTCCACCGGGTCACCGGTGACCAGCTCCACCGCGGGGTCCGGGCTCGCGTCCATGCTTCCCCGACACGACGTACTGCCGCAGGTGCGGGTACGGGCTGGTCAGCCCGAACGGAAGCCCCACCTCGTAGGTGGCCCGGCCCATGAGCACCGTGTCGAACCGCCGGTTCGGCGCGTCGGCGACGCCCAGCGGACCCCGGGCCTGCACCGGCAGGGTCTCCGGGTACTCCGCGAGGACCGTCTCCATGTGGTCGCACACGGCGGCGAGGAAGTCGTACCCGCCCCCCGGGCCGGCCACGAAGCCGTCGATCGTCGACGCCACGAAATACGTCAGCCTGCGCATGCATCCCCCTGGTACGCGATGATCGTCGGCCGGGGCCGAACCAGCGTGCGCGGGTACCCCACCGCCACGCGGTACGACGGCCCCCGGAGTAGATTCTCGGTTGACGACCGACGGGCACAGCGGGGGATGGCGGAGGCTGCGATGACGGAAGCCGCGGGCGCGACGGGCCGGGCCGGGACGCTGACGCTGAGCGGGGCGAGCGGGCGGTGGGTCCTCGCGGCGGTCGTCCTGGGATCGGGCATGACGCTCCTGGACGGCACCGTCGTCAACGTCGCCCTCCCGACGATCGGCAAGGACCTCGGCGCCACGCTCGCCGGCCTCCAGTGGACGATCAACGCCTACACCCTCACCCTCGCCGCGCTGATCCTGCTCGGCGGCTCGCTCGGCGACCGCTTCGGCCGCCGCAAGCTCTTCGTGATCGGCACGGTGTGGTTCGCCCTGGCGTCCCTTCTGTGCGGCATCGCGCCCACCATCGAGGTGCTGATCGGCGCCCGCGCCCTGCAAGGGGTCGGCGGTGCGCTGCTCACCCCCGGTTCGCTGGCCCTGATCCAGGCGTCCTTCGCCTCCCAGGACCGGGCCCGCGCGATCGGGGTGTGGTCGGGCCTGGGCGGCATCGCGGGGGCGCTGGGGCCGCTGCTCGGCGGCTGGCTGGTCGACGCCGTCAGCTGGCGGTGGGTCTTCTTCATCAACCTCCCGCTGGCGGCCGTGGTCGTCGCGGTCGCGTCCCGGCACGTCCCGGAGAGCCGCGACGAGAGCGTCACCGGCGGCTTCGACATCACGGGCGCCGTGCTCGGCGCGGTCGGCCTCGCCGGGGTCACCTACGCCCTGATCGCCGCGGGCGGCAGCCACCCGGACATCGCCGCCGTCTGCGTCTCCGGAGTGGTGGGTGTGGCCGCGTTCGCCGGGTTCGTGGTCACCGAGCGGCGCAGCCCGCACCCGATGCTGCCGCCCAGCCTCTTCGCGAACCGCCAGTTCACCGCCGCGAACCTGGTCACCTTCGCCGTCTACGCGGCGCTCGGGGGGCTGTTCTTCTTCCTGGTGCTGGAGTTGCAGACCGAGGCCGGGTACTCCCCCCTGGCCTCCGGGACGGCGCTGCTGCCCATCACGGTCATCATGCTGGCGCTGTCCGAACGCGCCGGCCGGCTCGCCGAGCGCATCGGGCCGCGCATCCCCATGACCGTGGGCCCGGCGGTCTCCGCCCTCGGCCTGCTCCTGATGCTGCGGATCGGCGCCGACGCGTCCTACGTCGCCGACGTCCTGCCCGCGGTGTGCGTGTTCGCCCTCGGCCTGGCGGCCACCGTCGCCCCGCTCACCGCCACCGTCCTCGGCGCCGCCGACGTACGGCACGCCGGCACGGCCTCGGGCGTCAACAACGCCGTGGCGCGCGCGGCGGGCCTGCTCGCGGTGGCGGCCCTGCCGCTCATGGCCGGGCTCTCCGGGGACGACTACGAGGACCCGGCCGCCTTCGGCCACGGCTTCCGCGTCGCCGTCGTGATCTGCGCGGGGATGCTGGTGGTGGGCTCGCTGCTGGCCTGGTTCGGCGTCCGCTCCGACGTGCTCCGCGAGACCCCCGAGGAGCCGGTGAAGCCGGTCCCGCCGTGCAAGCACTACTGCGCGATCGGCGCCCCGCCCCTGCAGAGCGACGTGGAACCCGTCCACGGGAAGGCGGCCGGCGCCGGGCCCGGGAGCCGCGAGGAAGGCCCCCCTGCCGGCTGACCCGGCTGCGTCGTGCGCCCCCGCCGGGCGTCAGTACTCCTCGGACTCCGGTACGAGATGCATGGCGGCCTCCTCGGCGGAGGCGGCTGCCCCGTCGATGCCGATGTCCTGGGCGACCATGCCGTCGGTGTCGTAGTGCGCCCCCTCGTCGGGGGCGACCAGCCGTCCGGCGCGCGGCCCGCCGACCTCGCCGTCGATCAGTTCGCCGTCGGTGTCCCACGCGTCTCCGATGCCGTCGCCGTCGGGGACGGGCAGGTCCGGGAGTTCCTCGGCCAGGCGTTCGTCGAGCGTCTCGCCCCGCAGCCGGCCCGCCGCGGTGATGGCGGGCTTGTTCACCGCCCAGGGCCGCTCCGGCGGCGAGTAGCCCTCGTCGAGTATCTGGTCGACACCGTGGTAGTCCAGGGTGTCCTCGGGCTCCAGCAGCCCGGCGTCGTCCTGTACCTCTGACCCGTCCGGCTGGTAGACCTCGTCACCCATCTCGTTGTCTCGCATGTCCGTCTCCTCGCTCACGCGCCGGCACCGCCTAGGCGCCGCCTCGCGGGCCGCGCGCCCCCTCTCCCCTCCACACTCTTCCGTCCGGACGCCGATCGCCACCCGGAAGCGTGAAAAGGGCCGGTGCGGGAACGTTCCAACATTCCCCGGACCTTCACCCGCGGTGCCGCGCCGCCCCGGCCGCGCCGCAGTCGTGCTGCACGGCGGCCGGGGCGGCGGTCCGGAGACCCGGGCTCCGGGGGGTCAGCGCCCGGAGGACCGGCGGCCGGAGGAACCGGAGTCGCCGCAGTCCAGGTCGGCGAACCCGCGGCCGAAGTCCGAGAAGCCGCGGTCGAAGCCGGAGAACCCGTGCCCGGGACCCCGGACCACCCGGAAGGACGCGGTGGTCTGGATGCGCGGGGGGCACCGCAGCGTCACGGTGTACCAGCCGGGACGGGTGTGCTTCGGCACCCGGAAGGTGCCCGCCAGCAGGCCGCTCCTGCCCAGGGGCAGCAGGTTGATCTGGCCGCCGGCTTCGGACTGGCCCTTGGAGTAGTTGGCGTCGCGACCGCAGGCCGTGGTCGTGACGGTCAGCCGCATTCCGGGGACGGCGTAGTAGGGGGTGACCCAGGCATCGGAGATGTCATTGGCGGAGGCATTGGGGATGGTGAGACCGATGACGGCCGCGGCCATGGCGACGCCGCCAAGAACGCGTGTTGTAGGCATGAGGCAGCTCCAGGTCGAACGGGCAGGGTGGGCGAGCGGTCCCTGGCGGTCCGCTCCACGCGGAGCAAAACAGCACCCCGGGGGGCCTGCCACCCGAAGCCGCCGCCTGTGGTGCCGCACCTGGCCGTACCCGGTCACCTGTCCGGCACGTCACCGCAGGTCAGGAGGGATGCGCTCACCGCTCTGCGTTCAGCGTCGCGCCTACCCGCAAACAGGTGACGAACCGACAGATCGCGGACACCAAAAGTGGATTGACGACTCGTCAGAAACTGGGGCGGTCAGGCGTCCTTGTGGAGACCGATCACCTCGCGCAGCGCGTTGCGGGCCTCGTGCGAGCTGCCGCCCTGCTCCAGCAGCGCCGCGGCGATCGCGTCCAGTTTGCGCTGGACGGCGTGCTCGGCACGGCGTTCGGCGTTCTTCAGCAGCGCGAGCAACAGGAGGGTGACCGCCGTCATCAGATCCGCCGCGAACAACTGCCAGTTCAGGGGCAGCCCGAGGGCGTGCACGACGAGGAAGCCGGCCACCAGGAGCAGGCAGACGGCGTAGAAGAGCGGCGATGCCGTGAAGTTGGACGCCGCCTCGGCGAGCCGCTCGAACCGGCCGCGTCCGGTCTCGTCGTCGGTCCGTTCGGCGGGATGCCGGAACGTCACACCGTCCTCCCGGGGGTGATCGCCGACGATGCGGCGGTGCGGCGCGCGGGGCACCCGGCCGGCCCGCGTGGGCCGGCCGGCCGGGGCGCCGTGCGGTCAGCAGATGCGGGGCAGTTGCTCACCCAGCGGCAGGTCCACCACGCGCGTCCCGCCCAGCCCGGTACGGGCGACGACCATGCCCGCGTGGTCCGTCACGCACTCGCCGACGACGGCCGCGCCGGCGCCCAGCGGATGCGCGCGCATCGCGGCCAGCACCTCGTCGGCCACGGCGCGGGGCACGAAGGCCACGAGCCGGCCCTCGTTGGCGACGTACATCGGGTCCAGGCCCAGCACCGCGCAGGCGTTGGCCACCGCGGGCGGCACCGGCACCGCCCGCTCCTGGAGGACGACCCCGACACCCGCGGCCGCGGCGATCTCGTTGAGGGCGGCCGCCAGACCGCCGCGCGTGGGGTCGCGCAGCACGTGCACGTCCGTCGTGACGCGCAGCACGGCTTCGACGAGCCCGCCGAGCGCCGCCGTGTCGCTCTCGATCTCGACCCCGAACTCCAGGCCCTCGCGCACGCTCATCACGGCGACGCCGTGCGCCCCGATCTCCCCGCTGACGATGACCACGTCGCCCGGCGCGGCGCGCTGCGGACGGATGTCGACCCCGTCGGGGACCAGCCCGATGCCCGCGGTGTTGACGTACAGCCCGTCCCCGTGGCCGGCCTCGACGACCTTGGTGTCCCCGGTGACGACCTCCACCCCCGCGGTGCGCGCGGCCGCGCCCAGCGCTTCGGCGACCCGCCCCACCAGCGGCATCTCCACGCCCTCCTCCAGGATGAAGCCGCAGGAGAGGTAGAGGGCCCTGGCACCGCTCATCGCCAGGTCGTTGACGGTGCCGTTGACGGCGAGGTCGCCGATGCTGCCGCCGGGGAAGAACAGCGGCCGCACCACGTAGGAGTCGGTGGAGAACGCCAGCCGGGCCCCGCCCAGCGTCACGACCGCGGAGTCGGCGAGCCCGGACAGCACCTCGCCGCCGAAGGCCGGGGCGAAGACGTGCCGTACGAGCTCCGCGGACAGCGCGCCCCCGCCGCCGTGGCCCATCACCACCCGCGGCTGGTCGCGCAGCGGCGCCGGGCAGGTCCAGCCGGAGAAGTCCGGGGCGGCGAGGGTCTCGGTGAAGTCAGCCAACGGGGCTCGCCTCCAGGGGTGCGCTGGTCCCGCCGAGCCGGCGGTAGAGGTAGTACGCGGCGCAGGCCCCCTCGCTGGAGACCATCGTGGCGCCCAGCGGGGTGCGGGGTGTGCAGACACCGCCGAACGCCTCGCACTCGTGGGGCTTGATCAGGCCCTGCAGCACCTCGCCGCTGCGGCACTCCGCCGGTTCCCGCGTGGTGATGCCGGTGACGGAGAACCGGTGCTCGGCGTCGTACTCCCGGTAGCGTTCCGACAGCCGCCACCCGCTGTCGGGGATGACGCCGATCCCGCGCCACGCGCGGTCGGTGATCTCGAAGACGTCCGCGAGCATCGCCTTGGCCGCGGGGTTGCCCTCCGGCCGCACGGCGCGCGGGTAGGCGTTCTCCACCCGGTACTCGCCGCGTTCCAACTGGCGCACCGCGCGCCGGACGCCCTCCAGGATGTCCAGCGGCTCGAAACCGGTGACGACGATGGGCACGCCGAAGCCGTCCGCCAGCTCCGGGTACTCCTCCGTCCCCATCACGCTGCACACGTGGCCGGCCGCCAGGAACCCCTGCACCCGGCAGTCCGAGGAGCGCATGATCGCCTCGATCGCTGGCGGGACGCGGACGTGGGACACCAGCAGGCTGAAGTTGGGGATGCCGAGCCTGCGCGCCTGGTACACCGTCATCGCGTTGGGCGGGGCGGTCGTCTCGAAGCCGATCCCGAAGAACACGACCTCGCGGTCCGGGTTCTCCCGGGCGATCCGCAGCGCGTCCAGCGGGGAGTAGACGACGCGTACGTCACCGCCCTCGCCGCGCACGCCGAACAGGTCGCGCCCGGTGCCGGGCACGCGCAGCATGTCGCCGAAGGAGCAGAAGACCACCCCGGGGCGGGAGGCGATCTCCAGCGCCTTGTCGATGACCTCCAGCGGGGTCACGCAGACCGGGCAGCCGGGGCCGTGGATGAGTTCCACCTCCTTCGGCAGGAGCTGGTCGATGCCGTGCCGGATGATGGTGTGGGTCTGGCCGCCGCACACCTCCATCAGCGCCCAGGGCCTGGTCACCGTCGCGTGGATGTCGTCCAGCAGTCTCCGGGCCAGCTCCGGGTCCTGGAACTCGTCGATGTACTTCACCGCTCCGCCTCCGCCGTCGTTCCCGCGTCGGCGGCCGCCTGCTGCCAGGGGTCGCCGAACTCCTCCTCCAGCAGCCCGAGGTTCCCGAAGAGGGCGAGCGTCTGCCGGGCCGACTCCTCGTCGAGCCGCTGCAACGCGAAGCCGACGTGGACGATGGCGTACTCGCCGACCTGGAGGTCGGGCAGGTACTCCAGGCACACGTCCTTCACCACGCCGCCGAAGTCGACGACCGCCATCTTGGTGCCGTCACGTTCCTCGATCTCCAGCACCTTGCCGGGTACCGCCAGGCACATCAGCTGTCTCCTCGCTGTGGATGGTGGGGGATGCCGCGGGCGGCGGCAGCGACGACGAGCTGGCCGAGCGCCAGGCCCCCGTCGTTGGGCGGCACGAGCCGGTGGCGCAGCACCGTGAACCCGTCCGCGCGCAGGTCGCGGGCGCACGCGGAGGACAGCAGCGCGTTGGCGAAGACGCCGCCGGTGAGCGCCACCGTGCCGAGGCCGTGACGTTCCCGCAGAGCGCCGCACACACCCCGGACGAGGTCGGCCACCGCCCGGTGGAATCGTCCGGCGATCACCCCGGCGGGCACTCCCGCGGCCAGGTCCGCGACGACGGCCGCCAGCACCGGGCCCGGGTCGCAGGCGGTTGCCCCGCCAGCACCG
The DNA here is from genome assembly GCF_055635295.1 of Streptomyces sp. NPDC111520. Taxonomy (NCBI): domain Bacteria; kingdom Bacillati; phylum Actinomycetota; class Actinomycetes; order Kitasatosporales; family Streptomycetaceae; genus Streptomyces; species Streptomyces sp. NPDC111520. Next base: position 57,991 of record NZ_JBVKBW010000027.1, on the reverse strand, counting down.
GCACCCTCGCGCGGGGCGAAGGCGTAGCCCTCGGCGGGCACACCGCCCGCCGCGACGGCCGCCGCCTCCAGCTCGACGGCGGCCTGCGCCTCGTACCCCGCCACGTGGCACACCCCGGCCAGCGAGGCGACCGCGTCGAAGAGCCGGCCCATGCTGGAGGTCGGGACGCAGTGCAGCCCGCGCGCCAACTGCACTTCCAGGACGACTCGTTCGCCCTCCGGGCAGGCGTCCGCGCACGGCAGGCCGGGCGTCCAGGGGAGCCCGGCCGCCCTCAGCTGCGCCAGCGCCATCCGGTAGGGGCGGCGTACGGCCGCGTCACCGCCGGGCAGCGGGGCGTACGCCAGGTGCGCCGCCCGCCGGAAGTCCGCGTAGTCGGCGAGCAGGAACTCACCGCCCCACACCGCGCCGTCGTCGCCGTGGCCCGTGCCGTCGAAGGCGACGCCGATGACCTGGTCCGTACCGTCCAGTCCGGCCTCGGCCATCGCCGCCGCGACGTGTGCGTGGTGGTGCTGCACCTGCCGCAGCGGCCGGCCGCCCGCGGCGCGTACCGCCCAGCCCACCGAGCGGTAGCCGGGGTGCCGGTCCGCGGCCAGCAGTTCGGGCCTGACCCCGGTGATCCGCTCCAACTGCCGTTCCGCGTCGCTGAAGGCGGTCAGCGTCGCCAGGTCGTCCATGTCGCCGACGTGGGCCGACATCCAGGCATGCCGGCCCTCGCCCACGCAGAAGGTGTTCTTCAGGTCGCCGCCCACGGCGAGCGCGGGCCTCACCGGGACGGGCAGCGGCACGGGGAGGGGCGCGTAGCCGCGCGAACGCCGCACGGGCAGTTCCTCGCCGTCGCAGATCCGCACCACCGAGTCGTCGCACGGCACATGGATGGGCCGGTCGTGCGTGAGCCAGGCGTCCGCCAGCCCCACCAGCCGCTCCAGGGCCTGCCCGTCGTGGGTGACGATGGGTTCGCCCCCCAGGTTGCCGCTGGTCATCACCAGCAGCCGGGGCCCCGGCGGGTCGCCCGGCAGCCCCAGCAGCAGGTGGTGGACGGGTGTGTACGGCAGCATCACCCCGAGGTCGGCCACCCGCGGCGCCACGGCCTCCGCCACCGCGCGCACCCCCGCGCGGCGCCGCAGCAGCACGATCGGCCGGCGGTTGCCGGTCAACGACTCCCGCTCCGCCGGGCCGAGGTGGGCCAGTGGTTCGACGTCCGCGACCTCCCGGGCCATCAGGGCGAACGGCTTGTCGCCGCGGCCCTTGCGGGCCCGCAGCAGCCGCACGCTCTCCTCGTTGCCCGCGTCGCAGGCCAGGTGGTAGCCGCCCAGGCCCTTCACCGCGAGGATCGCGCCCGCCGCGAGCAACCGCCGTGCCCCCGCGAGCGGTTCACCCTCCAGCCCCGCGCGCAGGCCGCCGGGCACGACCAGCCGCAGCCGGGGACCGCAGTCGTGGCACGAGACCGGCTGCGCGTGGAAGCGGCGGTCGGCGGGATCCTCGTACTCGGCCCGGCACGCCGCGCACATCGGGAAGCCGGCCATGGTGGTGTTGGGCCGGTCGTAGGGCAGGCCGGTGACGATCGTGAAGCGCGGCCCGCAGTGCGTGCAGGTGATGAACGGGTGCCGGTGGCGGCGGTCCGCGGGGTCGTGCAGCTCGGCCAGGCACGCCTCGCAGGTGGCCGTGTCGGGGGAGACCAGGGTGCGGGAGGCCGTGTCGCCGGGGCGGGAGGGGCTGATCGTGAAGTCCGTGCCGCCCGCGAGGGGCACGGGGCGGTGGGACACCGACTCGACCACCGCCAGCGGCGGTGCCTCGGGGCCGATCCGGTCGCAGAAGGCCGCGACCGCGCCGGGGGCGCCCTCGACCTCGGCGACCACCCCGTCCCCGGTGTTGCCGACGTGCCCCGCGAGTCCCAGTTCACGGGCGAGGCCGAACACGAACGGCCGGAAGCCGACCCCCTGCACGACCCCCCGGACCAGCACCCGGCGGCGCTGCGCGGTCCGGGCCGCGGGCCCCGGCTGACCCGGCATCAGTGCGTGTGGCCCACGGAGCGGGTGTGCCCGGCGGCGTCCTCGTGCGGGTGCGCGTTCTCACCCGCGGGCACCTGACCGTGGTCGTGGTCGTGGTCGTGCGCGTGACCGTGCTGGACAGCGGTGCGCGCCATCACCGGACGGTGCACCGCGGCCCCCGCGTGCACGGCCAGCGCCCGCTCCAGCAGCACCCCGGCGCCCTCGCCGTCCCGCGAGGACGTCCGGAGCACCTCCACACCCGGGTTGACCTGGGCCACGGCCGCCAGGAAGGCCGCTTCGTCGAAACCGGCCGCCTCGGCGATGTCGGACTTCGTCACGACCACCAGATGCGCCAGCCCGAAGGCCGTCGGGTACTTCAGCGGCTTGTCCTCGCCCTCGGTCACCGAGGCCAGCACCACCCGCAGCGACTCGCCGAGGTCGTACGAGGCGGGGCACACCAGGTTGCCGACGTTCTCCACGAACAGCAGGTGCGTGCCCTCCGGCAGCCAGCTGTCGACGTGGCGCCGCACCATCGCCGACTCCAGGTGGCACAGCCCGTCGGTCAGCACCTGCCGCACCGGGGCACCGGAGCGGGCCAGCCGGGTCGCGTCGTTCTCGGTGGCGAGGTCGGCGGTGAGCGCCGCCACCGGCACCCCGCGAAGCCGGGCCAGCCCCAGTTCCGACTCCAGCAGCGCCGTCTTGCCGCTGCCCGGGCTGGACAGCAGGTTCACCATGACGGTCCCGCGTGCGGCGAGTTCCTCCCGCAGCTCCTGTGCGCCGCGGTCGTTCCTGGCGAGCACGGACTGCCGCAGATCGGTCACTTTGCACATGGCTCTCAGCGCTCCTCGGGGAGTGTGGCGGCCGGCCGCCGCTGCCCGGCCCACCGCACCTCGGTGATCCGCAGTTCACGGCCGGACAGCAGCTCCGTCGCCGCGCCGTCGCAGCCGGGACAGGTCAGCCGCGGGGGCATGCCGGTGGCCCAGTCCCGCGCGCAGCGCGCGCAGCGGGCCCGGCCGGGGACGGTCTCGGTGGTGAGGGCCGCGCCCTCCAGTACGGTGCCGGTGCAGGCGAGGTCGAAGCTGAAGGCGAGGGCGTCCGCCACGACACCGGCGAGTTCGCCGACCTCCAGGTGGACGGACTCCGCGCAGGGCGCCGCGCCCGTGCCGTCCGCGAGCCGGGCGGCGGCCTCCTCGACCTGCTCCACCACCGCCACTGCGATGGACATCTCGTGCATCGGCCTCTTCTCCGGTGTGCGGGTACCGGCCGGGCCCCGGCTGCCGGCGGGCCGGCGGGCGGTGCCGGCGGCTCACGCGGCTCCATTGAAGGCCCGGCTCCCGGGACACCCGGCCCGCCACGCCGCCGGGCCGGCACCGGCCTACCCGTTCGGCCTCACATGGACCGGATGTGCAGGTACCGCTTCACGTCCGGCAGGACGCGGGACATGGCGAGGGCGGCCACGGCCGCGCCCACCGCGCTCAGGGCGATCTTCCACATGGCGGGGTGCTCCTTTCTGCTCGTCGCTGAGTTCCGCGGCGCGGCGGGCCGGTCAGGCCACCGCGTGCGGGTCGGCGGGCCGGTCGCTCTCTTCGCCGACGACGCGCAGCACCAGGCGCACGGCCTCGTCCACGGCCGCGGCCACCGGAGCGCTCAGGCCGATGCCCTCTTCCAGGCAGGCCGGCTCGCAGCCCACCACCAGGACCCGGGAGGGCCTGGGGGCACCCGTCCCCGCGCTGAGGGTGTCGAGGAGCGCCAGCACCGTGTCCGGGGTCATCCGGTGCCCGTCGACGAGGGCCGCGCCGGGCCCCTCGCCGCCGGGCGGCGGCGCCTCGATCAGGTGCAGCGTGCCGGGGCAGCCGCCGCGCGCGACGGCGTCGACGAGGACCACGCTGCGGTAGCCGTCGAGGAGCTGGTACGCCAGGTGCACGCCCCGGACGCCGGTGTCGGTGACGTGGACGCCTTCGGGCAGCGGGTGCCCCGACAGCCGGCGCACCACCTCGACGCCGAAGCCGTCGTCCCCCAGGAAGACGTTGCCGATGCCCGCGACCAGCACGCCTCCCGTGCTCACGCGTCCTCCAGGGGAGCGAGTTCGTCGGGCTGGAAGTACAGGAAGCGGCCCTGCTCCCGGCGGATCTCCGCGCCGGGGTCGCCGTCCACGGTGACCGCGAGGTGCACGCCGCCGTCCACGTCGTGCAGCACCGCCTCCACCTGGGCGCTGCGCCCCTGCAGGAACAGGTCCTGCGCGTCGGTGCGCCGTCGTCCCGGGCGCAGCACGACGCGGCTGCCGGCGGCCACCCAGGTGTCGCCGACCATGACGCGGTCCCGGCCCGGGTCGACGGAGGCGTCGGCGCCCGGGTCCCACCAGGGGGTCTCGGGGACCGCGGCGGGCGGGTCCTGCGGACCGGTGACCTCGCGCAGCGCGCGCACGGCGCCGTGCAGACGCTCCATCACCTCCGGCGGCATGGAGTCCGCCAGGTCGATCACCGCCGCGGCCCGTTCGTCCGTGCCGCGCGCCTGCCGCTTCTCCTCGTCGGTGAGGGCGGCGGTGCGCAGCGCCAGGATCTCGTCGATCTCGGTGGCGTCGTAGAGCGCGCCGGGGCTCTCCGGGGCGATCCGCGGATGGTCCTCCAGGATGATGGGGGAGGACAGCACCACGTTCGCCGCGGCGTCGTCGCCCGCCAGCACCGGCCAGGTGTTCTCGTTGCGGCACTCGGCGACGGCGGCCCTCGCCCACTCCGGGGGGTCCGTCATCGACACGAAGTAGCCGGCGGTCAGCCGCAGCATCAGATGGGCCGAGACCAGCGCGTGCGGCAGCGCCTCCTCCCGGTTCGAGGCCAGGGCGCTCCCGGTGTTCTCCGCGACGGCGGTCAGCCGCAGCACCCGGTAGGGGCCGGGCAGTTCCTCCGCCGACAGCCGCAGGACGCCCTCGAGGCGTGCCCGGCGGCGCACGACGCGCCCGGCGGGGAGACCGTCCTCGCCGGTGACGATCTCGCTGTCCTCGCTCGCGGGGAAGGTGAACGGCAGGACCAGGTCCTCGGCGGTCAGCGCCGTGACGTCCACGGACAGCTCGACGCGCTCCTCCACGCCCTCGTCCCACGGGACCAGCACCCGGTCCGGCAGCGGGAGTTCGTCGACGGGCTCGAACTCGCCGTCGAGCAGGACCCGTTCCACGGTGCGCCGTTGCGCGTGCAGGAAGCGCAGCTCCGCGTGGAGCGCGGCGTCCGCGCGCGGCTCCATGAGGATCTCGGTGCGCTGCAGCACGGCTTCGCCGGACGCGGCCGCCCACACCGGGGGCACCAGCACACCGAACTGCCAGCGCATGCGGTTCTTCGCCGAGGACGCCCGGTACGGGTAGAGCACGTAGCCCTCGAACAGGACGGCGTCGGCGGCCTGGCGGGCGGTCGCGAAGTGTTCCGTCGCGGCCGTCACCGGGCACCCCCCGCCGGGGCGGCGGCGCCGGCGAGCAGGGCCTCGACGGTCGCCTCCCACGAGGGCAGGGCGTGGGCGCTGCGGAAGGACCGCAGCGACTCCAGCGCCGTGCGCGGCAGCCGGATCCAGCCGCATTCGGGGAAGTGGGCGTCGATCGCCTCGCGCCACACCGTCACCGGCATGCGGCACACGGCCTCCTTGTCCCAGGGCACCGGCCGCACCTGGAAACCGCCGGGCCCGACGAAGGCGGTGCCGGAGAAGAGCAGCAGCAGCGGCGCCTCGCCGTCCTCCAGGGCCTCGAAGTACTTCGCGGAGGCGACGTCCATGTCGTAGGTGCACGGCACCGGCAGGTCCACCTCGGTCTCGCCGGTGAAGCCCGGCACCATCAGCGGCACCTGCGCGAACTGCAGGGGCTGCAGGGTGCTGCCCCAGCGCGCCCGCTCGCCGAAGAGGTCGCCGAGGCCCCGGGCCTCCGCGGCGTCGCCGTAGGCCCGCTGTGCCGGTTCGATGCGCAACTGGCAGCGCAGCGCCAGGGCGTGCACCCGCTCCCCGCCGGAGGCGGTGATCCGCAGCCGGAAGACCAGCGTCGGTCCGGCGGCGTACGGATCGGCCCGAACACCCGTGCAGCCGAAGTCCAGCTCGGTCACGTCGGCAACCCCTCCCGCGGCGCCGCGGTCGCGGCCCGCTGTCGTACGTCGTCGAAGAAGGCGGCCAGTTCGGCGCGGGCGCCGGAACCGCCGTCGAAGCCCTGCCAGTTCAGCCGTAGCCGGCCCACCAGTTCGTAGGCGCGGTCGACCGGCAGCAGGAAGCACTCGCCGCCGTCCTGCGCGCCGTCGTCCCGGCGGACGAGCAGGGCCTCCACGTCCGGCCGTAGGGAGGCGGCCAGCGGCGAGCCGCCGAACACGGCCTGCCAGGTGGCCGGTTCGACCTCGCTCTCGGTGGCGCCGGCCGGGCTCGGGTAGAGCACCACGGGCCGGCCGAGCGCCGAGTTGTGGAAGAAGAAGGCGACCGAGACGGGGATGCGCAGCTGCTGCCAGGTGGCCGCGTCGGGCACCGACCCGGGGTCGCTCAGCACCCGGTCGGGCACGGCGGCGAAACGGCCGCCGCCCGCGCCGGGCCGTTCGAGGAGCAGCGCGCACGGCACGCAGGCGCAGGCCAGTGCCCGCTGTCCGGCGTCGACCAGATGCCGGTGCGGGCCCGTCAGCTCCACCCCGCACAGTTCGCAGCGTTCGGGAGTGGGTTGCCGGGGCGCCACGAAACGGCGCAGTCCGGCCCCGGTGGTACGGGGGCTCACGGCGCCCCCGGCGGACGGTTGCCGATCTGCAGCAGCGCGGGCTCGCCCGCCGCCGGGCCGGACGCCGGCATCTCGACCACCGACACCTCCGGGGCGAAGCAGGACAGGGCCGCCTCGATGCGCTGCCGGGTGGCGTCCATGGTGCTGGGGCAGCCGCAGCCGCCGTCCTCGCGGGCGCTCAGCCGCAGCGTGCCGGTGTCGGGGTCGAAGTGCTCGACGCCCACCGTCGCCCCGGCGCGGGCGGCTTCAACTGCACGGCCGACCCGGGTGAGGGTGTCCTCGGGGTGCAGGTCGTGGAGGGTCAGCAGGCCCGCGACCATCTCGTCGGCCATGAGCACGGCGAGCGGATCCGTCGAGCCGTTCTCGAGGAGGGTGACCGCACGGGCCAGGCCGGCGCCGTAGAACTCCATGAGGGTGCGCACCAGTTCCTCGGCGGCGCGTGCCGTCTCGCCGTCGCCGGAGGCCGCGAACGCGTCGAGGATCTCCTCGACGCGACGCGCCGTCTGCTCGGCGCTCATCCGGCCATACCGCTCAGGCCGGTGGGGACGTGGAGCTTCTCCACCGTGCGTCCGCCGCCGACGTACATGTGGACGCCGCACGGCAGGCACGGGTCGAAGCTGCGCACGGCCCGCATGATGTCGATGCCCTTGAAGTCCTCCGGGGAGTTCTCCTCGAAGATCGGGGTGTTCTGCACGGCGTCCTCGTACGGGCCGGGGGTGCCGTAGGTGTCGCGCACGCTGGCGTTCCACGGGGTCGGCGGGTACGGGTGGTAGTTGGCGATCTTGCCGTCGCGGATGACCATGTGGTGCGAGAGGACACCGCGCACCGCCTCGGTGAAGCCCACGCCGATGCTCTCGTCCGGGACCTCGAACTTCTCCCACGTCTGGGTGCGGCCCGCGCGGACCTCCTCCAGCCCCATCTCGGCGAAGTGGAGGGCGCAGGCGGCGGCGTAGGCCTGGAAGTAGGTGCGGGCCCGGTTCCGCTCCAGGGCGTTGCTCCACTGCGGGATCTTCCACTCGAGGGTGGTCTCCGGCTTGGTGAGCGTCCTGGGCAGGTTGATCACCACGCTGTGCCCGGTGGCCTTCACGTACCCCATGTCGACCAGGCCGTTGAGGGCGGTGGACCACAGACGGGCGAGCGGGCCACCGCCGGTGTCCAGCGCCAGGTGGTCCTTGCCGTCGAACCAGCGCGGGGACATCACCCAGCTGTACTTGTCGCCGAAGTCGCGCTTCTGGGGCGCGGGGATGGTGTGCTGGTTCCAGGGGTGGCGCGGGTCGACCGGGTTGCCGAGCGGGTCGTGGGTGACGAACTGCTGCTGGCCCTCCCAGTCCTGGTAGTAGGAGCTGCCCAGCAGGATGCGGATGCCCAGGTTGATCTGCGTGAGGTCGTTGGTGACCAGCTTCCCGTCCACCACGATGCCGGGGGAGACGAACATCTTCCGTCCCCAGTCCGTCATGTTGGCGTAGGTGAAGTCGCAGTGCTCGGGGTCGTTGAACGCGCCCCAGCAGCCCAGCATGACACGGCGCCGGCCGACCTCCTCGTAGCCGGGCATGGCCTCGTAGAAGAAGTCGAAGAGGTCGTCGTGGAGCGGTACGACGCGCTTCATGAACTCCACGTAGCGCATCAGCCGGGTGAGGTAGTCGGTGAACAGCTGCACCGACGCGATGGTGCCGACGCCGCCCGCGTAGAGGGTGGAGGGGTGGACGTGCCGGCCCTCCATCAGGCAGAACATCTCCCGTGTGTAGCGGCTCACCTGGAGCGCCTCGCGGTAGAACTCGCCCTCGAGCGGGTTGAGCGAGCGCATGATGTCGCCGATGGTGCGGTAGCCGTGGTCCGCGGCGTGCGGGGCCTCGGTGCGGTCGGCCTGCTCCATGACGCCCGGGTTGGTCTCGCGGACCATCTTCTCGCAGTAGTCGACCCCGACCAGGTTCTCCTGGAAGATGTTGTGGTCGAACATGAACTCGGCGGCCTCGCCGAGGTTGATGATCCACTCGCCGAGGTGCGGCGGCTTCACCCCGTACGCCATGTTCTGCGTGTAGACCGAGCAGGTGGCGTGGTTGTCGCCGCAGATCCCGCAGATCCGGCTGGTGATGAAGTGCGCGTCGCGGGGGTCCTTGCCCCGCATGAAGACGCTGTAGCCGCGGAAGACCGACGAGGTGCTGTAGCACTCCGCGACGCGCTTCTGCTTGAAGTCGATCTTCGTGTGGATGCCGAGGCTGCCCACGATCCGGGTGATCGGATCCCAGGACATCTCCATCAGGCCACTGCCGTCTCCGGCCGTCTTCGTCTTCGGAGCCATGGTGTGTGCGTGCCCTTCGTCAGGCGGGGGAGGGGGGTGGCCGGTGGCCGGGGCGGTGCCGTGGGGTCACCAGGGCGCCTTGTAGCCGGTGGTGAGCTTCCGGCCGGTGTGACGCCACTTGGGCTCCTTGTCCACGGTCCTGGCCGTGATGGAGCGCAGCCGCCGGATCGCGGCGCCGTACGCGCCGCTGGCGGTGCTCGACAGCCGCGCACCGGGCGGCTCGTCCATGAACGGCATGAACATGTCCGGGAAGCCGGGCATCGTGCAGGCGATGCAGATGCCGCCGACGTTGGGACAGCCGCCGATGCCGTCCATCCAGCCGCGCTTGGGGACGTTGCACTTGACGACCGGGCCCCAGCAGCCGATCTTCACCAGGCACTGCGGCGAGTCGTAGCGGTCGGCGAACTGGCCCTGCTCGTAGTAGCCGGCCCGGTCGCAGCCCTCGTGCACGGTCGCGCCGAACAGCCAGGCCGGGCGCAGCTTGTCGTCCAGCGGGATCATCGGCGCGGAGCCGGCCGCCTGGTAGAGCAGGTACGTCAGCGTCTCGGCGAAGTTGTCGGGCTGGATCGGGCAGCCGGGCACGCAGACGATCGGGATGCCCGCCTTCGACTTCCACTCCCAGCCCAGGTAGTCCGGCACGCCCATGGCGCCGGTGGGGTTGCCCTCCATGGCGTGGATGCCGCCGTAGGTGGCACACGTGCCGATGGCGACCACGGCCAGGGCCTTGGGCGCGAGACGGTCGATCCACTCGCTGGTGGTGATCGGCTGGCCGGTCTCGGGGTTGTCGCCGAAGCCGCACCAGTAGCCCTCCGCCTTGATCGCCTCGTTGGGGACGGACCCCTCGACGACCAGGACGAACGGCTCGATCTCGCCGCGCTCGGCCTTGAAGAACCACTCGATGAAGGTGTCGGCGCCCCCCACCGGACCGCACTCGAAGTCGATCAGCGGCCAGTGCACCTGGATCTTGGGGAGGCCCGGAAGGCCGCCCAGGACGATCTCCTCGATGCTGGGCAAGGTCGCGGCGGTCAGCGACACCGAGTCGCCGTCGCAACTCAGCCCCGCGTTGATCCAGAGAATGTGGATCGGGGCTTCCTCGTCCCCCGCTGCCGGGGTCCGCGCGGCGTCGTTCTGGGTCGAAGCAGTCGCATCCATCGGGATGCCTCCTCATCGAGCGACAAATGCCACATAAAGGCATCTATCCCCCTTGATAGCGAGTGGCTCGCCGGGAGGGGACGTCGAAGAGGGCCAATACGGTGACCGCCCCGCGATGCCTGGCGCAGGCCCTTGAGCCGTGGCCAAGGGTGCTCGGCGCGCGGCCGGGGCGCGCGGGGGAGCGGCCGGGCGCCGGTGGCCGGATCTCCTGGCGCTCTCGCTTCCGGCCGTTCGCTGTCGCGGGGTGCCGGGCCGTCCGAGCGCGCGGAGCCTCCCGCGCTGGGGGGTGGAGCGGCGTAGGGGGTCGCGATGTCGCGGAAGCCGTTCGGCGCGCGGGCTGCCGTCGGCGCGAGCGGCCGGCTCCCGGCGGGCGGACATCTGCGGGCTCTCGCTGCCGGCCGCCGCTGCCCGGCGTCCCGCGCTGCGGGGCTGCCGTCGCCGCGGCGGTGGCCACGACCGTGTCCCGAGTCGGGCGGCGTTCTCCGGGTTCCCGCGCGGCTCCGGCGTGGACTCCTGGGGCGCTCCCGGCCGGGCGTCGTCGCCGGCGCCGCCGGGCCTCCCGTTCCGGGAGTGGCGGTCTCAGGGGCAGGAGGGGGCCGGGGTCTCCCACAGGTGCGGCGGGGTCCCGGTGGGGGTGCGGCGGTGGACGAAGGCGGAGCGGAGGGAGTGGTAGGGGGCGTGGGGGTCGAAGAAGGCCTCGCGCATGCGGGACAGCTCCTCGGCGCGGTGGGACGCCAGGGGACGCTCCGCCTCCCGGCGTTCGGCCTCCGCCTTCTTGGCGGCGATCCGGGGCCCGGTCCCCGCCGTACGGGCCAGGCGGGCCGCGAGGCGGGCGACGTCGGCGCCGAACTCCTGCGGGCCGCACATCAGCAGCCGGTCCACCAGGCCGATCCGCAGGGCGGCGGCCGCGCCGACCGGGAGCGCCCGCTCGGTCAGGCGTGCGGCCATGGCGGGGCCGACCCGGCGGGGCAGGGTGTACGTCCAGTACTCGGAGCCGTACAGGCCCATGAGGCGGTAGTGCGGGTTGAGCACGGCGCCCTGGCGGCACCAGACCTCGTCGGCGGCGAGGGCGAGCATCACCCCGCCCGCGCCCGCGTTGCCGCCGAGCGCGGCGACCACCAGGCGGTCGGTGGTGGTGAGGACGGCCTCGACGAGGTCGTCGATGGCCGTGATGGCCGCCCAGGACTCGGCCCCCGGGTCCGCGGCGGCCTCGATGGCCTTCAGGTCGATGCCGTTGGAGAACACGTCCCGGGCCCCGCCCAGCACCAGTACCGAGGTGGGCCGCGTGCAGGCGTGGCGGTACGCCGTGAGGAGACGCCGGCAGGCGGCGGCGGACATGGCGCCGCCCGCGAAGGTGAACGACAGGACGCCCGCGGCGCCGTCCTCGCGGTAGCGGATGTCGGCCCAGCTGTCCCGGTCGCCGGCGCACTGCGGGGGCAGGGGGTCCTCCGGCAGCGGCGGCAGGAGCGCGCCGAGGGCGGTGACGGCCGGCAGCGCGAACGTGGGCGGGCCGCCCGGCGCGCGGCGGGGCCGCAGCCGAGGGATCCACACGGCGCCGTCCCGGGTGGCCCGGCACACCGCGCCCGCCCGGGTGGCCAGCAGCCGGCCCGGTTCGCCGCGCAACCGGTCCTCGGGGTGACCGCCGTGCAGGAACCAGCGGGTGCCGAGGAGCTCGTCCAGTACGCCGGGCCGCGAGTCGGCGGCACGCAGCTTGCGCAGCACGGTCGCGGTCGGGTCGGCGGCCCAGTCGATGCGGCGCTCGTCCTGCCGGAGCACCGGGCGGACCCGGACGACCGCCCCGAGGGCCGGGTCGCCCTGCCGCCGGGGGACGTAAGCGCCGGAGGCGAACCGGTCGACCGCCAGCAGGACGGCCTCCATCGCCGCGTCAGAGACCTCTCCCCGGTACCAGTCGCTCTTGCCGACCGGCGGCACCGCGCAGGCCACCGCGGCCCACACGGGGCCCGCGTCCATCTCCTCCTCGGCCTGCAGCACCGTCACGCCCCAGGTGGCGACGCCCTCCTGCACGGCGCGGTCCAGGGAGGACGGGCCGCGGTCGCCGGGCGGTCCCGGGTGCACGATCAGGCAGGTGCGGGCGGTCCTGACGTCCTCGGGGATCGCCGCCGTCAGCATGGGCGCGACGACGAGTTCCGGTTCGTGGCGGGCGACCGCCGCGCGCATCGCGTCGCCGTCCGGCGTGACCTCCACGGCGACGGTGTGTCCGAGCTCGCCGAGTTCCGTGTACGCGCGCTGCGTCAGGCTGTTGAACGCCGACGCCATGAGCAGGATGTGCATGACGACTCCCGGCCGCCCGGCACGATCGGGGAGGGGGAGCACCGGCCCCGGCCTCCAGCGATGATGCCCGCCCGGCGGGTGCCCGCGGGCGCGGCCCGGCCGCCGGGTCACCCGATCGCACCGGCCCGGCCGCCCCTGGGTGGTACGGCCGCCGGATCCCGGACCGCCCCACGTCTTGACGCGCACGCATCAACTCGATAGGTCTACACCAAATGCATTTGGTACAGACCAACTGCGTGTTCCCCCCCACGGGAGGCCCGGATGCGAAGAACTCTGGCCCTGGTCACCGCGCTCGTCGGAGCGCTCGTCCTGCTCCTCGCCCCGCCCGCCGCCGCGGCCGCCCCGAGCGCGGCCTTCGTCAAGACGGCCACCTGGGACACCGGATACCAGGGGCAGTACACGATCACCAACGGCGGCACCACCACCCTCAGCGGATGGACCGTCGAGTTCGACCTGCCGTCGGGGACGAGCGTCGGCTCGTACTGGGACACCCTGATGACCCAGAGCGGCAGCCACTACACCTTCAAGAACCGCGACTACAACGGCACGCTGGCGCCCGGCGCGACCGCCGCCTTCGGCTGGGTCTCCTCGGGCACGGGCGCGCCCGCGAACTGCAAGCTCAACGGCGGTTCCTGCACCGGCTCCGGCGGTGGCCCGGACACCACCGCGCCCAGCGTCCCCGGCGGGGTGAGCGTCGGCTCGGCCACCTCCTCCTCCCTCACCGTCCGCTGGACGGCCTCCACCGACAACTCCGGCAGCGTCGCCGGCTACGAGGTCTCCCGGGACGGGGGCACGCCCGTCGCCGTGACCGGCACCTCCTACACCGCCACCGGGCTGCAGGCGAGCACCGGCTACTCCTTCCGGGTCCGCGCCAAGGACGCGGCGGGCAACACCTCCGCGTACAGCGGCGCGGTCAGCGGGACGACCACCTCCGGCGGCACCAACCCGCCCCCGGGCGGCGTGCGCACCGCCCCCTACGTCGACATGGGCGCCTGGCCGACGCCCAGCCTCACCACGCTGTCCTCGGCGAGCGGCCTGAAGAGCTTCACCATGGCCTTCATCACCGCCTCGTCGTGCAAGGCGATGTGGTTCAACGCCTACGACCCGCGCGACGGCTGGAACAAGGACCAGATCGACGCGATCCGCGCGGCCGGAGGTGACGTCAAGATCTCCTTCGGCGGCGCCACCGGCATCGAACTCGCCCAGGCCTGCGGCTCCGTGGACGCGCTGTACGCCGAGTACAACGCGGTCGTCAACGCCTACGGCCTGACCTACGCCGACTTCGACATCGAGGGCGCCGCCACCGCCGACCCGGCGTCCGTCGCCCGCCGCTCCCAGGCGCTGGCCCGCCTCCAGCAGGCCCACCCCGGGCTGCGGATCTCGCTCACCCTGCCCGTCCTGCCGGAGGGGCTCACGGCGGACGGTCTGGGCGTCGTGCGCTCGGCCCGCGACGCCGGGGTGAACCTCGACGTCGTCAACATCATGGCGATGGACTACTACCGCAGCGCCGACTACGGAGACGCCGCGATCCAGGCGGCCAACAGCACCTTCGCCCAGCTCAAGTCCCTCTACCCCGGCAAGTCCGACGCCCAGGTGTGGGCGATGGTCGGCGTCACGCCGATGCTCGGGCAGAACGACGACGGCCGGATCTACGACCAGGCCGACGCCCGCCAGCTGGTGGGCTTCGCCCAGGGCAAGCACCTGGGGATGCTCGCCTTCTGGGAGACCACCCGGGACCGCAACGCCTGCACCGGCGCGCTGTACATGTGCACCAACATCCCCCAGTCGCCCTACGAGTTCTCGCGGATCTTCGCGGGCTACACAGGATAGCGCCTCCCGGAACCGTCCCCGCGGGCCGTCGTCGTGTGCTGAACACGGCGGCGGCCCGCTGCTTTCGGCCGATGTGGAGACGATGTGCCGATCCGTGAAGGCGCTTTCACGGAGGCCCGGGTTCCACTGAGTCCATTCACCCGGACGCCCAGCCCACCGCAAGTGCGACACAACGGATAGTACACACTGTGAACAACCGGTGACCGAAAGTCGCGGAGGCGATGTGACGGGCGGGCGCCCGATGCACAAGACTCCTCGACGTCCGATATCCGGATCGAGTGCCGAAGGAGTGTTCGCTATGCGGTTCAGTGCGGTGGGGACCTGCCTGGCCCTGGTGGCGGCGGTGTGTTCGGCGGGGGTCGTGGCCGGCTCGGCGGAGGCCCGGCCGGCCGGGGCGACGAGCCTGTACGCGCCGTCCGCGCTCGTCCTGTCCGTGGGGAAGGGAGAAGACCCCGCGACGGCGACGATACAGCGGGCGGTCGTGCTGCGCTGCCGGCCCACCCCGTACGGCGACCACCCCGACCCGGTCGCCGCCTGTACGGAACTCACCGCCGTCCACGGGGACTTCGCGGCGGTGACGGCGGGCTCGCAGGGGGTCGTCTGCACCCGGATCTGGGACCCGGTCGTGGTCACCGCGGACGGGGTCTGGGAGGGCCGGCGCGTCACCTTCGCGCAGACCTTCGGCAACCCGTGCGTGTTGCGCGGCAGCGACACGGCCGGCGTCTTCGCCTTCTGACGCCGATGCCGTGAACCAAGGCCACGGGGTTCACCGTGGGGGAGAGCCCTGTGAGGGGGCGGCCGACTCGTGGGACGGGGTCGGCCGCCCCTGTTTTCCCGTTCCGGCGCGGCGTCAGGTCGTCTTGACCTGGCCGCCGTCGATGGTGAACTCGGCCCCCGTGACGTTGCCGGCGACGGGGGAGGCGAGGAAGGCGATCAGGGCGGCCACCTCCTCGGGCTCGGTGATGCGCCCGGTGGAGATGCCCATGCTGCGGGGCACGACCAAGTCCAGCGCCTCCTGGGCGGTGGTCCCCGCCGCCGCGGCCGCCTGGTCGGCGAAGGCCCCCGGGGCCGTCCAGAAAGGCGTGCGGACGGGGCCGGGGGCGACCGCGTTGACGCGGACGCCGTGCGGGGCGAACTCCTCGGACAGGGACTTCGTCAGGTTCGCCAGCGCGGCCTTGGCGGCCGAGTAGTCCACGACCGTCGGGAAGGGCAGGCGCGCGTTGACGGAGGTGACGTTGACGATCGCGCCGCCGCCCGCCTCGAGCATGTGGGGGATCGCGGCGCGGGCCGTGCGGACGGCGCTGAAGAAGGAGATCTCGAAGACGCGCCGCCACTCCTCGTCGTCCACCTCGAGGAAGCCGCCGCGGGACGTCCCCGAGCCCACGTTGCCGACCAGGATGTCGACGGAGCCGTAACGCTCCGCGGCCTGCCGCACGAGCTCGGCGGGGCCCTCCGGGTCGGCGAGGTCCACGGCCACGGGGGTCACCTCGTAGGCCTCCACGAGGGCCTCCGCCTCGGGGGTGACGCTGCGGCTGCCCGCGACGACACGGACCCCCTCTCGCGCGAGCGTCCGTGTCACCGCCAGGCCGATGCCCCGGCCGGCTCCGGTGACGACCGCGACCTTGCCCACGAGGTGCAGTTCCATGGGGACCCCTTCGGGAGGACGGATGCGTATCGAGCCTGGGGGAGGGGGGACGGGGCCGCCATCGGAGCGCCGCCGGCCGAGGGCCGCCGGCAGTGCCGGGGGATGAGGGCGGGTCAGATACGTGTCCTTCCACCGCGGCGGTGTCGCACAGCCGTACGGGGCGCGGTGGCAGGTATCAGCCGTCCATGCCAGGGGACTTGACGGCGTATTGGTCTAGTCCTACCGTCATCCCTCAATCGCAGTGTTCACGGGTGCATTCGCAGTTCACCCACGTGAACACGCCGTCTCCTGGGAAGGCGTCCCCCCATGTCCCACAGGTCCCAAGGTCTCCTCACCAAGGGCATCTTCGCCCTCGTCGCGGCGCTGGTCGCCGCCCTCCTGGCCGCGCTGCCCGGCGGTGGCCGAGCCGAGGCCGCGCCGGCCGCGTTCAGCCATCCCGGCGTCCTGGTCAGCCGTGCCCAACTCGACTTCGTACGCGGAAAGGTGCAGGCCGGGGCGCAGCCCTGGAAGGGCGCGTACGACCAGATGATGGCGTCGGCCTACGCCTCGCAGTCGCGCACCCCCAAGCCGCGCGCGGTCGTCGAGTGCGGCTCGTACTCCAACCCCAACTACGGCTGCACCGACGAGCGCGAGGACGCCATCGCGGCCTACACCAACGCGCTGGCCTGGTACGTCACCCGTGACGCCAAGTACGCGCAGAAGGCGATCCAGCTGATGGACGCCTGGTCGGCCACCATCACCGACCACACCAACAGCAACGCCCCGCTGCAGACCGGCTGGGCGGGCTCGGTGTGGCCCCGCGCGGCGGAGATCATCCGCTACACCTACACCGGCTGGCCGAACGTGAACCGCTTCGCCACCATGCTGCGCAACGTCTACCTCCCCGAGGTCATCAACGGCTCCAAGAGCAACGGCAACTGGGAGCTGAGCATGATGGAGGCCGCCGTCGGCATCTCCGTCTTCCTCGACGACCGCACCTCGTACGACAAGGCCGTCACGCGCTACCTGAACCGCGTGGCCGCGTACGTGTACCTGGACACCGACGGCGCGCTGCCCAGGACCGTGCCCGGCAGCGGGCTCGACACCCGGGACGAGATCGTCGGCTACTGGCAGGGGCAGTCCACCTTCGTGACCGGTCTGACCCAGGAGACCTGCCGCGACTTCACGCACACCGGCTACGGCATCTCCTCGATCTCGCACGTCGCGGAGACCAGCCGCATCCAGGGCGAGGACCTCTACCCGCAGGTCGGCGAGCGGCTCCGGCAGGCGCTGGGCTTCCAGTCCAAGTACCAGCGGGGCGAGGCCGTGCCGTCCTGGCTGTGCGGCGGGCACCTCAACCTCGGGCTCGGACCGGTGACCGAGGTCGGCTACAACGCGCTGCACAACCGGCTCGGCATCGCGATGACCAACACCCAGGCGCTGACCCAGTCCCAGCGTCCGGCCGGCAGCAACAACCTCTTCGTCGCCTGGGAGACCCTGACCCACGGCGATAACCTCTCCTGACCCGGCAGGGGTGATCGGCGGCGGAGGGAACAGGCCATGCCCGTACGTGTCGAGCGCAGCGGACCCGTCACCACGGTGGTGCTCTCGCGCCCCGCGGCGCGCAACGCCGTCGACGGTCCGACGGCGCGTGAACTGGCCGACGCCTTCCGTGAGTTCGACGCCGACCCCGGCGCCTCGGTCGCCGTGCTGTGGGGCGAGGGCGGCACCTTCTGCGCGGGTGCCGACCTCAAGGCCATCGGCACCCCGCGCGGCAACGAGGTGACCGACGCGACCGAGGGGGGCGGCGGGGACGGGCCCATGGGGCCCACCCGCCTGCGGCTGGGCAAGCCGGTCATCGCGGCGATCTCGGGTCACGCGGTGGCCGGCGGCCTGGAACTGGCCCTCTGGTGCGACCTGCGGGTCGCCGAGGAGGACGCGGTGCTCGGGGTGTTCTGCCGGCGCTGGGGCGTGCCCCTGATCGACGGCGGGACGGTACGGCTGCCGCGGCTGATCGGCACCTCGCGGGCGATGGACCTGATCCTGACGGGACGTCCGGTGGACGCGGCCGAGGCGTACGCCATGGGCCTGGTCAACCGGGTCGTCCCGGCCGGCGGGGCGCGCGCCGCGGCCGAACGGCTCGCCGAGGAGATCGCGGCCTTCCCGCAGACCTGCGTACGGCACGACCGGCTCGCGGTGCTGGAGGCCGAGGGGCTGGGGGAAACGGCCGCGCTGGAGACCGAGTTGCGGCACGGCAGGGTGTCCCTCGCGGAAGCGGGGGAGGGCGCGGCACGCTTCTCCTCGGGAGCGGGGAGGCACGGCGCGTTCGACGGGAGCTGACCGGCGCGGACCGACCGACGGGGGCCGGTCCGCGCCGGTCAACGGGCTGAACCGTGCGGCCGCTCCGCGCCGGTCAACGGGCCGACCGCGCCCGACGCGTGACCACCGTGTGTGCTTCGGCCGATTCCCGTGTGTGGACCACGGACGCGCTCTGGACATCCGAATGTCATGGGCACTTAAATCTGGCACCGCCTCACCTCCGCACCCGGGCCCGCCCCACCGTGGCCGGACGCAGATGCGGGGACCGCGCACGCCCCCCACCAGAGGAGCACGATGCAGCCCAGCACCAGACGTGCCGCGACCGTCATATCCGCGGCGTTGGCCGCGACCGCCGTCACCGCCGCCCTGCTGACGCCGTCCGCGGCGACCGCGTCCGGCCGTGACCTCCCCTCCCGGGCCACCGGCGTCGCCCGCGCCGACGCCGCCGTCACCGCCCACGCGACCCGGCTCGCCGTCACCCCCGCGCAGGGCCGGACCGTCCGCGACGTCGTCACCGACGCGGACGGCGCCCAGCACATCCGCTACGACCGCACCTACCGCGGACTGCCCGTCCTCGGCGGCGACCTCGTCGTCCACCTCGCCCCCGGCGGCGCCTACGAGGGCGCCGAACGCGCCACCCGCTCCGACCTGGCCGTGCCCGGCACGACCCCGGCCGTCCCGGCCGCCACCGCCGCCGACAAGGGCGTGGCGGCCCTGCGCTCCGCCCACCGCGGGACCGCGTTCCGGCAGGCCAAGGCGAAGCCGCAACTCGTCGTCGACGCGTTGCACGGCACACCCCGGCTGGCCTGGCGCACCACCGCCGTCGGCCTCGACAGCCTCGGCAACCCCGCCGCACGCGTCCTCCTCACCGACGCCCGCTCGGGCGCCCGCATCGACGCCTGGGACGCCCTGGAGACCGCCACCGGCGACGGCGCGTCGCTGTACGGCGGCACCGTGTCCCTGGAGACCACCCTCAGCGGCAGCACCTACCAGCTGAAGGACCCCACCCGCGGCAACACCTACACCGGCGACGCGCAGAACAAGACCGACCTGTGCATCTTCGGCATCTGCTTCTCCCGGGCCCCCGCGGTCCTCTTCACCGACGCCGACAACCACTGGGGCACCGGCACCACCGCCGACCGCGCGACGGCCGCCGTCGACGCCCAGTACGGCACCGACGAGACCTGGGACTACTACAAGTCCGTCCACGGCCGCAGCGGCATCGCCGGCGACGGCAAGGGCTCGTACAACCGCGTCCACTACGGCAACAACTACAACAACGCCTTCTGGGACGACAGCTGCTTCTGCATGACCTATGGCGACGGCGACGGCACCACCTTCGGGCCGCTGGTCGCGCTCGACGTCGCCGGGCACGAGATGTCGCACGGCGTCACCTCGCGCACCGCGGCGCTCACCTACTCCGGGGAGTCCGGCGGCCTCAACGAGGCCACCTCGGACATCTTCGGCACCCTGGTCGAGTGGTACGCCGGCAACTCCTCCGACACCGGCGACTACCTCATCGGCGAGCGCATCGTGAAGCCCGGCTTCGGCAAGCCCGCGCTGCGCTTCATGGACAAGCCCTCCAAGGACGGCAGCTCCGCCGACTGCTGGAGCTCCGGGGTCGGCAACCTCGACGTCCACTACTCCTCCGGCGTCGCCAACCACTTCGCCTACCTGCTCGCCGAAGGCAGCGGCGCCAGGACCGTGGGCGGCGTCAGCTACGACAGCCCCACCTGCAACGGCTCCACGGTGTCCGGCATCGGCCGCGACAAGCTCGGCAAGATCTGGTACCGGGCCCTGACGGTCCACATGACCTCCGGCACCAACTACGCGGGCGCCCGCACCGCCACGCTCAAGGCCGCCACCGACCTCTACGGCGCCGCGAGCACCGAGTACGCGGCCGTCGCCGCAGCCTGGTCCGCCGTCAGCGTCAACTGACACCCGGCGGACCCGCGGACCCGTGGGACCGGCCACCGCCAGGCCGGTCCCACGGCTCCCTGCCACACTGGCCCCCGTGACGACAACCGACGCGGCGGCGGCGATACACGCGCACGTACGGGCCTTCAACGCCCGTGACCTGGAAGCGCTCCTGGCCGGTTTCACCGACGACGCCGTGTGGATCACCGGCACCGCCACGGTGCGCGGCCGCGCCGCGCTCACCGCACTCTTCGACGAGGCCATGCGTGGGCTGCTCCCCACCCTGGAGGTCCACGACCTCATCGCCGAGGGGGACCGCGCGGCCTGCCGGATGACCGAGACCCTCACCCACCGCGGCGAGCGCCGCAGTTGCCCCGTCGCGGCGTTCTACGGGCTCCGGGACGGCCGCATCGCCTGGGCGAAGGTCTACCGCGAGGGCAGCGCGGACGTCGCCTGAGCCCGGGCCCGAGCGGGAGCGCAGTCGTCAGGAGGGGCCGCTCCCGGCCCACGGGCGGAGCTTGTCCGGGTTGCGGACCGCCCAGATGCGGGAGACGCGGCCGCCGGTGACGTCGAACGCCGCCACCGTCACGGTGACCCCGGCGTGCCGGGCGACCAGGCCGGGCCGGCCGTTGACCGTCCGTTCCAGCAGCGTCAGCCCCGGGGTCCGGCCCGCCATGTGGACCAGGTAGCGGGCGATGCGCTCGCCGCCCTCGACCGGCCGGAGCACGGCGCCGGCCAGCCCGCCGCCGTCGGCGACCATCGTGGCGTCGGGATCCAGGAGGCCGACCAGGGCCTTGATGTCCCCGGCCTCCCACGCCTCCTTGAAGTCCCGCACCACCCCGGCCTGCCCGGCCGCCGGCGCCGCCGGACCCCGCGCGGCGCGGACCCGCCGCCGGGCCGAGTAGGCCAGTTGCCGGCAGGCCGCCGGCGTCCGCCCGACGATCCCGGCGACCTCGGGGAAGGGGAACCGGAAGACGTCGTGCAGGACGAACGCCACGCGCTCGGCCGGCGTCATCGACTCCAGCACGACGAGGAAGGCCATCGTCACGGACTCGTCCAGGGTGACCCGGTCGGCGGGGTCGGCCGACTCGGGCCCTCCGCCGCCACCGGCCGTCCCACCGGTCCACTCCGAGCGGTCCGGCAACGGCTCGGGTATCCACGAGCCGACGTAGCGCTCGCGCCGGACGCGCGCCGAACCGAGCAGGTCAAGGCACACGCGGCTAGCCACCGTCGTCAGCCAGGCCCCGGGCGAAGCGATCGCCTCCTGCTGCTCCCGTGACATCGCGTACCAGCGGGCGTACGTCTCCTGCACGGCGTCCTCGGCCTCGGCCAGCGAACCGAGCAACCGGTAGGCGAGGTTGATCAATTGACGCCGCTCGCCGACGACCGCGCGGAGGCCCGGCTCGGACCCGTCCCGCCCCGGCTGGAATGGGGTGCTCATCGCCCTGACCGCTCCCTCGTCCGTCCCGTCCGCTTCCGCTCCCCCCTACGACGAGACAACGCCGCCGTTCGTCAGGCGGGGCGCCTCCTGACAGTTCGCGGGCCTTGGTCGTCGGACTGACGGGGACCGTACCGGTCCGCCGCCGCGAGAGGGAAGACGAGGGACCGAGCCATGGCCACACCCACAACGGCAGAACACCGCAGCCTCACGTTCCTGCAGGTCGCCGTCGCCCTGCAGACAGCGGCGATCTTCTTCCAGGCGGCCACCGCCGGGCTGCTGCTGTCCTCCTCCCACGGCGAGGCGCTGCACAGCGCCGGGGCGCGGGTGATGTACGCGGCGTCGATGCTGTACGTGCTCGCCGCGGTCCTCGCCTGGCGGCCGGGCGGCGGATCGCCCCGCCCGATCCTGTACGCCTCGGGCTTCCTCGCCCTCGCCTCGGTCCAAGTGGTGCTGGGCATCGCCCACCGGCCCGCGCTCCACGTCCCCCTGGGCGTGCTGATGTTCGGCCTGAGCGTGCTGGCGCTGGGTCATGCGTGGTATGGCCGGCGCTCGTAGCCGGCGCAGGGTCACGGCCGGTCGGCGGCCGCCATCAGGGCGAGCGCCGCGGCGCGCAGTTCACGTTCCCAGCCGGGCAGGAGTGCAGGGAGCAGCCACTCGCTGTACTCGGCTGCGGTGCCCAGGAAGTGCGTCTCCTCCGGTGTGAGGGCCGCGGCTCCGGAGAGGCCGTTCGCCACTTCGACCGAGGTCAGGTCACCCTGGAGGAGCCCCTGCGCACGGTCGAGGAGCACACGCCGGCCGGCGGTCTCGTCGTCCGGTAGCGCGATGCCCAGTTCGTGCAGGGCCCGGTGGTACAGCTCGCGGATCCCGGCCGGATCGTCGCGGCGCGAGAGTCCGGCGAGTTCCCGCAGCGCGGTCGAGTCGTCTCCGTCGGCCAGCGCGTGCGCGGCGAGCATCGGCAGGTCCTCGAGGTGCAGGATCCCCCCGACGTACTGCCATGCGCTGTCCCGCAACCGTTCGGTCATGCGTGCATGATGCGGTGGGGCGGGATGCAGCGGCCAGGGAATATCGGTGTGTGGCCGATGATCTGCCCCATGGAGCCCGCCCCGGCTGACCGACCGCCGGTGATGCGTCCAGGGCGCCGGAACGGGGCGGCACAGGGCATGCGCCGCCCCGGCGGTGGACGAGGAGAGCAGTGCTCAGGTCAGAGGTCGAGCAGATGGATGCGGCGGCGGGACGAGCCGGGGGTGGCCAGGGTGATCGCGGGGCGGGTCCTGGTGGGGGTGCCGGGGACGGCGCGCTCCAGGTGGACGCGGCCGCCGAGTTCCACCAGGCCGTCCGGTGCGGGGGCGGTGAGGATCTGGGAGCCGCGGCCCTGGGCGATGTTGAGGGCGCGGTCGAGGCGGTCGGTGAGCAGGAGCGCCGCCGACCCGGTGGCCTCGACCTCGGCGACGCCGTCGCCGCGGCCCGGGAAGCCGCGGGCGCGGACGCGTCCGGCGGGCTCGTCCTCCCAGGCCCAGGCGTAGACCCACTCGCCGGGCGGCGGTACGGGCAGCGCGTCCACCTCCTCGGGCGAGTCGTACTGCCGCAGCGTGCGGGGTGGGGCCCAGGCGGGGCTGGCCTCCAGCCAGGTGAACTCGCCGTCCAGGCGCACACCCACGACGCCGGCGGGGGTGATGAGTTCGGGGGCGTCCAGCAGCCAGGCGGCGCCCATGCAGGGGGAGCCGGCGAAGGGCAGCCGCCCGTCGGCGGAGCGGATGTCGATGATGCCCCGCTCGGGGTCGTCGACGAACACGGTCTCGCCGGAACCCGACCGCCGGGCGAAGGCGAGGCGGTCCTGCTCGTCGGTGACGGCGCTCCCGTCGCGCACCACGGCGATCCGGTCGCCGTGTCCGCCGTCGGGTCCGCAGAAGACCCGCACGATGTCGTAGCCGGTCACGGCCGTGGCCTGCCTCATGACTGTGCGACGGGGGAGAGGGCGGCGCCCGGGGTGCCGATCGCGGCGTCCTGGAGTGTGGTGATGCGCTCGATGAGGATGGCCGCCAGTGCGGCCGCGGCGATCATGAACGCCTCCGCGAGCGCGACCAGGGGGATCGAGGCCGGATCGACGTAGCCCGCGATCCAGAGCGCCAGCCCGTGTCCGAGCCAGGCCGCCCACCAGAGGTTCACGACCGTCCGGTCGCGCGTCTCCTGCCACGAGACCGAACTCGCGCGCCCGATGTCCAGGAGCACCTGACGCGGGACGAAGAAGTTGACCAGCGGGACGAACCACACGCCGATGGTCCAGCCGCGGCTCGGGAGGGACGCCTGAGGCGTCAGCAGGTGCGCGTTGTGCCGTGCCCGTGCGAGCCAGACGAGGAAGAGCACGATCGCAAGGTTCATGGCGTAGACGAAGACCATGGAGACCATGCCCGAGCTGTACCGCGTGGGATGGAGGTAGTGGTCCCGGAGCGCCACCGCCCGGAACACGTCCAGGATCGCGGCCGCGGCTATCGCCGTCTGCGCGCAACGGGCAAGCAGAAAGGGGGATTTGGGGGACTTGCTGGACATCGTGGATGGCCTGTCTCGGGTCGTGCGCGGCTCCGGTGGACACGGGAGCGGAGTGATCATAGGGGCTGCGGGGCGCACGTGTGTACGGGGTTGCGGGTCCTCATCCGCGGGGCTGTACGTCCCCCACCACGTGGGCCAGCGTGCCGGCCGGGGCGGCGCGTTCGTCGGGGGGCATGCCCGGGTGGTGGCCCGCCGTCACCGGCAGGCCCGCGGACGCCGAGCCGGCGAGGGACAGGCGGGAGACGATGCGGTAGCGGTCGCCGCGGTAGAGGGAGTGCACGTACTCCACGGGGCGGCCGGCGGCGTCGCTCGTGAGGCGGTCGAAGAGCAGCGCGGGGGAGAGCACCGGCACCTGCAGCAGCCGGGCCTCCTCCTCGTTGGCGACGGTGGGCTCGATTGACTGGACGGCCTCGTGGACGTGGACGCCGTGCCGTTCCCGCAGGCAGGCGTAGAAGTCCCCGGCCTCCATGTCGGCCGCGCGCAGGCCCGGTACGAGGTCGGCCGGTACGTGCAGGTACTCGACGGCCATCGGCTCGCCGTCGACGAGGCGGAGCCGGGCGATGTAGACGATCTCGGCGGCGGGCGACACCCGGAGCTTGCGGCCGACGCGGGCGCCCGCCCGCACCGTGGCGAACTCCAGGACGCGGCTGAGCCAGTGGCCGGAGGCCTGCGGCAGGCTGAAGGCGTTCTCCCCCTGTGCGAGTTCCTGGGTGATCTTCGCAGGGGCGACGAACATGCCGCTCCCGTGGCGCCGGACGAGCAGACCGGTGGTGACCAGTTCGTCGACGGCCGAGCGCACGGTGGGCCGGGAGACGTCCAGTTGCTCGCACAGGGCGCGCTCCGACGGGATCGGGGTGCCCGGTGCCTGTGACTCGACGAGTTCCAGGAGGTGGTCGCGGACCCGTTCGCGCTTCAGCGGCGACCGCGGTGCCTCGCCCGTCATGTGCCCCGCCCCCTCTCCGTGGCCGTGCGGTGAATGCCGCGCCCACGAGGCTATCCAGTTGCTGACCACTTCTCCAGCGTTTCCGACACTCGCATGAGATGCCTGCGCCCCGAATTCCCTTCCTGTCAAGGGACTTGACCCCTCATCTGGTCTATGCCACCTTCCCTTACCAGTGGAAGACCAGTTGCCAAGTGGTAAGCCCTCCCCCACGCGCTCCACCCGACTGGAAGGGGTCCCCATGTCAGGACCGTTCCGCACCACCGCCCGGGTCCGCACCGCCATAGCCGCCTGTGCGACGGCGGGCCTCGCCTGTGCCGGGCTCGTCGCGCTGCCCGCGTCCGCCGCGACGACGACGCTCGCCGCCCAGTACCGGACGAGCGCGTCCGGGGCCACCGCGGACCAGGCCGAGCCCTGGCTCGAGATCACCAACCGGGGCACCTCCTCCGTCCCGCTGAGCGAGGTGACCCTGCGCTACTACTTCAAGGCCGACAGCCCCACCACCGCATACCGCTTCGCCTGCTCCTGGGCGGTCAAGGGGTGCGCCAACATCACCGGCACCTTCGGCAACCTCGCCAACCCCACCGCGACCGCCGACCGTTACCTGGAGATCGGCTTCACCTCCGGCGCGGGCTCGCTCGCCCCCGGGCAGAACACCGGCGACATGCAGTTGCGCTTCTACCGCGCGGACTGGCAGCGCCTGACCCAGTCGGACGACTACTCCTTCAACGGCTCCCGGACGTCGTACGCCGACTGGGACAAGGTCACCGTGCAGCGCGGCGGCTCGGTCGTCTGGGGCACCGCGCCCGCCGGCAACGACCCCACGGACCCGCCGACCGACCCGCCGACGGACCCGCCGACCGACCCCGACGCGCCGGCGCTCTTCGACGACTTCAGCTACACCTCCAGCAGCGACCCCGCGCTGCAGAACCACGGCTGGACCGTGAAGTCCGGCCAGGGCGGCCCCGGCGTGCCGGGCGCCACCTGGTCCCCGCAGGACGTCACCTTCGTGGCGGGCACCGGGAGCAACAAGGTCATGAACCT
The DNA here is from genome assembly GCF_055635295.1 of Streptomyces sp. NPDC111520. Taxonomy (NCBI): domain Bacteria; kingdom Bacillati; phylum Actinomycetota; class Actinomycetes; order Kitasatosporales; family Streptomycetaceae; genus Streptomyces; species Streptomyces sp. NPDC111520. The sequence continues at coordinate 31,878 of NZ_JBVKBW010000027.1, read as the reverse complement.
GCGCCTCACCACCGACGGCACCGCCGCCGGCACCAAGGAGAGCGAGGTCCAGACCACCGCCCGCAAGTTCCGCAACGGCACCTACGCCGCCCGCGTGCGCTTCAACGACACGCCGACCGGCGGCCCCGACGGCGACCACGTCGTCCAGACCTTCTTCGCCTTCACGCCGCTCAACGCGCCGATGGACCCGAACTACAGCGAGCAGGACTTCGAGTACCTGCCGAACGGCGGCTGGGGCGAGCCGAGCAACATCATGTACACGACGTCCTGGGAGACCTACAACCCGGACCCGTGGAACGCGGTCAACACCCACTCCGAGAACCGCCAGAGCTACGAGGGGTGGCACGACCTGCAGATCACCATCGACAACAGCGCCATCACCTACTACATCGACGGCCAGGTCTTCGGCACCCACGGCGAGCCCTACCTGCCGGAGACCAGCCAGTGGATCGACTTCAACCACTGGCTGATCGACCTCACGGGCCAGACGGGCAGCACCCCGCGCTCGTACAACCAGCAGGTGGACTACGTCTACTTCGTCAAGGACCAGAAACTGACCCCGGCCCAGGTCGCCGCGAGGGTCGCCGCCTACCGCACCGCGGGCACCGCCTTCACCGACACCGTCCCGGGCAGCTGACCGGCCCCCGTGCCGCCGCCCACCGCCACAGGGGCGCGGTGGGCGGCGGCACGGCCTACGGAAGCGAACGGCAGTAGAGCGCGTCCGGCGTACGGGAGGAGCCGAAGCGGCCGGTGAAGGCGATGCCCGCCGCGTACTCGCCGTCCGCGCACTGACCCTTGTAGCTGCCGTACGCGAAGTCCCCCCCGGCCCCCGACGCGGGACGGTCGTCGCCCCGGTCGAACCACACGCTGCGCCCGGCACCGCCCAGGGCCGTGCCCGCGGTGGCGCACAGCGCGCTGGAGACGGCGGCGCCGCGGACCGCGTAGCCGGCGAGGAACGACCCGGCCGGGCACTGGTACTTGGTGTAGCCCGAGGCCCAGTCGCCGCCGGAAGGCACGTACCGCTCGTCGGTGACGACCTGGTACGCCCCGGAGGAGGCCCACAGGTCCCCGGCGCCGGTGTCGGTGCACAGACCGCGGTTGCCGGTGTGGGCCAGCCCGATCAGCCGCTGCCCGTCCGGGCACGCGACCTTGCGCGCACCGACGTCCCAGTCGGGGCGGGCGCGCATGCGCAGGCTCTGCACGGCGTCGCCGTGGTCCGGCGCGAGCATCGACCAGCGGCCGACGGGAGCCACGTACCCGGTGCGGCCGGGGTTGCCGACCAGCCGGGACCATGCGTCGGCCCGCCAGTCGTCACCGTCGTACAGGCCCATGCGGTGACCGGCGGAGTCCCAGTGCAGCAGCGCCCAGCCGTTGCCCCGGCGGTTCTCGTGCCAACCGACGAGGGGCCAGTAGGCGAAGTCGGTGTCGTTCTGGATCAGGAAGTCCGTGAAGTCGGCGAACCAGGCGCGGGTCCTCTCGTTCGTCTCCTCCCGGCCGCCGACGCCGAACTCGCTGATCCACAGCGGCGCGGTGTAGTGCCGTCCGGTGTCCGAGGACACGTAGAAGGCCTGCCTGCGCAGCTCCGCGTACAGCTCGTCGCGGCCGAGGTCGCTGTAGCGCGGGTCGTGGGTCTCGCCGATCCCCGTCGCGCCGCTGTGCCGTGGGCCGGTGTAGCCGTAGAAGTGCGCGGAGTACACCAGCTTCCCGGACCGGACGAGGGTGTGGGAGAGGCGCTGGACGGGCTCCAGGGTGGGGCGGTCGTGGGGGAGGCCGTCGACGGGCAGGCCGGTCCAGTTGATGCCCTCGACGACGATCAGCAGATCGGGGTTGGCCTCCTGGAGGATGCGGTCGCCGAGGGTTTGCGAGGCGGCGAACCAGTCGTGGTCGTCGCCGAGGCCCCAGTTGGGGTCGTCCCATACGGAGCGGCGCACCTCGTTGTAGAGGTCGGCGCCGACGACGCGCTTGTTGTCGCGGTAGCGGCGGACCATGAACAGCCAGTCCTCCTCCCACGTCCCGGTGGACTGCGAGGCGTTCCATCGCTCGTTGCCGTCCACGCCGCAGCACCAGCGGGTGGTGTTGGTGTGGTTGTTGAGGACGACGGCGAAGCCCGCGTCCGTGAGGGCGGCGACCACGGCGTCGTAGACCTGGAGGGGGGTCTTCCCGCGCAGTCGGGGGTTGGCGGCGACGGACGCGTCGGTGACGGGGACCGTGTCGTGGATCATCTCGTCGGAGAACGGCAGCCGGACGCTGTTGAGCCCGAGCTCCGCGAAGCCGTCGAGGATCTCGGCGATCGGCGCCCGGTCCAGACCCAGCGGCATGCGGCCGGAGTCCTCGCCCGCGTGGTGGTTCGCGGGGTCGGCGGCATCGCCCGAGCCGTTCCAGGTGCCGCTGGCGCCGTGCCAGTTGCCGGACCTGAGCTTGAAGCGGTCGCCGTCGGCGTCGACGATGTAGCGCCCGCGGGTGCTGAGCGGCGGGGTCCAGGACGCGGCGAGTGCGGTGGCCGGCGCGGCGGGGGCGGACGGGGCCGAGGGCCCGGGTTCGCGCGCGAGGGCGGTCGTGGGGGTGAGCAGGCCGATGAGGGTGACGAGCACGGCGGCCACGGCCGTGAGGGGCCGGCGCGGTAACGTCGCGGCCACGGCTACGGCACCACGACGGAGGTGTTGAGCTGGTCGACCGCGGTCATCGGCGAGCCGAGGTCGTAGCGGTCGACGGCCACGTACGTCGGCTTCTTGCGGGCGGCCGGCTCGCAGAAGTTCCGGGTGCGGTTGAGCAGTTTGCCGTTGTCGGTGGCCGCGGTGCCGGCGAGGGTCGTGTCCCGGAAGTGGTTCATCACGAAGAGCGGCCGGAACCCGGGCTCCTCGCGGGTGAGCGGCACGTTGGCCCCGGCGCCGTACCAGCGGCTGTAGCAGGACCAGTCGGAGGTGCTCGCCCCGGAGCCCATCGACCAGTAGTTCTCCACGGTCCACTCCTGCTGGTACATCACGCCGAAGCTGTCGCGCTTCAGGCCGGTGTCGGAGCCACGGGTCCGGTCGGTGAAGATCATCAACTGCTCGCCGCGCGCGGCCAGGTCGCCCATGGCGGGCCAGCCGTGTTCGCGCACGCCGTCCTGGTCGGGGCGGTAGAGGACGTCGTAGAGGCCGTCGACCCGGGAGAGTTCGGAGCGCAGCACCTCGGGGGAGACGTAGTCCTCCAGGAAGACGGTGACGAACTGCCCCGGGTGCTGCCGGAGGAAGTCGACCATCCGCTGCAGGTCCACCCAGAGCGCGACGGGGCGGCTGACCAGCGTGCAGCTGTTGTGGCAGAGGATCGCGCCGTCCGGTGTCTGGTGGATGTCCATCATGAAGCCGCGGACCCCGTCGTCCAGTTGCTGCGAGATGCCGCGCGACTGGTTGGGGAAGAGGTTGACGAAGGGTGGCGCGAAGCCGCCGTCGACGCCGTTGGCGAAGGCGTTGTGCGCGGTCAGGAAGGTGACCTGGTCCAGGGTGCGCGCGTCGGCGGGCGGCATGGCGGCCCGGGGGAGCGGGCTGGGCGTGAGGTACCACCGGGACAGCGGGCCCGCGGCGCCCACGCGCGGCCGCTCCGGGTACACGCCCCCGGCCGGCGCCTCGGCCAGCGTCAGGCGGTCCGCGGTGCCCGGCACGCCCAGCGAGTAGGTCCCGTCGCCGGCCGCCGTGATCTCCCAGGCGGCGCTCGCGCCCCCGCACGCCACGATCGCCGCGTCGGCGCCCGAGCGGCCGAGGCAGCGGCCGGCGTCGTCGGTGCTGCGCAGTTCCTGCCCTCCGGGGACGGTGACGGCCGTCCACTGCTGGCGGTCCTCGTTACCCTTGGGCCGGTGCAGTGCCACGGTGCCGCCGCTGTCGGAGGCGTTCAGGCCGTTCACGGCGCTCTGCACGTAGAGGGTGCCGCCGGGCGCGGCGACGGCGGCGGCCCCCGCGGGAAGCCCGGGCAGGGCCACGGTCGCGGCCACGACCGCGGCCGCCACGGCGCCGGCGCGGGGGAGGGAGACGAAGCGATTGCTCCGAGAGGTAGTCATGCGCATGACATACCACCGGTAACGCTTGCCATGTAAGGGCGTCTTGGACGGGGTGCGTCTGGCCCCTCGGGTCACGGCCGGGCGGGTGTCGCGCGGTGGTCCGGGGGTCCGTGCAGGGGTTGGCGACGATGAGCTTCGGCTCGTGCACGGAGCCCGCGCGTGGTCGCGCCCGGCATCTGCGGGGTGTGTCGCTCGGGCCCCTGTTCCTGAGGTGTGTGGGCCGGCCCGTCGCGGGCCCGGGGTGCGCGCTGACGGGCTCATGCGTTGGTGATGCCGGGCCTGGGTCGTGCACGGGGTGTGCCGGGGCCAGGGCCCGCGCGTGGTCGCACACGGCATCTACGGGGTGTGTCGCTCAGGCCCCTGTTCCCGCGGGGTGCGGACCGGCTCGTCACCGGCCCGCGGTGCGCGCTGCCGGGCTCAGGCCTTGACGACGCCGGGTCCGACCCAGGCGTCGGTGGTGGCTCCGGGGCCGACCCACGCGCGGACCACGCCCGGGCCCACCCAGGCCTTGACCACGCCCGGCCCGACCCAGGCGTCGGTGGTGGCGCCCGGGCCCACCCATGCGCGGACGACGCCGGGGCCGACCCACGCCCGTGCCGGGGCCGCGGGGCCCCGGTCCGCGGTGGTGACCGCTCCCGCGGCGATCAGCAAGGTGGCGGCGGACAGTGCCAGAGCGGTGGCGGTGCGGCGGATCGTCATCGGTTCCCCCTTGGTCCCACGTGTCGTTCCCGACCGTGTGACGAGGCTACGGGCGGGCGCCCCGGGCGCGGATGAGTACCCGTACTCACCCCCGCCCGCCGGATCCGGCCATTGCGCTCCGGGCGCGGACGTGCTGCTGCGGCGGTCGGTGACCGCCGCAGCAGCATGTGGTCGACGGGGGCGGCGTCGCCGCCCGGCGTCAGTGCAGTTGACCGTCGGGGGAGACCGACGGCGTCGTCGCCGGTTCGACGGGGGGCGCCGGAGGGGCACTGGCCCAGGCGGCCTCGGCCGCCGCCGCCCACGCGGGGTCGGCCCAGGAGGTGTCGGCCCGTTCGTCCGGTTCGAGGACGTCCTCGCCGTACAGGTCCTGGAGCCAGTTGCTCTGGTAGATCGTGTCGAGGTAGCGCTCGCCGAGGTCCGGCGCGATCGCCACCGACGTGAGGCCGGGGGCGCCGTTCTTCTCGAGCCAGCTCGTCGCGCCGCTGACCACCGTGCCCGTCGAGCCGCCGAACAGGAACCCGCGACGGGCCAGCCGGTGGCAGGCGCGGATGGTGTCGGCCTCCTCGACCAGGACGACCTCGTCCACGAAGGACTCGTCGAGCAGCGGCGGATGGACGCTCATGCCCAGCCCGGGGATCATCCGGCGGCCGGGTGCCCCGCCGAACGTCACGGAGCCGACGCTGTCCACCGCGACGACCTTGACCGGCCGGGACCACTCGCGGAACCAGCGGGCGCAGCCCATCAGCGTCCCCGTGGTGCCGGCGCCGACGAACACGACGTCGACCTCGGGGAACTGCCGCGCGATCTCCGGAGCGGTCGTCCGGTAGTGCGCCCGCCAGTTGCCCGGGTTCGTGTACTGGCTGAGCCAGACGTACCGGTCGTCCGAGGCGCACAGCGCGCGGACGAAGTCCAGGCGCGCGCCCAGGTAGCCGCCGTGGGCGTCCGGCCCGGAGATGATGTGCACCTGGCTGCCCAGGGCCTTCATCAGCAGCCGGGTCGACAGGTTGCACCGCGCGTCGGTGACGCACAGGAACCGGTAGCCCTTGCTGGCGGCGATCATGCTCAGGGCCACGCCCAGGTTGCCGGACGAGGACTCGACCAGGATCGAATCGGGAGTCAGGATCCCCTCCCGCTCGGCGGTCTCCACCATCTCGGTCGCGGCTTTGAGCTTGATCGAACCGGCGAAGTTGAAGCCCTCGCACTTGAGGAAGAGCGACTGCCCGAAGATCGACTCGAGGTCGACGAAGAGCTGTTCCTCGTTGAAGGCCTGGGGAACGGATATGACTGTCACGATGGCCTCCTCATCTGCAGCGCCTGTCCCGTCCAGACGGGGGAGCAGCGCGTCAGCGGCCGCTGTGTCCTGCACTGGTGAGCTTGCGTGGCTGGACCGTTGGTCTGTCCCGGAGGTACTTCCGCATGCGGCTCCTTGTGGTCGGTCGCCGTGGTGCCCGCCCCGCCGTCGGGGGCCCGGGCCCAGGTCCTGGGGCCCGGTGTCGTGGGGGCGGGGTCGCGGCCGTTCATCCGTACCGGCGCAGTTCGTGGAAGAAGTCGTCGACGACGTGCAGCTCGCCGGAGCGCGCCACCTCGTCGTAGACGTACTTGCCGACCGCGAGGTCGAGGACCCCGAGGCCGAAGGGCGAGAACACCACGGGCCGGTCCTCGCGGAGCGCCACCCGGCCGGCGATCACGTCGTCCAGCGTGCCGGCCAGGAAGTCCCGGTTGCCCGTGCGCTGCTCCGCCAGGTGCGGCGACGTGTCCGCCTTGAGGCAGTGCTCGACGTCGTCGACCACGTTGGTCGAGCCGAGCACGATCTCCGGCGTGAGGTCGCGCAGCGACATGTGCAGCACGAGTGGCTTGTGCCCGAACCAGGTCATGTCCCGTACGTGGGGCTCGCCGGCGACGGTGGCGAAGACCACCAGGTCGCTCGCGCGGATGATCTGCTCGGGGTCGTCGTACAGCGTGACGCGTCCCGGGGCGCCCGACTGTTCCAGGTAGCCCTGGAAGCCCTTCGCGCTCTCGGCCGACAGGTCGTGCACGCCGATCTCGTCGAAGTGCCAGCCGGTGCCCACCAGGTAGGTGTGGATGTAGCGGGCGATCAGCCCCGTCCCGAAGAACCCCACGCGCCGCGGGCGGCGGTCGGGACGGCTCAGCCGGTCGGCGGCCAGGGCCGCCATCGCGGCCGTCCTGGTGGCGCTGATGATGGAGCTCTCCAGGCACGCGATGGGGTAGCCGGTGTCGTGGTCGTTGAGGATCAGCACCGCCGACGCCCGGGGGATGCCCGCCGCCACGTTCTCCGGGAAGCTGGAGATCCACTTCAGGCCGTCCACGCGCACCTCGCCGCCGATGGAGGCGGGCAGGGCGATGATCCGGGCGGTGGGACGGTCGGGGAACCGCAGGAAGTAGGACGGCGGGTTCACCGAGTCACCGGCGGAGTGCAGCCGGTACGTGGTCTCCACGAGCTCCGTGATCTGCTTCTCGCGCCCGTGCAGCGCGTGCTGGACCTGGACGCCGGGCACCACCGCGAACGGCGGTACGGCGAGCGGTCCGGCGGGCGCGGAACCCTTGGCGGCGGAGCGGTTGCTGGTCATGCGGTCGTCACCTCGACGGTCGGGGAGCAGTCGGCCAGGCGCACCGCGTCGGCCATGCCGACCAGCACTTCACGGGAGCCCTCGTAGGCCTCGCGGCTGTGGGCGGTGCGGATGTTGTCGACGAGCATCAGGTCGCCCGTCTGCCAGGGTTCGCGGGCGGTGTTCGCCTCGTACACGGTGTTGAGCAGCTGGACGACGTCCGCGCCGATCGGGTCGCCGTTGCCGAAGCGGGTGTTGAACGGCAGGCCCTCGGCGCCGTACATGTCCACGAGGTACTCGTGCACCTCGGGGTCCATCGTCCACTCGTTGAGGAACGCGATCTGGTTGAACCAGCAGCGCCGTCCCGTGACCGGGTGGCGGACGACGGCGCTGCGCCGCTGGCGGGTGCGCAGGGCCCCGTCCGGCTGCCACTCGAAGGCGATGGCGTTGGCGCGGCAGTAGTCCTCGACGGCGGACCGGTCGTCCGTGCCGAAGGCCTCGGCGACGGTCGCCCCGATCTCGTCGTTGTAGCTGCGGGTGAGCAGCCAGCCCTCCCGCTCGAAGCGCTGGACCAGTTCGGCCGGCAGCGCCTCGAGCACGGACGGCGCGTCGGCCACCGCCGTCGCCCCGCCCTTCTCCGGCGCGGTCAGGCAGGCGAACATCATCATGCCGGGGAACTCGAGCCGGTAGCTGAGCTCGTGGTGCATGCACATCGGCTGGTTGGGCGGCCAGTTGGAGGAGGAGTACAGGCCCTCGGCGTAGGTCCGCCGGGACGCGAAGGCCTCCTTCTCGGCGGTCAGCCGGCCGGCCAGCCGCCGTACGACGCCCGCGGCCTTGTCCGCGTCGGTCAGGCCGAGCCCGCGGATCAGGATCGCGCCGTGCTCGGCGACGACCGCGCGCAGCGCGTCGCGGTGCCCGTCGGCCCAGCCCGCCGGGTCCTCGACGGCCCCGGCACGCAGGATCGGGGGTGAGCCGGGCCGCAGCTCGAGGTCGAGCAGGGACTGTGGGGAAGCTGAGGTCGACAACTGCGTCTCCTCTCGGTTCGCGTTCATGGGGAGGCCAGGAGTTCGGCGGCGCGCAGGACCGCCTGCGCCACCTCGTCCGGGCAGGTGCGGGGGAAGTGGTGACCGCCGCGGCCGAGCTCGTACAGGTCGACGTGCTCGGCCAGCAGCAGCCACTCGTGGTACCGGCGGGAGTGGTCCGCCGTGTACGGGTCGTCGGCGGCGACGACCACGGTGACCGGCGCGGACAGCCGCACCGGCGGTGCGGAGTCCAGGGCGTCGGCGAAGTATCGGTGGGCCGCCACGCAGTCGTGGCGGTAGGCGGCGGCGACGTGCCCGGCACGTGCCGTGTCCGGCCCGGCGGGCCGGCCGTCACCGCCGTCGGCGCCGAGCTCGGCGGCGATCGCGGCGTCGTCGCGGCCGGCCAGCGCCTCGGCCGCGGCACGCCGCCCGGCGGAGTCGCCGAGCAACTGCGCGCCGAGGAAGACGCGCTGGACCTCCACGCCCTTCTCCTGCAGCCGACGGGCGGTCTCCACGGCGAGGGCGGTGCCCGACGAGTGGCCCCACAGCAGGATCCGGGACGGTCCGCGGCCGGCGATCTCCTCGGCCACCGAGGCGGCCACCTGCTCCAGCGGGGCGAAGGCCTCGCCGCGGGCGGCCGGGTCGTGGCCGGGCGGTTCGACGGCGTGGACCGCCCAGCCCGCGGGCCGCAGGGCCGCCGCCAGTGGCCGGAAGTCCACCGCGTCGCCCCCGGCGTGCGGGAAGCACACCAGGGCGCCGTGCGGTTCGCCGTCCGGCTCCGACAGGGTCCGCAGCAGCCCGGGACGGGATTCCGTGCGGCCGTCGACGACCTCGGCGAGGTCGGCGAGGACCGGGTGGGCGGTGACGTCCTTGAGGGAGATCGCGCGGTCCAGCAGGATCGCCAGCCGTACCGCCGACAGCGAGGTGCCGCCGCGGTCGAAGAAGTGGTCCCGGCGGCCGATCCGCTCCTGCGGGACGCCCAGCACCGTCGACCACGCCTTCGCCAGGCGCCGCTCGGCGGCGGTGCCGGGGACCTGCCCGTCCGGCCGCTCCGAGGCCCTTCCGGAGTCCTCCTGCGCGGCGAGCGTTGTCAGCGCCTTGCGGTCGATCTTGCTGTTGGCGGTCAGCGGCAGGCCCTCCTTCCAGTGGAAGGCCGCGGGCACCATGTAGGCGGGCAGGGACTGCGCCAGGTGCTCGCGCAGCGCGTCGGCCGCCACGGGCGCGGGGCCGGAGTAGAAGGCGACGAGCTGGTCGCCGTCCTCGCTGACGACCACCGCGCCGTCGCGCACGCCCGGCGCCCGGACCAGGGTGTTCTCGATCTCGCCGATCTCGATGCGGAAACCGCGGATCTTGACCTGGTGGTCCTTGCGGCCGAGGAACTCCAGCGTGCCGTCCGGGTGCCAGCGACCGTAGTCGCCGCCGCGGTACAGCCGCTCGCCGGTGTGGTGGGGGTCGGTCAGGTACGCCTGCCGGGTGCGCTCCGGGTCGTTGACGTAACCGCGGCCCACGCAGACCCCGGAGAAGACGACCAGGCCGGGCGCGCCCAGCGGCACCGGCGACAGGTGCTCGTCGACGACGTACACGCGCACGTTGTTGACGGGCCGGCCCAGCGGCACCCAGTCGGTGTCCGGGACGCGGTCCATCACCGCGTGGTTGGTGTCGTCGCTGGTCTCGGTCAGCCCGTAGGCGTTGACCAGCTTCACACCGGGCCGCGCGGCGAACCAGCGTCCGATGAGGTCCTTCTTCAGGGCCTCGCCGGTCACCGACACGCAGCGCAGGTCGGGCAGTTCGCGCGGCTCGCGCTCCAGGGCGGACAGGACGACGTCCAGGTAGGAGGGGACGAGCTGGACGACGTTCGCCCGTCCCTCGACGACCTTGTCGAGGAAGCGGTCGGCGTCCAGGATCGTCTCCTGCTCCACCAGCAGCGTGCGTCCGCCGACGAGCAGCGCCGAGACCAGCTGCCACAGCGAGATGTCGAAGCACTGCGGGGCGGTCTGCGCCACCACCTGCCCCTCGGAGATGCCGAGGTCGTCGATCTTGGCGTAGAGGTGGTTGAGGAAGCCCGCGTGCTCGCACATCGCGCCCTTGGGCTCCCCGGTCGAGCCGGAGGTGAAGTAGATGTACGCCAGCTGGTCCCGGGCGACGGCCACCTGCGGGTCCTCGCTGGGGTGGTCCTCGGCGTAGGCGTCCTCGACGGGCAGCCGCTGCACCTCGGGGAGCGCGGACAGGGCCTCGTCGAGGGTGGCGGTGCTGCCGCGCTCGGTCAGCACCAGGCGGCACTCGGCGCGGCTGAGGGTGTTCCTGATCCGGCCGGCCGGGAAGTGCGGCTCGATCGGCAGGTAGGCGCCGCCGGCCTTGAAGACGGCCAGCACGGCCGCCAGCCAGTCCAGGTTCCGCTCGGTGACCACCGCGACCACGCCCTCGCGCTCCAGACCGCGCACCAGGAGGGCGTGGGCCAGGCGGTTGGCGCGGGCGTTGAGGTCGCCGTACGTCCACTGGCGGTCCCCGTGGACGGCCGCGACCGCCTCCGGGTGCGCCCGGACCCGCTCCTCGAACAGCTCGTGCATCCGCCGGTCCGGCAGCTTCCTGCGCGGTCCGGCCATCCCGGTGAGCTGCAGCCGGCTCTCCTCCGCCGACAGCAGGCTCTTGCGGGTGTGCTCGGCGTCCAGGTCGGCGGCGATCCGGGCCAGCGCGGCCAGGTGGTAGCCGGCGACGCGGGCCGCGGCGTCCTCGTCCATGACGTCGGTGGCGTAGCGCAGCCGCAGCGAGAGCCGGCCGTCGCGGTCGGACGCGCCGACCCACAGCACCGTGCCCGGGGCGAGTTCGACGCCGCCGCCGGACAGGTCGAAGACCGTCTCGAACAGCGGCTCGGCCAGGTCGAGTTCCTTGCGGAGCGCGTCGACCGGGACGTCCTGGTGGGCCAGCAGCCGGGACTCCGCGCCGCGCGCGTCCAGCAGCAGGGAGCGCCACGAGCCGGGGCCCGCCGACAGCCGGCACGGCAGCACCGCGCCGCCCGCGGCCACGTAACCCGTCACGACCTCGGCCTCGCCGCAGAGCGCGGCCAGCACCTTGGCGTGCGCGGCCAGCAGCACCGAACCCAGCGGGACCCCGACCTCGTCCGCCACCCGGCGCACCGACGCCGTGAGGCCGTCGGGGACCGCCACCACGTGCTCGGCGGCGCCGCTGACCGGTTCGGAGGTCCAGCGGGGGATCGCGGTGAACCCGCCCTTGACGAGTTCTCCGCGCCAGAACTCCCGTCCGGCGTCCGCTGCCTTGTCCATCGACCTTCCTCCACTCGCGGTTTCCACGGGGCTACACACCGCTGGTCAGCGCGGTGGCGCGATCGCCGCCGCTGTCGGGGTTCTTCGGGTCCTTCGGGTTCTCGGGAATCTCCCGGGCGGGGTTGCCGCCCCACCGGGCGTGTGCGGGGAGTTCCTCGCCCTTCATCACGAAGGAGTCCGGGGCGATCACGGCACCGTCGCCGACGGTCACGCCGTAGTGGACGAGGGCGCCGACCCCGAGGGTGCAGCCGGCACCCAGCGAACTGTGGTCGGACTTGAAGGCGCCGTCCTCCTGGGAGTGGCTCTGGATGACGGTGCCCGCGTTGAGCGTGCAGTCGTCGCCGATGGCGGCCAGCGAGCGCTCGGGGAGGAAGAGGCCGTCGTCGAAGACCCGGCGCCCGATCCGCACCCCGAGCAGGCGCCAGACGACGTTCTTGTACGGGGTGCCGTTGAGGACGTTCAGGTACTCCGTCGCGGCCGTCACCTTCCAGTAGCGTTCGTGCCGCCAGAAGTCGAGGTCGTAGATCGAGCAGTACAGCGGCCGCAGACCGCGGAAGCGGGTCACGACGCGCTCGCCGAGCACGATGTAGGTGACCGTGACCACCAGGACCACGACGTTCGCGACGGCGACCGCGGCGGCCCCGTACGCGGGGTAGAAGTCGGCCGCGCAGGACGCCGCCAGCAGCACCAGGAAGAGCAGCAGCCACTGCAGCAGCAGGTGCAGCACCGCTGTGCCGGTGTTGTGCCTGTTCTTGTCCGACAGCAGGCGGCGGAAGGTGTCGCCGTCCTTCAGGTGGTCGAACTTGCTGTCGCGGTCCACCGTGCGCGGGATCTCGAAGCTGGGCGAGCCGAGCAGTCCGACGTTCTCCCGGACCGGCCCCTCGACGGGGACCATGACCTTCGTCGCCAGCAAGCAGTTGTCGCCCGTCCTGCCCTGGGGCGGATAGGCGATGTGGTTGCCCAGGAAGTTGTGCGGGCCGATCGCCGTCCGGGTGACGCGGAAAGAGGTGCTCGAGTAGTCGGCATTCATGATGGACAGTCCGTCGGCGACCATGGTGCCGCTGCCCACCTTGCTCAGGAACGGATTCTCGTGCTTCACCTCGGTGCCGAAGTTCGAGCCGGTCTGTTCCACCGGCGACAGGTCGTAGCCGATGGCGCGCAGGTAGTGCACGACGGCCGAACTGTCGCCGAACAGGACGCGGAAGAACTTCCGGTTGGTGAGGAGCCCGATGGTCCGGTGCACCCCGTAGCGGAACCCGTAGAGCGGGTGGACGGTGTCGGGCTTCACGAGCGGGTGCAGCAGCCGCGGCACGGTGGCCACGGACAGCAGGCCCAGCAGCAGCGCCCCGCAGAAGAGCACGAAGGAGGCGGCCATGGCGTCGGCGTAGAAGGCCCACGTCGTCAGGGCCACCGGGCCCGGCTCCAGCAGCGGGTCCAGGCGCGGGACCACCGCGAGCAGGATCGCCACCCCGCCGACCGCGAGGGGGACCCAGACGGCCAGCAGGATCAGCAGCTGCGACAGGCAGTAGCCGATGCGGCGGCCCCTGCCGCACTCCAGCGGCGCGACCGAGCGGTAGTCCGCCGCGCCCGGCTGGGCCGGGGAGCCGTGCCACCGCTCGCCGGCCGGGACCGACTGGCCGGTGTGGAGCGAGGAGGCGTGGCCGAGTTGGGCGCCGTCGCCCATGGAGGTGCCGATGTCGAGCACCGTCACCTCGCCGATCAGCACCTCCCTGCCGAGGGTGACCGGGCCGGTCTGGATCGCCGACGAGTGTCCCCGGTAGCAGGAGAAGTACGAGTCCTTGCGGATGACCGCGCCGTCGCCGATGGTCAGCAGGTCGGTGCAGACCGGGACGTGCTTGGAGAAGATGGCCACGCCGCGGCCTATTCGCGCGCCGAGCGCCCTCAGGTACAGCACGTACAGCGGTGAACCGACGAACAGGACCATGGGGTTCGCCCGGATGAGGGTCCGCACGCACCAGAACCGGAAGTACGCCAGGCTCCAGATGCGGATCTCCTGCGGCTTCCACCGTCCGACCAGGAGCCACTTGCCCACGACGGGCAGGACGCAGACGCCGGCGAAGGCCGCGCCGCCGAACTCCACGGACCGCAGGTAGATGTCGAAGGGACCCGTGGCGGCGGATATCCACTCCGCGCCGCTCGTGACGACGAGCGCGGCGAGGTAGGACCAGCCCAGGAAGAACAGGGCCTGCAGCACACCGCACAGCACGTAGCGCGGGGTGCCCCGCGCGGCCGCCGCCTCGATCGCCTCCGGGACCGGCACGTCGGCGAGGGCGGACGCGGCCGTGCCCTGCGCGGCGGGGGACGGGGCCTCCGCCAGGGCCGCCGCGAGGCTCCTGATCGTCGGGTTCCGGTAGATGTCCTTCATCGACACCGACGGCAGGTCCTGGTGCTTCCGCACCCGGGCACAGAAATGCGCCATCACCAGGGAGTCGGCACCCATTTCCGTGAAGAAATGGCTGTCGGCCGATACCCGGTCGGTGTGCACGATGCCCGCCAGGATGTCGGCGAGTGTCTTTTCCGTGCCGTCGGCCGGGGCGGCGTAAGGGCGCCCGGTGGTTGAAGATTCATCGGGATCCGAAGCGGGATCCGACGCCAGGACCTCTGCAGATTTTTCCACGATGTGAGCTCCTTGAGGAAAAGTCGACCACGGGCGGCCGGTAAGGCCGGTACCCGGTGTCCCTCGCGCCCCGGCTGGGCCGGAGCGAGTAATCCGGAAGCCATGCGGTCGTGAGCTCTTCTCTCGCCATACAACCATATGTCGCTCCTCGTAGTCTCCGCCGTCCTCGTTCGGACTGCCACTCGAAGATGATCGAAGTGGCATGTCGCGGCCCTGGACTGCGCAAATGCTCGATAAGTCGCGACGAATCGACGAGTACCGTTCCGGAAAGCCGGAAAAACCATCGATTCGCAAGGTTGCGGGAAAGTCGCGGAGATGCGATAAGCGCTACCGAGAGTGTTCGTCCCGGTCAAGAGAGTTAAAAGACGACGGGCATTCGCTGAAGCCTCGTCATATGGCGGAGCCCGCCCGCGCGCAGGCCGCGCGGGCGGGCTCGGCGGTCACGGGCAGTCGTACGTGAAACCCGTGGTGACCGAGCGGTGGCCGGGGGTGGTGATGCGCAGCTCGGCCCGCGCCCGGTACGTGCCGTGGCCGCGGAAGGTCCACAGCAGGTGCAGCCGGGCCTCGTGGCGGCCGCGCGGGACCTCCTCGTACAGCATGTCGGAGGAGGTGCCGTCGTTGCGTAGCCAGCGGTAACTGATCGTGCCCGGGCGGCCGTTGGTGGTGACCACCGCGACCAGGTCGACGGTGGTGTCGCAGGCGGGCGCCGACGGGGACGGGGTGACGGTCACCCGCTGCACCCGCAGGCCCGGTCCGAAGCGCTGCCAGGCGAGGAAGAGCAGCACCGCCACCAGCACCGACGCGGCCAGTGCGTACCGCCGCGGCCATCGCCGACGTCGCGGGGGAGGCTGCCGGGGCGGCGTGAGTGCGCCCCGCCACACCTCGGCGGCGACGTTCGCCCGGGCCGCCGCGACCGGTGTGACACCGGGCCCGAAGCGCATCACGTCGCCCTCGACCCGGTCCGGGAGGACGACGGTGGGCCCGGCCTTCACCGTCGGGGTCGCGCCCTCGGCGCTGACCTGCGGTTCCAGCCGTGCCGTCGGCAGTGTGGAAGGCGCCCAGTGCTCGGCGAGGACGGTGGCGCTGTAGTCGTGATCGGCCGCCGGCCGTACGGGTTCGGCGTCCTGCGGCGGAGCGTCCTGGGGGACGGCGTCCCGCGCACTCGCCTCGTCCGGCGGTGCGTCCGCCGGTCCGAGGCGGACGGTGCGCTCCGTCCCCTCCGGCGGGAGGTCGCGTGGCCCGTTCACGTGATCACGCACCCGCGGGTGAGGATCTGCTGGAACGACTGCCCGTTGGCCGCCGCCGGGTCGGTGGTGGCGAGCGCCCCGAACCAACAGCCGCTGCCCCGCGGGAACGTGTGCTCGGCGGTGAAGGAGTACGAGGTCGAGCCGCTGCGGGTGAAGGTCTGCGCGCCGTCGGCGGTGCCGCGCTCCCCCTTCGCGTCGCTCACGTACCAGGTCACCGTGACGGTCACGGGGCGTGCGTCCCCGGTCCGCAGCCGGATGGTGGCCGCGGCGCTGAATGCACCCGTCTGGCCGAGCGAGGTGACGGCGACCTCGCGCACGCTCACCGGGGGTTCCGGTGACGTGGAGGGCGACGCCGGCGGCGTGGCCGTCACGGACGCGGAAGCCGTGGCCGAGGCCGAGGCCGTCGTGGTCGGCGTCGGTGCCTGCGGCGTGGTCGGCGTGGTGACGGCGGTGGCCCCGGTGGAGGCCGGGGCGCTCTCCGGCTGCGAGGGCGACGCACTCGTCGTGCCGGGCGAGGGACTGCCCGGTGGAGACGTCGTCCCCGGTGTGGCGGAGCTGCCGCGCGGGGTCGCTCTCGTCGTTTCCCCTGTCCAGTTGGCGGTCGTCTGCCGTGGGCCCTCTCCCGAGGCCACCGCGGCGAAGGTCAGCAGTCCGGCGATGACCACCCCGCCCACCGCGGCGAGAATGCCCTGACGTGTCAGGCGGCGCGCGCCGGCACCGACGAGGGTGGTGGCCAGGTCGGCCGTTCCGGCCGCCGGTCCCGCCGAGGGGAAGAGCAGCGGCAGCAACGCCGCTAGGGCGGCGAGCCTGCGCTGACCTCGCTCCTCCCAGTCGCTTCCGTAGGCCGCTCCCGCGATCACCTCCAGTTCCGCGACGAACGCCTCCGCGTCCGCCGGGCGCTGTGCCGGGTCCTTCGCCATCCCGCGGAGGATCAGCTGCCGCACGGGCTCCGGCGCCTCCTCCACCGGCACGGGTGCTTCGGTGTGCTGCACGGCCAGCTCGGCGAAGTTCTCGCCGCGGAACGGCTTGCGGCCGGTGAGGCACTCGTAGAACGTGGCCGTCACCGCGTACACGTCCGCAGCCGGGGAGGCCGTCCGCCCGTTCCACTGTTCCGGGGCCATGTAGGCGGGCGTTCCCACCACGGCCCCCTCGGTCCCGCTGCGCAAGGCGATGCCGAAGTCGACCAGCTTGGACGATCCGTCCGCCGCGACCAGGACGTTCTCCGGTTTGTAGTCGCGGTGCACCACTCCGGTGCGGTGGGCGGCGGCGAGGCCGAGCAACGACCCCTTGAGCACCACCAGCGCTGCCTCGGGCCCGGTGGCTCCTTCCTGGCGGAGCAGCGCCCTCAACGCGATCCCGTCCACCAGTTCCATGACGATGGCGGCGCCGTGGGGACCCTCCACGTACTCGTAGAGACTGACGACATACGGTGTGTCGAGACCTCCCAGGAGCTGTGCTTCGGCGCGGAACTCCTGGAGGAACCCGGGGTCCGCCCGGAGCTCGTCGCTCAGGTACTTGATCGCGACGGGCGTTGACGTGGCGTCATGGAACGCCAGCAGCACTCTTCCGCCGCCACCCGAGCCCAGTTCCCGGGCCTCGGTGTAACCGGGCACCCTCCAGCCGCTCATTCACTTGTCCCCCCTGCATGTGGCGCGGTGCCGGCGACCGCGTCGACTTTTCCTCAACAGACACGATTCCTCCACGGCCGGTTCCCGGGGAACCCCCCACCCGGCTGAACACCCCCCGCCGACCGTCCGTAGTACGGGGGGACGTGCGTTCCGATCCACCGAACGGCAACAGGGAAGGCGGCCGGCATGGCCCCATCGCGCCACGTGCTCAGCTCCGTCGTCGCAGGCACGGCCGCCTTGCTGCCGCTGGCCCTGGCGGGACCGGCGGCCGCCCACGGCGCGCCGGTGTCCCCGGTCAGCCGCGCCGCGGCGTGCGCGGCCGGAAGCGGACAGTACGTGGGGACGGCCGCCTGCCGGGCCGCCGCGGCCGCCAACGGCGGGAGCCGGCCCTTCGCGGACTGGGACAACCTCCGGGTCGCCGGGGTCGCGGGTCGCGACCGTCAGGTGATCCCGGACGGGAAGCTGTGCAGCGGCGGCCTGGCCGCCTTCCGCGGCCTCGACCTGCCGCGCACCGACTGGCCGGCCACCCGGCTGACGCCGGGCGCGGCCCTCACGATGGCGTACGGCACGACCATCCCGCACCAGGGCACCTTCCGGCTGTACCTCACCAAGGAGGGCTACGACCCGACCCGGCCCCTGACCTGGTCGGCGCTGGCGAGCGACCCCTTCGCGAAGGTCACCGACCCGCCCGTGTCCGGCGGGGCCTACCGCATCGCCGGGCGGCTGCCGTCGGACCGCACCGGGCGGCACGTCCTCTTCACGATCTGGCAGAACTCCTCGACCCCCGACACGTACTACTCCTGCTCCGACGTCGTCTTCCCGGCCGCCGTGGCCAAGGCACCGGCCAGGACCGCGAAGCCGGCGAAGCCCGCCAGGCCGTCGGCGGCCGCGACCTCCGCGAGCCCCGAGGCCACGGCCTCCCGCGGCACGGAGTCCCCGGCCGCCGCGGCGAGCTCCGCATCCGCCGCGGCCGACCAGGCCTCCCCGCGGGACGCCGTCCGCACCCCGGCGACCCAGCCCGTGGCGGCCGAGAGCGCGGGACCGGGGCGGACCCTGCTCGCCCTCGGCGGCGCCACACTGCTCGGCGGCATGGCCGCGATCGCCCTGCTGTTCCGGCTGCGCCGCCGGCCCGGTGCCCGGCGCCGCTGATCGGCTGTGCCATCCGTGCCCGGTGTTCTCCACGGATCATGCGGGCGCCGTGTTCTTCGACGTCGACGGCACCCTCGCCCCGGGGACGAGTTCGTCCGTCCACCTGGCCGGCTTCCTCGGCCACCGCGACGAGCCGGCCCGGGCCGAGGACGGCTACGCCTCCGGTGACCTGGACAACCGCCAGGTCTCCGAACTGGACGCCGCGGGCTGGGCGGGGGTTCCCGTGGACCGGGTCGCCGGCCGGCTCGACGGACTCCCCCTGGTGCCGGGCATCGGGGAGACCGTGACCTGGTGCCGGCGGAACGGTCTGCTGCCCGTCCTGGCGACCCTCGCCTGGTCGCCGGTCGGCAGCCACCTGGCCGGCCGTTTCGGCTTCCACGCGTTCGGCGGGCCCCGGCTGGAGACCGCCGGCGGCCGGTTCACGGGCCGGGTGGCCCGGCACTTCGACGAGTACGACAAACGCGACGTCGCCCTCGCGCAGGCGCGGCGCTCGGGGCTGGCTCCGCGTTCGTGCGCGGCCGTCGGGGACAGCCGCTCGGACCTCCCGCTGTTCGCGTCCGTGGGCGTGAGCGTGGCGTTCAACGCCTCGGCCGGTGCGCGTGAGGCGGCCACCGTCGCGGTCGACGCGGGGGACCTGCGCGCCGTGCTGCCCGCCCTGGGCCGCCTGGTCCGCGCCGGCATCTGACGTCCCGCGGGCGGCCGCCTCGCGCGGGGGTTCGCTCGTCGCCCCCTCCGGGGCCGCCCTACGGCGCCGGGACGAGGCCGTCGGCGACGAGGCCGGCCAGGACGGCCTCCCCGAGCGCGTGCACCGCGGACTGCGGGCGCACCATCACCGTGAACTCCTTGATCAGGCCCGCCTCGTCGACCTGCAGCAGGTCGATGCCGTGAATGCTCCTGCCGCCCACGGTGGCGCGGAACACCAGCACGGTCGACGGCGCCCCGGTGCCGTCCGCGCCGCTCTCGACCGTGCCGTCGAGGGTCCCCACGTAGTGGAAGTCCTCGAAGGTGCGCAGCAGGACGCCGAAGAGCCCCATCACCATGGGCTTGCCCTCGAACGGGGTGAACTTCACGGGGCTGTGGAGGCGGATGTCGTCGTGGAACAGCTCCTCCAGCGCGCTGAGATCGCCGCGCTCGACGGCGGCCCTGAAGCGGTCGGCGGCTTCCATGGCTCCTCCTGTGGTCGTCCGGCTCCGGACGCTCGATACTCAGAAAATTGACTAGTCAGTTCCTTGAGTATCATGGGGGGCGTCCACGCGGAAGGGCCCGGCCCGGCACGGCACGCCGGAACGGGCGGACGGAAGGGGAGCCGGGATGGCCCTGCGGCACGCGGTCCTGGCCGCGCTCCTGGACGGCGAACTCAGCGGCTACGAGCTGACGAAGGCGTTCGACATCGGCGTGGCGAACTTCTGGCACGCCCTGCCCCAGCAGCTCTACGCCGAACTGGCCAGGCTCGAGAAGGAGGGGCTGATCGCGGGCCGGGAGGTGGTCCAGGACAGCCGGCCCAACAAGCGGCTCTTCCACGTGACCGAGGGCGGGTTCGCCGAGCTCGAACGCTTCGCCGCCGCGGTCGGCAAACCCTCCTTCATCCGCGACGACCTGCTGGTGGCGGTGCAGGCCGCCGACGTCGTCGACGCGGGGGAGCTGATCGCCCGGCTGGGGGAGAGGGCCGCCTTCGCCGACGCCAAGATCGAGCTGTTCGAACGGCTGCTCGCGCGGATGCGCGGCGGCCGCACCGAGGAGGAGTTCCTCGGCCGCGGCCGCCGTGTGGGCCCCTACCTCACCTGTCTGCGGGGCCTGGCCTTCGAGGAGGGCAACCGGGACTGGTGCCGGCGGGCTGCCGAGGTCCTGCGGCAGCGGGCCCGGGTCGCGGAGGAACGCTGAGGGCAGGCCGCGCGCGGCTCGTCCCGCCCGTCCCGTACGGCCCGTCTCATCCGGACTGCCTCATCCGGCCCGCAGGGCGGCCGTCAGCCAGGCGACGGCCGGCGCCAGGGCCGGGGGTGCCTCCTGGCCGCCCACCCGCGCCAGCAGGTGCCAGTAGCGCTCGTAACGGGAGTCGTGCGAGATCTCCAGCCGTTCGGCCAGCCACGCGCGGAACTCCGGACCATCCGTACGGCCCGACAGCTCGGCGTAGGCCGCGACGAGTTCGGCCACGACCGGCCGGGCCGACGGTGAGGCCGGGTCGATGCCCGCCGCCGCGGCGCCCCCGGCGCGCTCGCGCAGCAGGTCGGCCGTCCGGCGCGCCACCGCCGGGTCCGGCTGCCCGTCCTCGGCGAGCGAGCGGCTCTGGTCGGCGACGGCCCGGCGGACACCGGCCCTGAAGTCCTCGTCCTGGATCAGTTCGGCCAGCTCAACCCAGGCGTCGACCTGTTCCGCGGAGGCGTCCTCGGGCAGTTCGGGCATCGCGGCGCGCATCATGGCCGGGAAACCGGGGTCGACGTCGATGCCGCTCACGATGTGGTCGACGAACTCGTCGACGAGGCGGCGGCGTTCACGGTCCGAGAGGGTGGCGAGTCGGTGCATCAGTTCCGTCTCCTGTGGTGAGGCCCCGCGCCCCGCGACCGTCCGCAGCACCGCCTGGCGGATCCGCAGGGTGCGGATCTGCACCTCCAGCGCCTCGGCGTGGGCGGCGGCGACCTCGGCGACGGTGACCTCGCGGTCCAGGATGGAATGGACGGACGCGAGGTCGATGCCGAGGTCGCGCAGCGTGCGCACGAGGGCTAGGCGGTCCAGCGCGGCCCGGTCGTAGAGCCGGTAGCCGGCGGGTGTCCGGTCGGTCGGCGGCACCACTCCGGTGTCCGACCAGTACCGGATGGTCTTCACGGTCAGACCGGTCAGCCGGGCCAGGTCACCGATGGTGTGGAGGGTGTCGTCGTCCATGTCCGCCATCCTGGGGTCTCCCGCCGCGGGAGACTCAAGCACGCGCTCCGCCCGCCCGCACCCGGGTGCCTCGCGGAGGCGCTCGTCCCGTGTCACCAGGCGCGGGCCTCGCGCAGCAGGAGGTCGCGGACGAGGCCGAGGTGCGGGTGGTGGTCGGCCCCCGGGCGCTGCACGAGGTAGGCCGTGTTGATGGGCGGGTCGTCGGGTTCCAGCAGCGGCACGAGTGTCCCCTCGGCGAGGGGGGCGGCGCACAGGTAGCGGGGGAGGACGGTGAAGCCCGCGCCCGCCGCCACCAGGGCCAGCACGCCGCGCAGGTCGGGAACGGTCACGGCGGCCTGGCCGGTGAGCCGCCGGTCGAAGACGTGGCGCCAGTAGCGGCGGGCGATCGGCAGGTCCTCGGCGTACGAGACGAGCGGCACGCCGCTCAGCGCGCCGGGCCCGTCGGACGCCACGTCCAGCCGGGCGGCCCGCGAGGGGGCGGCCACCAGCACGAACTCCTCGTCCATCAGGGGTACGGCACTGAGCAGACGGCCGCGCGGCCGGTGGGTGGAGATCACCAGGTCGTGCTGTCCGGCGCGCAGCGAGGCCAGCAGGTCGTCGGTGAGCCCGGTGCCTAGGCGCAGCCGCACGCCGCGCTCGACGAGCGGTGCGAGCGCCGGCAGCACGCGCTCGCACAGCACCTCCGCGGGGCCCCCGAGCCGGACCGGCTCGGCAAGGACGTCCGGGTCGCCGTGCCCGCGGTCGGCGACGGCCGCGAGCGCGTCGAGCGGCTCGGCCACCCGTCCGGCGAGCTCGTCGGCGAAGGGCGTGGCGGCGACCCCGCGCGGCAGCCGTTCGAAGAGCTCCCGGCCCAGTTGCCCTTCGAGCGTACGGATCTGGGTGGTCACCGTCGGCTGGGACAGCCCCAGCAGCCGCGCGGCCGCGGTGAAGGAACCCGCGCGGTGCACCGCCAGGAAGGTGCGCAGCAGCGTCAGGTCCAGCGGCCCCCCTGACGGGCCGCCGCCCCCGCGCGCCGTGCGCAGTCCCGGCGACCCATTGGAATCCGTATGGCTCATGGTGGCGATCCTATTGGAAGTCGATGGCTCTCCCGTCCTACCGTCGGGGTCCGCGGCCCGTTCCGAAGACGGGCGGCGGCAACCGAGCACCCCAAGGAGACCTGACATGGCGAAGATCCTGTTCGTCCTGACCGGCGCGTCGTCCTGGACGCTGTCCGACGGCACCGGGCACCCCACCGGCTTCTGGGCCGAGGAGGCCGTGACCCCGCACCGCGTCCTGACCGCCGCGGGGCACGAGGTCGTGGTGGCCACCCCGGGCGGAGTCCTCCCGGCAGTGGACCGGGCCAGTCTGGCCCCCGAGTACAACGGCGGGGAGGAGGGCGCGAAGGCGGTCGCCGAGGAACTGGAGGCGATGACGGCGCTGCGGCACCCGGTCAAGCTGGAGGACGCGGACCTCGACGACTACGCCGCCGTGTTCTACCCCGGCGGGCACGGCCCGATGGAGGATCTCGCCGTCGAC
Source organism: Streptomyces sp. NPDC111520 (assembly GCF_055635295.1). Taxonomy (NCBI): domain Bacteria; kingdom Bacillati; phylum Actinomycetota; class Actinomycetes; order Kitasatosporales; family Streptomycetaceae; genus Streptomyces; species Streptomyces sp. NPDC111520. The sequence goes on along the minus strand of NZ_JBVKBW010000027.1, from coordinate 9,222 downwards.
CCGGTCTCCGGACGCCTGCTGACCGCCGCCCTGGACTCGGGCAAGCCGCTCGGCATCGTCTGCCACGGCCCCGCGGCCCTGCTCGCGGCCGAACGCCCGGAGGGCGGCTGGCCGTTCGCGGGATACCGGCTGACCGCCTTCACCGACATCGAGGAGACCCAGGGCGGGCTCGCCGCCCACGCCCCCTGGCTCCTGCAGGAGCGACTGGTCGCCCTCGGGGCGGACTTCCAGGAGGGCGAACCCTGGGCGCCCCACGTGGTGACCGACCGCAACCTGATCACCGGCCAGAACCCGGCCTCCTCCGGCCCGCTGGCCGAGCGCCTGCTCGCCGCGCTGGGCTGAGGCTGGACCGGCCCGGGCGGCGCCCCCGAGGATGGGGTGCCATGAAGGTGAACAGCGTGGCCGACGCCGACGCCCTGGCCGGCCTGGCGCACGAGGGCCAGACCGACCGCATCGGCGTGCCGTACGTCGAGCACGTACGCGCGGTCGCGGCGGGCCTCGCCGCGTTCGGGCCGGAACTGCAGATGGCGGGGCTCCTGCACGACGTGATCGAGGACACCCCGTGGACCGCCGGCGCGCTGCGCGCCGCCGGCGTCCCGGACCGGGTCGTCGCCGTCGTCGAGCGGGTCACCAACCAGCCGGGCGTGGCCTACGAGGACAAGCTGCGGCGGATCGCCGCCGACCGGGACGCGGCCCTGGTGAAGATCGCCGACAACGCCCACAACAGCCACCCGGACCGGGCCGCCCGTCTCGACGAGGCACAGCGGCTGCGGCTGGCCGCCAAGTACCGTCGCGCCCGCGACATCCTGTGGCCCGCGGTGCCCCGCGAGGACGTCGCGGTCATCCTGGCGGTCGTCAACCCGGCGCTGCTGGCGGTTCTTCCGCCGGCCGGGGGACCGCGGTGACCGCGCGTCGCGGGCCGGCCGGCGCGATGTTCGGGTGGCGCGGCGCCGGCGGTCGGCGGGCATGCCGCGGTGCGTGAGGGCGTGGTCGTCAACTCGGCGCTGCTGCACGGTGTTCCGTGGGCCTCGGGACCGCGGTGACCGTACGTCGTGGGCCGGCCGGCGCGGTGGTGCGGCAGCGGGTTCGGTGCGTGACGGTGTCGCGGTCGTCCCGGCGTTGCTGCGGGGTCTTCCGCGAGCCGGGCGTCCGGTCGGCCGAGGCCGCGCGCCCTGTGGGCGCGCTCCGGTCCGTCGGTGGGCGGCGGGGGCGTCAACTCGGCGCCACCGCATGGTCGTTCGCGGGACGGCGGACCGCGGTGACCACGCGTTGCAGGCTCGCGAGCCAGATCGCCGCGTCGACGGCGTAGTACAGCAGCGGGTCGGGCGCGCGGCCGCCCGAGGCCGCGCAGACGTCGGCGATGACCGTGCGGTCCGTGGGCACGCTCCGGTCCGGGGACTCGGCGGGCGCCGGACGCATCGTCCCCGAGCGCAGGTCGTACGTCAGCGGCAGTGTGGTCAGCCGCAGATGGTGCGCCGCGTCCCGCAGGTGCGCGGCGCTCAGCGGCCACGCCGCCAGCGCGCCCGGCGGGCAGTGGTCCACCAGGGTCTGCCCCATGGTCAGGACCCGGTTCCCGGCCAGCATGATCGCCTGGAAGTCCGTCGGCAGCACGGGCCCCGCGCCGGGGGTGTCGCGCTCGGTCGCGAACTGCGCGTAACTCGCCTCCGCGATCAGCTGGGCGAGCCGGGCCCTGGACAGCGCGTCGCCCATCGCGCCGGTCCCGGTGATGCAGTCGGTGATCTGGGTGACCGCCCGGGTGCCCTGGTCGAGCAGGCGCGAACAGGCCCGCCCCAGCTCGCCCGTGCCGCCCCGCGGCCAGGCCAGCAGCCCGACGAGGGTGCCGGTCAGGGCGCCGGTGACCACGTCCGCGATCCGGAAGGCGGCGAGTTCCGGACCCGCGGGGGCGATCTGCGTGAAGGCGGTGGCCACCGCGATCGTGAAGAACGCCTGGCCCCAGCCGAGTCCGAGCAGCGGTACCGCGGTGAACGCCAGGAAGAACACCGGCGGCATCGCGAGCGCGTACACCAGCGTGTGGTCGGCCACGAACAGCAGCAGCACCGCCGCCAGCCCGGCTCCCACCAGGGTGCCCCGCACCGCGGGGACCACGGTCGTACGCGTGCCGGCGGCGCTGGTGCGCATCACCGTCAGCGTGGTCAGCAGCGCCCAGAAGCCGTGCGACAGGTCGAGCCCGCCGGCGATCAGCCGCGCCGCCGCCAGGGCCAGCGCGATGCGCACGGCGTTCTGGAAGTACACCGAGCGCGGTGTGAGATGGGCCCGCAGCCGGTGCCCGTACAGCGCGAGGGGCGACTGCCCCGCGTACCAGAACGGCCCCGGCCCCTCCGCGGGCCGCGTCGCGTCGGGCGGCACCGGGGCGCCGAGCGCGATCCGCACGGAGGTCACCAGGAACGCCGTGGTGTACGCGATGTCGAGCGCGATCGCCCCGTCCCGCACCGTCGTGGCGGAGGCCACCCCGGACACCGGCCGGCGGGCCCGGTGCTCCTCGAAGGCCGTCGCGGCGGCCGCGCACGGAGCAACCGGGGGCGCCGAGGTCTCGCCGCGCAGAGCCAGGGCGGCACCGTGGCAGGCGGTGGCCGAGGCGAGCAGCATCCGTGACCGCGCCACGTCCGACGCCGGCGCGCGCTCCGCCGCGTCGTCCGCCAACTGCCCGGTCTGCGCCAGCAGGTGCCGCAGGTAGGCGGCACTCTGGCACAGCGCCCGGTCGCGCGCCCCCGCCGACACCGGGCGTTCGTCCTTGGGCACATGGCTCATGCGCAGTTGCTGCGCCGTCTCCAGCAGGGCCGCCGACCGATCGCGCACCACGGGCGGCTCCAGCGCCAGCCCCCGCAGGGTCTCCGCCGCGGTCCCGCACGCGTGGGCGAGCCGGTCCTGGTAGCGGCCCGGCGAGGGATCCGGCCACACCCACAGCTCGGCCGCCGCCATCAGCAGGACGCCGACCACCAGTCCGCACAGCCGCAGTCCCAGCGTCTCCGGCTGGTACGGCGGGAAGCACGGCAGGATGTAGAACAACTGCAGGCCGTTCGCGAGCCCCAGCAGCTTCGGTCCGCCCACCCCCGCGTACGTCACGGCGAAGCCGACCCCGAGCATCCCCAGCGCCGCCGTCCAGTCGCTCACGGCCAGCGCCGTGCCCAGGGCCACCAGCAGGGCGGCCACCGGCAGCGCGGCCAGCAGAGTGCGGGCCCGCTCGCGCGGCGTACCGGGCACGTACGACAGGGCGCCGGAGGCGACTGCGCCGAAGAGGGCGTAGATCGCGACGACGGGGTCGCCGAAGCCGTAGCGCGCCACGTAGAAGCTCAGGCACGCCACCAGCGTCACCCGCGCAGAACGGCGCACCGCCCGAAGACCCGGATCACGGGCCCGCACCCACTCCAGCCCACCGCGACCGGGCACCCGCGGCCTCCTCGCTGCTCGGGTCCGCGACACGCCGGACCCCCTCAGATCACCGTAGGACGGGCCGCACCGCCCGGCCACCGCGCGGCCGGGCCCCGCCCGCGTGCCTCACAGGCGGACGGTGACCAGCGCGATGTCGTCCGCCGAGCCGCCGGTGACCCCGAGCCGGTTCAGCAGGGTGTCCGCGAGCGGCTCCGCGCCGAGCCCGGGCTTCTCGGCGAGCACGGAGGTCAGCCGGGCCAGGCCCGTGTAGATGTCCTCCTTGCGGCGTTCGATCAGCCCGTCGGTGTAGAGCACCAGTGTGTCCCCCGGGCGGTACGCCACGGCCGCCTGGGGCCGCGCCACATGGGCCGGACGGGCCCCCAGGGGCGGGTCGGTGGCCTGGTCGAGCAGTTCGCAGCGGCCGTCGCCGTGGAGCAGCACGGGCGGCGGATGCCCGGCGCTGCTGTAGCTGATGGAGTGCCGCTCCTTGTCGATCAGTGCGCTGACGGCGGTCGTGGCGAGCGCGCCCTCGACGCAGCGGGCGTACTGCCCGACGACCTCCAGCGCCTTGGCGGGCCCCTCCACGGTCCGCATCGCCGCGCTCAGCGCGCTGCGCAGCATCCCCATGACGCTGGCAGCCTCCAGGCCGTGGCCCACGACGTCACCGACCGCCACCGCGTAGCAGCCCGTGGAGAGGTTGACCACGTCGTACCAGTCGCCGCACACGTTCAGCGAGCCCGCGGCCGGCAGGTAGCGCACCGCGATGTCCTCGTGCTGGGCCAGGTCCGGCGAGTGGAGCATGGCCTCCTGCAGCGTCAGGGCGACCTGCCGTTCCCGGGCGTGGGCCTCGCGCAACTGGTCGTTGAGGCGCTGCAGCTCGCGGGCCCGCGCGTACAGCTCGGCCTCCATCGCCTGCTCCCGCTCGCTGAGGTCGGCGCCCTGCAGCCCGTGCCGGTGCCGGCGGGCCTGGACGAACGCCGTCACGTCCTCCACCCGGTGGATGATCCATGCCACGGTGCCGTCCGCGCCGAGCACGGGGGTGTTGATCGGGCTCCACCAGCGCTCCTCGAACGTTCCGGGCTCGGCCACCAGCTCGATGTCGTACCTCTGCGGTGCCATCGTGTCGGGCTCGTGGGAGGCCAGGACCCGGTGCAGGGAGGCGCTGAGGTTGCGCACCCCGTCCGCCAGCGGGTCGGCGGGGTTGTCGGGGAACGCGTCGAAGATGTACCGGCCGATCAGGTCGTCCCGGGTGCGCCGGGTCGCCCTCAGGTACGCCCGGTTGACGCCCACGATGACCAGTGCCTCGTCCAGTACCAGGTACGGGCTGGGCGTCGCCGCGAACAGTGCCGCGTAGTCGATCCGCGGTGCCGCCACGGCGTGCTGCTGGTCGTCCCCCCTGTCGGGCAGGCCCATCCCACCAATCTATAAGGCCTCCGGTGTCCTCACCTGTCGCGAACGGGGGGCCCCCGGCGGTGCCCGGGGACCCGCCGTCGCCGCGGGCTCAGCCCGAGGCGAGCGGGGTACGGGACTCCAGGTCGCGGCGCGTGGCGTCGCCGTACTCGCCGCTCTCGTCGCCGCGGACTCCGTACCAGACCTGGAAGCGGGCGACGGCCGCGGTGAGGCGCCCGTCGAAGCGGCCGTCGACGGCACCGCCCGCGTACACGTCCGGGATCCGCAGGAGCCGGGTCTGCAGTTCGCTGACGGCCGGTCCGGTGTCCCCCTCGCGGAGCACCCCGCGGTGGGCGCCCGCGCCGGGGGAGCCCGGAGCGGCGGACGTGGGCGCGCCGGGGGCGGTGGGGGCGGCGTCCCGCGGCGCGCCGGGGTGGAGGACCCCGGGGGAGAACAGGGCGAGCGCGAGGGCGAATCCGGCGGCACCTCCCGTGCCGGTCAGCACGGCGACGCGCAGGGCGCGCGTGGTGCGCGTGGCGCGGGGGGAGGGCCGTGCCGTCCGGGTCCCGGCCCGGGGGGCCGTGGGCGGCGGTGCGGGCCGCCGTGCGGGCGGTACGGTGCGGGGCATCGGCTGGGTGTCGGGGCCGTCCTCCGGGGGCGGGACGGAGCCGCCGGACGGGCGGAACAGGTCGAGGGATTCCTCCCACGGCTCGTCCGGTCCTCCGGGCGTTTCCCGCGCGGGGATGACGCGCGTCGGCTCGATCATGCGGCGCCGTGACGGTCCTCCGCCGGACGGGTTCGGCACAGCGGTCCCCCTGTTCTCCCCCAGGTCATCCGTTACGGGCCGACCACGCTAGGACCCGCCCGCCCTGCCACGGCCCGGATTCGCCGAATGCGGCGCGGCCCGGGACCCGTTGGGGTATGCGGCAACCGCCTCCGCCGGCGCCGGGGCGGAGGCCCGGTGACCCCGGGCGGGCCGGTCGCCTATCGTCGTGGCTGCGGAGAGCGCTCCGCGGACGACGGCACCGAGTGGAGGACGGGCATGCGCTACCGGGAACTGGGACGCAGCGGGCTGCGCGTGTCGGAGATCGGCTACGGCGCCTGGGGGATCGGCGAGTCGGCGTGGGTGGGCGCGACGGAGGACGAGTCCGTACGCGCCCTGAACCGGGCCGTCGACCTCGGGGTGAACCTCGTCGACACCGCCCGGGGCTACGGCGAGAGCGAGCGGATCGTGGGCCGGGTCGTCCGCGAGCGGGCCCGGGCCGGCGAGGAGGTCCTCGTGGCCACCAAGGTGCCGCCGAGGAACCGGCTGTGGCCCGCCCCCGACGGGGTCGACCCCGCGGACGCCTTCCCCGGCGACCACATCCGCGAGAGCCTCGACACCAGCCTGCGGGCGAGCGGCCTCGACCGCGTCGACGTGCTGCAGTTCCACGTCTGGAGCGATGAGTGGGTCGGCCGCGGGGACTGGGCGGAGACCGTCGCCGACCTCAAGAAGCAGGGCAAGATCCGGCTCTTCGGGGTGTCGGTCAACGACCACGAACCGGACAACGCCCTCGCCCTGGTCCGCAGCGGGCTGGTGGACACGGTGCAGGTGATCTACAACGTCTTCGACCAGGCGCCCGCCGACGCGCTGCTGCCCGCCTGCCAGGAGCACGGCGTCGGCGTCATCGTCCGCGTGGCGCTGGACGAGGGCGGCCTCACCGGCCGGATCACCGCCGGGGCCACCTTCCCCGAAGGCGACTTCCGCAACCGCTACTTCCGCGACGACCGCCCCGCGCAGGTGGAGCGGCACGTGGACGCCATCGTCGCCGACCTGGGCATCGACCGGGACGACATGGCCGAGACCGCCCTGCGGTTCGTGCTGAGCGCGCCCGCGGTCTCCACCGTCATCCCCGGCATGCGGTCGGTGCGCAACGTCGAGCGGAACACCGCGCTGAGCGACGGGCGCCCGCTGACGCCGGAGCAGCTCGCCGTCCTGGCCCGGCACCGCTGGGAGCGCAACTTCTACGGCTGACCGGCCGGGGCCGCCCGGCGCCGGCCGGTGCGCGAGCGGCCCGGCCGGCCCGCGCGACCGGCCGGCCGCAGCATGAACGCCGTGGCCGGGGGAAGGCGCGCCTCCGGACCGAACGGATCGTTCACGGAGGTAGCCATGTCAGCATCCACGGCGCACGCCGACCCGCCGGGAGTCCTGCGGACCGATGTGCCGGCCCGCCTGGACCGGCTGCCGTGGACCCGCTGGCACTGGCGCATCGTGATCGGCCTGGGCACCGTGTGGATCCTCGACGGCCTCGAGGTCACCATCGTCGGCAACATCGCGGGCCGGCTGGCCGAGCGGGGCAGCGGCATCGACATCAGCACCGCCCAGGTCACCACGCTGGCGGCCGCGGTCTACGTCGCAGGGGCCTGCCTTGGCGCGCTGTTCTTCGGCAGGCTGGCCGACCGGCTCGGCCGCAAGAAGCTGTTCATGGTGACCCTCGCCGTCTACCTCGCGGCCACGGCCGTCACCGCGGTGTCGTGGACCGCCTGGTTCTTCATCCTGTGCCGCTTCTTCACCGGGTTCGGCATCGGCGGTGAGTACGCCGCCATCAACTCGGCGATCGACGAACTGATCCCGGCCCGGGTGCGCGGCCGGATCGACCTGATCATCAACGGCAGCTTCTGGATCGGCGCCGCCTTCGGCGCGTTCGCGTCCATCGCCCTGCTGGACACCTCGCTGTTCGCCACCGACGTCGGCTGGCGGCTCGCCTTCGGCATCGGCGTCGTGCTGGGCCTGGTCATCCTGCTGGTCCGCCGCCATGTGCCGGAGAGCCCGCGGTGGTTGTTCACCCACGGTCGCGCCGACGAGGCCGAACGCCTGGTCGCGGAGGTCGAGCGCACGGTCACCGAGGAGAGCGGCAAGCCCCTGCCGGAGCCGGAGGGGAGCATCCTCATCCGCCCCCGCGGCGAGCTGGGCTTCCTCACCATCGCCCGCACCGTCACCCGCGCCTACCCGCGCCGCACCGTGCTCGGGCTCGCGCTCTTCTCCGGCCAGGCCTTCCTCTACAACGCCGTCACCTTCGGCTACGCGGTCATCCTCACCACCTTCTTCGACGTGCCGAACGGCGAAACCGGCTACTACTTCGCCGTGATCGCGGCCGGCAACTTCCTCGGGCCGCTGCTGCTCGGCCACCTCTTCGACTCCGTGGGCCGCAAGCCGATGATCACCGGCAGCTACGTCGGCTCCGGCCTGCTCCTGTTCGGCACCGCCTACCTGTTCCAGCAGGGCGTCCTCAGTGCGGTGACGATGACGGCCTGCTGGACGGCGGTGCTGTTCTTCGCCTCCGCGGGTGCCAGCGCGGCCTACCTGACGGTGAGTGAGATCTTCCCGCTGGAGACGCGGGCGCTGTGCATCGCCTTCTTCTACGCCGTCGGCACCGCCCTCGGCGGCATCACCGGCCCCCTGCTCTTCAACGGCCTGGTCAGCAGCGGCGAGCCGGCCGACACCACCCTCGCCTTCTGCCTCGGCGCCGCCGTGATGACCCTCGCGGGGCTGGTCGAGGCGGCCATCGGGGTCCGCGCCGAGCGGCGCAGCCTGGAGTCGCTCGCCACCCCGCTCAGCGCCGTCGAGGAACCGGCGGGAGCCCCCGGTGCGGGCGGCGGGAAGGGCGGTACGAGCGGTACGACCGGCGCGCGGCCCTGAAGCGCCTCGCCGGCGGCCCGGGGGGCGTATCGTCCGACGGGTCGTGGCCGACCGGAGTGAGGACGTCCGTGCGAAAGATCATCATGCAGATGTCGGTGTCCCTCGACGGCTACTTCGAGGGTCCCGACCGCGAGATCGACTGGCACCTCGTGGACGAGGAACTGCACCTCCACATGAACGAGCGGCTGAAGGTGATGGGCGGCTTCCTCAGCGGCCGCGTCACCCATGAACTCATGGCCGCCTACTGGCCGACCGCCGACGCCGACCCGCGCAGCAGTCCCGCCGAGGCGGAGTTCGCCGCGATCTGGCGCGACATGCCGAAGGTCGTGTACTCGCGGACGCTGGAGCGGGCCGACTGGGGCACCACGATCGTGCGCGACGTCGTCGCCGAGGAGGTCATGGAGCTCAAGGCGCGGCCCGGCGGCGACCTGGCGCTCGGCGGGGCCGACCTCGCCGCGTCCTTCCTGCGGCTGGGCCTGGTCGACGAGTTCCGGATCTACGTCCACCCCGTCCTGCTGGGCCGGGGCAGGTCACCCTTCCCGGACGCCGGCGCCCTCACCGCCCTCCGGCTCACCGGGACCGAGACCTTCGGCAACGGGGTCGTGCTGCTCCGGTACGAGCGGGCCGACGCGGACGCCGACGCCGTCGACGCGGGGCCCGGCCGCTAGATGTATTGACCCGCAGCGTTGTTGACGCGGCTGATCGGGGGCTTGCCTCCGAGTGCGGTGTGGCAGCGGTGGTGGTTGTAGGTGTGGAGGAAGTCT
>NZ_JBVKBW010000026.1:0-88740 GCF_055635295.1 Streptomyces sp. NPDC111520 | reverse complement strand
GAACCCGGAAGCTAAGCCTTTCAGCGCCGATGGTACTGCAGGGGGGACCCTGTGGGAGAGTAGGACGCCGCCGAACAATTTTTAGCCTCAGCCCCTGAGTTGATACTCGGGGGCTGAGGCATTTTTGCGTTCACCACCCGGTCGCCCGTGCTCGGGTGTGAGAGGCCCCTGCGCGTAAGCAGGGGGAGGCGAAACTCCTCTTGCCCCCTTCACCCCCTCCGTCCGCTACAGCCGGCCGGCGGCCTTCAGGGCGAGGTAGGCATCTGCCAGTGCGGGGGCGATGTCGGCGGGCGGGGCGTCGACGACGGTGATGTTGTGGCGGGAGAGGCGCTGGGCGACGCGTCGGCGTTCGGCGCGTGCCTGCTCGGCCGCCGCGGCCGCGTACACGGCGTCGACGCTGCCACGGCCCTGTGTCATCTCTTCGATGCGGGGGTCCGCCACGGAGGCGATGAGGACGTTGTGGCGGTGGGTGAGCTGGGGCAGGACGGGCAGCAGACCCTCTTCCATCGGTGCGGCGTCGAGTCCGGTCAGGAAGACGACGAGGGAGCGCTGCGTTGCCCGTTGGAGCACCGTGGAGACCATGCCGCGGGCGTCGGATTCGACGAGTTCGGCTTCGAGCGGCGCCATGGCGTTGACGAGCGCGGGGAGCATGTCGCGCGCGGCGCGGCCCTGTACGGAGGCCCGCACGCGGCGGTCGTAGGCCAGGAGGTCGACGCGGTCGCCCGCGCGTCCCGCGAGGACGGCCAGCAGCAGGGCGGCGTCCATGGCGGCGTCGAGGCGTGGGGCGTCCCCGACGCGGCCGGCGGCGGTGCGGCCGGTGTCGAGGACGATGAGGATGTGGCGGTCGCGTTCGGGGCGCCAGGTGCGGACGGCGACGGTGGCCCGGCGTGCGGTGGCCCGCCAGTCGATGGAGCGGGTGTCGTCTCCGGGGATGTACTCGCGCAGCGAGTCGAATTCGGTGCCCTGGCCCCGGACGAGCACGGATGTGCGTCCGTCGAGTTCGCGCAGGCGGGCGAGGCGCGACGGCAGGTGCTTGCGGCTGTTGAACGGCGGGAGCACCCGGACGGTCCAGGGGACGCGGTGGGAGCCCTGCCGGGCGGCCAGTCCGAGGGGGCCGTAGGAGCGGACGGTCACGCGTTCGGCGTGCCGGTCGCCGCGGCGCGTGGGGCGCAGCACGGTGGTGACTCGTCGGCGTTCGGAGGGCGGGACGGTGAGCCGGTGGCGTGAGGCGGCGACCTCGGTACCCGGGTACCAGCTGCTGGGTGGCCAGGCATCGCGGAGGTGGGCACGGAGCGGGCGCCGGCTGGGGTTGGTCACGGTGAGGATGACTTCCGCCGTGTCCCCGAGTCGAACTGATGTCTCACCGGATCGGGTGAAATGGAGCTTTCTTACTGGCGCGGCGAGCGCGAGGTCGCACAGAATTCCGAAGAGAAGGACGCCTTCGACGAGCAGGATGCCGTTCCAGCCGGGGAGCAGCAGGCCGACGGCGAGGGCGCCCAGGGCGGCCAGGAGGGCGGTGCGTCCGGTGAGTGCCATGGTCGGTCGTCGCCCGTCTCAGCGCGGTACGGGGACGCGGGCGAGGACCGAGGTGATGACCGAATCGGGTGTGGTTCCCTCCATCTCGGCTTCGGGTCGCAGCTGGATGCGGTGCCGGAGCGTGGGGAGGGCGAGGGCCTTGACGTCGTCGGGGATGACGTAGTCGCGGCCGGTCAGCCAGGCCCAGGCGCGGGCGGTGGCGAGCAGGGCGGTGGCTCCCCGGGGGGAGACGCCGAGGGTCAGAGAGGGGGATTCACGGGTGGCTCGACAGATATCGACGATGTAGGCCGTGATGTCGGCGGTGACCTGCGTCTTGGCGACGGCGGCCCGGGCGGTGTCGAGGTCGGCGGTGCCGGCGACCGGTCGCAGACCGGCGGATTCCAGGTCCCGGGGGTTGAAGCCGTCGGCGTGACGGGTGAGGACGTCGATCTCGGTCTCACGGGAGGGCAGCGGCAGGATCAGCTTCAGCAGGAAGCGGTCCAGCTGGGCTTCCGGGAGCGGATACGTGCCCTCGTACTCGACGGGGTTCTGGGTCGCCGCGACGAGGAACGGCTCGGGAAGTGGACGCGGGATGCCGTCGACGGACACCTGGCGCTCCTCCATGGCCTCAAGCAGGGAAGCCTGGGTCTTGGGCGGGGTGCGGTTGATCTCGTCGGCGAGCAGCAGGTTGGTGAAGACGGGTCCCGCCTGGAAGGAGAACTCGGCGGTGCGGGCGTCGTAGACGAGGGAGCCGGTGATGTCGCCGGGCATCAGGTCGGGGGTGAACTGGACCCGCTTGGTCTCCAGCTGGAGGGAAGCGGCCAGGGCGCGCACGAGGAGGGTCTTGGCGACTCCGGGGACGCCTTCGAGGAGGACGTGGCCCCGGCAGAGCAGGGCCACGACCAGGCCGGTGACGGCGGGGTCCTGGCCGACGACGGCCTTGGCGATTTCGGTGCGCAGGGCCTCCAGGGAGGCACGGGCGCTGTCGGCGGTCGGGGCGGCGCTCACGGGGTGGCTTTCCTCTCGTGGAGAAGGACGCGGCGTTCGAGTGCGTCGAGGTCGTCGGCGAGACGCAGCAGGGCCGCGTCGTCGGGGGGAGGCGGACCGTGCAGCAGGCCGTGCGGGTCGGCGGCGGGGTCGTCGAGCCGGCCAGCCACCGCGGTGGCCAGGACGCCCGGGTCATGGGCCTGGGACGGGGGGACGCCGACCAGCGGGGCCAGTCGGTCGCGTGCGGCGGTGCGCAACACCTCGGCGGCACGGCCTCGGGCTCGGCCGTGGCGGTAGAGACGGGCGCGTCCCTCGGTCGCCTCCGAGGCGCGCACGGTGGCGGGCAGCCTCTCGGCGACGACGGGGCCGAGGCGCCGGGCACGCCAGAGAGCGGCGAGGGCGGCGGCGATGAACAACTGGAGGACGGCCCAGCTCCAGCCGTCGGGGATGAGGTCGAGGAAGCTTTCCTGACCGCCGCCGAAGGCGGAGGAGTCAGTGAGTGAGGGGAGGTACCAGACGAGCTTCGGGTGGGCGCCGAGGATCTGCATGGCGAGCGAGGCGTTGCCCTGCTCGGCGAGGTTCTCGTTCTGCAGCAGAGTGTGGGTGCCCAGGACGACGGTGTCGCCACCGTCGGGGGCGGGGAGGCGCAGGAGGGTGAAGTCGCCCGCGGCGTCCGGGTAGCAACGGTCGGCGTTCCGCGAGGACGTCGTATAGCTGCCGCCTCCCGTCTCGGCGGCGCCGGCGGTGCGGGCGGCGGACAGACCGCAGCCCGGTTCGAGGACGCGGACGGGGACGGGTCCTGTGTAGCGGACGCCAGGGGCGAGCCGCCCGATGGAGGGCTCGCCGGGGGCGAGGAGGACGACGCGGCCGCCGGAGCGCTCCATCGCGTCGTGCACCGCGCTCTGCTGACGCTTCGTCAACAAGTCAGGCACGGTCACGAGGAGGGTGGTGTCGGGACCGGCGGTGGCCACGGCCGCGTCGGTGGTGGTGACGACCGTGGTGGTCACACCGTGGTCCCGGAGGAGTTGAGCGACGGCCCGGCTGCCGGACGGGTCGGGAGAACGGGGGTCGAGTGCGTCATGGTTCTCACCGGAACGCGCGGCGGCGTAGAGGGTGCCGAAGACGATCAGGGCGAGGAGCGCCGCGAGCAGGCCGCGCGAGCGGGTCCACAGCTGGCCGGCGGTGGGGGAGGCCGAGGTCGTGGGCGGGGCGGGCACCTGCGCCGGAGAGAGGGTGTCGGTCACGGACGGGAACCTCCGGTGGCGGTTCCGCTCTCGGTCAACCGGGGCTTGGTGCGCTGCACTTCGGTGTCGAGTTCACGCAGGGCGGCGTAGGCGTCCGGGGTGCCCGGGCGGTCGCCGTAGGTGACGTCGTCGAAGACGCGAGCGGCGTCCGCGAGGCGGCCGGCGAGACCGGGGAGGGGGCGGCCCGCTTCGGCGGCGGCCTCATCCGCGGTCCGGCCGGGGCGCGGGTCGAGCAGGGCCCGTTCCTCCAGGGAGCGCACGATCGCGCGCATCCTTTCCTGGACGGCGGGGCCCCACCGACCGTGGTGGGCGTGTTCCTCGGCGGCGGCCCGGTGCTCGCCGGCGGTCCGCGGGACGTCGGCGAACAGCCCGCCGCCCGTCATGGATTGGGCGCGCAGCTTGCCGAGCCGCAGCCGCAGGGCGACGACCAGCAGCACGACCACGACGATGATCGTCACCAGACCGGCGGTGCCTCCGGGGGTGGCCCCGGAGGCGGCGTCCATCAGGTGGTCGAATCTCTCCCAGAGCCAGTTCAGGGCACGTTCGAACAGGCTCGGGTCGTCGTGGTGGTAGATCCCCTTGGACAGTTCGTCCTCGGCGGCCTCGCGGGCGGGGCCGCGGGGAATGGTGACCGGTACGTCGTCCCCCGACACCGGCGTCAGCCCCCGGTGGGCGTGCTGTTGCCGGCTGCGGTGCCCCCGCCGGGGGCGTCGGTGGAGCCGGGGACGCCCGCGGCCCGGGCGAGTTCGATGTCGAGGGCCTCACGGCGGATCCGCTGATCCATGTAGAGGAGGGCGGTAACCCCGGCCTGGATGGGGAAGGTGATGGTGGATCCGATGACGGCACCGATGCCGATGACGATCAGATACGTCCAGCCCAGACCGGCCTGGTCGCCCGAGGCGAAGGCCGACAGGCCGTCGCCGCCGGCGAGCATCCCGACCACCATGAAGGGAACCTGGATGATCGACGAGACGATGTAGACGAGGATCATGGTGAGCAACTGGATGCCCAGAATGCGCCACCACGAGCCCCGGACCAGTTTGACCGACCGGGCCATGGACTTCAGGACGCCCTGCTTCTCCAGCATGAGGGCAGGCGAGGAGAGACTGAAGCGGATCATCAGCCAGATGACCACGCCGAGGGCGACCACGCCGCCGAGGAACGCCAGGCCGACACCCGCGGCTGTGGCGCCGCCGACCGCGACGAGGACGCCGGGGACGATGCCGATGGCGAAGATCCCGCCGCCGATCAGGCTGAGCAGCAGCGTCAGTCCCAACAGGCGCGGCAACTGGCCGCGGGCGTCCGACCATGCCTCGCCCAGTGTCACGCGGTGGCCGAGCACGGCCCGGCTGATGACCATGGTGAGCATCGCCGTGGCGATCACCGATCCGAGCAGGCTGATGACGATGGCGAGCCCCGCGGCGGCCAGGGTGCCGCCGACGGCGTTCATGATCTCGCTGAAGGAGAGCTCGGAAGGTTCGTCCAGGGAGTTCAGCGTCGCGTTGTCGTTGAGCATGAAGCCCTGGAGCAGCAGCATCGCGCCCTCGGTCAGCAACGAGACCGCGAGGGCGATCGTGAGCACGGTGCGCCAGTGGGCGCGCATCGTCGAGACCGCACCGTCGAGGATCTCGCCGATGCCCAGCGGCCGCAGCGGGATGACACCGGGCTTGGGCGACGGCGGGGCTCCCCAGTGCGGCTGCTGCCAGCCGGAGGGGGCCGGGCTGCCCCAGACCGGGCCGCTGGGCGGGGGCGGGGCACCCCAGCCGCCGGTGGCCTGCCACTGGCCGGCGGGCGGCTGCTGCTGGGACCAGTTCTGCGGCGCAGCATCCTGCGGCGTGCCGGGGCCGTCGGTGCGGCCCGGATCGCCGGAAGGTGAGGATCCGGGCGAGGCCCAGCCCGGAGAGTCGTTCATCGTCGCTCCTTCGTTACTGCGCTACCTACCCGTCCAACGGCGGGACGGTGGCCATCGTGCCATGGGTGCAGCGGGCGTGTACCTGCGGATGCGGAGTGCCGCAACCGTTCAAAACGTGCTGCCGTTCACGGCAGACTGAGCAGATGGGTGATCAGCACGTGGTAACTCTGGCCAATGATTCCAAGGGCAATCCCGACGAGCCCCTGCCGGCGCTGCGGTGGGAGGAGCCGCCGGAGGGGCCCGTCCTCGTCCTCCTCGACCAGACCCGGCTGCCCGCCGAGGAAGTGGAACTGGTCTGCACCGACGTCCCCGCCCTGGTCGAGGCCATCCGCGGCCTCGCCGTGCGCGGCGCCCCGGTGCTCGGCATAGCGGGCGCCTACGGCGTCGCCCTGGCCGCCGTACGCGGCTACGACGTGGACGACGCCGCCGAATCCCTCGCCCACGCCCGGCCCACCGCCGTGAACCTCGCCTACGGCGTCCGGCGGGCCCTGGCCGCCTACCGGGCCGCCCTCGCCGGCGGAGGCGACCCCGAGCGCGCCGCCGCGGCGGCCCTGGCCGAGGCCCGCAGCCTCCACGCCGAGGACGAGGAGGCCAGCGCCGCCATGGCCCGCCACGGCCTCCAGCTGCTCGCCGAGCTCCTCCCCGGCGGCGGCTACCAGATCCTCACCCACTGCAACACCGGCGCCCTCGTCTCCGGCGGCGAAGGCACCGCGTTCGCCGTCGCCCTCGCCGCCCACCGCCAGGGCCAGCTGCGCCGCCTGTGGATCGACGAGACCCGCCCCCTGCTCCAGGGCGCCCGCCTCACCGCCTACGAGGCCGCCCGCACCGGCATGGCGTACACCCTGCTCACCGACAGCGCCGCCGGCTCACTCTTCGCCGCCGGCAACGTCCACGCCGTCCTCATCGGCGCCGACCGCATCGCCGCGGACGGCTCCGTCGCCAACAAGGTCGGCAGTTACCCGCTCGCCGTGCTCGCCCGCTACCACAACGTGCCCTTCATCGTCGTCGCCCCCACCACCACCGTCGACCAGGGCACCGCCGACGGCTCGTCCATCGAGATCGAACAGCGCCCGGGGCATGAAGTGACCGAATCGGCCGGGAACCCTGTGGCGCCGCTCGGCACCCAGGCGTACAACCCTGCGTTCGACATCACACCCGCGGCACTGATCACGGCAATAGTCACCGAAAACGGCGTGGTTTCGCCGGTCACGCCCGATGCCCTGGCAGCCTTGTGCCCGTCTCGTGCTCCCGGTCACGATCAGGTATTGGGATGATCCCGGGCTGAAGCATGGAAACGGCCCCCTGACCTGCGACGATTCGCGGGCCAGGAGGCCGTGACATCCACAGCTGACATCAGTCGGGCTGATCGGCGTCCTCACGGGTGACGCTCCGCAACGACTTCATTCGTTACGAAAACGTGTCGGTCCGGGTCATCGAACCACGGCCGTCCAGCCGCCGAGGCACGCTCCCGAAGCCACGTCGTGCGCATCCGTTGCCGGCGCAGCGGGGCGATGCATTGCGGCGGCAGCGGTAGCGGAGCTTTGGACGTCTCGGTCTTGGGATCCCCGTCGATCGTGCCGACGTTCCGTCAGAACAGGGTCACCGGATGGAGGCCGACGTCGTCAGAAGACTGAGTTGACGGGTGCAGAGTCCGAGAGCAGGTTGCCCGGGGCAGCGGGCTTGAACGGGACCGCCGTGTCGCCGGTGCCCTCGTAGAACTTGGCGCCCGAGGTTCCGACCGCGTAGAGATCGGCCCGCCCGTCGCGGTTGGCGTCGCCGATGCCGACGAGGTGGGTGAAGACGCCCCAGCCTCCGCCGATCCGCGTGCGCGGGGCGAAGGTGCCGTTGCCCTTGCCCTCGTAAAGCCACAGGACGCCGGCCTTGTCGCGGGCGACGAGGTCTCCGGCGGAGGTTCCGGTGATGTCGCCGGTGGCGGTGAGCTGGTTGTAGATCGCCCAGCCCGGGCCGATCTTCTTGCGGGCTGCGAACGGCGCACTCGTGCTGCGCGTGCCCTTGTAGAACCACAGGCCGCCGGCGGCGTCGGTGGCGAGGAGGTCGGACTTCCCGTCGCTGTCGAGGTCGCTGCCGCCGGTCATGTTGTTGTAGATCTGCCAGCCGCTGCCGATTTTCGTACGGCCGGCGAAGTTGCCCTTTCCGTTGCCCTGGTAGAGCCACAGCACGCCGGCCTTGTCACGGGCGACAAGGTCGCCGGCGGGGCTGCCGGCGATGTTCCCGACGGCCTCCAGCTGGTTGTAGATCTGCCAGCCGCCGCCGACCTTCACCCGACCCGTCGCGTACGGCTGCGGCGCGGACGCCACCTTGACCGAGTCGTCGCGCCACAGCACGCCCGCGGCGTCACGGGAGAGCAGGTCCGGTGTGCTGTTGTCCGTGTAGTCGTGCAGGCCGGTCGTGCGGGTGACCTTGAAGGTGCCGGTCTGCGCGACGTCCGGACCGATGCCGTTGAGCGGCGAGGCGGTGAAGTTCCATGCGTAGTCGCCGCTGGGCGCGAACTCCTTCATGCCTGTGGCGTTGGGGAGCATCCCGTCCCAGCGGAAGTCGACGGATCCCATGCCCTCGTAGGTGGCCGCCTGCGCGAAGTCGTACCGCACGCTGCGGCCCGTGCTGACATGACGTACCGTCACGGAGCCCTTGGCGTTGGTCCGGGAGAGCACCCAGCGGAGCAGGGCCTGACCGCTGTTCTTGTCGAGGTCGACGACCGG
Source organism: Streptomyces sp. NPDC111520 (assembly GCF_055635295.1). Lineage (NCBI taxonomy): Bacteria > Bacillati > Actinomycetota > Actinomycetes > Kitasatosporales > Streptomycetaceae > Streptomyces > Streptomyces sp. NPDC111520. The sequence goes on along the minus strand of NZ_JBVKBW010000026.1, from coordinate 80,362 downwards.
GGGCGTGGCCGCGGTGTGCAGCGTGAGCACGGTCGGCTCGCCGGTGCTCGCGATGAGCGTGGCGGTGGGCTTGCCGTCCGCGCCGAGTGCGATCCGGTAGACCCCCTCGCCGTGGGCGACCGTACCGCCGCGCACCAGGAGCGCGCCGTCGGCGGTGGGGACGGTGGACGAGGCGTGGTCGAGGAGTTTGACCGTGGATTCGTCGACGAGGTTTACGGCACTGAGGGCGAAGCGTGGGGACGCTTCGGTCGCGGCGCCGCCGCCCGGAGCCGCGTACGTGACCCAGTCGCCCAGGACGCCGATGTGCGGGCGGGCGGAGTTGCCCAGGTCGGCCGCTTCCGCGGCCGGCGTGCCCCCCGAACCGTCGCGGGTGGCGTACATGAGCTTGGCGTGCGTGGACGTCGGGGCGTCGACCCAGACCCAGCGGTCCCCGGAGAGGGCCGTGTCGGTGTCGTACGAGGACACGCCCACCTCGCGCTTCTCGACGACGGAGGCGGTGGCGACGTCCACGACGGCGAGGTAGGAGCGGTCGGTGTCGGCATCCGCCGAGACGTACCGGACGAGCGCCGAGCTGTCCGACAGGGCCTCGACGCTCTGGACCCTCGAGTTCGGCGTGAGGCCGGTCACCTGCCGGTTGCTGCTCGCCTGGTTCCCCTCGCCGACCAGACGGAGCCGGCCCACCTTGCTCTTGCTGTCCCAGGACGAGAAGACGAGAGTCCTGCCGACCACGCCACTCCAGTACAGCCGGGTGTCGGTCTGGTTGACGACCACGGGGTCGCTGCCCGGCGACGTCATGTCATGGAGCAGGTACCGGGTCGTGCCGTCCTCCTTGGCGACGACGGTGTCGGAACCGCCGCCGCGGTACCCGCTGCTCCACTCCGGGAGGTTTGTGGTGGTGCCGTCGACGGTGCTGGTCCAGCGGTAGTACGTGTGGTCCCATCGGCGCTCCACCGACAAGAACCCGGTCGGGCCGACACTGAGGATCTGGTCGGTGCGGGGGATGGAGATGACGCCGTCGACCGTCGCCTGCGCGTGGGCGGGTCCGGCGCCCGCGGCGACGGCAGCGGTGGGCGTCGCGGCGATCGCGGGCGCCGTCGCGACGCTCGCACCGACGGTCACGGCCAGAACGGTGGCGACGGCCGCGACCAGCTGATGTCGGGTGGGACGAATGCGGGTCAAAGCGGGTTCCTCTCAAGCGACCGGGCGCCCACCAGGGGCTGCGCGCCCGGTCAGACCCTTGATCACGTCAGAAGGTTGTGCCGGGTGGCGATGTCGGCAGGCCGACGGAGGTGTCGCTCAGGCGAGGTGGTCGTACCGGCGCTTGGTGCCGTCGAAGTACACATCGACGCGCAGACACGCCAGGTGGTTCGACAACCGGGTGCGGGAGACGCCGAGCGCCTCGGCGAGGTCGGCGGGGTGGGCCGGGGCTCAGGCAGTCCTGGATGGATGTCGGAGTGCGGCCGGCGAGCGGATGAGCAGGAACCCCCTCAAAGTGACCTTCGTCAGGGGAGAAGGGCTTACGGCCCATCGCGCAGGTCAGCATGGACCTGGCAGTGTGTTCACTGTCCGGAACCAGGTGCCCGGGGCCGACATCTGTGCCTGACATCGACGGCTTTGAACATCCCAGTTCAACGGCGGATGCCAGTGGACGGAGATCACGGGGGAGTGACGACAAACACCATGGTCAAAGCTATCGATGCGAAAATGGGATGATGGTCGCTATGAAGGGACGCGTCCTGGTCGTCGACGACGACACCGCACTGGCAGAGATGCTCGGCATCGTGCTGCGCGGAGAAGGTTTTGAGCCGTCGTTCGTGGCCGACGGTGACAAGGCCCTCGCCGCCTTCCGAGAGACCAAGCCCGATCTGGTCCTCCTCGACCTCATGCTCCCCGGACGGGACGGCATCGACGTATGCCGTCAGATCCGGGCCGAGTCCGGGGTCCCCATCGTCATGCTCACGGCGAAGAGCGACACGGTCGACGTCGTCGTGGGCCTGGAGTCCGGCGCCGACGACTACGTCATCAAGCCGTTCAAGCCCAAGGAGCTCGTCGCCCGCGTGCGGGCCCGGCTGCGCAGGGCCGAGGAGCCCACCCCCGAGCAGCTCACCATCGGTGACCTCGTCATCGACGTGGCGGGCCACTCGGTCAAGCGGGACGGCCAGCCCATCGCGCTGACTCCCCTCGAGTTCGACCTGCTGGTCGCGCTCGCCCGCAAGCCCTGGCAGGTCTTCACCCGCGAGGTGCTGCTCGAACAGGTCTGGGGCTACCGGCACGCCGCCGACACCCGCCTGGTCAACGTCCACGTCCAGCGGCTGCGCTCCAAGGTCGAACGCGACCCCGAGCGCCCCGAGATCGTGGTGACCGTCCGCGGCGTCGGCTACAAGGCCGGACCCGGCTGAGGTGGCCACCGCGTACGAGCGTGAGCGGATGGAGAGCCGGCACGCGGACCCCCTGACGGGTCTGCTGCCGGTACTCCGCTCGTTCGTGCGCTGGGCCCGGCGGCCGCTCCAGCCCGCCGTACGGCTCTGGCGCCGCAACATCCAGCTGCGCGTGGTCGCCACCACCCTGCTGATGTCCCTCGGTGTCGTCCTGCTCCTCGGCGTCGTCGTCATCGGGCAGGTCAAGAACGGACTGCTCGACGCCAAGCGGCAGACCGCCCAGAGCCAGGCCGTCGGCGGCTTCGCCGTCGCCAAGGAGAACGCCCGCAACGTCACCGGCAACGGCGACACCGACGCAGGTGCCGACGGGCACAGCCAGACCGACACCGCCACCTGGCTCAACAACCTCGTCGAGAACCTCGCCAGCAGCGGCCAGGGCGTCTACTCCGTCGTCGCCCTCAGCTCCGCCCAGGAGCAGCCCACCAGCGTCGGCGTCGACAGCCCCGGCACCCACGCGCCCCGCGGCTCCGGCGGCGTCCGGCCCGAGGAGAGCGTCCCCGCGGACCTGCGCAAGGCACTCGACGAGGAATCCGACGTCTTCGAGCGCTACACCTCGATGAAGAGCGACAGCGTCCCCGACGGAGAGCCCGCCCTCATCGTCGGCCAGCGCCTCAGCGACCCCAACGGCAAACCCTTCCAGCTGTACTACCTCTTCCCCTTCGACCAGGAGGAGAAGACCCTCGGCCTGGTCAAGGGCACCCTGGCCACTGCCGGGATCTTCGTCGTCGTCCTGCTCGGCGCCATCGCCTGGCTCGTCGTCCGCCAGGTCGTCACCCCCGTCCGCATGGCCGCCCGGATCTCCGAGCGCCTCGCCGCCGGACACCTCCAGGAGCGCATGAAGGTCACCGGCGAGGACGACATCGCCCGCCTCGGCGAGTCCTTCAACAAGATGGCCCACACCCTCCAGGTCAAGATCCAGCAGCTGGAGGACCTGTCGCGGATGCAGCGCCGCTTCGTCTCGGACGTCTCCCACGAACTGCGCACCCCGCTGACCACCGTCCGCATGGCCGCCGACGTCATCCACGAGGCCCGCGAGGACTTCGACCCCGCCACCTCCCGCTCCGCCGAACTGCTGCAGAACCAGCTCGACCGCTTCGAGTCGATGCTCTCCGACCTGCTGGAGATCAGCCGCTTCGACGCGGGCGCAGCCGCCCTCGAAGCCGAGCCCATCGACCTGCGCGACGTCGTACGCCGCGTCGTCGACGGCGCCGAGCCGATAGCGGAACGCAAGGGCAGCCGCATCGTCGTCCACGGCGACGAACAGCCCGTCACCGTCGAAGCCGACGCCCGCCGCGTCGAACGCGTCCTGCGCAACCTCGTCGTCAACGCCGTCGAACACGGCGAGGGCCACGACGTCCACGTCCGCCTGGCCTCCGCAGGAGGCGCCGTCGCCGTCGCCGTACGCGACTACGGCGTCGGCCTCAAGCCCGGCGAGGCCACCCGCGTCTTCAACCGCTTCTGGCGCGCCGACCCCGCCCGCGCCCGTACCACCGGCGGCACCGGACTCGGACTGTCCATCGCCCTGGAGGACGCCCGCCTCCACGGCGGCTGGCTCCAGGCCTGGGGCGAGCCCGGCGGCGGCTCCCAGTTCCGGCTGACCCTGCCCCGTACCGGCGCCGACAGCCTGCGCGGCTCACCGATCGCCCTCGAACCCGAGGACTCCCGCCGCAACCGCGACCTCGCCACCGCGCTCTCCCACCGCGGCATGCCCGCGGGCGCCACCGCGCTCGACGCCGTCACGCCCCCGGCCCCCGCACACCACGGTTTCCCGGCGCCGCGCTTCGCCGCGCCCGCCATCCCCTCCATGCCGTTCACGCCGCCGCGGCCCCCCGCCGCCGACCCCGCCGCTCTGCCCGGCAACGGCGCACGGGTCGTCGGGCACCGCGCGGGCGGCGGCACGGTCACCCATCCCACGACAGAGGACGAAGCGCGGGAGGACGACGACTGATGCGCGCGAAGGGGGGCGGCCTGCGCAGGCCGGCCGTTGCAGGCCTGCTCCTGAGCGGACTCGTGCTGCTCACGGGCTGCGCCTCCATGCCCAGCGGCGGCGAGGTGCACAAGGTCGGCGGTGAGAAGCACGCCGACACCGACCCCCAGGTCCGGGTCTTCGGCGTCAAACCGCAGGGCGGCGAGACCCCCAGCGAGATCGTCAGCGGCTTCCTCGAGGCCACCACCAGCGACGAGGCCGACTACGACACCGCCAAGCTCTACATGACCAAGGACCAGGGCAAGCGCTGGAAACCCGGATCGGGGATCACCGTCCTCTCCGGTGCGCTCTCCCAGCTGCAGGAGCCGGGCACGACGGCCGACGGCAAGGACGGCGACAGCACCCAGATCACCCTCACCGGCGCCAAGGTCGCCACCGTCGACGACCGGCACGCGTACCACGCCGAGAACGGCACCTTCAGCAGCGGCATACGCCTCACCAAAGAGGACGGCGAATGGCGCATCGCCGGCGTCGCCGACGGCCTGGTGCTGAGCGAGGCCGACTTCCAGCGCTTCTACCGCTCCGTCGACACCTTCTACTTCGCCGCCCCCGGGCCGGGCGCCAAGGACGCGGCCGCCAGCCGGGACGCCCTCGTCGCCGACCCGATCTACCTGCGCAAGCGCATCAACGCACTCAGCAACGCCGTCAACGCCCTGCTCGCCGGGCCCACCGACTGGCTGGAGCCCGTCGTCGTCTCGGCGTTCCCCACCGGGATCCGCGCCGAGGAGGTCGAACTCGACGACTCCCAGCGCGTGACGGTCAAGCTCAAGGGATCCCCCGGCGGCGACGGCACGCGCTGCGAACGGATGGCCGCCCAGCTGATCCAGACCATCCAGGGCATGTCGTCCACGCCCGTGCCCTCCGTCGCACTCCAGGCACCCTCCGGCCGCACCTTGTGCACGCTGCAGCGTGACGAGGCCCGCCGCGCCTACGCGCCCGACAAGCTCGTCGGGGAGAGCAAGGAGCAGTACTACATCGACGCGGAGCACCACCTCGTCAGCTTCGACAGCACGGACGAGACCCCGCTGCCCGGCGAGGTCGAGGGGCCGCTCGGCGCCGGGACGTTCAAGGTCGGCTCCGCCGCCGTACGGCGCGACGAGCAGTACGCCGCCGCCCTCAGCGAGGACGACGCGAGCCTCTACGTGACCGGCCTCAGCGCCGACGCCCAGCTCGGCCCCGTCGTCCTGCGCAGCCAGGCCACAGACCCGAAGAACCGGCTGACGACCCCCAGCTGGGACGGCTACGGCGACCTGTGGATCGCCGACCGCGACCCCGCGAAGCCGCACCTATACATGCTGCCGGACGGCGCAGGCGACCCCGTGCCCGTCGACATGCCGGAGCTCGGCGACGGGCGCATCGAGGCGCTGCGGGTCGCGGCCGACGGCGTGCGCATCGCCCTGCTGGTGCGCGCCGGCGACCACACCACGCTGCAACTCGGGCGGATCGAGCGCACCGGTACCGCCGGCGACCAGAAGATCACGGTGGCCGGGCTGCGCAGCGTCGCACCGCAGCTCGAGGACGTCATAGCGGCCTCCTGGGCCGGCTTCAGCCGGCTGGTCGTCGTGGGACGCGAGGCCGGGGGAGTGCCGCAGATCCAGTACGTGGACGCCGACGGCTCGGGAACGTCCTCGTCGAGCCTGCCGGGCATCAGCGGCGTGGTGTCGGTGGCCGCCTCGGAGCGCCAGGACCAGCCGCTGCTCGCGGAGCTCGACGGCGGCGTCTTCCGGCTGCCGCCCGACTCGAACTGGAAGGAAGTCGCGGGCAAGGGCGGCTCGCCCGTCTACCCGGGCTGACCGGCGGTCCCCGGCACGGACTTCCTGCGCTACGAGCAGGGGCGCGGGGCTCCGCGCGCCGGGCCTGGCGCCGTGGGGCCGTGCGGGGGAGGGTGCGGCGGGAAGTTATCCACAGGCTGGGGACGGGGCTGGTGGTCGTCGCGAACTCCCGGCATCGTTGAGTCATGCGCGGAGCACGGGGAAGGCGGGGCCTGCGGTGCGGCCGCGCGGTGCGCTCATGGTGGCGGGAGATCGCGGGGCTGCTGCTGCCGGCCGAGTGCGCGGGCTGCGGGGCGCCGCGGACCGTGCTGTGCGAGGAGTGCGGTGCCGCGCTGCACGAGCCGGGAGCGCGGGAGGTCCGGCCGGACGCACCGCCACCCGGGCTGCCAGCCGTGTGGGCGTCGACCGTCTACGCCGACCAGCCGCGCGCGGTGCTGCTGGCGCACAAGGAGCGCGGCGCCCTGGGCCTGGCGCGCCCGCTGGGCGAGGCGCTGGCGGGGGCGGTCTACGCAGCGGTGCGGGGAGGGGGAGGGGGTGGGGCCCCCGAGACGCGGCACCGGCAAGACGCCCTCCCCGTCCCCCCGCCCCTCGCTCTCCCCCCGGTACTCCTCGTCCCCGTCCCCTCCTCCCGCCGGGCGGTCGCCGCCCGCGGCCACGACGCGACCCGCCGCCTCGCCCTCGCCGCCGCCGCGGACCTGAGGCGGGACGGGCTGTCCGTCCGGGTGGCGGCGGTGCTGCGGCAGCGCCGGGCGGTGGCCGACCAGTCGGGGCTCGGCGCCCGGGCCAGGCCCGCGAACCTCGCCGGCGCCCTGACCGCCGTCCGCGGGGCGGGCCGTCTCCTGCGGACCGCGCCGGTGGTGCTGGTGGACGACCTGATGACCACCGGCGCCTCGCTCGCCGCCGCGGCCCGCGCGGTCGAGGACGCAGGGGGGCAGGTCATGGCCGCGGCGGTGGTCGGCGGACCGGCGCCGCTGCGCCACACCGCGGGCCGGCGGTAGCGCCCGGCACCCCCACGGCGGCCCGGCACCCGGCGACGGCCGCGGTCCGAACCGCGGCCGGCAAGGCGGCCCGCACCACGCCGGACCGCGGCCCGGACAGCGCGTGAGGACAGGCCCGCCGGGCGGCCGAACGGGCGGTCGAAAGGCAAGCGGAATCCGAAGGTCAGGGCCGATCTCGCAGGTGGCGCAACGGTCATTTCACCCGAAGGGAGGTATAGCGCATCTGGGGGTGCCGACCCCGGGTCCGCGGGTCTATGTTCGGTGGTGAGGGGCGGCGGTGCCCATGGTGGGCCGCCGTTTCACGGACCGCGAGACGTGGTTCACCCACGGTTCAGTGGGTGAAGATCTGTCTCGCGGGGGAGGAGGAGGTGAGAGTCGCGGCTTCGCCGCCCGGAAGCCTCCGAGCGCGCGGAGCGGCAACGAACGTCGACGCCGGGCGGGACCTGGTGCCCGCCGGCCTCAGCGCAAGGGATCGCCCCGTGAGACCGAGGCGATCCGGGAACGGAGTTCTGCGTGGACATCGTCGTCAAGGGCCGTAAGACCGAGGTGCCCGAGCGGTTCCGGAAGCACGTGAACGAGAAGCTGGAGAAGATCCAGAAGCTCGACGGCAAGGTGATGAGCCTCGAGGTCGAGGTGTCCAAGGAACCGAACCCCCGGCAGGCAGACCGTTCCGACCGGGTGGAGATCACGCTGCGCACCCGTGGCCCGGTGATCCGGGCCGAGGCCGCCGCGACCGACCCCTATGCGGCGCTCGACGTCGCCGCGAACAAGCTCGAGGCGCGGCTGCGCAAGGCGGCCGACAAGCGCCGGGTGCATCGCGGCGGCAGTCGGACGCCGATGAGCGTGGCGGAGGCGACGGCCGGACTGGCCACGACCGAGCTGAACGGCACCCCGACCGCCGGGGAGACGTCCACGGGCGTGCCCACCGCCAAGATCGGCGGTCGTCTCGAGGTCCAGGGTGAAGGACCCCTGGTGGTTCGCGAGAAGACGCACGCGGCAGCACCGATGACGCTCGACCAGGCACTCTACGAGATGGAACTGATCGGGCACGACTTCTACCTGTTCATCGACTCCGACACGGAACAAGCGAGTGTCGTCTACCGGCGGCACGGCTACGACTACGGCGTCATCCACCTCAAGGCGGACCCGTCCGTCGAGGACGCGCCGGCCGGCGCGGGTGGGGCGCTCCGCCGGTGAACTAGGGGTCAGGGGTCAGGGGCGGCGCTCCCGGGCGGGAAAACGACCAATGCCTGGGGGCGTCGTCGTGCCCGGGCGTGAAATCATGGCCCGGCAGCCAATGGACGGGCCGCAGCGCCCGGTTGGCCTGGCAGGGACAGTGCGACTACCGCGGGCGCCGGCCCGAGGGAGGGGAACCGATGGCGGACAGCTTCGAGCCCGCGCCGGCCGGTGGCGCGGAGCCCGTGACGGGTGCCGCGGGGGACACGGGCGTCGCCGGCGCGCCGCGCAAGGAGCCGATCAGGGTGCTCGTGGTGGACGACCACGCCCTGTTCCGCAGGGGTCTGGAGATCGTGCTCGCGCAGGAGGAGGACATCCAGGTCGTCGGCGAGGCGGGGGACGGCGCGGAGGCGACGGAGAAGGCCGCGGACCTGCTGCCGGACATCGTGCTGATGGACGTGCGGATGCCGCGGCGGGGCGGTATCGAGGCGTGCACCTCCATCAAGGAGGTGGCTCCCAGCGCGAAGATCATCATGCTGACGATGAGCGACGAGGAGGCGGACCTCTACGAGGCGATCAAGGCCGGGGCGACCGGCTACCTCCTCAAGGAGATCTCCACGGACGAGGTGGCCACGGCGATCCGCGCGGTGGCGGACGGCCAGTCGCAGATCAGCCCGTCTATGGCGTCGAAGCTGCTCACCGAGTTCAAGTCGATGATCCAGCGCACGGACGAGCGCCGGCTGGTGCCCGCGCCCCGGTTGACGGACCGTGAGCTGGAGGTGCTGAAGCTGGTGGCCACGGGCATGAACAACCGGGACATCGCCAAGGAGCTCTTCATCAGCGAGAACACGGTGAAGAACCACGTGCGGAACATTTTGGAGAAGCTGCAGCTGCACTCGCGGATGGAAGCGGTGGTCTACGCGATGCGGGAGAAGATCCTCGAGATCCGTTGAGCCGGGACCGGCCCGTCCGCCGGTCAGCCCGTCCGCCGGTCAGTCGGTCAGCCGGTCAAGGGGTGGCGAGGGCTTCGGTCAGGGCGGCGGCGAGCTTGGGGTCGTCGAGCCGTTCGACGCGGACCTCCTCGCAGCCGACCCATGTGGCGGCCTCGCGCAGTGCCTGCGCCATGGGTTCGACGGCGCGCGCGGAGTCCAGTGAGACCTGACGGGCGATCAGGGTGCTTCCCTCGCGGGCCGGGTCGGCGCGGCCGACGAGCCGGCCGCCGGCCAGCAGCGGCATCGCGAAGTAGCCGTGTATGCGCTGGGGCTTGGGGACGTACGCCTCGAGGCGGTGGGTGAAGCCGAAGACGCGCTCGGTGCGGGGCCGGTCCCAGATCAGGGAGTCGAAGGGGGAGAGCAGGGTGGTGCGGTGCCGGCCGCCGCGGGAGGCCTCGGCCAGGGCGGTGGGGTCGGCCCAGGCGGGCTTGCCGCCCCAGCCCTCGACCTGGACGGGGACGAGCCCGGTGTCGGCGACGACCGAGTCGACCTGCTCACCCTTGAGCCGGTGGTAGTCGGCGAGGTCGGCCCGGGTGGCGACGCCCAGTGCGGCGCCGGCCTGGGCGACCAGGCGGCGCAGGCATTCCGCGTCGTCGATGTCGTCGTGGAGGAGGTCGTCGGGGACGGCCCGCTCGGCGAGGTCGTAGACGCGCTTCCAGCCGCGCCGCTGGGTGCAGACGACGTCGCCGGTGTCGAGGAGCCACTCCACCGCGATCTTCGTCTCGGACCAGTCCCACCAGGGGCCGCCGTTCTTGGCGCCGCCGAGTTCGGTGGAGGTCAGCGGGCCGTCGGTCTTGAGCCGGTCCAGGACGGCGGCGGTGGAGCGGTCGGCGTCCTGCAGCACGTGCCAGCGGTGGCCGCGGGCCCGCCGGGCGCGGCGGCGGAAGGCGAAGTGCGGCCATTCCTCGATGGGGAGGATGCAGGCGGCGTGCGACCAGTACTCGAAGGCGTGGTTCTCCGTCCAGTACGCGGCCTCGACGGCGGCGCGGCCGACGGCGCCGAGGCGGGCGTAGGGGATGAGCTCGTGGGAGCGGGCGAGCACGGAGATGGTGTCGAGCTGCACCGCGCCCAGCCGCCGCAGGACGCCGCGGACGCCGCCGCGGCGGTCGGGCGCGCCGAGGAAGCCCTGGGCGCGCAGGGCGGTGCGGCGGGCGTCGTCGGCGGAGAGGGCCACGGGCGTCGTCATGGGCCCACCCTAGAAGCCGCCACTGACAATCCGGTCCGTGCCGGGTCCGCGGCCCCCGCCCGCCGCGGTCATCCGCCCTGGTGCGGGAGGTAGGCCGCGCCGCCGCCCAGGCCGAGGTCGGAGGGGAGCAGGGAGCCGATCCAGGCGTCGCGGCGGGTGCCCTGGTGGACGATCTTGGCGCGCATGGTGCCCTCCATCCGGAAGCCGGCCTTGACGGCGACGGCGCGGGAGCCGGCGTTGCCCGCCTCGGCGAACCACTCCAGGCGCTCCACGCCGAGGTCGTCGAAGGCCCAGCGGGCGACGGCGCGGGCGGCCTCGGAGGTGAGGCCGCGGCCGCGCTGCTCCTTGGCGGTCCAGTAGCCGAGCTCGGCCTGCCGTTCTGCGGTGTTCAGCTGGGCCAGCCGCACCAGCCCCATGGCGCCCACCAGGCGTCCCTCGTCGCGCGTGGTGACGGCGAAGTTGTAGACGGTGTCGTCGCGCCAGCCGTCGGGGCAGGTCCGGGTGACGAATTCCTGCGCGTGTTCGTGGGTGTACGGGGAGGGCACCGGGGTCCAGCGGGGGATCTCCGGGTCCTGGCAGGCGAGGCGGACGGCCTCGGCGTCGTCCGGTCCGAAGGGGCGCAGGACGAGGCGCTCGGTGGTGAGGGTTATCGGCTCCATGGGTCGGAGTATCCCCGAGCGGGGGGTGCGTTCTCGACCGGAAAGGACCGGATCGGGCGCGGGATCGGCAGGGAGAACCGCCCGGCTTGGCGACGGACCTCCCGGCCCGCTGGTGTCCTCGCTTACGATGGCCGTTGCAGCGGGGTGTGACCTGCTGTGCCAGCGCGAGAAACCGTGCCAGGCCCGACCGGCAAGGAGCCAGCCTACGTGTCCGTCCTCAACAAGATCCTGCGTGCAGGCGAAGGCAAGATCCTGCGCAAGCTGCACCGCATCGCGGACCAGGTCAATTCCATTGAAGAGGACTTCGTCAATCTGACGGACGCCGAGCTGCGGGCGCTCACGGACGAGTACAAGGAGCGCTACGCCGACGGCGAGAGCCTGGACGACCTGCTCCCCGAGGCGTTCGCCACCGTCCGCGAGGCTGCCAAGCGCGTCCTGGGTCAGCGGCACTACGACGTCCAGATCATGGGTGGTGCGGCACTGCACCTCGGTTATGTCGCCGAGATGCGCACCGGCGAGGGCAAGACCCTGGTCGGTACGCTGCCGACCTATCTGAACGCGCTGTCCGGCAAGGGCGTGCACCTGATCACCACCAACGACTACCTCGCCGAGCGCGACTCGGAGTGGATGGGCCGGGTGCACCGCTTCCTGGGCCTGGACGTCGGTTGCATCCTGGCGAACATGACCCCGGCGCAGCGCCGCGAGCAGTACGCCTGCGACATCACCTACGGCACCAACAACGAGTTCGGCTTCGACTACCTGCGCGACAACATGGCGTGGTCGAGGGAAGAACTGGTGCAGCGCGGCCACAACTTCGCCGTTGTGGACGAGGTGGACTCGATCCTCATCGACGAGGCCCGCACCCCGCTGATCATCTCGGGCCCGGCGGACCAGGCCACGAAGTGGTACTCGGACTTCGCCCGCCTGGTGACCCGCCTGAAGGCGGGCGAGGCCGGCAGCATGGGCAAGGCCGAGACCGGTGACTACGACTTCGACGAGAAGAAGCGCACCGTCGCCATCCACGAGGCCGGCGTGTCCAAGGTCGAGGACTGGCTGGGCATCGACAACCTCTACGAGTCGGTGAACACCCCGCTGGTGGGCTACCTGAACAACGCCATCAAGGCCAAGGAGCTCTACAAGAAGGACAAGGACTACGTCGTCATGGACGGCGAAGTCATGATCGTCGACGAGCACACCGGCCGCATCCTGGCCGGCCGCCGCTACAACGAGGGCATGCACCAGGCGATCGAGGCGAAGGAGGGGGTGGACATCAAGGACGAGAACCAGACGCTCGCCACGATCACCCTGCAGAACTTCTTCCGCCTGTACTCCAAGCTCTCGGGCATGACCGGTACGGCGATGACCGAGGCCGCGGAGTTCCACCAGATCTACAAGCTCGGCGTGGTCCCGATCCCGACCAACCGCAACGTGCAGCGCAAGGACCGGGCGGACCTGATCTACCGCACCGAGGAGGCGAAGTTCGCGGCGGTCGTCGAGGACATCGTCGAGAAGCACGAGAAGGGCCAGCCGGTCCTGGTCGGCACGACCTCGGTGGAGAAGTCCGAGTACCTGTCGCAGCAGCTGAACAAGCGCGGTGTGCCGCACGAGGTGCTGAACGCCAAGCAGCACGAGCGTGAGGCGTCGATCGTCGCGCAGGCAGGCCGCAAGGGCGCCGTGACGGTGGCCACGAACATGGCCGGCCGCGGTACGGACATCAAGCTGGGCGGCAACCCGGACGACCTGGCCGAGGCGGAGCTGCGGCAGCGCGGTCTGGACCCGGTGGAGCACGTCGAGGAGTGGGCGGCGGCCCTGCCGAGCGCGTTGGAGCGCGCGGAGGCGGCGGTCAAGGCCGAGTTCGAGGAGGTCAAGGAGCTCGGCGGGCTGTACGTGCTGGGCACCGAGCGTCACGAGTCGCGGCGCATCGACAACCAGCTGCGCGGCCGCAGCGGCCGTCAGGGCGACCCGGGCGAGTCCCGCTTCTACCTCTCCCTCGGTGACGACCTGATGCGTCTGTTCAAGGCGCAGATGGTGGAGCGCGTGATGGCGATGGCCAACGTGCCCGACGACGTGCCGATCGAGAACAAGATGGTGACGCGCGCGATCGCCTCCGCCCAGTCGCAGGTCGAGCAGCAGAACTTCGAGATCCGCAAGAACGTCCTGAAGTACGACGAGGTGCTCAACCGCCAGCGCGAGGTCATCTACGGCGAGCGCCGTCGCGTCCTGGAGGGCGAGGACCTGCACGAGCAGGTGCGGCACTTCATGGACGACACGATCGACGACTACATCGCGATCGAGACGGCCGAGGGCTTCGCCGAGGACTGGGACCTGGACCGGCTGTGGGGCGCCTTCAAGCAGCTCTACCCGCTCACGGTGACCGTGGAGGACCTGGAGGACGCCGCGGGCGACCGCGCGGGGATCACCGCGGACTTCATCGCGGAGATGGCCAAGGACGACATCCACGAGCAGTACGACAGCCGTGAGCAGCAGCTCGGCTCGGAGATCATGCGCGAGCTGGAGCGGCGCGTGGTGCTGTCGGTGCTGGACCGCAAGTGGCGTGAGCACCTGTACGAGATGGACTACCTGCAGGAGGGCATCGGCCTGCGGGCGATGGCGCAGCGCGACCCGCTGGTGGAGTACCAGCGCGAGGGCTACGACATGTTCAAGGCCATGATGGACGGCATCAAGGAGGAGTCCGTCGGCTACCTGTTCAACCTGGAGGTCCAGGTCGAGCAGCAGGTCGAGGAGGTGCCGGTGGACTCCGGCGCCCCGCAGGACGCCGCTCCGACGCTGGTCAAGCAGGACGCCCGTCCGGAGATCCGGGCCAAGGGCCTGGAGGCGCCGAAGCGGGCCGACCGGCTGCACTTCTCCGCTCCCACGGTGGACGGCGAGGGCGGTGTCGTCGAGGGCGACTTCGAGAGCGACGCCGGTTCGGAGTCGGACGGTCTGACGCGGGCGGAGCGCCGCCGCGCCGCCAAGGGCGGCCGGCGCCGCAAGAAGTAGCGGACGCGTTGACCGGGGCCGGACTCCTGACGGGGTCCGGCCCCGGCGCGTGTCCGGGACGCCTTGCGGGGCGCGGTCAGTGCGCCTCGACGGCGGCGCAGCGCCATCCGGCGCCGCTGCCCGTACGGACGGCGCCCTCGCGCCCGGGGACGGGGCCGTGGCCGGGGACCGGAACGGGGACAGGGGCCTCGCGGTCCGTGTGCTCCAGCCGGAAGGCGAGGGCCCGTACGACGTGCGGGGTGAGCAGGACGACGGCGCTGACCTCGACGGCCGTGCCGTCCGGCACGGGCGAGACGCGCGGCGGCTTGAGCAGCCGCGGCAGGTGGCCGCGGGAGACGTAGCGCCAGTCGGCGCGGGCTCCGGCCAGGTCCCAGAGCCGGTCGTAGGCCTCGGGCTGCATCCGTCCGGCGAGGCTGGTGATGGGCCGCCGTCCGGTGAGGACCTCCAGCAGCCGCCCGGCGAACCAGACGTGCGGCGGCAGGGCGGTGACGTGCCGTGTGGACGCGATGGACGCGATGGGCGCGGTCGTGGGCATGGGCGTGAGGACAGGCATGGTGTGGACCCCCGTGGTCTACCGGCTGGTAACCGGGTTCTACGGGGACGGGTGCCGTGGGGGGAAGCGGGGCCCGCGATGTCCGCGAGGCGGTGCGGGATTCACCTATCAGGGGTGGTGCGCCCGTATGCTGACGCCATGCGCGTCTACATCCCCACGACCCTCCCAGGCCTGGCCGAGGCGCACAAGGCGGGTGAGCTGGGCCCCGGCCCGCTGGACGCCTTCGCCGTGACCCCGAGCCTGCGCGAGTGGTACGTCTCCGACGACATCGAGGAACTGGAGTACGCCGCGCTGACCCGCGCCGCCCAGGCCTCCCTGCGCCAGCTCGCCGCCACGCCGGACGCCCCGAGGCGGCGTGTGGTGGTCGCGGTGGACGTCGCCGACGGCGCCGTCGCCTTCGACCCCGACCGCGGTCTGGACCCCTCGGCGCTGGGCGCGGTGCGCCTGGCCGCACCGGTGCCGATGACGCGGGCGGCCGCCGTGCACGCCGACGCCGACGAGGCCGAGCAGGACGTCACGGCGGCCGCCGACGCCCTCGGCGCGGCCGACGCGGGCGACGACGACGCGCGCTTCACCGTCGACGGCGCGGAGGACCACGAGCTGCTCTGGTACGCCACCCAGGAGATCCCCTCGCTCATCGCGTGAGGTGACCGCGCGAACACGCCGCGATTGTATTTGACCTGGGCACTTGCCTTGAGGACATGGGGTCTGGGTACGGTTTCGGGTGTGAACGCGCATCTCGTGTGGGACTGGAACGGCACGCTGCTCCATGACATCGACGCGGTGATCGAGGCGACCAACGCCTCCTTCGCCGAGATCGGGCTGCCGCGGATCACCCTGCAGCGCTACCGCGAGCTGTACTGCGTGCCGGTCCCGCTGTTCTACGAACGGCTCATGGGCCGCCTGCCCACCGACGAGGAGTGGGAGGTGATGGACGACATCTTCCACCGCCACTACTGGACCCTCGCCGGTACGTGCGGCCTCGCCGAGGGGGCGGCGGAGATCCTGGCGCGGCGCCGCTACGAGGGGCTGACGCAGTCGCTGTGCTCCCTGGCGCCCCACGATCGGCTGATACCGATCCTGCGCACGCACGGCATCGAGAACCACTTCCTGCGGGTGGACGGGCGCACCGAGGGCAGCCACAGCGGCAAGTCCGAGCAGATGGCGCGGCACGTCGCCGCGATGGAGGGCATAGCGGCGGACCGCATGGTGGTCATCGGCGACGCCGTCGACGACGCCGTCGCCGCCCGTCACGTCGGGGCCATGGCGGTGCTCTACACCGGGGGCTCGCACAGCCGGGCCAGCCTGGAGACCGCGGGGGTGCCGGTGGTCGACACCCTGGAGGAGGCCGTGGAGGCGGCCGAGGCCCTGATCGTCGCCTGAACCCGGCCGCCCGAACCCGGCCATCCCCCCGCGCCGTCCGGTTCCCCGCCGGGCCCCGGGCGGCGGTGCGGCGGGCCGTCAAATCACCGGCGCCTTGGAGCGCAGCACCGTGAGGAACTCGCGCATCCACGCCGGGTGGTCCGGCCAGGCCCGGGCGGAGACCACGACGCCGTCGACGACGGCCTCGGAGTCCTGGAAGCTCGCGCCGGCCGCCTCCATGTCCATCTCCAGCGCCGGGTAGGCCGTGACGCGGCGCCCGCTGAGGGCGCCCACGGCGGCCGTGAGCAGGGGCCCGTGGCAGATCTGCGCGACGGGCTTGTCGGCGTCGAAGAACGCCTTGAGGACCTTGCGCAGCTCCGGGTCGTTGCGCAGGTACTCGGGGGCGCGCCCGCCCGGGATGACCACGGCCGCGTACTCGCCGGGCTCCACGTCCGCGAAGGACAGGTCGGCCTGCCAGGTGTAGCCGGGCTTCTCGGTGTAGGTGTCGAAGCCCTCCTCGAAGTCGTGGACGACGAACCTGAGCTTCTTGCGGCTGGGCGCCGCGATGTGCACCTCGTACCCCTCTTCGAGGAGCCGTTGATAGGGGTACATGACTTCCAGCGATTCCGCCGCGTCGCCGGTCACGATGAGGATCTTGGTGGCCATGGCTGGGTGTCCCGCCTCTCGCCGTCTGCTGTCCGCCTGCTGTCCGTCCGCTGCGTACTGCCGCCGTGCCGTCCCGCGCACCGGTCGTCTGAACGTCCCGGAACATCCCCGCGACGTTCCCCTCCTCAACCTGCACCCGCCCGGCCGGACTGTCCAGTTCGTCAAAGATTGGTTCGTGGTTTTGTACACAAAGAGCCCCTGACAGCCCCCCCGGCCGTAGCGATAGCCTTACAGCGTGATCAGCGCTGATCCACCGATCTCCATCACCTACGTCACGCAATGGCGCGCGACAGGAGCATGAGGACATGCAGACCAAGCTGGACGAAGCAAAGGCCGAGCTGCTCGCACGGGCGGCCCGGGTAGCTGAGAACAGCCCGGCGGGGGGACAACCTGGCCAGGGCCTCGAGAAGGAGGCGCTGGAAGCGTTCCTCCAGCGCTACTACCTGCACAGCGCCCCCGAGGACCTGCTCGACCGCGACCCGGTGGACGTCTTCGGCGCCGCCGTGTCCCACCACCGCCTCGCCGAGGTGCGCCCGCAGGGGACGGCCAACGTCCGCGTGCACACCCCCTCGGTGGAGGAGAACGGGTGGACGTGCAGCCACACGGTCGTCGAGGTGGTCACCGACGACATGCCGTTCCTGGTCGACTCCGTCACCAACGAACTGTCCCGGCAGGACCGCGCGATCCACGTCGTCGTCCACCCGCAGATGCTGGTGCGCCGGGACGTGACCGGGAAGCTGCTGGAGGTGCTGGACGCCGTGCCCGGCGACGGCGCCGGAGTGCCGCACGACGTGCTGACCGAGTCCTGGATCCACGTCGAGACCGACCGCGAGACCGACCGCGAGGACCTCAAGCAGATCACCGCGGACCTGCGCCGGGTGCTGTCCGACGTCCGCGAGACCGTCGAGGACTGGCAGAAGATGCGCGACGCCGCGCTGCGCATCGCCGACGAGCTGGCCGCGACCCCGCCCGCGCTCCCCGAGCAGGAGGTCGGCGAGGCCTGGGAGCTGCTGCGCTGGCTGTCCGAGGACCACTTCACCTTCCTCGGCTACCGCGAGTACGCGCTGACCACGGAGACCACCCCGGAGGGCGAGGAGGACGTGCTGACCGCCGTCCCCGGCACCGGGCTCGGCATCCTGCGCTCCGACCCGCAGCACCGCGTGGAGGAGTCCGAGAGCGGCCAGGCGGTCTCGCCGTCCTTCAACCGGCTGCCCGCGGACGCCCGCAAGAAGGCCCGCGAGCACAAGCTGCTGATCCTCACCAAGGCGAACAGCCGTGCCACCGTGCACCGTCCGTCCTACCTCGACTACATCGGGGTGAAGAAGTTCGACGCCGACGGCAACGTCGTCGGCGAGCGCCGTTTCCTCGGCCTGTTCTCCTCGGCCGCCTACACCGAGTCCGTGCGCCGCGTGCCGGTGATCCGCCGCAAGGTGCAGGAGGTGCTGGACGGCGCGGGCTTCTCCCCGGACAGCCACGACGGGCGCGACCTGCTGCAGATCCTGGAGACGTACCCGCGCGACGAGCTGTTCCAGACCGGTCCCGACGAGCTGCGCGAGATCGTCACCAGCGTGCTCTACCTCCAGGAGCGCCGCCGGCTGCGGCTGTTTCTGCGCCAGGACGAGTACGGCCGGTACTTCTCGGCGCTGGTCTACCTGCCCCGCGACCGGTACACCACGGGCGTGCGGCTGCGGCTGACCGACATCCTCAAGGAGGAGCTGAACGGCGTCACGGCCGACTTCACCGCCTGGAACACCGAGTCGGTGCTCTCGCGGCTGCACTTCGTGGTCCGTGTCGCGTCCGGCACCGCGCTGCCGCAACTGACGGAACGCGACATCGAGCGGATCGAGAACCGGCTCGCGGACGCCGCCCGCTCGTGGGCGGACGGCTTCGCCGAGGCGCTGACCTCCGAGTGCGGAGAGGAGCGCGCGGCCGAGCTGACCCGCCGCTACGCGCACGCCTTCCCCGACGGCTACCGCGCCGACTTCACGCCCCGCGCCGCCGTCGCGGACCTGCAGCACCTGGAGCGGCTCAACGGCGAGGACTTCTGCCTCAGCCTGTACGAGCCGGTCGGTGCCGCACCCGACGAGCGCCGCTTCAAGATCTACCGCACCGGTGCCCCCGTCTCGCTGTCCGCGGTGCTGCCGGTGCTGCAGCGCCTGGGCGTCGAGGTCATCGACGAGCGCCCGTACGAGATGCGCCGCGCCGACGGCACCCGCGCCTGGATCTACGACTTCGGGCTGCGCATCGACCCCTCGCTGGGCGACCTCGGCGACGACGCCCGTGAGCGCTTCCAGGACGCCTTCACCGCGACCTGGACCGGGCAGGCCGAGAACGACGGCTTCAACTCCCTGGTGCTGCGCGCCGGGCTGTCCTGGCGCCAGGCGATGGTGCTGCGGGCGTACGCCAAGTACCTGCGGCAGGCCGGCACGGCCTTCTCGCAGGACTACATGGAGGACACCCTCCGCAACAACGTCCACACCACCAGGCTGCTGGTCAACCTGTTCCAGGCCCGGCTCTCCCCGGACCACCAGCGGGCCGGCAGCGAGCTGACCGACGCCCTGCTGGAGGAGGTGGACGCCGCCCTGGATCAGGTCGCCAGCCTGGACGAGGACCGCATCCTGCGATCCTTCCTGACGCTCATCAAGGCGACGCTGCGCACCAACTACTTCCAGCGCGCCGGGGGCGGCAAGCCGCACGCCTACGTGTCGATGAAGTTCGACCCGCAGGCGATCCCGGACCTGCCCGCGCCGCGCCCGGCGTACGAGATCTGGGTGTACTCGCCGCGCGTGGAGGGCGTGCACCTGCGCTTCGGCAAGGTCGCCCGCGGCGGCCTGCGCTGGTCCGACCGGCGCGAGGACTTCCGCACCGAGGTCCTCGGCCTGGTCAAGGCGCAGATGGTGAAGAACACCGTCATCGTGCCGGTCGGCGCCAAGGGCGGCTTCGTCGCCAAGCAGCTGCCGGACCCGGCCGCCGACCGCGAGGCGTGGCTGGCCGAGGGCATCACCTCGTACAAGACCTTCATCTCGGGTCTGCTCGACGTCACCGACAACCTGGTCGGCGGCAAGGTCGTGCCGCCCGCCGACGTGGTGCGCCACGACGGCGACGACACCTATCTGGTGGTCGCGGCCGACAAGGGCACCGCGTCCTTCTCCGACATCGCCAACGAGGTCGCCACCTCGTACGGTTTCTGGCTCGGCGACGCCTTCGCCTCCGGCGGCTCGGTCGGCTACGACCACAAGAAGATGGGCATCACCGCCCGCGGCGCCTGGGAGTCGGTCAAGCGGCACTTCCGCGAGACGGGCCACGACACGCAGAGCGAGGACTTCACCGTCGTCGGCGTCGGCGACATGTCCGGTGACGTCTTCGGCAACGGCATGCTGCTCAGCGAGCACATCCGGCTGGTCGCGGCCTTCGACCACCGGCACATCTTCATCGACCCCGACCCGGACGCGGCGACCTCGTACGCGGAGCGCCGCCGGATGTTCGAGCTGCCGCGTTCCTCGTGGGCGGAGTACGACACCAAGCTGATCTCGCACGGCGGCGGGATCTTCCCGCGCAGCGCCAAGGCGATCACGCTCACCCCGCAGATCCGCAAGGCGCTCGGCATCGAGCAGCCGGTGGCGAAGATGACCCCGGCCGACCTGATGAAGGCGATCCTCAAGGCCCCGGTGGACCTGCTGTGGAACGGCGGCATCGGCACCTACGTGAAGGCCGCCACCGAGTCGCACCTGGACGTCGGCGACAAGGCCAACGACGCGATCCGGGTGGACGGCGGCGACCTGCGGGTGAAGGTCGTCGGCGAGGGCGGCAACCTGGGCCTGACCCAGCTCGGCCGGATCGAGTTCGCGCAGACCGGCGGCCGGGTCAACACCGACGCCATCGACAACAGCGCCGGCGTGGACGCCTCCGACCACGAGGTCAACATCAAGATCCTGGTCAACGCGGTCGTCACCGAGGGCGACATGACGGTCAAGCAGCGCAACGCGCTGCTGGCCGAGATGACCGACGAGGTCGGCGACCTGGTGCTGCGCAACAACTACGCGCAGAACGTGGCGCTGGGCAACGGCATGGCGCAGTCCGCCAGCCTGCTCCACGCCCACCAGCGCTACCTGCGCAAGCTGGTACGCGACGGCAAGCTGGACCGGGCCCTGGAGTTCCTGCCCTCCGACCGGCAGATCCGCGAGCGGCTGAGCGCCGGCCACGGGCTGACCCAGCCGGAGCTGGCCGTCCTCCTCGCCTACACGAAGATCACGGTGGCGGAGGAACTGCTCGGCACGGGCCTGCCCGACGATCCGTACCTGCGGCAGCTGCTCGACGCGTACTTCCCGAAGGCGCTGCACGAGCGGTTCCACGCGCAGATCGACAAGCACGCGCTGCGGCGCGAGATCGTCACGACGGTGCTGGTCAACGACACCGTCAACACCGGCGGCACCACCTTCCTGCACCGCTTCAAGGAGGAGACCGGGGCCACCACCGAGGAGATCGTGCGGGCGCACACCGCGGCCCGCGCCATCTTCGGCCTGGGCGGCGTCTGGGACGAGGTGGAGGCGCTGGACACGGTCGTCGCGGCCGACGTCCAGACCCGGATCCGGCTGCACTCGCGGCGGCTGGTCGAGCGGGGCACCCGCTGGCTGCTGAACAACCGGCCGCAGCCGCTGGCGATCGCCGAGACGATCGGCTTCTTCCGCGAGGGCGTCGCCACCGTGTGGGCGGTGCTGCCGAAGCTGCTGCGCGGCGCGGACCTGGAGTGGTACCAGTCGATCCACGACGAACTGACGGGCGCGGGCGTGCCGGACGAGCTGGCGACGCGGGTCGCCGGGCTCTCCTCGGCCTTCCCGACGCTCGACATCGTCGACGTCGCCGACCGGACCGGCAAGGACCCGCTGGCGGTCGCCGAGGTCTACTACGACCTCGCCGACCGGCTGCAGATCACGCAGCTGCTCGACCGGATCATCGAGCTGCCGCGCGCCGACCGCTGGCACTCCATGGCCCGCGCGTCGATCCGCGAGGACCTGTTCGCGGCGCACGCGGCGCTCACCCAGGACGTGCTGTCCGTCGGCAACGGCTCCTCCACCCCGGAGCAGCGCTACCAGGCGTGGGAGGAGTCCAACAGCGCGCTGATCGGGCGGGCCAGGACGACCCTGGACGAGATCCAGGGCTCGGAGAGCTTCGACCTGGCGAACCTGTCGGTGGCGATGCGCACGATCCGCTCGCTGCTGCGGGCCCGCCGCTGACGCGTACGACCGCGGCAGGACGACGGCAGGGGCCGGGGAGCGGTGCTCCCCGGCCCCTGCCGCGTGGAAGGGATCAGCCGACCCGGTACAGCCGCTCGCCGGTGCGCGGGCCCCGGGCGACCTCGACGCCGCCCGGCGGTGCCGGGTCGCCGGAGCCGGTCATCACCCACTTCACGTGGTAGCGACGGGCGATGTCCAGGCGCTGCTCCGCGGGCGTCGCGGGGGACAGGTAGGCGCGTACGTCCTGCTCGCGGCGTGCGCGGTCGGCCGCCGTGGTCGACGGGTCGGGCCAGGTGGGTGAGACGAGGAACGCGCCGTAGGCGGGCATGACGTGCTTGGGGTCGTACCCGTCGGTCAGCAGGACGTCCCCGACGGCGACGTGTTCCTGCGCCCACAGGTAGCCGGGCCAGGTGCCCAGCCGCTGCAGGTGCAGCGCGGGCGGCACGTAGCGGGCCGGGACGACGGCGCCCGCCTGCGCCAGCAGTCCCGCGCAGGCCGCCACCGCCGCCAGCGGCGCCAGCACGGAGCGCAGCGGGGTCCACGGCGGGGCCTCGGCGAGTTCGATCGCCAGCGCGAGCTGCAGCGGCACCAGCAGCAGCCCGAAGATCCGCCCGAAGGAGTAGGAGCCGCTGAGCCAGCCGTACGCGGCGACGGCGCAGTCC
Source organism: Streptomyces sp. NPDC111520 (assembly GCF_055635295.1). Lineage (NCBI taxonomy): Bacteria > Bacillati > Actinomycetota > Actinomycetes > Kitasatosporales > Streptomycetaceae > Streptomyces > Streptomyces sp. NPDC111520. Next base: position 57,677 of record NZ_JBVKBW010000026.1, on the reverse strand, counting down.
GCGGCGAACATCAGCACCAGCGGGTCGAAGCGGTTGACCCGCAGCCGGCACAGCAGGGCCGGCAACCCGGCCAGGGCCAGGCCGTACCACTGCCACAGGTCGGCGTACAGCCGCCGGTGGACGTCGTCGACGGTGGGGTCGCCGAGCAGCGAGGAGAGGCTGAAGTACGGCCACCAGGCGGCGACCGCGAAGGCGACCGCGCCGGTCAGCGCCCACCGGCCGAGGACCCCGGCGGCGACCGGCATGCGCTGCATGCCGATGACGATGGCGACCACGCCGATGACGGTGCCCATCGCCGTGAAGGGGTGGACCAGCAGCACGGTCCCGATGAGCAGTCCGAGCCAGGCGTGCAGCCAGGTCCCCGCGACGCCGCGGCGGGCGGCCCGCGCGGTGAGCGCCCACACCCAGAACGTCACGCCCACGGCGAAGGCACTGGGGTAGGTGAGCCCGCGGATCATCGACTGCAGGCCGAGGAAGCCGCTCCACTCCTTGTGCTCCGGCCCCCACAGCAGCACGAACGCGGCGAGCGCCAGCACCGGCGCCCAGCGGCGGCGGCTCAGGGTGCGGGTGAAGGCGCCGATGCCGGTGACGACCAGCGCCAGGTTGACCGGGCCGCAACCCTTGAGCAGTTGCCAGCCCGGTACGCCGGTCAGCTTCGACAGCAGGCCCAGCAGCACGGTGTACGGGGTGAAGTAGGGGCTGCCGGTGCCCGGCACGTCGAGCAGCGGGTTGGCCGGGTGCCGCCAGTCCGCGGCGATCCGCTCGATCGCGGCGGCGTGCTGCCCGAAGTCGGAGGCGATCGGCGCCTGCCAGGTGCGGTAGGCCACGACCGCCCAGAAGAGGGTGCCGAGGATCAGGTACGGGGAGGGCCGGCGCACCTCCCGCAGCTCGTACGTCTGGATCCGCCAGTCCCGCTGGGTCAGCACGCCGGTCACCGCAGCCCTCCCGGCCCTCGTCGGCTCGTCACCTCGTCCTCTCGATGCTTGATCGTGACGGGCGCCGCTGCATCCCGGCGGGGCCCGTACGGGGCGCGGTCAGGGCCGTGCGGCGGCCTCCTGCGGACCGGAGCGCGGCTCCTCCAGCGGGCCGGCGCCGGCCGGGACTCCGGGCGCGGGCGCGGGCGCGGGGGTGCGCTCCTCCAGGGGCACGAAGGGCAGCGGATCGGTCTCGCCGAGGAAGACCCGCCGTACGACGCGCTCGGCGGCCCGGCCGTCGTCGAAGGCGCAGAAGCGGCTGCGGAACGCGGCCCGCAGCCGGGCCGCCTCGGGGCTGTTCCAGGCGCCGTCGCGGAAGGTCGCGATCAGTTCGTCGTCGCTGGTGGAGACCGCGCCGGGGGTCTCGCCCGGGGCGCCGGAGAGCAGGTCGAAGTAGACGCCGCGGCTGGCCCGGTAGACCGGCCAGTCGTCGGCGTGGACGACGATGGGGCGGTCGAGGAGCGCGTAGTCGAACATGATCGACGAGTAGTCGGTGACGAGGGCGTCGGCGGCCAGGCACAGCTGCTCGACCGAGGGGTGCCGGGACACGTCGACCAGCAGCCCCTCCTCGTGCAGCGCCTTCAGCCGGGCGTCCTCGCCGTGGAAGTAGTGGATGCGGGTCAGCAGGACGAAGTCCTCGCCGAGCGCGCGGCACACCCGCTCCACGTCCAGCCGCGGCACGAAGTTGCGCTGGTAGTCGCGGGTGGTGGGCGCGTACAGGAGCGCGGTGCGGCCGGGGGCGATGCCCAGGGCGGCGCGGGCGCGGGCGACCTCGGCGGCGCCCGCGGTCAGGAAGACGTCGTTGCGCGGGTAGCCGGTCTCCAGGTGCTGCCAGGAGGAGGGGTAGACGCGTTCCCACACCTCGCTGGAGTGCGGGTTGGAGGACAGGCTGAAGTCCCAGCGGTCGACCCGCTCCAGCAGCCGGCGGAAGCTCATGCCCTTGGCGGAGGCCGGGTAGCGCTGCTGGTCGATGCCCATCTTCTTCAGCGGGGTGCCGTGGTGGGTCTGCAGGTGGACGCTGCCGGGCCGCTTGCGCACGTCGTTGGGGAAGTTGACGTTGCTGATCAGGTACGTGGCCCGGGCCATCAGCCGCCAGTAGCGCCGGGTGCGCGGTACGACGTAGTCCACGCCCTTGGGCACCCGGGGCACGTCGGACTTGCGGACCAGCCACACCCCGTGGACGCCCGGGGCGATCTCCCGCGCCTTGTGGTAGATCGCGGCCGGGTTGCAGAACACCCCGCGGTCCCAGTACGCCGAGTACACCGCGAGGCCGGGGTCGAGGGGCCGCCGCAGGTGGTAGGCGTACAGGGCGGTCTTGGCCCGCTGCGCGAGCTGCCGGCGCACCCGCCGCCTGCGCCGCGTCAGCTCCTTGCGGACCTCGCGCGGCACGTCGCCGAGCCGGGCCAGCAGCCAGCTGCCGCGGGCCAGCCGCCGGTAGCCGAGGGCCTTGTCCGCGGGGGCGGTGAAGCCCTCCGGGAGGTGGCGGGCGTACCAGCGGGCCGCGAGCCGGAAGAACGCGCCGCGCAGCCGGGGTGGGATGCGGTCGGGGTTGCCGAGGCAGAACAGGAAGTGGCTGACGGCCCGTTCGAAGAGCATCGGCCGCAGCGGCGCGAGGTGCTCGTGGCCGGGCTCGTCGAGGAAGTCGAAGAGCCGGGTGTACTGGTCGAGGATGACGAAGTGGTTGCGGCCCGGGCTGCGGGTGCTGGCGCCGCTGCGCCGCTGCCGGTACTCCAGGACGACCCGGGCCAGGCAGGAGATCCGCTCGGCGCTGAGCATCGTCACGTAGGAGACGAGGGCGTCCTCGTAGATGCCGTCGCTGAAGGAGAAGCCGTGTTCCCGGTAGAAGGCGCGGCGGTAGACCCGGTTGGAGGTCATCGCGAACAGCCGCAGGAACTCGGGGCGTTCGGTGATCCGGAAGACCTCGGTGCCGGCGGAGGCGAGCAGGTCCCCGAAGACGCTCTTCTCGGCCGCCTCCCACCAGTAGGTGCGCACGTGGTCGAAGTAGAGGATGTCCGGGTCGCCGTCCTGCTTCAGCCGCTCGGCGACCGCCTCCAGGGAGCCGGGGGCGAGGGTGTCGTCCCCGTCGAGGAAGAGCAGGTAGTCGCCGGTGGCCCGCTCCGCGCCGGTGTTGCGGGCCCGTCCCACGCCCCGGTTCTCGTCGTGGTGCAGCGCGACGACCCGGGAGTCGCGGGCCGCGTACTCGCCGAGGATGCGGCCGCAGTGGTCCGGCGAGCGGTCGTCGACCGCGATGACCTCGAGGTCGGGCAGTGACTGCGACAGCACCGAATCGAGGCAGGCGCGCAGGTAGCCCTGCACCTTGTGGACCGGGACGATGACGGAGAAGCGGGGCATGTGGATCCTGGGTTCCCTCAGGGTCGGTGACGGTCGGGTTCGAGCAGCCGGTCGACGGCGCGGGCCGCCGCGCCGCCGTCGTCGAGGTGGCAGAACGTCGCGCGGAAGTGGGCGTACGCGTCGGCGCTGTGCCGTGCCACGGCGTCGAGGTCGCGCAGCGCGCCCGCCAGTTCGGCGGTGGACTGCAGCAGCGGGCCGGGGGCCTGCGCCTCGAAGTCGGGGTAGAAGCCGCGCAGGGTGTCGCGGAAGTGCTCCAGGTCGGGGACGAGGAAGAGCATCGGGCGGCCGGTGTTGGCGAAGTCGGCCGCCGGTGACGCGTAGTCGGTGACCAGGACGTCGGCGAGCAGCAGCAGTTCCGCGACGTCCGGGTGGCAGGACACGTCGCGCACGAACCCGGGGCGCGGGGTGCGGACGCGGTCGGCGACCAGCGGGTGGGAGCGGTAGAGCAGCACGTGGTCGGCGCCCAGGGCGCGTTCGGCCTCCGTCAGGTCCAGGTGGGGCGACATGCGGTAGTGCTCGCCGTCGTACGCCTGGTCGTCGCGGCGCGTCGGCGCGTACAGCACGACGGTGCGGTCCGCGGGGATCCGCAGCCGGTCGCGCAGCGCGGCGGCGACCTTGTCGCGGTCGTCGGCGAAGAGGACGTCCGTGCGGGGCAGCCCGGTCTCGGCGACCGGGCCGTCGTAGCCGAGCGCGCCGCGCAGCAGCGGGGTGCCGGCGGCGTTCGGCGACAGCAGCAGGCTCCACTGGGCGCCCGGGTCGCGTGGCGGGCGGGGCAGGTGCACCAGGTCGGCGCACAGGGTGCCGGCGAGGTCCCGGCCGGTCCGCTTGAGGGGGGTGCCGTGCCAGGTCTGCAGCACGGTCTGGTCGGGGCGGCGCACGAACCACGGCGGCAGGTGCGTGTTGGTGACGACGTAACGGGCGCGGGCGAGCGCCTCGTACCAGGCGGCGCTGTGCAGGACGACCGGGCGGGCGGTCGCCGGCGGCGGTGCCTGGCCGTCCCTGACCACCCACAGGTGTTCCAGGCCGTCCGCCGTGCGGCGGCGCAGCAGCTCCTCGTGGACGGCGCGCGGGGAGTCCCCGTACGCCCGCCCGTCGAAGGCGCTGTAGAGCACCGCCTCGCGGCGCGGCAGGCCGCGGGTGCGCGGGTGGTGCCTCTCGCGCAGCACCCGCTGCCGGTACGGGCCGCGCTGCGGCTCCGGCACCGTGGGCCGGGAGTCGAGGAACAGCCGGTCGTGGAAGCGCCGGTCGACGGAGAAGGACTTGCCGCCGGCCTCCGCCGCCATCGGCAGCGCCTCGAACACCCCGGGCGCGACCCGCACCGGGGCTTCCGTGCCGGCCCCGTCGCGCAGGTGCAGGTACCAGCGCCCGGCGGGCAGCGGGACGGTGCCGGCGAGGGAGTCCAGCGCGCCGGGGCGCAGGGTGGCGGTGAAGCGGCGCCCTTCGTGCGGGCCGGGCCCCGCGGCGTTCTCCGGCGCCTGCGGCAGCGCCGGGATGGCGCTGGACGGCGGAGGGAATCCGGGCCGCCGCCCCGGGACGCCGTCGGCCTGGACCGGGACGGCGTGCTCCACGCGGTGGGTGCCGTGGCGCAGCACCAGTTCGGCCGGGCCGGGCGCGGAGCCGGGGGCGAGGCGGCCCGCCACGACCAGGGCGCCCTCGGCGGTCCAGCCGATCGCGTCGGCCACCGGCTGCGGGGTGCGGTCGCGCAGCACCAGCTTCCCCGACGCCTTCGCCTCGACCAGCAGCCGCCGCGCTGTGCCGCCGAGGCGGGGGTCGGTGCCCAGGTCGTAGTGCCCGGCGGGCAGCGCGCCGTCGAGGTGGACGGGGTCGGCGTGCCCGGGGCGCAGCAGCGCCACGTCCCAGCTGTCGGTGTCCTCGGGGCGGATCTCCTTGGGCCCGGCGTCCAGCGCGGGCCGGGCGGCCGCCAGGGCGGCGAGGGGCACGCGGGCCCGGCGGACGCCGTCGTCCGCCTCCCCGGAGGCCAGGGGCCGCAGCGGGTACTCCAGCACGGTGGGTGTCGCGGAGTGCGTCAGCCGTACCGCCGTCGCCTGCGGTGCGCCGGTGAAGTCCAGCTCCACCGCGGTGCCGTCGGCGGACGCCCGGTGCCCGGTCAGCCGCCGCACCTCCGGCTCGACCGACAGGTGCAGCCGCCCCTGCCGGTAGTACGGCACGAGCCGCATGCCGCCGCCGGCCGCGTACGAGGGCGGGGACGCCCCCGAGCCCGAGTCCACGGCCCGCAGTCCCGCCCTGCGGATGACCCCCTTCGCCGCGACCACCACCCCGAGCCGCCAGCGGCCGGCCCGGGGTTCGCCCTGTCGGCGGCCGGTGGTCAGCCGCGCCGGGTCGATGGTGATCTCGAAGCCCGACCAGTCGTAGCAGTGTTCCTCCTGGCGCGAGTTGAGGGTCGCGGCGGGCTCCTGCCGGATCCTGACCGGAAGCAGCACCACCTTGGCCCGGCGGCCGTGGCCGTGGACGGCGACGGCGGTGATGTGGGCCGCGCCCTTGCGGTCCGCGTCGATGTTGCGCAGGTAGGCGTAGCCGCGCAGGACGAGCCGGCCGTTCTCCCGCACCACCTCGCGAACCCGCGCCCGGACCGGGAAGTCCGAGCGCCGCAGCCGGGCCGCCGCGGCCGGCAGGGCGATCCGGCCGCCGTCCGCGTCGCGCAGCACCGCCCGCTTGCGCAGCGGCGGGCCGGCGACGGCGAAGCCGGCGGAGTTGCGCTGCTCGTGGTCGAGCACCGCCAGCAGGTCGTCGAGGCGGTCCTTGAGGATGAGGTGCCACTTGATGCGCAGCGCGGCGGGCAGTTCCGGGAAGAGGGCAGGGTCGACCCGGGTCAGCCAGTCACGGCAGCGGTCCATGAAGACGCGCCGGTACTCGGGGCCGGCCATCGGCAGGGCGTCGATGAAGTACAGCAGGTCGTCGGTGAGGACCGAGCGGTCGTAGTCCCGCTTGAAGGCGGTCCAGCGGGTGCGGGCCGGGTCGCCGAGGAAGCGGCTGACGTGGTCGACGGCGGCGATCCGGTCGCGCACGCCCCTGACGTCGGTGCGGCGCCGGGTGATGGAGCCCTCGCGGATCCGCCAGTAGTAGACGTGCTCGTGGGCCACGTCGACGGCGTCGGCGAGGAAGTGCGCGGGGATGGTGAGCGGGGTGTCCTCGTAGAGCACGCCCTCGGGGAAGGCGAGCCGGTGCCGCTCCCAGAAGGTGCGGCGGAAGACCTTGTTCCAGGCGACCCGGTCCGAGAGCAGGCTCAGGTCGCGGGTGATGTGGGTGCCGGTGACGGTGCGGGTCATCTCCCGGTGCTGCCAGGCCTGGCTGCGGCCGTCGGCGGTCAGCCGCCACACGTTGCCGGTCGCGAGGTCCGAGCCCGAACCGTCCAGCAGGCCCACCAGCGTCTCGTAGGCGCGCGGCGGCAGGATGTCGTCGCTGTCGAGGAAGCACAGGTACTCGGTGCGCGGGTCGGCGTGCCGGGTGCCGGTGTTGCGGGCGTGGCCGAGTCCGCCGTTGTCCTGCCGGACGAGGCGGAAGCGCGGGTCGCGGCCGGCGAAGCCCTGGGCGATCTCCGGACCGGAGTCGGTGGAGCCGTCGTCGACCATGACGACGTCGAGCGCGTCGAAGGTCTGCGCGGCCACCGAGCGCAGGCACTCCTCCAGCCAGCTCTCGACGTTGTGGACCGGAACGACGACCGTGAGGCGGGGCGTGCGCGACACCATGGTGACGTGGCCCTTTCCGGACGAGGGCGACAGGGGGCGAGGGGTTCAACTCGCGACCGCCTCCTCGGTCACCTCGCCTGCGCCTTTCGGGTGATCCACCGGGCGCCGGGGGCCGCCGCTGCTTACGCTCGGCGCTATGCCTCGGTTCAGCGTGATCGTCCCGGTGTGGAAGGCCCAGGGCTACGTCCGTGCGTGCCTGGAGTCGGTGCTCGGGCAGCGGTACGCGGACCTGGAGCTGATCGCCGTCGACGACTGCTCGCCCGACGGGTCGGCCGCCGTCGTCGAGGAGGTCGCCGCCGCCGACCCGAGGGTGCTCCCGCTGCGGCGGCCGCGCAACGGCGGCGCGGGCCCGGCCCGGAACGCCGGCGCGGCCCGGGCCAGCGGCGACTACCTGCTCTTCCTCGACGCGGACGACCTCCTCGCGCCCGGCGCCCTGGCCGCCCTGGACGCACGGCTGCAGGCCACCGGCGACCCGGAGGTGCTGCTCTTCGACCACGACCGGCTCGACGTGTGGGAGCACCGCGCGGAGAGCGGGGACGGCCCCTTCCTGCAGGCCGCCGCCCTCGCCGGGCACGCCGTCTTCCGGGCCACCGAGCGCCCCGAGTGCCTGACGGTCTTCCCCGCCGCCTGGAACCGGGTGGTGCGGCGCGACTACTGGGCCGGCTTCGGGTTCGGCACCGGGCCGTACGAGGACGTGCCGGTGGTGTACGAGACGCTGCTCGCCGCCCCGCGCATCGCCTGCCTGGACCGGGTCTGCGTCACCTGGCGCAGGCGCCGCCACGGCAGCTTCTCCAGCATGCCGGGCCCGCAGCACCTGGCGCTGGCCGACCGGTACGACGCCCTGCTGGCCCGGCACGACCTGCCGGTGCTGCGCGCCGAGCGGGACCGGCGGCTGACGGCCGTCCTGGACGACCCCGGGCGGCTGCGCCCGCAGGACCGCGCCGCCTTCTTCCGCCGCGCCGGGCTGCCCGGCAGCTTCGCCGCGCACCGCGCGGCGGAGCTGCGCGCCGACGCGGCCCGGCGGCTGCGGGTCCGCCGCAACGCGGCGGCCCGCGAGGTGTACCGCCGCTGGTACGCCCTGGAGCGCCGCCGCCCGCTCGACGACGACCTGGTGGTGTACGCGGCGTACTGGAACCGGGGGGTGCTGTGCAGCCCCGCCGCGATCCACCGCAAGGCCCGGGAGATCGCCCCGCACCTGCACGGGGTGTGGGTGGTCCGGCGCGGCGCCCGGGACGCCGTCCCCGAGGGCGTCGACCGGGTGGAGGTGAACTCCCGCCGCTACTGGGAGCTGCTGGCCCGCGCCCGCTTCCTGGTGAACAACGCCAACTTCACCGGGGAGGTCGTCAAGCGCCCCGGCCAGGTCTACCTGCAGACCCATCACGGCACCCCGCTCAAGCACATGGGCATGGACCTGCGCGCCCACCCGGCGGTGGCCAAGGGCATGAGCTTCCACCGGCTGCTGGACCACGCCGACCAGTGGGACTACTCCCTGTCCGCCAACCCCCACTCCAGCGAGGTGTGGGAGCGGGTCTACCCCGGCGGCTACCTGACGCTGCCCACCGGATACCCCCGCAACGACGCCTACTTCACGGCCGGCGCCGACGACGTGCGCCGGATCCGGGCCCGGCTGGGCGTCCCGGACGGCGTCAGGGCCATCCTGTACGCCCCCACGCACCGCGACTACCAGCGGGAGTTCGTCCCGCAGCTCGACCTCGCCCGGTTGTGCCGGGCGCTGGGCCGGGAGTACCTGGTGCTGGTCCGCGCGCACTACTTCCACCCGGGGGCCGGGCCGGCGGCGCTGCCGGAGGGGGCGCTGGACGTGTCCGCGCACACCCCGCTGGAGGAGCTGTGCCTGGCCTCCGACGCCCTGGTCACCGACTACTCGTCGCTGATGTTCGACTACGCGGGCCTGGACCGCCCGATCGTGGTGCACGCCGCCGACTGGGAGGTCTACCGGGCCGCCCGCGGGGTCTACTTCGACCTGGTCTCGGGGCGCCCCGGCGACACCCCGGGCGTCGTCGCCCGCGACGAGGCCGGCATCGCCACCGCCTTCCGCTCGGGCGCCTGGTCCTCGCCGGAGGCCGCCGAGCTGCGGGCGGCCTTCCGGGCCCGTTTCTGCCCCTGGGACGACGGCCGCGCAGCCGAACGGGTCGTGCGCCGCGTGCTGCTGGGCGAACGCGAGCTGCTGCCCGTCCTCAAGCCGGACGAGCGCACCCCGGCGCCGCCGCCGGGGTGAGCCCGCGGCGGTCGGGGCGCGGGCGGCACTAAGGGCGAGCCGGCGGGGCCGGGGTGCGGCGCTCCGGGGGGAGGGCGCAGGGCTGTCCGCCGTCCTCGCCGAGGAAGACGCGGCGCACGACCCGCTCGGCGGCGTGGCCGTCGTCGTACGGGCAGAAACGGGCCCGGAACGCGGCGCGCAGCTGGGCCGAACGGGGGCCGCACCAGGTGCCGGTGGTGAGGATGGACAGCAGCTCGTCCTCGCTGCGGGCGACCGGCCCGGGCGCCTCGGCGGTGATGTCGAAGTAGGTGCCGCGGGCGGCCCGGTAGGCCGTCCAGTCCTCGGCGTGGACGACGATCGGGCGGTCCAGGCCCGCGTAGTCGAACATCAGCGACGAGTAGTCGGTGACCAGGGCGTCCGCGGCCAGGCACAGTTCCTGGACCGAGGGGTGGCCGGAGACGTCCAGCACGGTGTCGGGCAGTTCCTCGGGCAGGGTGGCCGTGCCGGCGTCGCCGTCCGGCGCGCGGTACAGGACGACGTGGCCGGGGCCGAGTTCGCGGACCAGCCGGACCAGGTCGACGGGCGGGTGGAAGCCGCGCCGGTAGTCGCGGTGCGCGGGCGCGTACAGGAGCGCGGTGGACCCGGCCGGGACGCCGAGGCCGGCGCGGATGCGCCGCACGTCGTCGGCGTCGGCGCGCAGCAGGACGTCGTTGCCGGGCCGGCCGTGCTCCAAGGTGGTGTAACCGGCCGGGTAGGCCCGTTCCCAGACCACCGTCGAGTGCGGGTTGGCGGACAGGCAGAAGTCCCAGCGGTCGGTGTGGGCGAGCATCCGGGCGAAGTCCCGGCCCGCCGAGGCGGCCGGGTGCCCCTGGACGTCCAGGCCCGTGCGGCCGAGCGGGGTGCCCTGGTGGGTGTGGAGGTTCACCTGGCCGCGCCGCTTGCGGTAGGCGTGCGGGAAGTTGACGTCGTTGACCAGGTAGGTGGCGCGCGCCAGCGCCGTCCAGTAGGCGGGCGAGCCGGGCTGGAGCCGGCGTACGCCGCGCGGCAGGGTGTGCGCGTACGCCGGGGTCGTGATCCACGCGGTGCGGACGTGCGGGGCCAGGTCGCGGACGGCGGCTTCCAGGGCGGCGGGGTCGCCGCCGTAGCCGCCGTACCGGCGGGCCGCGAAGACCGCGAGGTCCGGGTCGAGGGAGCGGTGCCGCTGGATCCGGTAGTGCAGCCGCAGGCCCGCCTCCCGGGCCGCCCGGGAGGTGTCCTTCGCCAGCCGCCGCAGCCTCCTGCGCAGCGCGTTGGCGGTGCGCACGGCGTCGAAGACCTGCCGCGCCCCGAGCCGCACCAGCAGCCGCCGGACGCCGCCGGGGACACCGTGCGCGCGGCTGCCCGGCTCCTGCGGGCGGTAGCGGCGGAAGTGGACGCTGCAGCGCTGGAAGTAGACGCCCCGGGCCGAGCGGGGCAGCCGGCCCGGGGTGTTGTAGACCGCCAGGAGGTGGTCGGTCATTCGGCCGAAGAGGGCGGGCCGCCAGCCGTCGAGCGCGGGGTTGCGGTCGAGGAAGGCGAAGACCCGGTCGTACTGGTCGAAGACGTCGAAGTGCCGGCTGCTGGTGGTGCGCAGGATGCTGCCCCTGCGGCGCTGCCGGTAGTGCACGCAGACCCGGTCGAGGACCGCGATGCTGCGGGCGGCCAGCAGCAGGGGGTAGGTCCAGGGGACGTCCTCGTACCAGCCGGGCGGGAAGGCGACGTCACGACGCTGCACGAACTCCCGCCGGTACGCCTTGTTCCAGGCGACGGGCAGCAGCCGCAGCAGGTCGGGGCGGTCGTCGAGGGGCCCGGCGGGGCGGCCGTCCTGGGCGAGCAGCGCGGCGCGCTGGTTGCGCACGACGCGTCCGTCCCAGTAGGTGCGGGCGTAGTCGTAGACCAGGACGTCCGGCTCCGCGGTCTCCTTCAGGCGGTCGGCGAGGGCCTGCAGGGAGCCGGGGGCGAGGGTGTCGTCGCTGTCGAGGAAGAGCAGGTAGTCCCCGGTGGCGCGGGCCGTTCCGGCGTTGCGGGCCGGGCCGAGGCCCACGTTCTCCTTCAGGTGCAGGACGGTCACCCGGCGGTCGCGGGCCGCGAAGGCGTCGAGGATGGCACCGCTCGCGTCGGGGGAGCGGTCGTCGACGGCGATCACCTCGAAGTCCGAGAAGCTCTGGCCGAGCACGGACTCCAGGCACTCGTGCAGGTAGGCCTGCACCTTGTGGACGGGCACGATGACGCTGAACCGGGGCAAGGCAGCACATCCGTAATGTCGGCTTACGCGGCGTATGCCCGTTATATCCCGGGCATGCGCCGCGCACGGCGACCCGTCCGGCGACGGAGTGTTGCCCCCTCTGACCTGCGCGGGGCTACTTGACGGCGCCCGCCATGACGCCGGAGACGAACTGGCGCTGGAAGGCGAAGAAGACGACGAGCGGGACCACCATCGACACGAAGGCCCCCGGCGCCAGGACGTCGATGTTGTTGCCGAACTGCCGGACCTGCTGCTGCAGGGCGACGGTGATCGGCTGCGAGCCGGTGTTGGAGAAGATCAGCGCCACCAGCATGTCGTTCCACACCCACAGGAACTGGAAGATGCCCAGCGAGGCGATCGCCGGGCCGCCCAGGGGCATGATCACGCGGGCGAACAGCCGCAGCTCGCCCGCGCCGTCCAGCCGGGCCGCCTCCAGCAGCTCCCGCGGGATCTCCGCGAAGAAGTTGCGCAGCAGGAAGACGGCGAACGGCAGGCCGAAGCCCACGTGGAAGAGCACCACGCCGATGATGTCGCCGAAGATCCCGATCTCCCCGAACAGCTTGGCCACCGGGATGAGCGCGATCTGCACCGGCACCACGAGCAGCCCCACCACCACGAGGAACAGCCAGTCCCGGCCCGGGAACTCCATCCAGGCGAAGGCGTAGCCCGCCAGCGCCCCGATCACCACGACCAGCACGGTGGCCGGCACCGTGATCAGCGCGGTGTTGACCAGCGAGGAGGTGACGGCGTCGTTGCCCAGCAGCTCCCGGTAGTTGGTGACGGTCAGCTGCGAGGGCGCGGTGAAGACCTTCCACCAGCCGGAGTCGGCGATGTCCACCGGCCCCCGGAAGGAGGAGATCAGCAGCCCCACGGTCGGCATCAGCCAGAACAGGGCCACCAGGACGAGGAAGACCCTCAGCACCCCGCCGCCGGTACGGGCCGCGACCCGTGCGGCGAAGGACTCCCGGGCGGCGGCCGTGCCGGTCCGCGCCCCGGCCGTGCCCGCGGGTTCCGCTGTGCCTGCGACGGTCGTCATCGCCGGGCCTCCCTGCGCAGTCGGCGGATGTTGAAGACCATGACCGGGACGACCAGCAGCAGCAGGACCACACCGATCGCGCTGCCGACGCCCTGGTCGTTGCCGGCCCCGAAGGAGGACAGGTACAGCTGCAGGGCCAGCACGTTGGCCTCGTCCTTCGAGGTGTCGGGCGCGACGATGTAGACCAGGTCGAAGATCTTCATCACGTTGATCATCAGCGTGACGACGACCACGACCAGTACGGGGGCCAGCAGTGGCACGGTGATCCTGCGGAAGACCTGCCACTCGTTGGCGCCGTCGATGCGCGCCGCCTCCATCAGCTCCCGCGGCACCCCGGCCAGACCCGCCGCGATGAGCACCATCGCGAAGCCCGCCCACATCCACAGGTACGACCCGATGATCGCGGGCGTCACCAGGGTGGGGCCGAGCCAGTCGACACCGTTGTACGGCTCCGCGAAGTTCGAGGCGGGCAGCCGCAGCCGGGCCCCCTCGGCCGAGGCGGGCAGCGCATAGGTGCCGTCCTTGCCGGAGGTCGCGGAGGCCACCACCCGTCCGTCCCGTACGGCCTCGACCTTCACGCCCTCCAGGGCCTTCTCACCGGGGTCGATCACCCCGGGCCTGCCGCCCCCGCCCGGCTTGAAGTCCAGCCACACGGTGCCGGTCACCCCGGGCCCCGCGGGGGCCTGACCGGCGTCGGCGGTGCCCGCGGGCAGCTTCGCCGCGGGGACGCCGATCAGCGGCAGCCCCACCGCCGTCCCCGCCCCGGCGGCGTCCCGGGTGGTGAAGGAGCCGCCGCCGGAGGCGGCCAGCGAGCCGTTCGGGCGCGGCCGGGCCCCCGGGTACGCCGAGGACTCGGCGAAGGTGTCGTGCACCCCGACCACGACGGCGTTGGCCGCGCCGCGCGCCGGGTCCTGCTCGTACACCAGACGGAAGATGATCCCGGCCGCCAGCATCGAGATCGCCATCGGCATGAAGACGACCAGTTTGAAGGCGGTGCCCCAGCTCACCCGTTCGGTCAGCACCGCGAAGACCAGCCCGAGGGCCGTGGCCAGCACCGGCGCCACGACCACCCAGACCGCGGTGTTCCGCAGCGCCGTCAGCGTGCCGTCGTCGCTGAAGACCGAGGCGTAGTTGTGCAGGCCCACGAAGCCCGAGCCCGCCTTGTCGAAGAGGCTGCGCCAGGTGGTGTACCCGATCGGGTACACCACCAGCGCGCCCAGCAGCACCAGCGCGGGCAGCAGGAACAGTCCCGCCACCCAGCGCGGGGTACCCATGACGCTCCTGCCCCGGGCGGAAGGCGCGCCGCCGGGAGCGGCCGGCCCCTTCGCCGTGGCCGCCGTCGCCATCGCGGCCGCCTATCCCGCGTACGCCTTGGCGGCGTTCGCTTCCAGCTTGGCCTGCGCGCCGGCGACGTCGGAGGGGTTCCGCAGGAAGTCCTGCAGGTCCTTCCACTCGCCCTTGCCCGCGGTGCCGCCGAAGGCCGCCGGTGCCTGGTCGGACATGTCGAAGCGGAAGTCGTCGCCCGCCGCGACCAGGCCCTGTGCGATGGAGCGGGAGACCTCGTCCGGATAGGCCGACAGGTCCAGCGACTTGTTCGGCGAGACGAAGCCGCCCGAGGAGGCCCACACCTTCGCCGCGTCGGTGGAGGCGAGGAAGGTCAGCAGCGCCTGCGCGCCCTCGCCGTCCTTCAGGGCCACGCCGACGTCACCGCCGCTGACCACCGGCGCCTTGCCGGAGCCCACCGCGGGGAAGGGGAAGACCTTGGCGTCCTCGCCCACCTTCGCCTTGGTGTTGTCGCCGATGAACGCGCCGACGAAGTCGCCCTCGTAGACCATGGCGGCCTTCGGCGGGTTGCCCGTGAAGGTCTGCGTCACGGACGTCGGGAAGTCGGTCTTGAGCGCGCCGTTCTGGCCGCCGGCGATCAGGTCCTTCTTGCCGAAGAGCTGGGCGAGGGTGGTGAGCGCGTCCTTCACCGAGGGGTCGGTCCACTTGATCTTGTGCTCGGCCAGCTGGTCGTACTTCTCCGGACCGGCCTGGGAGAGGTAGATGTTCTCGAACCAGTCGGTGAGGGTCCAGCCGTCCGCGCCGCCGACCGACACCGGGGGAGTGCCCGACTCGAAGAGGGTCTCGGCGGTCTGCAGGAAGTCGTCCCAGCTCCCGGGCGGTTCGGTGATCCCGGCGTTCTCGAAGGCCGCGGTGTTGTACCAGACCAGCGACTTGTTGGCGGCCTTGGCGTACACGCCGTACTGCTTGCCCTCGTACGCGCCGAGGTCCTTCCAGCCGGTGGTGAAGTTCTTGTCGAGCTGCGCCTGCACGTCGGAGGAGAGCGGCTTGAGCCAGCCCTTCTGTGCGAACTGCCGCAGCACGCCGACCTGGGGGAGGAACGCCACGTCCGGCGGCCGGCCGCCCTCGATCTTCGTACCCAGGAAGGTGGAGACGTTGTCCCCGGTGGGCACGAAGCCGACCTCGGCCCCGGTGCGCTTGGTGAACTCGTCCAGCACCTTCTGGAAGTTCTTCTGCTCCGGCCCGGTCCACACCGCCGCGACCTCGAGCTTCTGGCCCTTGAGGTCCGGCAGCGGGACGCTCCCGCTCGCGCCGGAACTGCTCCCGCCGCCGTCGGGGGTGCCCTTGTCGTCGTCGCCACCGCCGCACCCGGCGGCCGTCAGCGCCAGGGCCGCCGCCACGGCGGCGATCACCGTCCGGCGTGTACGTCGCGTGCGCCTGCTGGATGTCCGCATCTGCCTGCCCATCCCCTCAGCGCGGACCCGCGCCGCGGTGGCAGCCCGCCGCATGGCCGTGGCAGCTGCGCCGGGCGTCCCGTCCCCGCGTCATCCGCTGTTCCGCGTTCAGTCCTACGCCCTGTCTGATAACCGCCGCAATAGCGCCTCAGCGCACGGCGGTTGGATCGTGACCGTCATGTGACCGGCCGTTCGGACCGGCGTACGGGACCGGGACGGATCAGAGCAGCGGCGGCACCGGATCGGCCGCCGCGGACTCCGCGGCACGCTGCAGGGCACTGGCCAGCAGGGCGAGGTCGGTGGGGCCGTTGCCCAGTTCGCGCACCGGCCGGCGGGTCGGCGGGTCGCCCATGCGGTCCCACTCCAGCGGGACCACCGTCGGCCGCAGGGTCGCCGTCCGGGGGATCCGGCCACTGACCCGGCCGGCCTGGAAGGCGGTGACCGCCCCGTCCGGCCGGCGCAGGTAACCGCGGCCAGGCAGCGCGTCGTCGACGGTCGCCGGCTCCTCGACGGCGACCAGCAGCGCGGCCGACTCCGGCTCCTCGGTGCGCAGCGCGATCCGCAGCCGCGCCGCGTCGTCGGCGTCGGTGCCCGAGGTGCGCTCGGGGCGGCCGGTCGCGGCGACCAGGTGGACGCCGAGCCGTTCGCCGTCGCGCGCCACGGCCTCCAGGGCGCGCACCACCGAACCCGCGGCGGGCCGGCCGGGACTGCCGAGGGCGGGGGCGACCAGGGCGTCGAAGTCGTCGACCACGACGACCAGCCGGGGCAGCGGCTCCGTGGTGCGGGTCCGCACCCGCACCGCGCCGCGCACCTGCGGGTCCGCCGCGACGGCGGCGGCCGGGGCGTGGCCCGGCTCGGCCTGCCGTGGCACGACGGGCAGCCGGCGGCGTTCGTGCCACTGCGCGAAGTCCGAACCGTCCAGCAGGTCGTCACGGCGCTTCAGCTCCGCCGAGAGCGCCTGCGCGAACTCGCGCATCCGCACCGGGTCGGTGGCGGACAGGTAGGTGGAGACGTGCGGCAGGTCGGTGCAGCTGCGCAGTCCCTCGCCGCGCTCCGCCCCGGCGCCGTCGACGAGGACGAGGGCCAGCCGGTCCGGACGCTCGCCCGCGGACAGCGCGGCGGCCACCGAACGCAGCAGCTCCGTCTTGCCGGAGCCCGCCGCGCCGCCGACGAGCAGGTGCGGCCCCTCGGCGACCAGGTCGACCAGGATCCGGCCCTCCGGCCCGGCGCCCAGGACGGCCGCGGCGGCACCGCCGGAGGGGGTGAGTGCGGCCCAGCGGGTGGAGATCTTCGCCGGGGTGGCGAGCGCCAGGTCCAGCTCGTCCAGGAGCCGGGCCGTGGGCGGCAGCGCCGAACGCGTACGGCGCGGCGCGGAGTCGCCTTCGCGCAGCGGGGCGAGGGCCCGCGCGAAACGCTCGGCCCAGGCCGCCGACACCGCCTCCATCGTCATGTGGCCGGGGCCCTGCGGTTCCATCCGCAGCGTCGTCGCGACGTCGCCCTCCAGCACGGCGATGGCGCCGCATCGGGCGGCCAGCCGCTCCGGGCTCTCGGCCAGGCACAGCAGGTGCACCCCGACCGACGGCCCGGCGGCCGCGATGCGGTCGGCGGCCTCGCGCAGGTAGGCCGAGCCGGGGTCGCCGTCCACCACCAGCAGGGTGTACGGGCCCTCGCGGCGTGCCGCGGCCTCGGCTACCTCCTCGGGGGTCGCCGTCGCCCAGCCCGGGCCGAGCGGGCCCTCCTCGATGCGGCGGACCACCTCGGCGATCCGGGCCTCGGCCTGTTCGCGGTCGGAGGCCGTGAGCAGCCGGCAGTCCTGGCCGTGGGCCGGGCGCAGATGCGGCAGCCAGTACAGCCAGCCCCACTCCTCGGCCCGTTGCTCGGCGGGACGGGAGCGGTCGGCGCTGATCAGCACGACCTCCAGCACGCCGGGCGCGTGCAGGGCGCACAGCTGGGCGATCACCGCCCGGGCCAGCCCGGACAGCCGGGGGCGCGGTCCGGTGAGGCCGAGCACCTGGGTGTGCGGGTCGCGCAGGTCGACGGTGAACGGCACGGCGGGCAGCGTCCGGAAGCCGTCCTCCGCGGTCAGGTCGGCGGTGCCGAGCCGGACCGTGAGCAGGTCGGGGTGGCCGGGGGCGCGCTCCCACAGCCGCGGTCCCGGCCCGAGGGCGGTGAGCAGGACCGCCGCCGGGTCGGGCCAGCGCTCGCGCAGCGCGGCGGCGTCGGCCCGGTCGTACGGGGTCCCGCCGCCCTCGGACCCGTCGGCGTCCGGGGCGCCGCGTCCGGTGGTCAGGCGCCTGGCCCAGTCCCCTATCGCGCCGGCCATCCGGGTGCCGCCGCGCCGGCCCTGGGGCGGCTCGACGGCGCGGGTCTGCTCGGACAGCCCGCGCTGCGGGGTGTCCCGCCGGGCCGGGGTGCCCGCGGCGGCCTCCGCCCGGTCCTCCCCGGGCGCGGGCGCGGGGCCGGCGTCCGCGCCGACGCTCCCGGACCCGGTGCCGGCGGTCGTCGCGCCGTCGGCGGGCGCCGCCTCGCGCGGGGCGGTCCGCTGCGCGGCGCCGTCGTCGGGCCGGGCGGGACGCCAGGTCGCCACGCGGCCCGTCTCGGGCCAGGAGGTCGGGGGGAGGGCCACCTGGAGGTGCCCCTCGGCGTCGGGGACGGCGGGGACGGAGGCGGGCGGCGGGGGCACCGTCGAGCCGGGGGGCGCCGGCTCCAGTCGGAGGGTCGACTCGCCGATCCGCAGCAGCGCGCCGGCGGGGAGGGGGACCGCGCGCTCGCCCACGGGAGCGCCGTCCAGGAAGGTGCCGTTGGTGGAGCCGAGGTCGGCGACGGTGACCCGGCCCTCGCCGTCCACGGTGACGGCGCAGTGCAGCCGGGAGACGTCGGGGTCGTCCAGCGGCACGTCCGCGTCGGCGGAGCGGCCGACCCGGATCCGTCCGCCCTGCAGCAGGTGGACCCCGCCCGCGTCGGGGCCGCCGACCACGTGCAGCCGGGCGGCGGCCGTCGGGCTGCCGCCCTCGTGCCCGTCGGCGGGGGCGTGCAGCGACAGCACCGCGCCGTCGAGCAGCGGCGGAACCCCGAGGACGGCGGTCGCCGGGTCCAGCCGCTCGGCGCCCGCGTAGAGCGGCGGCGTGGACTTGCCGGCCCGCGCGGGCTGCCCCGAGCCGCCCGAGCCGGACGCCAGGGCGCCGGCCACCGCACTGAGGGGTGTGCCCGCGGGCGCGGTGACCAGCACGTCGCAGGAGCGCGCCGCGCGGCCGCCGCGCGGCCCGAGAACGGTCAGCCGGATCTGCATCTCCGTCCACGGTCCCTTCTGCCCGGATCCGCCGCGGCGCGGGCCCCCGACCCCACCCGCCGCCCTGCCCGGGACGTCGACACGTACAAGAGCGGAACGGTTGCCTCCCCTTGCCCGGCAGGCCCAGCCCGCCCGGCGAAGTGCGATCCGCGACAGGCATCCTCCCACTCGCCGCCGACAGCTCGCCGCCGGTGCCCACCTTTGCGATCTTGAATGGTCGGCTTTGGGCGGAAAGAGCAACCAAACGACCGTACTCCGCGTCCTAACCCCACACCCGCCCCGTACCGGAACGCAGCCCCGCTCCCACGTGGCGGCACTACAGTGGGCGAAACAGGCCACGGACCAGGCCAAGATCCAGGGAGCGCGAACGTGCGGCCGGTAGGCAGCAAATACGAACTGGTGGAGCCGCTCGGGCGCGGAGCCACGGGCACCGTGTGGCGGTCCCATGTGCGGGACACCGGCGAGACCGTCGCGATCAAGGTGCTCAAGGAAGAGCTGGCGAGCGACCCCGACATCGTCATGCGCTTCCTCCGGGAGCGCTCGGTCCTGATGCGGCTGCGCCACCCGCACATCGTCCGGGTCCGCGACCTGGTGGTGGAAGGCGAGCTGCTCGCCCTGGTGATGGATCTGGTCGACGGTCCCGACCTCTACCGACACCTGCGCGAGAACGGCCCGTTCTCGCCGGTCGGCGCCGCCCTGCTGACCGCCGCCGTGGCCGACGCGCTGGCCGCCAGCCACGCCGACGGCGTCGTCCACCGCGACCTGAAGCCCGCCAACGTCCTGCTCGCCACCGTCACGGGCCCGGACGGCACCCAGCAGATGCACCCGATGCTGACCGACTTCGGCATCGCCCGGCTGGCGGACTCACCCGGCGTCACCCGCACCCACGAGTTCGTCGGCACGCCCGCCTACATAGCGCCGGAGTCGGCCCAGGGCCGTCCGCAGACCTCGGCCGTGGACATCTACGGCGCCGGCATCCTGCTCTACGAACTGGTCACCGGCCGCCCGCCGTTCAGGGGCGAGAGCGCGCTGGAGGTGCTGCAGCAGCACCTGAGCCAGGAGCCGCGCCGTCCCTCCACCGTGCCCGAGCCGCTGTGGACGGTCATAGAGCGCTGCCTGCGCAAGGAGCCGGGCGAGCGGCCCAGCGCGGAGAACCTGGCGCGTGCCCTGCGCGTGGTCGCCGCGGGCGTCGGCGTGCACTCCTCCCCGGCGCAGTCCGAGGCGGCGCTCGGCGTCGCCGCGCTGCTCGCCCCGGACCCGTCCCCGGCCACCGTCCCGGACACCCCGCTCGTCCCGCCGGGCACCGCGGACCCCACCCAGGTGCTGCCGAACCGGGCGCCCGCCGGCGGGTACGACGCGTACGACCCGAATGCCGCCACCAGTGTGCTGCCCGCCTCCTCGGGCGGCGCCGCCGACGCGACCCGGGTGATCCCGGGCGGCTCGGCACCGGTCGGGGCCGGCGACGGCACCCGCGTGATGCCGCCGGTGCCGGACGGGACGCCGGAGTCCGGCGCCCCGCAGGGCCCGCACCCGTGGGAGTCGCAGCTCAACCGCGCCCGTGCGCGCGCCGAGCAGACCGAGATCCAGTACCTCGACCCGGAGCAGGACCCGCTGCGCCGCAGGCCGCGCCGGCAGGCCGCCCAGCAACCGCAACAACCGCCGCAGCCCCCGCAGGGGTACCAGCAGCGGCCGCAGCAGCCCCAGTACCGGCAGCCGGCGCAGCCCGCCTACGCGCCGCAGCCGCACCCGCAGCAGTACGCCCAGCAGCAACCGCAGCCCCAGCCCCAGCAGTACGCGCCGCGGCCGCAGCCCGCGCCGCGCTACGAGCAGCCGCAGCACCAGCGGTACGAGCCCCAGCGCCCGGCGGCGCCTGAGCCCGCCCCGCGCCGCGAGCCGCGGCAGCGCGGCGCCAACCCCATGAAGATCCCGGGCCTGGGGTGCCTCAAGGGCTGCTTCACGATGATCATCGTGCTGATCGTGATCGTCGTGCTCGTCTGGTACCTGACCCCCGTCCCGGAGTGGCTGGACACGGGCAAGAGCCTGTGGGGCACCGTCAGCAGCGGCGTCCAGAACTTCTGGGACTGGGTCTCGGAGCTCGGCGGCTCCTCGGGCGGTTCCTCCGGCACCACCCCCTAGCAGGGCCGAGTCGTCACATGCCCGCCCCCCGCCTTCGGCCGGGGGCGAGGACGGCCCTCCCTCTTGCGACGCACCGCGCCTGGGAGCACCTTCCAGCGGTAGCCGGGGGAGCCCGGTTGACGACACGCCCCGGCCACGGGGACGGAGCGCGCGCGAGCACGGCGCCGGGCACCGCCCGCGCCGTACCGGCGGCCGCGCCGTTGCCGTCAACCACGGCTGGCCCACCGTCACCTCCCCGCGGGGCCGGTGTTGGTGATTTGTCGACTTCTGGAGGGTGATTTCTCCCGGAGAAGCCGCACTCACCCCCCGCAGGTTCCCCCAACCGGCTCGCATCCGCGTAGCTTTGTCGCCAACACGACGGCACCTCGGAGGAGTCGGAGCAGCCTTGGGACGCAAGATCGGCAGCCGGTACACCGCGCACCAGGTGCTGGGGCGGGGTTCCGCGGGCACGGTGTGGCTGGGCGAGGGCCCCGAGGGCCCGGTCGCCATCAAGCTGCTGCGCGAGGACCTCGCCTCCGACCAGGACCTCGTCGGCCGCTTCGTCCAGGAGCGCACGGCCCTGCTGGCGCTCCACCACCCGCACATCGTCGGCATCCGCGACCTGGTGGTCGACGGCTCCGACCTCGCGCTCGTCATGGACCTGGTCCGCGGCACCGACCTGCGCTCCCGGCTGGAGCGCGAACGCCGGCTCACCCCCGAGGCGGCCGTCTCCATCACCGCGGACGTCGCGGACGGCCTGGCCGCCGCCCACGCCGCGGGCGTCGTCCACCGCGACGTCAAGCCGGAGAACGTCCTGCTGGACTCCGCCGCCCCGCCCGGACCGGGCGGCGCGCCCCCGGCGCTCCTCACCGACTTCGGCATCGCGCGGCTGGTCGACTCCCCGCGCAGGACCCGGGCCACCCGCATCATCGGCACCCCCGACTACCTGGCCCCGGAGATCATCGAGGGCCTGCCGCCGCGCGCCTCCGTCGACATCTACGCCCTCGCCACCGTCCTGTACGAACTGCTCGCCGGCTTCACCCCGTTCGGCGGCGGCCACCCCGGCGCGGTGCTGCGCCGGCACGTCACCGAGTCGGTCGCGCCGCTGCCCGACCTGCCCGACGAGCTGTGGCAACTGCTGTCCCAGTGCCTCGCCAAGGCCCCCGCCTCCCGGCTGAGGGCGGCCGAGGTCGGCGCCCGGCTGCGCGAGCTGCTGCCCGCCCTCGCCGGGCTGCCCGCGCTGGAGGTGGACGCCCCCGGCGATCAGCACGGCGAGGAGGAGTACGACCGGGACCCCGGTTCCGCCGCCGAGCCGTACGACCCGCCGGCCGGCCGGCCGCGCGGCGCCGTGCCCCTGGTCCGCGGCTCCGCACCGGACTCGACGCGCGACACGCACACCAGCATCAAGCTGCCCACCGCGGAGGAACTGGCCGTCGGCGGGCCCTCCGCGGTGCCCGGACAGCGCCCCCGGCACCGCCACCGCGCCGTCCCCGACGCGCTGCAGCGCCGCCGCGTCAAGATCGGCGCCGCGGCGGCCGCCGTGCTGGTCGTCGGCCTCGGCGGCTGGGCGATCGCGGCCTCCGGCTCCGACGACGACGGCGGCTCCACCAGCCGCGAGGACAAGCCGTCCGGGCCGGCCTCGACCACCCCGACCGCCCCCACCGGCGCCGCCGCCTCCCCGCAGGGCGCGGTGAGCACCCCGGCGGGCACCGCGCAGGAGGCCGCGCTGCGCTGGTCCGGCTACACGGCGCTGCCCCGCTTCCCGGACCGCGACGTCCACCCGCTCGGCGGGCCCCGGGCGATCTCCGTCTCCGGGACGACGTACGTCTTCAGCCGGGGCAGCGACAAGAACGTCTGGTACCTGGTCTCCGGCACCTGGCACCGGCTCACCGGGATAAGCGTCGCCGACGACCCCTCGGTCGTCTCCTCACGCCCCGGGCAGCTGGACGTCTTCGCCCTCGGCACCGACCACCGGGTCTACCGCCGCACCCTCAGCGGCGGCGCCTGGGGCGACTGGTACCAGGTGGACCAGCCCGCCCGGTTCACCACGACCCCCGCCGCCGCGTCCTCCGCCCCGGGGCGGATCGACCTCCTCGGCTGCTCCGGCGGTGACCTCGTCACCTCCTCCTGGGTCGACGGCCGCTGGAACGCCTGGGCGCTGGTCCCCACCGCGGGCCGGGTCACCGCCGCCCCCGGCCTGGTCTCGGCGGCGCCCGGCACCCTCGACGCCTTCGCCGTGCGCAAGGCCGACGGCGCGGTGCTGCGGCTGCCGTACGTGAACGGCGCCTGGCGGCCCTCCGAGATCGTCGCCGGACTCGACGCCACGGGCCGCCC
Organism: Streptomyces sp. NPDC111520; assembly: GCF_055635295.1. Taxonomy (NCBI): domain Bacteria; kingdom Bacillati; phylum Actinomycetota; class Actinomycetes; order Kitasatosporales; family Streptomycetaceae; genus Streptomyces; species Streptomyces sp. NPDC111520. The sequence goes on along the minus strand of NZ_JBVKBW010000026.1, from coordinate 34,654 downwards.
CGAGCCCGCCGTGTCCGGGGGCCGGCTCTTCGTCCTCGCCCCCGCCGACGACGGGGCCCTGGCCGCCGCCGTCCTCGACGGCGGCACCTGGACGCCGGTCCCGCTCTCCGCCAGTACCCCCTCCCACCCCGGGCTGACCACGGCGGACGACACCCTGACCCTCTACCTCCGGCGTGCCGACGGCACGCTCGCCCACGCCTCGGCCCCCGTCCCGGCCTGAGCCGCGCGGGGTGCACCGGCCGCCGGCCGGCCCTCCCCGGCTCACCGGAGCGGCAATCCGCGGCGTGCCGGTACGCTGGGGGACGTGGCAGTCCTGGATGTATCCGAAGAGCTCAAGTCCCTCTCGTCGACCATGGCCTCGATCGAGGCCGTTCTGGACCTCGACAAGCTGAGGGCCGACATCGCCGTGCTCGAGGAGCAGGCGGCCGCGCCCTCGCTGTGGGACGACCCCGAGGCGGCGCAGAAGATCACCAGCAAGCTGTCGCACCTGCAGGCCGAGGTCCGCAAGGCCGAGGGGCTGCGCGGTCGCATCGACGACCTCGGGGTGCTCTTCGAGCTCGCCGAGGCCGAGGACGACGCGGACACCCGCGCCGAGGCCGAGAGCGAGCTGGAGTCGGTGCGCAAGGCGCTGGACGAGATGGAGGTCCGCACCCTCCTGTCCGGCGAGTACGACGCCCGCGAGGCGCTGGTCAACATCCGCGCCGAGGCGGGCGGCGTCGACGCCGCCGACTTCGCGGAGCAGCTGCAGCGGATGTACCTGCGCTGGTCCGAGCGGCACGGCTACCCGACTGAGATCTACGAGACCTCGTTCGCGGAAGAGGCCGGCATCAAGTCCACCACCTTCGTGGTGAAGGCGCCGTACGCCTACGGCACCCTCTCGGTCGAGCAGGGCACCCACCGGCTGGTGCGCATCTCGCCCTTCGACAACCAGGGCCGCCGCCAGACCTCCTTCGCGGGCGTCGAGGTGCTGCCGGTCGTCGAGCAGAGCGACCACGTCGAGATCGACGAGACCGAGCTGCGGATCGACGTCTACCGCGCCTCCGGCCCCGGCGGCCAGGGCGTCAACACCACCGACTCCGCGGTCCGGATCACCCACATCCCGACCGGCATCGTGGTCTCCTGCCAGAACGAGCGCTCCCAGATCCAGAACAAGGCGAGCGCGATGAACGTGCTGCAGGCCAAGCTGCTGGAGCGGCGCCGCCAGGAGGAGCAGGCCAAGATGGACGCCCTCAAGGGCGACGGCGGCAACTCCTGGGGCAACCAGATGCGTTCCTACGTCCTCCACCCGTACCAGATGGTCAAGGACCTGCGGACGGAGTTCGAGGTCGGCAACCCCCAGGGCGTCCTCGACGGCGACATCGACGGCTTCCTCGAGGCGGGCATCCGCTGGCGCAAGCAGCAGGAGCAGGGCGCCCGGGTCTGACGTGACGTCACCTGCGCAGGATCCTCACAACTGCCGCCCCATGGGTGGCAGTTGTGCGTTTTGGGTCACAGCCCCATAAGCAAGTGGGTGGCATAGTCAGCCAATTCCGGCATTGAGCTTGGAACGCCCTTGACGACGCTGTGAAATCTGGGAATCGTGATGCGCGGCATGCGTATGACTGGGGCGTGAGCGAACGGGGGCGAGCGCGGCCGGTGGCTCACGCCCCGGCCTTGAACGTGCACCGCCCCGCAGGACGCTCCCCCTGTGACGCTGCTCCACTGACGAGAAGCTACTGGGGGTAGTTGCCAGATGAGCATGAAGAACACACGGTTGCGGGTGGCACGTATAGCCGCCGCCGCGGTGATCGCGGGCGGTGCCTCGCTGACGGCCGCCGGCGCCGCACAGGCCGTCGGCCTGGACATCGGCCTGAGCGCCGGCGAGGCCCAGGTCGGCGTCAGCGTCAACCTCGGTGACGACGAGAACGACATCTCGGGTGTCGACGGCGGTCCGACGGACGAGCCCACGAATCCGACCGACCCGACGGACGAGCCGACCGACCCGACGGACCCGACGGACGAGCCCACGAATCCGACCGACCCGACGGACGAGCCGACCGACCCGACGGACCCGACGGACGAGCCCACGAATCCGACGGACCCGACCGACGAGCCGACCGACCCGACGGACCCGACGGACGAGCCCACCAACCCGACGGACCCGACCGACGAGCCCACCAACCCGGGCGAGCCGACCAACCCCGGCGGTGACGACGGCGGCAACGGGAACGGCGGCAACGGCGCCGGCGGCTCGGACGGGGACGGCACGACCTGCACCCTCGACGGGGACAGCGTGACCTGCGCCGACAACACCAACACCGACAACGCCGGCAGCAGCGAGGTCGTCACCCAGGGTGACACCACGGAGGAGCTGGCCGAGACCGGTGCCGGCGACAGCCTGTTCCTGCTGGTCGGTGCCGCCACGATGATCGCGGGCGGTGTCGGCTTCCGCCTGATGCCGCGCCTGGTCGGCGGCGGCCGCAACACCGCCGTCTGAGGTCCGCGCCCGGACGCCGGCGCGCACCATGGGCCCGCACCGCATGCGCCGCATGCGGGGCGGGCCCGCGCCCGTCCACTGGAGGCCCGGGAACGCCACAGGGGCCCGCAGCGCCGTGCGCCGCGGGCCCCTGTGTTCGCCGTATGTGTACCCCGCGCTACGCGGCGGCCTCGTGCACCACCCACACCACCGCGAGCAGTGCCACCAGCAGCGCGATCAGAGCCGCCGGGGAGATGGCCGCGAAGGGGTTCTCCTGCTGCATGCGGGCGCGGTGGGCGCGGCAGACCGCACAGCGGCCCTCGCTGACGGGGCCGGCGCAGTTGGCGCACACCAGTCGGTCGACTGTCATGCCGTCGCCTCCTCCCAGGCGGCCCGACGGCCGCTCCATGAACAACGCGCGACAGGGGCGGTACGTTCCCGAGCCCCCCGACCACTGTGCCAGTTCCCGGGGCACTCGGCGCGCCCCGCGCGATTCCCGCGACTCCGAAGAGTGACCCATGTGGCCAATGCCTGCTTTGTCCCCCGGTGGTCGGTGAATAAACCCGTCATCCCGGACCGCGGACTGCGCGGGTCGCGGCCGTTCGCGTAAGGTCGCCTCCGATCCCCTGTATCCGGAGTGCGACCGTGATCCGATTCGACAACGTCACCAAGACCTACCCCCGGCAGAACCGTCCCGCACTTCGGGACGTGTCGCTGGAAATCGAGAAGGGTGAATTCGTCTTCCTGGTGGGCTCCTCCGGCTCCGGGAAGTCGACCTTCCTGCGGCTGATCCTGCGAGAGGAGCGGACGGACACCGGCATGGTGCACGTCCTCGGCAAGGACCTCGCGCGGCTGTCCAACTGGAAGGTGCCGCAGATGCGCCGCCAGCTGGGCACCGTCTTCCAGGACTTCCGCCTGCTGCCCAACAAGACGGTCGCGGAGAACGTGGCGTTCGCCCTCGAGGTGATCGGCAAGCCGCGCGGCACCATCCGCAAGACGGTCCCCGAGGTGCTGGACCTCGTCGGCCTCGGCGGCAAGGAGGACCGCATGCCGGGCGAGCTCTCCGGTGGTGAGCAGCAGCGCGTGGCGATCGCCCGGGCGTTCGTCAACCGCCCGATGCTGCTGATCGCGGACGAGCCCACGGGAAACCTCGACCCGCAGACCTCCGTGGGCATCATGCGGCTGCTGGACCGCATCAACCGCACCGGCACCACCGTGGTGATGGCCACCCACGACCAGAACATCGTCGACCAGATGCGCAAGCGCGTCATCGAGCTCGAGAAGGGGCGACTGGTCCGCGACCAGTCCCGCGGCGTCTACGGCTACCAGCACTGAGCCTGGGCCCCGCCCTGCACACCGCAGCCTTCTGAAAGGACAACATGCGCGCCCAGTTCGTGCTCTCGGAGATCGGCGTCGGCCTCCGGCGCAACCTCACCATGACCTTCGCGGTCATCGTCTCCGTGGCCCTCTCGCTCGCGCTCGCCGGCGGCTCGTGGCTCGCCCGCGAGCAGGTCGACTCCATGAAGGGGTACTGGTACGACAAGGTCCAGGTGTCGATCTTCCTCTGCAACAAGAACGACGCCAAGACCGACCCCAACTGCACCAAGGGTGCCGTCACCGAGGAGCAGAAGCAGGACGTCGAGAAGCAGCTCAAGGCGCTGCCGCTGGTGGACAAGTACTTCCACGAGAGCGCGGAGGACGCCTACAAGCACTACAAGGAGCAGTTCTCCGACTCGCCGCTGGCCGACTCGCTCACCCCGGACCAGATGCAGGAGTCGTTCCGGGTCAAGCTCAAGGACCCGACGAAGTTCCAGGTCGTCGCGAGCGCCTTCCAGGGCCGCCCCGGCGTCCAGGAGGTGCAGGACCAGAAGGCCCTGCTGGACAACCTGTTCGGGCTGCTCAACGGCATGACGCTGGCCGCGCTCGTGGTGCTGGCGTTCATGCTCGCGGTGGCGATGATGCTGATCGTCAACACGGTGCGCGTGTCGGCCTTCAGCCGGCGCCGTGAGACCGGGATCATGCGGCTGGTCGGCGCGTCCAGCTTCTACATCCAGATGCCGTTCATCATGGAGGCCGCGTTCGCCGGTCTGGTCGGCGGTGGCCTGGCGTGCCTGATGCTCCTCGTCGGCCGCTACTTCCTGATCGACCACGGCCTGTCGCTCCAGACCAAGGTGCCGCTGATCAACTTCCTCGGCTGGGGCGAGGTGGCGCAGGTGCTGCCGCTGGTGCTGGTGGTGGGCATGCTGATGCCCGCGCTGGCGGCCCTGATCGCGCTGCGCAAATACCTCAAGGTCTGATGTGCGCCAAGGGCGCTGTACGGCCAACTTTCCGTACAGCGCCCCCTTCTCGCCTAGACTGCCCGACGTGCTGAGCCACTGTCCGCCCGGGAGACCACGCCGGCTGTGCCGCGCCGCGGCGCTGACGCTGGTCTTCGGCGCGGTCCTGGCGACCGGCGCGGCGGCGGGTTCCTTCGGGGACCTCGGCGGGGACCGGCGGACGCCGCCGCACTCCCGTATCCCGGCCGGCACGGTCGCCGACACCGACGAGATCGCCGAGGCGATCGCGGAGGGCAAGGTCGGCCCGCAGGCCGCGGAGGCCCTGGTCAGCCGGAGCGGCGACCGCTGGTCCTCCTTCTACACGGCCCAGGAGTACGAGGGCTTCCAGCAGTCCCTGGACGGCCGGTACGTGGGGGTCGGCCTGTGGGTGCGGCGCACCGAGGACGGCCGCATCGGCATCGACCGCGTCCAGTCCGGCAGCCCCGCGGCCCGGGCCGGCGTGCACGCCGGGGACCGGCTGACGAGCATCGACGGCACCGAGGTCACCGGCCGTCCCGTCACCGAGGTGGTCGCCCGGCTGCGCGGTTCCGACGCCGCCGGCACGCCGGTCGCGCTGGGCCTGCGGCGCGGCACGCGTTCCTGGGAGGTCTCCCCGCGGCGCGCCCTGCTGCCGACGGAGTCCGTACGGGTGCGGCACGTCCCCGGCGGCGCCACCGTCGTCACGGCGGACGCCTTCACCAAGGGCGTCGCCGAGCAGGTCCGTACCGCCCTGGCCGGCCGGCCGGGGCACGAGGGCATACTCCTGGACCTGCGCGGCAACTCCGGCGGCCTGGTCACCGAGGCCGTCGGGGTGGCCTCCGCGCTCCTGGACGGCGGCCTGGTCGCCACGTACGACGTCCACGGCAGGCAGCAGGCGCTGTACGCCGACGACGCCGGTGACACCGAGACCCCGCTCGTCGTGCTCGTCGACGGCGGCACGATGAGCGCGGCCGAACTGCTCGCCGGCGCCCTCCAGGACCGCGGCCGTGCCGTCGTCGTGGGCTCCCGCACCTTCGGCAAGGGCTCGGTGCAGATGCCCAGCCGGCTGTCGGACGGCTCGGTGGCCGAGCTCACCGTCGGCCACTACCGGCTGCCGGCGGGCCGCCGGGTGGACGGCCGGGGGATCGAGCCCGACCTCGCGGTCACCGGCGGCGAGGACGCCGAGTCCGAGGCGCTCGACGTGCTGGACGGCCTGGGCGCGCCGGCCCGCTGACCGGCGCGCAAACCGGTACCCCGGGCCGCGCCGAGGTGCGAGAATGGCCGCGCTATGGCAAAGGAAACGGGTCGCAAGCTGATCGCGCAGAACAAGAAGGCGCGGCACGACTACCACATCCTCGACACCTACGAGGCGGGCCTGGTGCTCACCGGCACCGAGGTGAAGTCGCTGCGCCAGGGACGCGCCTCCCTGGTCGACGGCTTCGGCCAGCTCGACGACGGCGAGGCGTGGCTGCACAACGTGCACATCCCCGAGTACACCCAGGGGACGTGGACGAACCACTCGGCGCGGCGCAAGCGCAAAATGCTGCTGCACCGTGCGGAGATCGAGAAGCTCTTCCAGAAGTCGCAGGAGACCGGTCACACGATCGTGCCGCTCGCCCTGTACTTCAAGGACGGCCGGGCGAAGGTCGAGATCGCGCTGGCCAAGGGCAAGAAGGACTACGACAAGCGGCAGACCCTGCGCGAGAAGCAGGACCGCCGCGAGACCGACCGGGCCATCTCGGCGGCGCGCCGCCGGCAGCGCGGGGAGTGAGTGCGGGCCCGCGCCGCCCGCGCGGGAATGCGCTGGCCACCGTGCGCGTTGGTCACGTACGATGGCACCAGCACCACCGGACGGTGACCGCCCGGTGAGCAGTTTGAAAAATCAACATGGGGATGATCGGTTTCGACTGGGGATGTCGAAGCAGGGGAAGCGAGCCGAGGAAGCGGCAATGATCTCGTAAACCATATGCCGAAAACAATAATCGCCAATAACAAGAGCGATTCCTCCGCCTTCGCGCTCGCTGCCTAATTAGCAGCTAGCCGAAGACTCCGCGGAGTGTCAGCCCGGGGCTGTTCCCGACCCGGATCCTGGCATCAGCTAGGGGACTAAACCACTGGGCCCGGCCACGGGGCTCGGTGGGAAACCAAACAGTGGCTGGGCCCGTCGGCGGCTTGTCCGCGTGACTGCCGGGGCCGAGAAAAGCACAGCGGACTGCGCTCGGAGAAGCCCTGGTTCCGCACCACAGGACGCGGGTTCGATTCCCGCCATCTCCACTGACCCAACGGAAGGCGATGCCTGCCGCGCACTGCGCGGCAGGCATCGCCTTCCGTTGTTTCCGGGTGGGTCCGGGACGGGAAGCGGCCCGGCGTCACAGGGGGCACCGGTCTTCCGCATAGCCCGAGGTGCCACCGACGACGTCAGGTCCGGTGTCGGGCCGCCCGCAGGGAGACCGTCGCGACGAGTGCGGCGGTGGCCGCGGCGAGCGCCGGTATCGCGTACGCCGTCACCGCGCCCCGGTGCTCCACGACGGACCCCGCGGCGAAGGAGCCGGAGGCGATGCCGCCCAGCAGGGCCGTGACGGCGAGCGTCATCCCCTCGTTGAGGCGGCCCGGCGGGACCCGCCGCTGGATCAGGGCCATCCCGTTGATCATCGTGGGCGCGGTGGCCATGCCCGCCAGCAGCAGCGCGGGGGCCAGCAGCCACAGGCCGCCGAGGGCCGCCGCGGGCAGCGGGCCGAGCATGAGGACGGCCATCAGCGCGACGCTCGCGGCGAAGCGGCCGCCGACGGTGCCCCGGGGGCGGCGCAGCCCGTACAGCAGGCCCGCCGCGCAGGAACCCGCCGCCTGGAGGGCGAGCACCGCCCCGGCGGCGCCGCGGTGACCGCGGGCGTCGGCGAAGGCGATCGTGGTGACCTCCAGGGCGCCGAAGACGGCGCCCGTCGCCAGGAACGTCAGCAGCACCGCCGGCACCGCGGTCCGCCCCGCCCCGGCCGGCGCTCCCTCGGTCCGCCGCGGCACGGGCGGGGGCTCGGTGCCGCGCTGCGCGGCGAAGAGCAGGATGCCGGTGAAGAGCAGCAGCGCGCCCGTCAGCGTGGCGGCCTCGGGGAACAGCGCGGTGCACAGGAAGGCCGCGAGGACCGGGCCGAGCATGAAGCAGACCTCGTCCGCGGCCTGTTCGAAGGAGTTGGCGACGTGCCGGGCCCGCTCGTCGTCCCGGTACAGGTGCGCCCAGCGGGCCCGCGCCATGCCGCCGGTGTTCGGCGTCGTCGCGGTGGCGGCGTAGGCGGCGAACAGCGTCCAGGCCGGGGCGTGCAGCCGTACGCACACCACCAGCGCGAGCGAGCCCAGCGCGGCGAGCCCCGCGGCCGGCACGGCCACCCGGGCCTGGCCGTGCCGGTCGGTCAGGCGGGCGGTCCAGGGAGCCACCACCGCCGTGGCGGCGAGCCTGGTGGCGGTGACCGCCCCGGCCAGCGCGTACGAGCCGTACCCGGCGGCGATCATGACGACCGCGCCGACCCCGAACATCCCCATCGGGAGCCGGGCCAGGAGGTTCCCGGCGGTGAAGGCCCGGGTGCCGGGCAGGGCGAAGAGCCGCCGGTAGGGGGCGGCGAGGGCGCTCGCGGTCATGCGACCACCCTCGCGGTTCGCGCCGGACGCGGTCCAACACCTGATCAGGAGCGATTGACGCGTACCGGTTGTGAGTGGCGGACGTGTTCAATGGGCGGATGCCGCACGCCATCGACCCGCGCCTGCTGAGGGCCTTCACCGCCGTCGCGGAGGAACTGCACTTCACCCAGGCCGCCGCCCGCCTCCACGTCGCGCAGCAGGCACTGAGCCGGGACGTCCGGCGCCTGGAGCGCGAACTGCGCGCCGAGTTGTTCGTGCGTACGACCCGCTCGGTGCGGCTGACCACCGAGGGGGAGCGGCTGCTGCCGTACGCCCGGCGCGTGCTCGCCGCCCACGACGAACTGGCCGCCGCCTTCGCGCCCGCCGGCCGCCCGCTGCTCGTCGACACCGGCGCGCCCGTGGGCACCGGCCACCGGGTGCTGACCGCCGCGCGGGCCGGCGCGCCCGAACTCGAACTGACCGCGCGCTTCCACAGCGGGCTCACCGGCGCCGCCGCGGAGATCCTCGCCGGCCGCCTGGACGTCTCCTTCGGCCGCGCGGCCGGCCTGGCCCCCGAGGTGCTGGACCGGCTGGAGCACCGGCCGGTCCGCTACGAGCGGATGGCCGTCCTGCTCCCCGGTGGCCACCGGCTGGCCCCGCTCGCCGAGGTGCCGCTCGACCGCCTCGCCGGGGAGTCCCTCTACGCCGCCGCCGGCAACCCGGACACCGCCGAGTGGACGGACCTCGCCCACCGCCTCTTCCGGGGCCGCGGCATCTCCGTGGCCGCCCCCTTCCCCGCCATCGACGGCCCGGAGGAGTTCGTCCGCCTCGTGCGCAAGCACCGTTGGCCCGTCCTGGCCAGCACCGAGTTCATCGACCTGCCCGGCTTCGTCCTGCGCCCCCTCACCGGCCCCGTACCGCTCGCGCCGGTCTCCGTGGTGTGGCGCCGCGGGTTGCGCCACCCGGGGCTGGACGCCCTGCTCTCCGCCGCGCGCCGGCTCGCCGGCGAGGGCGACTGGCTCACCCCGCCGGACGGCGCGTGGCTGCCGGAGGCGGACGCCCGCGTCATGGCGCCCCCGGGGCTCACAGGGCGCCCGCGCACCGGGTGAGAGCAAGGTTGCGTGGCGGTCACCTCGGGCCATCGGGCGGAAACGCGCCGTTCCTACCGTCGTGGGCATCACCCGACGAGCGACATCAGGGCCTGGAGGCGTCATGACTGCCGCGAGCACCACAGCACGCAAGGGCGGCCGCTGGATCGAGCGGTGGGACCCGGAGGACGAGGCGTCCTGGGAGGCCGGCGGCCGCCGGGTCGCGCACCGGAACCTGCTCTTCTCCGTGCTGTCCGAGCACGTGGGCTTCTCGGTCTGGACGCTGTGGTCGGTCATGGTGCTCTTCATGGGCCCGGAGTACGGCATCGACCCCGCCGGGAAGTTCTTCCTGGTCGCCACGGCCACGGCGGTCGGCTCGGTGGTCCGCGTCCCGTACACCTTCGCCGTCGCGCGCTTCGGCGGCCGCAACTGGACCGTCGTCAGCGCGCTCATGCTGCTGCTGCCGACGACCGCCGCCGCGGTCGTCATGGAGCCCGGCACCTCCTACGGCACCTTCCTCGCCGTCGCCGCGCTGACCGGGGTCGGCGGCGGCAACTTCGCCTCCTCCATGACCAACATCAACTCCTTCTTCCCGCTGCGGCGGAAGGGCTGGGCGCTCGGCATCAACGCCGGCGGCGGCAACATCGGCGTGCCCGTCGTCCAGCTGGTCGGCCTGCTCGTCATCGGCACGGCGGGCGCCGGCCACCCGCGGCTGCTGCTCGCCGTCTACATCCCGCTCGTCGTGGTCGCCGCCACGCTCGCGGCCCTGTTCATGGACAACCTGGCGCCCGTACGGAACGACACCGGGGCGGCCGCCCTGGCGGTGAAGGACGGCCACACCTGGATCATGTCCCTGCTCTACGTCGGCACCTTCGGCTCCTTCATCGGCTACAGCTTCGCCTTCGGGCTCGTCCTGCAGAGCCAGTTCGACCGCACCCCGCTGCAGGCCGCCGCCGTCACCTTCGTCGGCCCGCTGCTCGGCTCGCTGTTCCGCCCGGTCGGCGGACGGCTCGCCGACGCTTACGGCGGCGCCCGGATCACGCTGTGGAACTTCCTGGCGATGGCGGCCGCCACCGCCGTGATCGTCCTCGCCTCGGCCCAGAGGTCCCTGGTGCTGTTCTCCGTCGCCTTCGTCGCCCTGTTCCTGCTGACCGGCCTCGGCAACGGCTCGACGTACAAGATGATCCCGGGCATCTACGCCGCCAAGGCCGCCGCCATGGGCCTGACCGGCGAGGCCGCGGCCTCCTGGGCACGCCGGCTGTCCGGCGCCGCGATGGGCCTGATCGGGGCCGTCGGCGCGCTCGGCGGCCTCGGCATCAACCTCGCCTTCCGGCAGTCCTTCCTCAGCCGGGGCACCGGCACCCCGGCCTTCGTCACCTTCCTGGCCGTGTACGCCGTCTGTTTCGCGGTCACCTGGGCCGTATACCTGCGCAGGCCCGCCCCGGCCCCCGCCCCGGCCGCCGGGGCGGAACCGGAGCAGCGTCTGTCCTACGCGCAGGTGTAGCCCGGGCGAACCGTGTAACAACGGGGAAATACCGGTGAACCCGGAACGTCACCGGGGCTTGGCACCATGCGCGGAACGGGGCGCACGACTCCGGGACCCGGGACGGTCCCGGGCCTCCGTTGCACGTGTACCTCCGGCGGAGCGAGGCAAGAGCCATGCAAGTGCGACACGCAGACGTCCTCCCCCTGGCGGGCTTCACGGTCGGCGTCACCGCGGCCCGCCGCGCCGACGAACTCTGCGCCCTCCTCGAGCGGCGCGGAGCCGTCGTCATGCGGGCCCCCGCGCTGCGGATCGTCCCGTTGCCCGACGACACCGAACTGCTGGCGGCGACCAAGCGGCTGCTCGACCGCGGCCCCGACGTCGTGGTCGCCACCACGGCGATCGGCTTCCGCGGCTGGATCGAGGCGGCCGACGGCTGGGGCCTCGGCGAGACCCTGCTGGAACGGCTGCGCCACGTCGAACTGCTCGCCCGCGGCCCCAAGGTGCGGGGCGCGGTCCGCGCGGCCGGGCTCAGGGAGTCCTGGTCACCGGCGTCCGAGTCGATGGCGGAGGTCCTGGACCGGCTGCTGGACGAGGGCGTCGCCGGCCGGCGCGTCGTCGTCCAGCTGCACGGGGAGCCGGTGCCCGGCTTCATGGAGGCGCTGCGCGCGGCCGGCGCGGAGGTCGTCGGCGTCCCCGTCTACCGCTGGATGCCGCCGGAGGACCTCGGCCCGGTCGACCGGCTCATCGACGCGGCCGTCGCGCGCGGGCTGGACGCGGTCACGTTCACCAGTGCCCCGGCGGCGGCCTCCCTGCTGGACCGGGCCGAACGCCGGGGCCGGCGCGGCGAGCTGCTCGACGCCCTGCGCCACGACGTCCTCCCGGCCTGCGTGGGACCCGTCACGGCGCTGCCCCTGGAGGCCCACGACGTCCCGACCGCCCAGCCCGAACGCTTCCGCCTGGGGCCGCTCGTCCAGCTGCTCGCCGCGGAGCTCCCGGGGCGGGCGCGCCCGCTGCCCGTGGCCGGCCGGCGCCTGGAGATCCGCGGCCACGCGGCCCTCGTCGACGGGGAGCTGCACGCCGTCCCCCCGGCGGGGATGGCCCTGCTCAGGGCCCTCGCCCGGCGTCCCGGGTGGGTGGTCTCCCGGGCCGACCTGCTCCGGGTGCTGCCGGGGGCGGGGCGCGACGAGCACGCCGTCGAGACGGCGATGGCGCGGCTCCGGGCGGCGCTCGGGGCGCCGAAACTCATCCAGACGGTGGTCAAGCGGGGTTATCGCCTGGCCCTGGATCCGGCCGCGGACGTGAAGTACGGCCCCGCTGCGGGGTGACGTCCCGGGCGCGGGCGGTCGGGTGGGTGCGGGTTCGTCTCGCGCCCTGCGGGCGCGAGACGGCGGGAGAGCCGGAACCCGGCGCACAGCCCCGCCCCCACGCCGGGACCGCGGCCGCGGAGCCGTGCCCGGAGGCGGTCGCCGAGTGGGCGGCAAACGCCTGGTTGGCGTACGGTGACAGGCTGCCCCGTTCGCCGGGGCGGCGCGCACGGCGCGTGACGTACGGAAGAACAAGAAGGGGGTCCTGCGTGGCAGCGGTCCGGGACACGGAGATCGCAGTCGAGCAGACGCATCTGGACCGGGTGTACGACCGGCTCGAGGAGAAGATCCACGAGGCGGAGTTCCTCATGGACGACGCCGTGAAGCGCGGTCAGGTCGGTACGCCGGGCGCGCTCGCGGAGCGCGACGCCCAGGTGTTCCGGGCGGGGCTGCACCTGAACCGGCTGAACTCGGAGTTCGAGGACTTCCTCTTCGGCCGGATCGACCTGCTGCGGGGCGAGGACGGCAAGAAGGGCCCGGACGGTGCGTTCACCTCCGTGGAGCCCGCGGACGACGCGATCCGGCCCGACGGCACGGCGGACGTCGCCGAGACCCTGCACATCGGCCGGCTCGGCGTGCTGGACGCGGACTACGCGCCGCTGGTGATCGACTGGCGGGCCCCCGCCGCGGCGCCGTTCTACCGGGCGACCCCGGTGGCGCCCGGCCGGGTCGTGCGGCGGCGCGTCATCCGCTCCAAGGGCCGCAAGGTGCTGGGTGTCGAGGACGACCTGCTGCGCCCGGAACTGACGACGGGGCTGCCCGTGGTCGGCGACGGCGCGCTGATGGCCGCGCTGGGCCAGGCGCGCAGCCACACGATGCGGGACATCGTCTCCAGCATCCAGGCCGAGCAGGACGTGGTGATCCGGGCCCCCGCGGCCTCCGTCACCGAGGTGACGGGCGGGCCCGGCACCGGGAAGACGGCGGTGGCCCTGCACCGGGCGGCGTACCTGCTCTACCAGGACCGGCGCCGGTACGCGGGCGGGATCCTGGTGGTCAGCCCGACGCCGCTGCTGGTGGCGTACACCGAGGGCGTGCTGCCCTCGCTGGGCGAGGAGGGCCAGGTCGCGATCCGCGCCGTGGGCTCGCTGGTGGACGGCGCCGAGGCGACCACGTACGACGATCCGGCGGTCGCCCGGATCAAGGGCTCGCTGCGGATGCTGAGGGTGCTGCGCAAGGCCGCCCGCGGGGTGCTGGAGTACGGGACCGGGGCGGGGCGCTGCCCGGACCGGCTGCGGGTGGTGGCGTTCGGGCGGCGGCTGGAACTGGAGGCCGAGGAGCTGTCGGCGATCCGGCACGCCGTGCTGGGCGGCACGACCCCGGTGAACCTGCTGCGGCCCCGGGCCCGTCGTCTGCTGCTGGACGCGCTGTGGCGCAAGGCGGGACGCCGCTTCGACGACCCGGAGCTCGCCGCCGAGGAGCGGCAGGGCTTCGACGAGGACGTCTCCACCGAGCAGGACTTCGTGGACTTCCTGGCCGCCTGGTGGCCGGTGCTGACCCCGCGCGGGGTGCTGGCGGCGCTCTCCGACGAGAAGCGGCTGGGGCGCTGGGCGCGGCGGGTCCTGACACCGCCCGAGGTGCGCCGGGTGGCGCGCTCGCTGCGCCGGCTGGACGCGGCGGGCAACGGGGCGCTGTCCGTGCACGACGTGGCGATGCTCGACGAGCTGGAGGCCCTGCTGGGCCCGCCGCCGAAGGTGCGCAGCCGTGAGGCGGACCCGCTGGACCAGCTGACCGGTCTGGAGGAGGTCACCACCTTCGCCGACCGGATGGCGGGCGGCCGCCGCAGCCGGCAGGACCGGCTAGACGCTGAGCGCACCGAGTACGCGCACGTCATCGTCGACGAGGCGCAGGACCTCACCCCGATGCAGTGGCGGATGGTGGGCCGCCGGGGCCGTGCCGCGACCTGGACGGTGGTCGGCGACCCCGCGCAGAGTTCGTGGACCGACCCGGACGAGGCGGCCCTGGCCCGTGACGAGGCCCTGGGCAACCGTCCGCGCCGCCGTTTCACGCTCACCGTGAACTACCGCAACCCGGCCGAGATCGCGGACCTGGCGGCGAAGGTGCTGGCGCTGGCCATGCCGGGCAGCGAGGCGCCGCGCGCGGTGCGCTCCACGGGGCTGGTGCCCCGGTTCGTGGTGGCCGCCGACGCGGGTCCCGGCGAGGCGGTGCGCGCGGAGGCGGAACGGCTGCTGGGCGAGGTCGAGGGCACGGTGGGCGTGGTCGTCGCCATGGGCCGCCGCGAGGAGGCCCGGCGCTGGCTGGCGGGGCTGGGCGAGCGCGTCGTGGCGCTGGGCAGCCTGGAGGCCAAGGGCCTGGAGTACGACGCGACGCTGGTCGTCTCGCCGGCGGAGATCGCGGACGAGTCCCCGGCGGGGCTGCGGGTGCTGTACGTGGCGCTGACCCGGGCCACCCAGCGGCTGACGGTGCTCTCGAGCGGGCGCGACCTGCCGGACCCCGCCGGCGTCCCCGACCTGCTGCGCGACTGACCGCCGCCGGGAACGACGGCGGGGCGCCCCCTCGAGAGGGGGCGCCCCGCCGGACGCATGTGACACCGACCCGCCATGCTCGCCTCGCGGCAAGTGGGCGCTCGAAGCGCCTAAGGTTGGGCCCGGGGGCTTGGATCGAGCCGGTGCCTCACCCAGGCTAACAAAGGATCCGCGATTGTCATTCCGTCCGTGTGCGCCGTTCCGGTGGCGGCTGGGGGAACATTAAGCACACAAGCTTCCGTTGACACCCATCGCTGCTCGACAGTTTGTCGTAGGCCCCCCGGGTTTACGCGTACCCACCAGTAGGTGGCAGCATCGAGGGCGCACGAAGCAGCGACAGCGGAGGAACAGCGGCCATGGCAACGGCGCCGAGCGTCTCGTACTCAATCACGGTGCGGCTGGAGGTGCCCGCGAGCGGATCCGCGGTCAGCCAGCTCACCACGGCCGTGGAGGCCTCCGGTGGAGCGGTCCACGGCCTGGACGTGACCGCTTCCGGCCACGAGAAGCTGCGGATCGACGTGACCATCGCGGCCACCTCGACCGCGCACGCGGACGAGATCGTCGCCAAGCTGGCGCAGATCGAGGGCGTCGCGATCGGCAAGGTCTCCGACCGTACGTTCCTGATGCACCTCGGCGGCAAGATCGAGATGGCGTCGAAGCACCCCATCCGCAACCGTGACGACCTCTCCATGGTCTACACCCCCGGTGTGGCGCGGGTCTGCATGGCGATCGCCAAGAACCCCGAGGACGCCCGCCGGCTGACCATCAAGCGCAACAGCGTCGCGGTGGTCACCGACGGCTCGGCCGTGCTGGGCCTCGGCAACATCGGGCCGAAGGCCGCGCTGCCGGTCATGGAGGGCAAGGCGGCGCTCTTCAAGCGCTTCGCGGGCATCGACGCCTGGCCGATCTGCCTGGACACCCAGGACACCGACGCGATCGTGGAGATCGTCAAGGCGATCGCCCCCGGCTTCGCCGGCATCAACCTGGAGGACATCTCGGCGCCCCGCTGCTTCGAGATCGAGGCCCGGCTGCGCGAGGCCCTGGACATCCCGGTCTTCCACGACGACCAGCACGGCACCGCCATCGTGGTGCTCGCGGCGCTGACCAACGCGCTGCGCGTGGTCGGCAAGCAGGTCGGCGACGTCAAGGTCGTCATGTCGGGCGCGGGCGCGGCCGGCACGGCCATCCTCAAGCTGCTGCTCGCGGCGGGCGTCAAGCACGCGGTCGTGGCCGACATCCACGGTGTCGTGCACAGCGGCCGCGAGGACCTGGTCGAAGCCGGCCCCGGGTCGGCGTTGCGCTGGATCGCCGACAACACCAACCCGGAGGAGGTCACCGGGACCCTGCGGGAGGCCGTGCGCGGCGCGGACGTCTTCATCGGCGTCTCCGCCCCCAACGTCCTGGACGGCGAGGACGTCGCGGCCATGGCCGACGGCGCCATCGTCTTCGCCCTGGCCAACCCGGACCCGGAGGTCGACCCGGCGGTCGCCCGGGAGACCGCCGCGGTGGTCGCCACGGGCCGCAGCGACTTCCCGAACCAGATCAACAACGTGCTGGTCTTCCCGGGCGTCTTCCGCGGCCTGCTGGACGCCCAGAGCCGTACGGTCAACACCGAGATGATGCTCGCGGCGGCCACCGCCCTCGCGGACGTCGTCACGGAGGACGAACTCAACCCGAACTACATCATCCCGAGCGTCTTCAACGACAAGGTCGCGGGCGCCGTCGCCGGCGCCGTCCGCGAGGCGGCGAAGGCGCAGGGCCTCACCGCGACGTCGTGACGACGGAGCGTCATCGGGCCGTACACGACCCGCTTTTTGTGTGACTCTCCCGGGTGCCGGATTGGCGTTTCCCCCAGAAATAGGGGCAGGATGCGTACCTGGGCGGTGAGGGCCGCACCGCAGAAGCGCGATGAGCGTCTTCACAATGCGTCTTCCCCGACGGTCGACGTTGGGGGTTTCCATGCAAGGAGTACTTAGATGAACCGCAGTGAGCTGGTGGCCGCGCTGTCCGAGCGCGCCGAGGTGACCCGCAAGGACGCCGACGCCGTTCTGGCCGCGTTCGCCGAGGTCGTTGGCGAGATCGTCGCCAAGGGCGACGAGAAGGTCACCATCCCCGGCTTCCTCACCTTCGAGCGCAGCCACCGTGCCGCGCGCACCGCGCGCAACCCGCAGACCGGTGACCCGATCCAGATCCCGGCCGGCTACAGCGTGAAGGTCTCCGCGGGCTCGAAGCTCAAGGAAGCCGCCAAGGGCAAGTAATTCCGCGATCGACGCGACATGTGAAAGGGCGGCCTCCCCGCGGGGAGGCCGCCCTTTCGTGTGCTGTGCGGCGGGGGCCGGTCAGTCCGTGCCGGGCAGCTCGACCTTGGCGCCGAGCTTCTCCAGCTTCTGCATGAAGTTCTCGTAGCCGCGGTTGATCAGGTCGATGCCGTGCACCCGCGAGGTGCCCTGCGCGGCCAGGGCCGCGATCAGGTACGAGAAGCCGCCGCGCAGGTCCGGGATGACCAGGTCGGCGCCCTGCAGCCGGGTCGGGCCGCTGACGACCGCCGAATGGAGGAAGTTGCGCTGGCCGAACCGGCAGGGGGTGCCGCCCAGGCACTCGCGGTAGAGCTGGATGTGGGCACCCATCTGGTTGAGCGCCGAGGTGAAGCCCAGCCGGGACTCGTAGACCGTCTCGTGGACGATGGAAAGGCCCGAGGCCTGCGTGAGGGCCACGACCAGGGGCTGCTGCCAGTCGGTCTGGAAACCGGGGTGGACGTCCGTCTCCAGGGCGATGGCGTTGAGCGGGCCGCCGGGGTGCCAGAAGCGGATGCCGTCGTCCTCGACCTCGAACGCGCCGCCGACCTTGCGGAAGACGTTGAGGAAGGTCATCATCTCGCGCTGGCTGGCGCCGCGGACGTAGACGTTGCCCTCGGTGGCCAGGGCCGCGCAGGCCCACGAGGCGGCCTCCAGGCGGTCCGGGAGGGCGCGGTGGTTGTAGCCGCCGAGCTTGTCCACGCCGGTGATGTGGATGGTGCGGTTGGTGCCCATCGTGATGATGGCGCCCATCTTCTGCAGGACGCAGATGAGGTCCTCGATCTCCGGCTCGATCGCGGCGTTGCTCAGCTCGGTGACGCCCTCGGCCAGGACGGCCGTCAGCAGCACCTGCTCGGTCGCGCCGACCGACGGGTACGGGAGCTCGATCTTGCAGCCGCGCAGCCGCTGCGGGGCCTCCAGGTACTGGCCCTCGGGGCGCTTCTCGATGACCGCGCCGAACTTGCGCAGCACGTCGAAGTGGAAGTCGATCGGCCGGCCGCCGATGTCGCAGCCGCCCAGGCCCGGGATGAAGGCGTGCCCGAGGCGGTGCAGCAGCGGGCCGCAAAAGAGGATCGGGATCCGTGAGGAGCCCGCGTGCGCGTCGATGTCCGCGACGTTCGCGCTCTCCACCTTGGACGGGTCGAGCACCAGTTCCCCGGGCTCGTCACCGGTCTGCACCGTCACGCCGTGCAGCTGCAGCAGGCCCCGCACCACACGCACGTCACGGATGTCGGGCACGTTGCGCAGCCGGCTGGGTTCGCCTCCCAGCAGCGCGGCCACCATCGCCTTGGGCACGAGGTTCTTCGCGCCGCGGACGTGGATCTCCCCCTCGAGGGGGGTGCCACCGTGAACAAGCAGTACGTCCTTGAGGCCGGTCATTGCTCTCGCGTTCCTGGAGACGGGCAGAAGTGAAGCTCGGTCCCCGCAGGCACCAAGGAGAAATGGTAATCGGCCTTCCGGCGCCCGGAAGAGGCCTGTGAGGTCCCACTCATGTAATGGCTTCGCTACAGCACCCTGTGCGCCCGCCCGGTTCCGGAGGGTGGCCGCCCCTGCGCCCCGGGCGCGGCCCCCGGGCCGGGAAAGGGGGTCGTTGCCACCCCGCGCGGCGGCGGAATGCGGGATTATGTTGACCATGACCGAAGTGTCATCGCTCACCGGCAGACTGCTCGTCGCGACGCCCGCGCTCGCGGACCCGAACTTCGACCGGGCGGTGGTGCTCCTCCTCGACCACGACGAGGAGGGGTCGCTCGGCGTCGTCCTCAACCGTCCGACGCCCGTCGGGGTCGGCGACGTCCTGGAGTCCTGGGCCGGTCTTGCGGGCGCGCCGCAGGTCGTCTTCCAGGGCGGGCCCGTCTCCCTGGACTCGGCCCTGGGCCTGGCCGTGGTGCCCGGTGAGCCGCGCAACGGCGAGGACGCGGAGCCGCTCGGCTGGCGCCGGGTGTTCGGCGCGATCGGCCTGGTGGACCTGGAGGCGCCGCCGGAGCTCCTGGCGGCCGAGCTGGGCTCCCTGCGCATCTTCGCCGGCTACGCCGGATGGGGGCCCGGCCAACTGGAGGACGAGCTCGTCGAGGGTGCCTGGTACGTGGTGGAGTCCGAACCGGGGGACGTCTTCTCCCCGGACCCGGAACAGCTGTGGCGCTCCGTGCTGCGCAGGCAGCGCAGCGAACTCGCGATGGTCGCGACGTATCCGGACGATCCGTCTCTGAATTAGGCTTGCGTGCCATGAGCACTCTCGAGCCCGAGCGCGGGGCGGGCACCGGCACCCTCGTCGAACCGACCCCGCAGGCGTCGAACGGCGATGGCGACCACGAGCGCTTCGCGCACTACGTCCAGAAGGACAAGATCATGGAGAGCGCGCTCTCCGGGTCGCCGGTGGTCGCGCTGTGCGGGAAGGTCTGGGTGCCCGGCCGGGACCCCAAGAAGTACCCGGTCTGCCCGATGTGCAAGGAGATCTTCGAATCCATGCCCACCGGTGGCGGGGACAAGGACAAGGGCGGCAAGTAGCGGCCGCCACGGCACCCGGCGGGTACGGCCGCGGCACCGCGGCCGTACCCCGCGCGTTCGGGGGGACATGGCGCAGGACGACGCCGTCACGGCGGACCGGGTCTTCGGGCTGTGCGAGCGGGGGCGCTTCGAGATGGCGCACTCGCTCGTCGACGACGCCTTCGTCGCCCGCAACGGCAGTTTCGGCTACCTCGTACGGGCCAGGGTCTTCGCCTACGAACGGCGCGCCGACCGGTCCCGGGAGGCTGTCGACTGGGCGCTGGCCCACGCGGAGCCCGGCGACCCCGATCCGCCGCTGCTGGCGGGTCTCGTCCTGCTGATGCTCGGCGACGCGCACGCGGCCCTGGGGCTCGGGCTGCGGGTCGCCGCCGCCCGGCCCCGCGAGTGGCGGGCCCAGGTGCTGGTCGCCGACGCCTGCCGGATGCTCTCGCGCCGTCCCGAGGCGGTCGCCGCCGCCCGGCGGGCGGTCCTGATCGCGCCCCGCGAGGCCGAGGCGCACGTCGCGCTCGCACGGGCGCTGGACCTCTCGCTCCGCCCGGCCGCCCGGGCCGAGCGCCGCACGGCCGTCGCACGGGCCCTGGAGCTCGGTGCCGCACCCTCCGACGTGGCGGGAGGGCGCCGGTGGCCGCGGTTCGTGCCGGCGCTGCTGGTGGCCGCGCTGGTGCTGTTCGCCGACCCGTGGGTGCTGGCGGGCGGGACGGCCGCCCTGGCGGCGCTGGCGGGCGCGCTGTGGCTGCTGCAGGCCCGCCGCTCCGGCAGTACCGGCCGGGGGCGTCTGCAGGCCGTACGCGCCCTGGCGAGGGCCGAGCTGCACGGGGACCCGACCCGCGCCCGGGCCGCCGCCCTGACCGCCGGGGCCCTCCTGCCCGTGCTGCCGTTCGCCGCCACCGGTCTGGCGGCCGCCTCAGCCGCCGACGGGACGCCGTGGCCGCTTCCGGCCGTCCTGGGCGTCGCGGCGGGCGGCGTCGTGGTGCTGCTCGCCGCCGCCCGCGCGGTGCGCTGGTGGTACGGCGACGCCTTCCTGCAGCGCCACTTCCTGCCCGGCCGGCACGCCGTGCTCCAACTGACCGCCGTCGTCGCCCTCATCGGCACCGTCGTGGCCCTCTCGGTGGCGGGCGCGACCTCCACGGCGCTGTGGTCCGCGGTGACCGTGGCGCACGTCCTGTGGTGCGTCGTCGGCATGCTGATCCCCGTCCTCGCGCTGAACAGGGCGCGCCGGGCGGCCGGCTGAGGGCCGGCTGAGGGCGGGACCAGGCCGGACACGGGCCGGACACCGGCCGGAAAGATGCGGCGATTGGTCTATTCCAGTTGCCGTGGGCGCGGCAGGATGGGCGCCATGGACCTCATCCCGGCGCCCGTCGAGGCGCACCGGCACGGCGACGGCGGTCATGTGGACCTGGGCCCCGGCACCACCCTGGACGCCGGTCCCGGCACCGAGGGGACCGCGCACTGGCTGCGTGCCACCGTCGGCGCCGCCACCGGGCTCCGGCTGCCCCCGCCGCCCGCGGGCACGCCCGGCACGATCACGCTCCGCGTGGACCCGCGGGTGACCGGGCGCCTCGGCGCGGAGGGCCACCGCGTGACGGTGTCCGCCGCGGACGGCGTGCTCATCGAAGGCGGCGGAGCGGCGGGGGTGTTCTGGGGCGCCCAGACCGTACGGCAGTTGCTCGGCGCCGACGCCTTCCGGCGCGCGCCGCTGCCGGGAAGCGCCTGGCGGCTGCCGCACTGCTCCGTCGAGGACGCCCCGCGCTTCGGCTGGCGCGGCGTACTGCTGGACGTGGCACGGCACTTCATGCCCAAGGACGTCGTCCTGCGCTACGTCGACCTGCTGGCCGCGCACAAACTGAACGTGCTCCACCTGCACCTGACCGACGACCAGGGCTGGCGGGTGGAGATCCGCCGCCACCCGCGCCTGACCGAGGTCGGCGCCTGGCGCACCCGCACCAAGGTCGGACTGCGCGAGTCCCCGCTGTGGGACGAGCGCCCGCACGGCGGTTACTACACCCAGGACGACCTCCGCGAGATCGTGGCGTACGCGGCGGAACGGCACGTCACCGTCGTGCCCGAGATCGACGTCCCCGGCCACTCGCAGGCCGCCATCGCCGCCTACCCGGAACTCGGCAACGCGGACGTGGTCGACACCGGCGCCCTGCCCGTGCTGACCGGTTGGGGCATCAACCCCAACGTGCTGGCGCCCACCGAGGCCACCGTGCGCTTCTACGAGGAGGTCCTCGCCGAGGTCCTGGAGGTCTTCCCCTCGGAGTTCGTCCACATCGGCGGCGACGAGTGCCCCAAGGACCAGTGGCGCGCCTCCGCCACCGTCCAGGCCCGCATCAAGGAACTGGGGCTGCGCGACGAGGACGAGTTGCAGAGCTGGTTCGTCCGGCACTTCGACGCCTGGCTGGCCGCATGCGGCCGCCGGCTGATCGGCTGGGACGAGATCCTGGAGGGCGGACTGGCCGAGGGCGCCGCCGTCTCCTCCTGGCGCGGCTACGCGGGCGGCGTCGCGGCGGCCCGGGCGGGGCACGACGTCGTGATGTGCCCGGAGAGCCAGGTCTACCTGGACTGGCGGCAGTCGGACGGCGAGGACGAGCCGGTGCCGATCGCGCACGTGCGCACCCTGGAGGACGTCTACCGCTTCGAGCCCGTCCCGGACGACCTCACCGCCGAGGAGGCCGCCCACGTCATCGGCGCGCAGGCCAACATCTGGACGGAGACGATGGATTCGGTCCGCGCGGTGGACTACATGGCCTTCCCGCGGCTCGCCGCCTTCGCCGAGACGGTCTGGAGCCGGCTGCCCGCGCCCGCGGCCCGCGACCACGAGGGCTTCGCGGCCCGAATGACCACCCACTACGGGCGACTTGACGCACTGGGGGTCGAATACCGGCCGCCGGGCGGTCCGCGGCCGTGGCAGCGGCGTCCGGGCGTCATCGGACGCCCGATCGAGGGGCCGCCCCCGATCGTGTGAGGCATGCCACAACCCGGGGCCGGGCGAGGCGGGAGATGGCAGGGTGGTGTGGCCAATCACGGCAAGGCGCGTGAAGGAGGCCATTCCCATCGCAACCTGGAGAAAGACGCAAACCGGACGTAGGTCCATCCGGAAGGCGGGCTCTCCTTTGCGACCCTCGCGTTGATCACCCCGGAAGATGTGCCAGAGTTGCCACGTCCGGGCTGTCAGCACGTACCGTACGGCTACCGCACCGCGGACAGCCGGGGAAGGGGCAGCTGCGTGAGCACGTACGCACGGCAGGCAGCGCGCAATGTGGCGTTGCCGACCTCGCTCGACGAGGCCGTGGCGGCATTGGCCGCCGCGCCCACCGCCGTGCCCGTCGCCGGAGGCACCGACCTCATGGCGGCCGTGAACTCCGGGCTGCTGCGTCCCTCGGGGCTGGTCGGTCTCGGGCGGATCAGCGAGATCCGCGGCTGGCAGTACGCGGACGGCGCGGCGCTGCTCGGCGCCGGCCTCACCCACGCCCGCATGGGCCGCCCGGACTTCGCCGCGCTCATCCCCGCCCTGGCCGCGGCCGCCCGCGCCGCCGGGCCCCCGCAGATCCGCAACGCGGGCACGCTCGGCGGCAACATCGCGAGCGCCGCCCCGACCGGCGACTCGCTGCCGGTGCTGGCCGCCCTGGAGGCGTCCGTCCTCGTCGCCGGCCCGGACGGCAACCGCGAGCTGCCGGTCAGCCACCTGCTCACCGGCATGGACCCGCTGCGGCCGGGCGAGGTCCTGGCGTACGTGCGGGTCCCGCTGCTGCACGCGCCGCAGACCTTCCTCAAGGCCACCGGCCGCACCGGGCCCGGCCGCGCGATCGCGTCCCTGGCCGTCGTGCTCGATCCCGCGCGCCGGGGCGTACGCTGCGCGGTGGGAGCTGTCGCACCGGTGCCGCTGCGGCCGCTCGAGGCCGAACGCTGGGTCGCCGGGCTGATCGACTGGGACGGCGAGCGCACGCTGGCACCGGAGGCCCTGACGGCCTTCGGCGAGTACGTCGCCGCCGCCTGCATCCCCGACCCGCTGCCGGCCGCGGACGGGACCACGGCCCCCGAACTGCCCCCCGCAGCCGTCCAGCTGCGGCGTACGGTGGCCGCACTGGCCCGCCGCGCGCTGGGGAGGGCACTGGCATGAGTGACGACGTGTACGACGACAGGACACCGGACGGGCGCATGACCGACCAGCCGCACGAGGGGACCCCCGTGCCGCACGGCGGGGGATTCACCCCGGGGCACGGGGTGTGGGAGCCCCTGCCCCACGGCGAGTACGACCCCGACCAGACCATGCACGTCTCCTTCGCGGCGCAGTTGTCCATGACCGAGCCGGGCGCCGACCCCCTCGCCGCCCCGGGCCACGGCTACGCGCCCGAGCCGCCCTCCCTCCCGATGCCGCCCGCCCACGTCGAGGCGCCCGCCGTCCCGTCCGCCGAGGACGCGGCGACCACGTGGGCGATCCCCGCGGTGCGCGAGGACGCCACCGCCGACGACTCCGGCGAGTACTCGGTGGGCGCCTTCGTGCCCACCACCGCCCCCGACCCGGCGCAGTCCTGGCACGCCCCCGCCGCCCCGCAGGCACCCCCGTTGCCGCACGCGGGGCCGGCCGACGGTGGCTGGTCGCTGCCCGCGGACGCCACCGGCCAGTGGAAGCTGCCGCTCGCCCCGGACGGCGTCGCCGAGGAGTCCGGCGAGTACCGCTTCCCGCCCGCGCCGGACCCCGCCCAGGACCACGGCGCGGACCCCGCCCAGGACCTCGGCGCGGACCCCGCCCAGGACCACGGCGCCGACCTCGGCGCGGACCTCGCCCAGGACTTCGGCGCGGACCTCGCGGAGCAGGAGCCGCGGGCCCCCGAGGAGGCGGCCGGGGAGACCGGTGAAGGGCCCGGCGCGGACGCGCACAGCGAGCACCCGGTCGACTCCTACGTCCTCAACGTCAACGGCACCGACCGGCCCGTCACGGACGCCTGGCTCGGCGAGTCCCTGCTGTACGTGCTGCGCGAGCGCCTCGGCCTCGCCGGCGCCAAGGACGGCTGCGAGCAGGGCGAGTGCGGCGCGTGCTCGGTCAAGGTCGACGGCCGGCTCGTCGCCTCCTGCCTGGTGCCCGCGGCGACCGCCGCGGGCAGCGACATTCGCACCGTCGAGGGGCTGTCCGCCGACGGCGGCCCCTCGGACGTACAGCGTGCGCTCGCCGAGTGCGGGGCCGTGCAGTGCGGTTTCTGCATCCCCGGCATGGCGATGACCGTGCACGACCTGCTCGAGGGCAACCACAGCCCGACCGAGCTGGAGACCCGGCAGGCCATCAGCGGCAACCTCTGCCGCTGCTCCGGCTACCAGGGCGTCCTGGAGGCCGTCCGCCAGGTCGTGGCCGAGCGCGAGGAGACCGCCGAGGCCGCCGCGGACGACACCGCCGGCGACCCCACCGACGGCATCCGCGTCCCGCACCCGCGCCCCTCCTCCGGAGGCCCGGCGTGAGCACCCCGAACCTCCCGAACCGGCACCACCTCCCCCCTCGCGGCAGCGAAAGGTACGCGCGATGACGGGCCCCGACGCCGCGACGGCCACCCCGGCCGTGGGCACCCCCGCGACGGTCGCGACCGGCGCCGCCGAGCATCAGTCCGCGCCGCACGGCATCGGCGCCTCCCTGCCCGCCACGGACGCCTTCGCCAAGGCCCAGGGCACCTATCCGTACGCCGCCGACCTGTGGGCCGAGGGCCTGCTGTGGGCGGCCGTGCTGCGCTCCCCGCACCCGCACGCCCGCATCCTGTCGGTCGACACGACCGAGGCCGCCGCGCTGCCCGGCGTGCGGGCCGTGGTGACCCACGAGGACGTCCCGGGCGACGTCATGCACGGGCGCCGCGTGGCCGACCGTCCGGTCTTCGCCAAGGACACCGTCCGGCACCACGGCGAGGCCATCGCCGCCGTGGCCGCCGACCACCCCGACACCGCCCGGCTCGCCGCCGCCGCCATCCACGTCGAGTACGAGGTGCTGGAGCCCGTCATCGACCCGGAACGGGCCTTCGCGGCGGCCCCGCTGCACCCCGACGGCAACCTGATCCGGCACATCCCGCTGCAGTTCGGCGACCCGGACGCGGTCGGCGAGGTCATCGTCGAGGGCCTGTACCGGGTGGGCCGCCAGGACCCGGCCCCGGTCGGCGCCGAGGCCGGCCTCGCCGTGCCCCGCCCCGACGGCGGCGTGGAGCTGTACGTCGCCTCCACCGACCCGCACACCGACCGCGACCTGGCCGCCGCCTGCTTCGGGCTGGAACAGGACCGGGTCAAGGTCGTCGTCACCGGCGTGCCCGGCGCGATGGGCGACCGCGAGGACTCCGGGGTGCAGATCCCCCTCGGGCTGCTCGCGCTGAAGACCGGCTGCCCCGTGAAGTTCGTGGCCACCCGCGAGGAGTCCTTCCTCAGCCACAACCACCGCCACCCGACGCTGCTGCGCTACCGCCACCACGCGGACGCCGAGGGCCGGCTGGTCAAGGTCGAGGCCCAGGTGCTGCTGGACGCCGGCGCGTACGCCGACACCTCCGCCGACGCGCTGGCCGCGGCCGTCGCCTTCGCCGCCGGGCCCTACGTCGTCCCGCACGTCTTCGTCGAGGGCTGGGCGGTGCGCACCAACAACCCGCCCTCCGGCCACGTCCGGGGCGAGGGCGCGATGCAGGTCTGCGCGGCCTACGAGGGCCAGATGGACAAGCTCGCCGCCAAACTCGGCCTGGACCCGGCCGAGATCCGCATGCGCAACGTGATCGCCACCGGCGACCTGCTGCCCACCGGCCAGACGGTCACCTGCCCGGCACCCGTCGGTGAACTGCTCAAGGCCGTGCGCGACACCGACCTGCCCCCGCTGCCCGTCGACGACGACGAGTCCGAGTGGCTGCTCCCCGGCGGCCTGGAGGGCGCGGGCGAGCCGGGCGCGGTACGCCGCGGCGTGGGCTACGCGCTGGGCATGGTGCACATGCTCGGGGCCGAGGGCACCGACGAGGTCTCCACCGCCACGGTGCGCGTCCACGACGGCGCCGCCACCGTCATCTGCGCGGCCGTCGACACCGGCCAGGGCTTCGCCACCCTCGCCCGGCAGATCGTGCAGGAGGTCCTCGGCGTCGAGGACGTCCGCGTGCTGCCCTCCGACACCGACCAGCCCCCGGCCGGCGCCGCCGCCCGCGGCCGCCACACGTGGGTCTCCGGCGGGGCCGTCGAACGCGCCGCCAAGATGGTCCGCACCCAGCTGCTGCAGCCGCTCGCCGGGAAGTTCGGCATGTCGGCGGAGCTGCTCTCCATCGCCGACGGCAAGATCACCTCGTACGACGGGGTGCTCTCCACCACCGTCGAGGAGGAGCTGGCCGGCAAGGAGCTGTGGGCCACCGCCCAGTGCCGTCCGCACCCCACCGAGAAGCTCGACGACACCGGCCAGGGCGACGCCTTCGTGGGCCTGGCCTTCTGCGCCGTACGCGCGGTCGTGGACGTCGACATCGAACTCGGCGCGGTCCGGGTCGTGGAGATGGCCGTCGCCCAGGACGTCGGCCGGATCCTCAACCCCGCGCAACTGCACGCCCGCATCGAGGCCGGGGTCACCCAGGGCGTCGGCATGGCCCTGATGGAGGACCTCCGCGCGCCCCGCGGCGTCATCAAGCGGCCCAACCTGACCGGCTATTCGCTGCCCACGGCGCTCGACGCGCCCGCGATCCGCGTGGTCCGGCTCATCGAGGAACGCGACGTGCTCGCCCCCTTCGGCGCCAAGGCCGCCAGCGCGGCCCCCGTCGTCGTCTCCCCGGCCGCCGTCGCCTCCGCCGTCCGCGCCGCCACCGGCCGCCCGGTCAGCCGCCTCCCCATCCGCCCCCAGCACGCGGTGGCCCGCCCCCAGGGCTGACCCACTGCCACTGACGACGAAGGGCCCGGTCCGTGCGGACCGGGCCCTTCGCGCGGAGGCCGTGGCGGGAATCGAACCCACGTAACTCGATTTGCAGTCGAGCCCCTGAACCACTCGGGCACACGGCCGTGCGTCGGTGACGTACGACGACCATAGGCGCGGCCCCCGGGAGGGGGTCAACGGTTCCCGGGGGCCCGCAACAGGACTGCCACACGGCGTTCACGAACCGCCGGGGGCGCCCGACAGGAACTCCTCCACCACCGGGCGGAACAGCTCGGGTTCGTCCACCCACGGGAAGTGCCCGACGGCGTGCAGCGGGCGCAGCCGGGCGTCCGGGAAGCAGGCCGCGACGACCTCGCCGGCGCGCATGCCGGTGACGGCGTCGCGGTCGCCGGTGAGGACCAGGACCGGGCAGGTCACCTCGCGCAGCCGGGCCAGGACGGCGAGCCGGGCCGGCTCGTCCATGCCCTGCCAGAACCCGGCGCGGGGGACCGGGTGCAACTGGCCGCCCTCGGCGGCGGCGTGGGCGCGCTGGGGCTCGTCCCAGCGGCCGTACGCCATGGGCGCGACCTGGAGCAGCAGCGTGCGCACCCGGTCGAGGTCGTCGGCACTCTCCAGTTCGGCCAGGGCGGCGACCGCCTCCGGCCACCAGGGCTCACCGACCCGGCCCTCGAAGATCTCCCGGGCGTCGTCCGGCAGCGCGCCCTGCAGCCGGGAGCCCGGGGTGACCAGGACGAGGTGCGTCAGCCGCTCCGGGTAGGCGGCGGCGTACGCCTGCGCGGTCGCGGCGGCCGCGTCGTGCGCCAGCAGCGCGAAGCGCTCCAGGCCGAGGTGCCGGCGCAGCGCCTCCACGTCCTGGGCGAGGCGGGGGAAGGAGTAGGTGAGCGGGTCGCCGGCCGGCGGGCTGGCCCCGGTTCCCCGGCTGTCCGGGACCACCAGGCGCCTGCCCCGGTCCAGGCCGCCCAGGTCGCCCAGGTAGGCGGCGTCCCGACCCGGGCCGCCGGCGAGGGCGAGCAGTACGGGCCCCTCGCCCCGGTCCGTGTAGGCGAGCTCGGTTCCGTCGTACGAGGTGTAGTGCGGCATGGCCTACGCCTTCCCTGCCCTGGCCGGCTTTCTCCCGGTCCTAGGCCGAAAGGCCGACCGGGGTGCCAGGGGCAAGGTCCATGTTGACCCCTTACCCTGTCGTGGTGACCACCGCAGACACCGAGCCGGTATCCGGCCATGCAGGCATGCTCCTCGCCGCGCCGGACACCGGCACCGACACCGTGCTGGGCAGCCGCTACCGCGCGCTGACCCTCGCGATGGTCTCGGTCGTCCTGCTCATCGCCTTCGAGGCGACCGCCGTCGGCACGGCCATGCCCATCGCCGCACGCGAGCTGGACGGGCTGCCGCTGTACGCCTTCGCCTTCTCCGGCTACTTCACCACCTCGCTCTTCGCGATGGTCGTCAGCGGCCAGTGGTCCGACCGCAGCGGCCCGCTGGCGCCGCTCGTCGCGGGCATCGCCGCCTTCGCCGCCGGCCTGGTCGTCTCCGGCACCGCCCAGTCGATGTGGCCGTTCGTGCTGGGCCGCGCCGTGCAGGGCATCGGCGGCGGACTCGTCATCGTCGCCCTGTACGTCGTCGTCGGCCTTGCCTACCCAGAACGCCTGCGGCCCGCGGTGATGGCCGCCTTCGCCGCGTCCTGGGTGCTGCCCTCCATCGTCGGCCCGCTCGTGGCCGGCACGGTCACGGAGCAGTTCGGCTGGCGCTGGGTCTTCCTCGCCATCCCCGTGCTCGTCGTGCTCCCGCTCCTCGTCGGCCTGCCCGCGCTGCGCCGCACCTCCCTGCAGCGTCCCCCCGACGACCGCGCGGCCCCCGACCGCCGTCGGCTGCGCCTCGCCCTCGCCGTCTCCGCCGGCGCCGGGCTGCTCCAGTACGCCGGGCAGGACCTGCGGCCGCTGTCCCTGGTCTTCGCGGCCGCGGGCGCCGCACTGGTCGTGCCGTCCGCGCTGCGGCTGCTGCCCCTCGGGACCTTCCGCGCGGCGCGAGGGCTGCCGTCCGTGGTGCTCCTGCGCGGTGTGGCCTCCGGCACGTTCCTCGGCGCCGAGAGCTTCGTCCCGCTCATGCTCGTCACCCAGCGGCACATGTCCCCGACCCTCGCCGGGCTCTCCCTGGCCGGCGGCGGCGTCACCTGGGGCATCGGCTCCTGGATCCAGGGCCGCCCCCGCCTGGAACCCCACCGCGAACGCCTCGTCGTCCTCGGCATGTTCCTCATGGCCGCCGCGATCGCCGGCGCGGCCCTGCCGCTGCTGGACGCCGCCCCCGCCTGGAGCGCGGCCGCCGCGTGGGGCGTGGGCGGCCTCGGCGCGGGCCTGGTCATCTCCTCCCTGAGCGTCATCCTCTTCAAGCTCTCGCCCCCTTCCGAGGCCGGCGCCAACTCCGCGGCCCTCCAGGTCTCCGACGCCCTGTCCAGCGTCGTCCTCGTCGCCGCCGCGGGCACCGTCTTCGCCGCCCTCGGCGGCGCGGCGGGCGCGTTCACGGCCGTCCTCCTCCCCATGGCCGTCCTCGCCCTCGCGGGCGTCGGCGTCGCCGTGCGGCTCCACCCGAAAACCGGGTGAGGCGGACGCGCCGGGGCGTTACCGTCCCGGTGTGAAAGAGCTGACCGTCGTCTTCACCGACGCCGAGTGGGAGTCCCTGGGCGACCTCGCCGACGCGCACGGCGTGCCGGTCGCGGAGTTCGTGCGCACGGCGGTGCGGGCGTACGAGGCGGCCGAGGCCGCGCGCGTCCGGGCCGCGGGGGAGGCGTACGCCGCCGCCCACGCGGACCTGCTGCGCAGGCTGGGGGAGTGACGTGACCGTGCGCCACCTCACCCTCGCCGAGGTCACCGACCTGGCCCGCCTCGCCTGCGGCGGCGAACCCCCCGCACTGCGCGAGCCCGGGCTGCTCGCGTCGGCCGTGCACCGGCCCCGGGCCCGGATGTTCGGCGTCGAGGCCTACGGGGACGACGTCTTCGCGGCGGCGGGGGCGCTGCTGCACGCGATCGCGGCGAACCATCCCCTGGTCGACGGCAACAAGCGGACGGCGTGGCTGGCGGCGGCGGTGTTCCTGGCGCTGAACGGGGTCGACCTGCGGTCGGCCGACCAGGACGCGGCGTACGGCCTGGTCGTGTCGGTCGCGGCGGGGGAGGTTTCCGCCCCCGCGGCGATCGGGAGCGTCCTGGCCCGCCTCGCCGGCGCCTGAGCGGGGTTCCTCCCGGGTCGTTCGTGCCCTCCAGCGGTGCGCCGGTTCTTCGGCGCGACAGGCGACGAGGCTGAGCAGCCGAAACGCCCGCCCCAGCCACCCGCCATCCTGCCCGCCCCGCCCCGCCGCAGGCACAACGCACCCGCATACCACCCCGGGCCGCGACCACGGGCCCGGTCGGTGCCGCAGCCCGAGGCACGGACACCGCCCCAGTAGGCTGTGACGGTTGTCGTACCCGACCCGTCACCGGAGACCGTGACTACCACCGCCCCGCACAGCGCCAGCAACTCGCACTCGCACCACCTGTCGCCCGCCTTCCCCGGCCGCGCCCCCTGGGGCACGGCCGGCAAGCTGCGTGCCTGGCAGCAGGGTGCCCTGGACCGGTACATCGCGACGCAGCCACGTGACTTCCTGGCCGTCGCGACCCCCGGCGCCGGCAAGACGACCTTCGCGCTCACCCTGGCCTCGTACCTGCTCCACAACCACCTCGTGCAGCAGATCACCGTCGTCGCCCCCACCGAGCACCTGAAGAAGCAGTGGGCGGAGGCCGCGGCCCGGATAGGCATCAGGCTGGACCCCGAGTACAGCGCGGGGCCGGTCGGGAAGGACTACCACGGGGTCGCGGTGACCTACGCGGGCGTCGGTGTGCGCCCGATGCTGCACCGCAACCGCTGCGAGCAGCGCAAGACGCTGGTGATCCTGGACGAGATCCACCACGCGGGCGACAGCCGGTCCTGGGGCGAGGCGTGCCTGGAGGCGTTCGAGCCGGCGACCAGGCGGCTGGCGCTGACCGGGACGCCGTTCCGGTCGGACACCAACCCGATCCCGTTCGTGGTGTACGAGGAGGGCAACGACGGCATCCGCCGGTCCTCCGCCGACTACACCTACGGCTACGGCAACGCGCTCGCCGACCACGTCGTGCGCCCTGTGATCTTCCTCTCGTACAGCGGCAACATGCGCTGGCGCACGAAGGCCGGCGACGAGATCTCCGCGCGGCTCGGTGAGCCGATGACCAAGGACGCGATCGGCCAGGCCTGGCGGACCGCGCTGGCGCCGACCGGCGAGTGGATCCCGAACGTGCTGCGCGCCGCGGACCAGCGGCTGACGGAGGTCCGCAAGTCCATCCCGGACGCCGGTGCGCTGGTGATCGCCACCGACCAGGACACGGCCCGCGCGTACGCCAAGCTGATCCGGGAGATCACCGGGCACAAGGCGACCGTGGTGCTCTCCGACGACACCGGGGCGTCCTCGCGGATCGAGGAGTTCAGCGCGAGCGACGACCGCTGGATGGTCGCGGTCCGCATGGTGTCGGAGGGCGTGGACGTCCCGCGGCTGGCCGTCGGGGTCTACGCGACGACGATCTCCACGCCGCTGTTCTTCGCGCAGGCGGTCGGCCGCTTCGTGCGGTCCCGCAGGCGCGGCGAGACGGCCTCGGTCTTCCTGCCGACCATCCCCACGCTGCTGGAATTCGCCGGAGAGATGGAGGTGGAGCGCGACCACGCCCTCGACAAGCCGAAGAAGGAGGGCGAGGAGGACCCGTACGCGGAGTCCGAGAAGGAGCTGGAGGAGGCCGAGAAGCAGCAGGACGAGGACACCGGCGAGCAGGACATGCTGCCCTTCGAGGCGCTGGAGTCCGACGCGGTCTTCGACCGGGTGCTGTACGACGGCGCCGAGTTCGGCATGCAGGCGCATCCGGGCAGCGAGGAGGAGCAGGACTACCTGGGCATTCCGGGCCTTCTCGAGCCGGACCAGGTGCAGTTGCTGCTGCAGAAGCGGCAGGCCCGGCAGATCGCCCACAGCAGGAAGAAGCCGGACAGTGAGGCGGACCTGCTGGAACTTCCCGCCGAGCGGCGGCCGATCGTCACGCACAAGGAACTGCTGGAGCTGCGCAAGCGGCTGAACACGATGGTCGCGGCGTACAACCACCAGAGCGGCAAGCCGCACGGCGTCATCCACAACGAGCTGCGCCGGGTGTGCGGCGGTCCGCCGAGCGCGGAGGCGACGGCGGGGCAGCTCAACGAGCGCATCAAGAAGGTCCAGGAGTGGGCGACCCGGATGCGCTGAGCGGCGGACGTTCCCTCATCCGCGGTGCTCCGTCCCGCTGCTGACAGGGCATCAACACTGGTGTGAATCTTGCGGCGCGAGGGGCGATTCGGCGGAAGATTTACGTCGGGCGCCCCCGCTGCTCCGGTCACGTGACCGGATTGTGGACGAAGTCTTCCGCTGAGCGGTACGCATCGCTACCGTTCCGCTCACGCAACGCGCCGTGGCAGAGCAGCCTCGGGGCGCCAGCCGGTACCGCCAGACCGGTGGCCTCTCCGCGCTCTGCCGCGGGACCGGCAGTGCTCCCGACGTGAGAGATGAGCCGCCACTCACACGAGAAGGGGGCGTCGTGACCGCGGAGACCTCTCAGACGCTCGATCGGGGCCTGCGGGTCCTGAAGCTGTTGGCCGACACCGACCACGGACTGACCGTCACGGAGCTCGCGGCGAAGCTGGGCGTGAACCGCACGGTGGTCTACCGCCTCCTGGCCACCCTGGAGCAGCACTCCCTGGTCCGCCGGGACCTCGGCGGCCGTGCCCGGGTCGGCCTCGGCGTGCTGCGGCTGGCGCACCAGGTGCACCCGCTGCTGCGCGAGGCCGCGCTCCCCGCCCTGCGCTCGCTGGCCGAGGACATCGGGGCCACCGCCCACCTCACGCTGGTCGACGGCACCGAGGCGCTGGCCGTGGCGGTCGTCGAGCCGAGCTGGACCGACTACCACGTCGCCTACCGCACCGGCTTCCGGCACTCCCTGGACCGCGGCGCCGCGGGCCGGGCCATCCTCGCCGGGCGCAGCGTGCAGCCGTACGAGCCCGATCCGCGCTGCTCCGAGGGCCCCGGCTACGTCCTGACCCACGGCGAGCTGGAGGCCGGCGCGAGCGGCGCCGCGGCCCCGCTGGTGGGGGTCCCGGGCATCGAGGGCAGCGTCGGTGTGGTGATGCTCGCCGACGCGATACCCGAACGGGTGGGTCCGCGGGTCGTCGAGGCGGCCCTGGAGGTGGCCGACGCCCTGCGGTGAGGGACGCCGCCGTACCGGGGTCCACCGGGCCCCGGCACGCCGCGCCGCTCCCGTGAACTAGATTCACCCCATGCCTTTCGCCTCCGCCCGGAACCGGATCCTCGCCGTCTGCGCCGCGCTCGTGGCCGCGCTGCTGGCGGTGGCCCTGTTCGCGCCGCTGCCGATCTCGATCGTCGTGCCCGGGCTGACGGCCGACGTCCTCGGCGACGACCAGGGCAAGCCGGTGATCACGATCACCGGTACCGAGACCCGCGACACCTCGGGGCAGCTGCGGATGACGACCATCGCCGCGACGAACCCGGACGCGACCGTCCGCTTCGGCGACGTCCTCACGGCCTGGTTCGCCACGGACCGGGCCGTGATGCCGCGCGACGCGGTCTACCCGACCGGCGGCACCGTCAAGGAGATCGAGCAGCACAACCAGGCGGAGATGACCGAGTCCCAGCAGGACGCCACCGCGGCGGCCCTGCGGCAGCTGCGGCTTTCCCCCTCGGACGTCGATGTCACCCTGCACCTCGCGGACGTGGGCGGGCCCAGCGCGGGCCTGATGTTCAGCCTGGGCATCATCGACAAGATCGAGGGCAACGGCCGCGGCGGCGACCTCACCGGCGGCCGCAGGATCGCCGGTACGGGGACGATCACCGCCGCCGGCAAGGTCGGCCCGGTCGGCGGCGTCCCGCTCAAGGAGCAGGCCGCGAGGCGCGACGGCGCGACCGTCTTCCTCGTCCCGAAGGCCGAGTGCGCCGACGCCAGGGCCGAACTCCCCGAGGGGCTGCGACTGGTGCCCGTCACCACCCTCGACGGGGCGATCGACGCACTGGACGCCCTGCAGAGCGGCGGCAAGGTCCCCAGCTGCTAGGTGTATTGATCACGAGCGTTGTTGACACCTGCGGGGGCTTGATCAAGGCGAAGACCTCCGGTGTGGTGGAGCTGTCTAGGACTGCAC
>NZ_JBVKBW010000025.1:0-99690 GCF_055635295.1 Streptomyces sp. NPDC111520 | reverse complement strand
CCTCCACACCTACAACCACCACCGCTGCCACACCGCACTCGGAGGCAAGCCCCCGATCAGCCGCGTCAACAACGCTGCGGGTCAATACACCTAGGACGTCCCCCGCCGTGTCGCGGGCCGGCGCGCGCCGTCGGGCGCCCGGCACGCGATGCGCGGGAGAGGGCCCGGCTCAGCCCGCCTCAGCCCGCCGCGAGCCGCGGGTCGAGGAGGCGGTGCAGACGGTGGGCGACGGGACGGAAGCCGCGGCGCGGCCAGAACGCCGACGAGAGCGGGTTCGCCGCCCGCCAGTCCGTCACGCACACGCGGAACCCGCGCCGGGCCGCGTCCGCGAAGGCGTGCTCGGTGAGCCGGCGCCCCACCCCGCTGCCCCGGCACTCGGGAACGGTCGCGGCGAGGAGCAGTTCGACGGAACCGCGCGGTGCCGTCAGCGACACCTCGTCGTCGGGCACGGGCCGCATGACGCAGAAGCCCCGTACCCCCTCCGGCCCTTCGGCGAGCCAGTACGCCACGGCCGGGTCCGCCAGCAGCTCCGCGTGGCCCGGGCGCAGGCCCTCGTAAAAGGACGGCTCGACGAAGGCGAAGACCGGCGGGCCCGTGTGCGCGTCGGCGATCAGGCCGAACAGCGGCTCCAGCGCGGCGAGGTCCTTCGGCCCGGCGGCCCGTACGTCCTCGTGGAAGCGGCCCGCCCCGGCCGCCAGGTCCGTCACGGCGTGGACCTGCTCGTAGGCGAAGCACTGCGAGAGCCAGGCCGGCAGGTCGTCGGGGGCCGCGACGGCGTAGTGGTGCAGCCGCCCCTCGCGCAGCCACGGGCCGGACAGGCCCGCGTACAGCTCACGCAGTACGCCCTCGTCGCGTGCCGCGTAGTGTCCGGGACCCGTCCACATGTGCCGTCCGCGGACGTCGTCGCCGGGCACGGCGAGGAGGTACCCGGCGGGCGTGCCGTCCGCCGTCTCCGCGACCGCGCCGCGGGCGGCCCGTTCCCAGGCGTCCCGCAGCAGGGCCGCGCAGGCGGCCGGTTCGGCGAAACCGGGGCCGAGTGCCGCTTCGCGGGCGAGGTCGCGACGGTGGCGGGCGGCGAGGAGGCCGGCCGCGGCGTCGAGGTCGGACGCCGCGAACGGCCTGGTCGTCGGTGCGTTCACCGGTGTCTGCTTCCCGTGGTCAGCCCTTGCGGGCCTCGATCAGATAGCGCTGCGAGTACGCCACGAAGGGTCCGTGCCGTTCCATGAAGCCGTGCAGCTCGGCGAGCCGCTCGCGGTAGGCGTCCACCGTGAAGCCCGGCACGATCCAGATGACCTTGCGCAGGAAGTGGACCACGGCGGCGATGTCGTGGAACTCCATGCGCAGTGCCTCCTGGCGCAGGTCCACGACCTCCAGGCCCGCCGCCTCGGCGTGGGCGGCGGC
Organism: Streptomyces sp. NPDC111520; assembly: GCF_055635295.1. Lineage (NCBI taxonomy): Bacteria > Bacillati > Actinomycetota > Actinomycetes > Kitasatosporales > Streptomycetaceae > Streptomyces > Streptomyces sp. NPDC111520. The sequence goes on along the minus strand of NZ_JBVKBW010000025.1, from coordinate 98,289 downwards.
CTCCGCCGGGCTGGAGCCGGCGGTGGTCGTGAAGGGGTCAGGGGTCGCGTGCGCGGCGACCGGTCGCGGCCCCATCAGGTAGTCCGTCAGCTCGCGCACCGAGCCCGCGCCGACCTGCTGGGACAGGTAGGTGCCCGCGGGGCGCAGCACCCTGCGCACCTCGTCCCAGCGGGTCACCACCGGGTGGCGGCTGACGACGAGGTCGAAGCGGCCGTCGGGGAAGGGGAGGTCGGCCGAGTCCCCGGCCTCCACGACGGTGGCGCCCAAGGACGCCAGGTTGCGGCGCGCGATCTCCAGGTTGGGCGGCCACGACTCCGTGGCCGCGACCACCGGCGGGGCGGTGGGCACGGTCGCCAGGACCTCCCCGCCGCCGGTCTGGATGTCGAGCACGGCCCCGGCCCGCGCGGCCCGCTCGGCGAGCAGCCGGGCGTAGCCCCAGGAAGGGCGCTGCTCGGTGGCGCGGCCGGTGAACCAGGAGAAGTCCCAGCCCTCGGTCGGGACGGCCTCCCCCTCTGCGAGGAGATCACGGAACGTGGACATGGGCGCGAGGATGGCAGACGCACCCGACGCGGCGCACCCGTATTACGCCCGCGCCCGCCGTCCCGCGTCGCCCCGGGGCCTCAGCAGCCGCTCGCCAGAGGGGTGAAGGACATCGGGGTGCCCTCCTCGGAGCCGGCGGCCGTGCGATAGGTGGCGGAGTCGACCTTGTACCAGACGTCGTCGCGGGTACGGTCGCCGCCGACGTCGTCCAGCTCCACGCACCAGCGCTCCGCCGACACCACGCGGCTGTAGGACTCGGTGCCCTGCTGGACCTTCCGGCAGTCCTTGTAGTGCTCGGTGGTGTACCAGGTCCGGGTCGACTTGCGCTTGCCGGAACCGCTCGAGGACGTGTGCCGCACCTGCCGCGTGCGGTCGGTGCACCGCTGCACCATGTGCGGGCGCCGCCCGGTGGTCGTCCTGCGCGCCACGTGCCGGTGGTCGTCCAGCCTCCCCGTGACGGGCGGGTCCGCCTTCGCGACCGCGGTGGGCGTCCCGGCGGAAGCGGCGGCCGACGGCCTGGATCCGGCCACGGCGCCCGAGTCCGGGCTTCCGCAAGCGCCCAGCAGGGCGGCCAGGAGCGCGGCGGCCACGGCGGCGGAGTACGGGCGGCGTTGTCTGTGCACTTCTCTCCTCGGTGAAGGTGTCGGTGGACTTGGAGATGAACGGTGATGTGGACATGGACGCGACGTGAAGGAGCGACGGACGTCCGGTGCCCGCCCGGATCATGACGCGACGGGGACGGAAAGGGTTCCCGCCTCATTCGCCCGACTGTGACGGTTTCTGACGGCACGTGCCCGTTCGTGGCGTCCGGTGGCCGGACGCGGGGTAGGAACCGGGACGGGGATGGCTGGAACTCGTCGTCCTTGCCCGGGTCGCCGACGGCCCGGGAAGGGGGGATCCCGGTGGGAAAGACGTCTGCGTTCGTCCGTGTCGACGGCCCGGGAGGACGGGCCGCGCACAGCCGCGGGACGGTACGGGAGCGGGCCGGGGGGCCCGTCCACGTACCGGGCCCGTCACGGCTCAATCCCGCCCTGGGGCAGGTGGAGCCGCAGGTCATGGCGTGGGCCCGGCGCGCCGGCCTGCTCTCGGCGCCGACCTCGGGTCAGGCCGGCCGGGAACGGCAGGTCGCCATGGCCGGGCACGTGTGGCCGTGGGCGGCTCCGGCCCGCCTGACGGAGCTGGCCCGGCTGACGCTGTGGATGTTCGCCGTCGACGACGACAGCGACAGCGGCCCGGTCACGGGCACCGGCGGCCGACTCGACGCCATGGCACGTGCCGTCGGCGGCTGGGCGCGCGCCGTACCCGCGTCGGCGCCGCCGGCCGTCCGCGTCCTCGCGGAGGTGGTGCCACGCGTGACCGCCGTCATGGGGCCCGCCTGGGGCGACCGCTTCCGCCGCCACCTGGCCGCCTGGATCCGTACCAACCAGGACTCGATCCGGATCCGGGCCGGCCACGAGGTGCCCACCCCCGAGGCGTACGTCGCCTGGCGGCGGGTCTCCGGTGCGACCGGCTGGTGCTTCGACCTCATCGAGTACGCCCAGGAGTCGGAACTGCCCGCGGCGGTCTGGTACTCGCCGGCCTGCCGCGCGCTGCGCGAGGCCGCCGCCGACGTCATCGGCTGGACCAACGACCTGTTCTCGGTGGAGAAGGAGCTGCGCTCGGGGGAGACCACCAACCTGGTCCTCGTCCTGCGCCGGCACCACGGCCTGACGCTGGACGAGGCCGTCGAGCAGACGCGGCTGTGGCACGCCCGCCGCGTCGCCGCCCTGCGCACCGCGACGCGCGACCTGTACGCCACAGCCCTCGCCGGCGACCTCAGTCCGGCCCAACTCGCGGCGGTCTGCCAGTACGCGGACGGCATCCACGCCTGGGCCCGCGGTTTCCTCGACTTCTCGTACGCCTCCGACCGCTACCGCGCCCCGGGGGGATAGCCCGCGGCGCCACCGGGAATGCACCACGGCAGGGAAGTACCGGGGGAACGGGGGGAGTACGCGATGGCTGCCGGGAGGGGCCGCACCGCGGGCGCGGCGGGCTGGCTGCTCAGGATGCTCGCGGGGCTGGCCCGGCCCGCGCTGACCGTACTGCTCGGCCCGCCGGGGGCGGTGGCCGGGGCGGCGACCGAGACCGCGGCCGCCTCGGGAAGCCGGGCGCTGGAGCAGACGGCCGGCCGCCGGCGCGCACTGCCCGGCCTGCTGCGGATCTCCCGGCGCGGCACGGCCCCGCTGGTCGCGGACGTGGCCGACCCCATCGGTCTCGGCGTCCACCCAGCCGCGCCGGGCGGCGGCGGGACGGCGGGCTTCGGCCGCGTCCCGGTGTTCGTCGGCCGTGACGCGATGCCGCAGGCGGAGGCGGTGCTGAGCGGCGGCCGGGGCTTCCTGCTGCTGGTGGGGGACTCCACGGCGGGCAAGACCCGCCTGGCGTACGAGGTGGTGCGCAAGCACTTCCCGCGCCACCGGCTGGTCGTCCCGGACAGCCGCGAGGCGATGGTCGCGCTCGTCGACCCGGTGTCCCGGTGGCACCGGGCCGTGGTGTGGCTGGACGACCTGGAGAACTACCTCGGCGCGGGTGGGCTGAGGGCAGGTCATGTGCAGCGGCTGCTCGACGCCGGATCGGGCCGGGTCGCCGTGGTGGCGACCATGAGCGCCCGCCAGCACATCCGCTTCGGCGCCCGCTCCGCCGCCGACGACGAGCCCGGCGGCGACGTCCTGCGCTCGGGCCGCGAGGTGCTGCGGCTGGCCTCCGTCGTGCGGGTCGACCGCACCTGGAGCGAGGCGGAGCTGGCCCGGGCCCAGCACCACACCGACGACCCGAGGATCAGGGCCGCCGTCAACGGCGCCCGGACCGGCAGCCGCGGGGTGGCCGAGTACCTCGCCGCGGCGCCCCAGTTGCTCGACGACTTCCGCAACGCCTGGGCGGCCGGGACCCGCCCGCGGGCCGCCGCCCTGGTGGCCGGTGCCGTGGACGCGCGGCGCGCCGGGCACCACCGGCCGCTTCCGGAGGACGTCCTGCGCCGCCTCCACGAGATCCACCTCGAACTGCACGGCGGCAGCAGCCTCCGGCCGGAGTCCTGGGAGGAGGCGCTGAGCTGGGCCACCGACCCCCTGCACGCCACCTCCAGCCTCCTGCTGCCCCGCGACGACGGCGCGTACCTCGCCTTCGACTACCTGCACCAGACGCTGGACGAGCAGGTGCCCCCGCCGCGCATCCCGGACGAGGTGTGGGAGATCCTCATCGACCACGCGGACCCGGTGCGCGCCCTGGACATCGGCGCGACCGCCTACCAGCGCGGCGACCTGCACCACGCCATGGCCGCCTTCGACAAGGCCGGCGCCGACCCCGGTCAGCTGCCGCGTCAGTGGTACGCCACCTGCGTGGGGGAGGCGGGCGACCCGCGGCGCGCCGCGGACCTCTACCGCGAACTGGTCGAGGAGGCCGAGGGACGCGGCGGCCCCGACGCCAGGGAGACGCTGGAGAACCGCAACTCCCACGCACGCTACCGGGGCATGGCCGGCCACCCCGCGGAGGCCGTCGGCCTGCTGCGCGGTGTCATCGCGGACCGTACGCGTGTGCTCGGCCGCGACCACTCCCACACCCTCAACAGCCGCAACAACCTCGCGCTGTTCCTCGGAGAGACGGGACGGCTCGACGAGGCGGTCGCCGAGTTCCAGTCCGTGCTCGCCGACCGGACCCGTCTGCTGGGCGCGGACCACCCGCACACCCTCAGCAGCCGCTACGGCTACGCCTACCTGCTCGGCGACGCCGGCCGCCCGGGACAGGCCGCCCGGCTCTTCGACAGCCTGGTCGCCGACCGGACCCGGACACAGGGCCCGTACCACCCCTACACCCTCAACAACCGCCGCCACCACGCCCACTTCCTCGGCGAGGCGGGGCACGCCGCGCGGGCCGCGGGGCTCTTCGAGGAACTCCTGCAGGACTGCCTGAAGGTCCTCGACCCGCTCCACCCGGACACCCTCGCCGTCCGCCACGGCCGGGCCCGGTTCCTGGGCGAAGCAGGCGACCCCGGCCGTGCGGCGGCCCTGCTCGACGCCCTGATCCAGGACGGCCGCGGAGCCGGCGCCCACGGCCCGGACAGCCCCATCCCGCTGCTCTGGCGGCGCTACCAGGCGGTGTTCCTCAGCGAGGCCGGGGCGGCGGAGGAGGCCGTACGGCTCCTGGAAGCGCTGTTGACCGAGAGCGGCCAGATCCTCGACGCCGGGCACCCGCAGTTGTTCGCGGTCCGCGCCGCCCACGCCCGCTGCGTCCTGCGGGCGGGCCGTACGGCCGAGGCCGCCGGCCGCTGCGAGCGGCTCGTCGACGACTGCCGCGAACGGCTGGGCGAGGACCACCCGCAGACGCTCACCGCCCGCGGCGGCCACGCCCGCTGCCTGGCCGCCGCCGGCCGCCACGGGGAGGCGGCGGCGCTGCTGGAGATCCTCGTCCAGGACCGCACCCGCGTCCTCGGCGACGACCATCCGTCCACCCTCAACAGCCGCAACGCCCACGCCTGTTCGGTGGGCGCGTCGGGCGACGCCGCGCGCGCCGCCCGGCTGCTGCGCCAGGTCCTCCAGGACCGTGTGCGCCACCTCGGCGAGGAGCACCCCTGGATCGCCAGGACCCGGGAGGAGCTGGCCCGCTTCCCGTGACCGCGCCGCGCCCCCGCGCTCGGCGCACGGTCAGTCGCGGGTGACGTGCCCGTCGACCAGCCGCCACAGCCCGAGCGGGTTGTCCGGGGCCAGCGCCTCGGGGAGCAGGGCCTCGGGGAAGCCCTGGTAGGTGACGGGCCGCAGGAAGCGCTCGATCGCGCTCATGCCGACGGAGGTGAACCGGCTGTCGGTGGTCGCCGGGAACGGGCCGCCGTGGACGGTGGCGTGGCCGACCTCCTGCGGGTGGGCGAAGGCGTTCACCACGATCCGGCCGGTACGGCGCTCGAGGACCGGCAGCAGGCGGGCGGCCTGCGGGTGGTCCTCCTCCTCGAGGTGCATCGTCGCCGACAGCTGGCCGCGGAAGCTCCGGGCCACCTCGGTCATCTGCTCCGTGCCGCTCAGCCGGACGAGGAGCGCGGCCGGCCCGAAGACCTCCTCGGCCAGCGTGGGTTCGGCCAGGAACCGGTCGCCGTCGACCTCGAGCAGCTGTGCGCGGCCCTCGAACGCGCCCTCGGCCTCCGGGCCCACCGCCACGGTCGCGGCACCCGAGTCACGCAGGCGCTGCGCCCCGCGGCCGTACGCGTCGTGGATGCCGGGGGTGAGCATCGTCCGCGCGCCCATGGCGCCCACCCGCGCCGCGGCCGCCTCGCGCATCTCGGCGTACCCCGGGCCGTCGACGGCCAGCAGCACGGCCGGCTTCAGGCAGGCCTGGCCGACGTTCACGAGCATGCGCTCGGCGAAGCCGTCGCCGATCTCGTTGCCGCGCGCCGCCAGGGCCGCGGGGAGGACGAAGGTCGGGTTGACGCTGGTCATCTCGGCGAAGACCGGGATCGGGTCGGGACGCAGTTGCGCCCGCCGGTACAGGGCCATTCCGCCGCCCTCGGAGCCGGTGAAGGTGACCGCCTTGACCAGCGGGTGGTCCACCAGGGCCTCGCCGATCGCGTTGCCGGCTCCGCGGACCATCGAGAACACGCCTTCGTGCAGCCCGGAGTCGGCGACGGCGCCCTGGATGACGCGCCCCTGCAGCTCCGAGGCGCCGGGGTGGGCGTTGTGGGCCTTGAGGATCACCGGGCAGCCCGCGGCGAGCGCGGCGGCGGTGTCGCCGCCCGCGACCGAGTACGAGATCGGGAAGTTGCTGGCGCCGAAGACCGCCACCGGACCGATCGCGATCCTCTGCATGCGGTGGTCCGTGCGCGGCCTCGGCCGGCGCTCCGGCTGGGCCGGGTCGACGGCGGCCTGCCGGAAGCGGCCCTGCCGGACCACGTCGGCGAACTGCCGGAACTGCCCCGCGGACTTGACCGCCTCCGCCTCCAGTTGTGCGGCCGGCAGACCCGTCTCCAGGGCCGCCCGCTCGGCCAGTTCGCCCTTGATCCCCTCCAGCCGGTCCGCGATGAGTTCGAGGAACGCGGCGCGCTCCGTGAGGCCGGTGCGGTTGTAGCTGTCGTACGCCTCGTCGGCAAGTCGCGCCGCGCGGTCGACCTCGGCCGCCCCGCCGAGCGCGAACTCCGGTCCGAGCGGTTCGCCGGTCGCCGGGTCGAGCGCCTTCATCGTGCCCTCGGACGCGGGGACGGACGACGCGCCTATGGACATCTCTCCGGTCAGTCGCATGTCAGTGGTCTCCGTTCCCCAGGGTCTTCAGCAGGTCGGCGGTGGTGGTGATGGAGTGGGCGTAGGTGGGGCCGTTGAGCTCGTGGGCGGCGTGCATCATCTCGGGGCGGTAGGCCGCGGTGGCGTCGCGGACGAGCGTGACGTGGTAGCCGAGCTCCATGGCGTAGCGGCCGGTGGACTCGATGCAGGTGTTGGCGAGCAGCCCGACGACGACCACGTGCGTGATGCCCTGCTGCTTGAGCCGGAAGTCCAGGTCGGTGTTGGCGAACCCGCTCTGCGACCAGTGCTCCTGGACGACCACGTCCCCCTCAGCGGGCCGGAAGTCGGGGTGGAACTCGCCGCCCCAGGTGCCGAGGGCGAAGGTGTGCCGCTCCTGGATGAGGCGGTGCGTCGGGTTGGGGTGCTGCCAGTCCTCGTAGTCGCCCTCCTGCCAGCGGCGGTGGGGGACGAAGAAGACCTTCTGGCCGGCGGCGCGCCCCGCGCCGACGACGGCGCGGAGGTTGCCGAGCAGGCCGACCTCGGTGGCGACGGGCTCCAGTACGGGCCAGACCTTGCCGCCCTCGGACAGGAAGTCGTTGTAGGGGTCGACCAGCAGGATCGCCGTGCGCGTGGGGTCGTAGGTGTCGGTCATGACGGGTCCCTTCCCATCTGGATTATTTGCATCATCCTCAATCAGGATTACTCTCGTCATCCTGTAAGTCAAGGAACGACGGCGAGGTACCGAGATGACCCCTGACGAACTGCGCGCATCCCTGACCGGCGGCTGGCGCCTGGTGTCCTACGAGGCCACCGACGTCGTGACCGGAGAGGTCGTCGAGCCCTTCGGGCCGCGGCCCCGGGGCCTGCTCACCTACGGCCCGGACGGGTGCATGGCGGCCCAGATCATGCGGGCCGGGCGCCCGGAGTTCCGCCACGGGCGGCTGGAGGAGGGGCTGCCCGGGGAACTGGCCGCGGCGGCCGCGGGCTACCTCGCGTACGCCGGCACCTTCGAGGTCCCGGCGGCGGACACGGTCGTGCACCACGTCGAGATGAGCCTGTTCCCCAACTGGGTGGGCGGTTCCCAGACGCGGATCGCCGACCTGGCAGGACGCCGGCTGCGGCTGAGTCTGCCCGGCCCCGGCAGGATCTGGGGCGCGCTCCGCACGGGCGTCCTGACCTGGGAGCGCGCGGGGCGGTAGCGGCCGTCCCCGGTGCGCGACCCCCGTACGCGGACGCGGAGCGCGGGCGCCATGGCCCGCGCTCCGCGTCCGTGTACGGGAGGCGACTACGCGCGTACGGCGGGAGCCGCGGCGCTGTCCGCGTCCGTCCCGCCGGGCCGGGCGTCGTCACCCGGACGGGTGCCGGTACGGCGGGCGCGCAGGCCGTACCGGGCGAGTGTCAGGCCCGCGAGGAGCAGGAAGCCCAGACCGCCCGCCACTACGCCGTGCCAGCCGCGGGCCGAGAAGAGCACGCCGGCGACGGCCGAACCGACGGCGCCGCCGGCGAAGACCGCGAACATGTACACCGTGTTGAGCCGTCCCCGGATCGCCGGTGCCGCGGTGAAGATGCGGGCCTGGTTGGCTATCTGGCCGCTGGTCACCCCGTAGCCGAGGAGGTTGCAGCCGACGGCGAGGACGACGAGCGACCGCCCCGCGGCCCCGAAGAGGACGAAGGCCGCCACCGCCGAGACGGCGGAGAGGGCGTTGACCGCGAGCGGGCCCCAGCGGTCGGTGAGCCGTCCCGAGTAGCGGGCGGCGAGTGCGCCCGGAACGCTGCACAGGCCGAAGAGGCCGACCACGGCCGGGCCCAGCCCGATCGGCGGTGCGGTGAGGTGGAAGGCGAGCGTGGACCAGAAGGCGGAGAAGGAGGCGAAGAGCGTCGCACCCAGCGCGGCCGACAGGCGCAGGGGGGCGTGGTCCACGAGCAGCCGGGGGAGCGAGGCCAGCAGCCGTCCGTAGCCGCCGGAGGCCGCGGCCCCGTCGGGCCGCCCGGCCGGCATGTAGCGGGGGAGGACCAGCAGCAGCGCGGCCGTGGCCGCCGCCGCGACCAGGAAGCCGGCCCGCCAGGTGCCCGCGGCCTCCGCGATGAGCCCGGAGGCGGTGCGCGAGAGCAGGGCGCCCATCGTCAGCCCCGTGCCGACCGCCCCGAGGACCCGTCCGGCCTGGCCCGGGGCGGCCATGGATGCGACCGTCGGCATGATCACCTGCGGGAGCACCGTGCTCGCCGACAGGACGAGGGTCGCCATGCCCAGCAGGGCGACGGATGGCGCCGCGGCACCCGCGAGGAGCGCGACGGCGGTCACCGCCAGCAGGACCCGGGACAGCCGGCGCAGCCGGGCCCGGTCGGCGAGCGGGACGACGGCCACGATGCCCAGCGCGTAGCCGATCTGCCCCGCCGTGGCCACGAGGCCCGCGGCGGAGGCGGAGATGCCGAAGCCCCGGGCGATCTGGTCGAGGAGGGGCTGGGTGAAGTAGATGTTGGCGACCGTGATCGCCGTCGCCGTGGCGAAGACGGGGAGGGTTCCCCGCTTGACGTCCGGCCGGGTTGCTGCGGTGGTCATGGGTCCTCGCGGAGGGTTCGCGGGCGGGAGGGGAGCGGTGGCGGGGCCTGCTCCGGTGGAGGCTGGCGCCGGGTGCGGTCCTGGATGATTGACGTCATCCTCACAAACAGGATGATGCGTGTCATCCTGCATGTCAAAGGCCCGTGCGGGGCCGTGCGGGCCCCGGGTGCGGCCGCCGGGGCGTTCCGGTGGGGCGGTGTATGATGTCCGTCATCCACATGGGTCGGTCCGGTCCGACCTACACCCGGGAGGTCAGGCGATGGGTCACTCGCAGGCAGCGAAGGCCGAGTCGCGTGAGAAGGTCCTGCGGATCGCCGCCCGCCGGATCCGCGAGGAGGGCATGGCGCGCCCCGGCGTCGCGGACCTCATGCAGGAGGCCGGGCTCACCCACGGCGGCTTCTACAAGCACTTCACGTCGCGCGACGACCTGATCGGCCAGGCCGCCGCGCTGGCCCTGGCCGACGGCGAGGACAAGATGGCCGCGGCCGCCCGAAGGGACCCCGAGGCGCCCCGCTCGGGCCTCATCGACGCCTACCTCAGCGCCCGCCACCGGGACGCCCCCGGTACCGGCTGCGGCCTGGTGACCCTCGGCGCCGCCGCCGGTCGCGGCGACGAGGCGCTGAAGGAGGCCTACGAGCAGCAGGTCCGCAACTACCTCGAACTCATCGGTGAGGCGGCGCAGGGCGACGACCCCGAAGCCGCCCAGGCCGACGCCATGGTCACCCTCAGCGCCCTCGTCGGCGCGATGCTGATCTCGCGCGCGGTCGCCGACCCCGGGCTCTCCGACGAGATCCTGACCATGGTCGCCGGACGTCTGAAGGACGCGGACGCGCCCGCGCCCGCACCGGCCGAGGTCTGACCGCACCCCCCGCCCCCGGCGGCCCGGTGGGAATGAACCCTTTCATCCCCTTGTACGGTGGTGAGTGTACGAGTACCGGGAAGCCGCGAGGGCGGACCATGGCGACACGGATCCCCTCCCTGGTCGGCCGGCAGGCCGAGACCGAGGCGATCGAGGCCCTACTGCGCCCCGTGGACGGCCACGGCGGCGCATTGGTGCTGCGGGGCGAGGTCGGGATCGGCAAGACCACGCTGCTGGCCCTCGCCCAGGACCGGGCGGCCGAGCAGGGACGGCGGGTGCTCGCCCTGGCCGGTGTGCAGGCCGAGTCCCACCTGCCGTTCGCGGGGCTCCACCAACTGCTGCGCCCGGTGCTCCAGGACACCGGCCGCCTCCCCGGGCAGCAGCGCGAGACGCTGCTCGCTGCGGTCGGCCTGCGCGACGTCGGCCGCCCCGAGCCCTTCCGCATCGCCCTCGCCGTGCTCGACCTCCTCGCGGAGTGCGCCGCCGACCGGCCGCTGCTCCTGCTCGTCGACGACGTCCAGTGGCTCGACCGGTCCACCAGCGACCTGCTCGCCTTCGTCGCCCGCCGGCTGTCCTCGGACCCCGTCGTGCTGCTGGCCGCCGCCACCCAGGGCGAGACGGAGCCGCCGCTGTGGGAAGGCGTCGGGGAACTGACGGTGAGCCGGCTCGACGCCGACCACGCCGCGCGGCTGCTGGACGCCGGCGCGCCGGCGCTCGCCCCCTTCGTCCGCGCACGGCTGCTGGAGGAGGCCGACGGCAATCCGCTGGCCCTGGTCGAACTCCCCCTGGCCGCCGGGGGACTGGAGTCCGTCGCGGTCATCCCGCGCTGGCTGCCGCTGACCGCCAATCTGCAACGCGCCTTCGAGACCCGCATCCTGGACCTGCCGGAGACGACCCGCACCCTGCTGCTGGCCGCCGCCCTCGACACCGAGGGGGCCACCGGTGACGTCCTGGCCGCCGCCGCCACCGCGACCGGCGGCCCCGTCACCGTCGACGGCCTCGAACCGGCCGTGGACGCAGGGCTCGTCCGCGCCGACCGGGACACCGTGCGCTTCCGGCATCCCCTGGTGCGCTCCGCGATCCACCAGGCTGCCTCCGTCACGCAGCGCAACGCCGTGCACGCCGCGCTCGCCACGGTCCACGCCGCCCGGCCCGACCGCGCCGTGTGGCACCTGGCCGCGTCCACCGTTCCCCCGGACGGGGCCGTCGCCGAGGGGCTGGAACGGTGCGGGGAACGGGCGCTGCGGCGGGGCGCCGTCGTCGCGGCCGTGCACGCCTTCGAGCACGCCGCCGCCTTCGCCGACGCCGGCCGTCAGGCCGACCTCGTGCTGCGCAGCGCGGAACTGGCCGTCGGCCTCGGCCGCCGCGACCTCGTCCGCCGCCTGGTGCGCATCACCGAGCGGCTGGAGCTGACGCCCAAGGACACCGCCCGCCTGCTGTGGATCTCGGAGTCCCTGATCATCTGCGGAGGCCGGGAGCCGGTCGCCGTGCGCACGCTGCTCCGCACCGCCGAACGCATGCGCGCCGACGGCGAGACGGCCCTGTCGGTCCGGCTCACGGGTGCCGCCGCCGCCCACCTCTACCGGGGCAACGGGGAGTCCGCGCTGCACGAGGAGGTCCTTCGCGCCGCTGACCGTCTGGCCGCCGAACGGGACGGCCGCTGCGACACGGCGTGCGCCGCCATGCTGCTGATAGCCGCGCACGCCGCGCCCGTCGAGCGCGCCGCCGCGGTGCTGGACGCCGCCCGTGCCGTGGCCGACCGGACGGACGACTCCGCGGCGCTGCACACCACGGCCCGCGCGCTGTGGTGCGTCGGGTCGCCGGAACGCGCGGACCCCTTCCTCACCGCCGCCGTCGAACGCCTCCGCCACCAGGGGCGGCTGGCGTCGCTCGTGGAGGCGCTGGCCCTGCGCGCCTCGGGACGTGCGGCCACGGGCCGCTGCGATCCGGCACGCCTGGACGCGGACGAGGCGCGCAGGCTCGCCCGGGAGACCGGCCAGCCCGAATGGGAGGCCACTGCGCTCACCGTGCTCGGCTGCGTCGCCGCCCTGCGCGACGACGCCGCGACCGCCCACCGGCTGATCGGGCAGGCCCGGACCATCGCCGTCCGCCTGAACTCGCCCCTCCTGCACGCGACGGTGCGCATGGCCCGCGGCACGGCGCTGTCCTGCAGCGGTGAACACGCCGAGGCCTACGCCCAGTTGCGCTGGCTCGCCGACCCCGCCGACGCCGGGCACCATGTGATGACGGCCCTGTGGACCCTGGGCGACCTCGCCGAGGCCGCCGCGCACTGCGGCGAGAAGGACGACGCGCGAGCGGTGCTGGAACGTCTCGCACCGCTGGCCGGCCGGACGCCCGCAGCCCGCGTGCGGCTGGCCGCCCGTCACGCCCGGGCGGTGCTCGCCCACGGGGACGAGGGCGAGGCCGCCTTCGCCTCCGCCCTGGACGCCGACCTCACGGGCTGGTCCCTGGAACGGGCGCGCCTGCGGCTCGCGTACGGCGAGTGGCTGCGCAGGCAGCGCCGCGTGCTGGAGTCCCGGGCCCCGCTGAGGGCCGCCCGGGACGCCTTCGACGACCTGGGAGCGGCGGCGTGGAGCCGGCGGGCGCGGCAGGAGCTGGAGGCCACCGGCGAGACCACCCGGCAGCGCTCGCCCCGCGCCGCCGACCGGCTCACCCCGCAGGAACTGCAGATCGCGATGCTGGCCGCGGAGGGGCTGTCCAACAAGGAGATCGGCGCGCGGCTCTACGTCTCCCACCGCACCGTCAGCACCCACATGTCGCGGATCTTCCCCAAGCTCGGCGTCACCTCACGCAGCCGGCTGGCCCGCTTCTTCCCCCCGGGGTCCTGAGCCCCCAGGACTCCGAGCCACCGGGGACTCCGAGCCACCGGGGCCCCCGAGGCACCGGGGCCCCCGAGCCCGGCCGCGGCACGGATCACGCGGCGGCACGTTCCGCCGCGCCGCCGGCCCCGTCCTCCATGTCGCCCCTGATGAGGTCGGCCGCCCGTTCCGCGACGGCCAGCACGGTCGCGTTCGGGTGCGCCGACACCGGGGACGGCATCACGGAGGCGTCCGCGACCCGCAGCCCCGACACACCGTTCACCCGGAGCTCCGGATCGACGACGGCGTGGTCGTCGGACCCCATGCGGCAGGTGCCGCCCGGGTGGAAGAAGCTGCCGACGCTGCGCCGCACGTAGTCCTCCAGGAGCCCGTGGCTGAAGGCGGTCGGCCCCGGCAGGACCTCCTCCTTGCGCCATACGTTCAGCACCTGCTCGCTGCCGATCTCCTGGGCCATGCGCACCCCCCTGATCAGGCGCTCGACGTCGGAACGCGAGGAGAGGAAGTTCGGGTCGACCAGCGGCGCGCTCCGGGGGTCCGCTCCGGCCAGGCGGACCGAGCCGCGGCTGCGGGGCGTCATCAGGCCCACCACGAAGCTGTAGCCGTTCTCCGCACCCCCCATCGTCGGCGGCACATAGGGCGCGCACAGGAACAGCAGCTGGATGTCGGGGGCGGTGTCCGCGTGCGTGCTGCACAGCGCGGCGGCGGCGTCGAACGCGGGCCCCGTCGGGGCGGGTACCTCGCGGGAGGCGGAGAAGTTGACGACGGTGACCGGATGGTCGTGCAGATTTCCGCCGACCTCGCGGAGGTCCGCCTCGACGCCGATGCCGTGCGTCCGCAGTTCGTCGGCGGGGCCGATCCCCGACAGCATGAGCAGGTGCGGTGAACCGACCGCACCGGCGGCGAGGACGACCTCGCGCTCCGCCCCCGCCCGTTCGACGACGCCGTCCCGGCGGTACTCCACGCCCGTGCACTGCCCGTGGTGCACCAGCAGCCGGTGCACCTGCGCCCCGGTGACCACGGTCAGGCCCGGCCGGTGCAGCACCGGCCGCAGATAGGCGTCGGCGGCGCTCTGCAGGGCCCCGTCGACGATGTTCAGGTCCAGCCAGCCGCCGCCCTGCTGGTGGCGGCCGTTGAGGTCGGTGCTGATGGGGTGCCCCGCCGCCTGTACGGCGCTCAGACACGCGGGGGACAGCGGATGGACCCGGTGCGCAGGCGCCACCCGCATGGGCCCCTCGGTGCCGCGGAACGCCGGGTCACGGCCCGCCGCCCGCTCGCTGCGCCGCAGATAGGGCAGCAGGGTGTCGAAGTTCCAGCCGGTCGCGCCCGCCCGCTCCCACGCGTCGTAGCCGGTCCGGTGCCCCCGCAGGTGGACCATGGCGTTGATGCTGCTCGATCCGCCGAGCGCCTTCCCACGCGGGTACGGCAGCACGGCACGGCCCGCCCCGCGCTGCGCCACCGTCCGGTCGCCCCAGTCCATGCCGCTGCCGACCGATCGCGTCCACCACGCGGCCGAGCCCGTCGCGGCCCGGGCCGGCCCCGCCTCCAGGAGCAGCACCCGGAACCGCCCGTCCTCGGAGAGACGTGCGGCGAGCACGCACCCCGCGCTCCCGCCACCGACGACGATGTAGTCGTAAGCCGTCATCGCAGACCTCCGTGTCGACGCGTCCGCGGTCGCCCGGTCCTCGGCCGCGGACACAGCAAAAACTAGGGCGAAAGCCGACGAAAGGCGTCCGTCAAGCTACGTAACGGCGCTCCGCGGGGCGCCCCGCCATCCGTACCGCCGTACGTCATCGGGCGCACGCGGCGCACCCTGCCGAAGGCCGTGACCGCAGGGATCTGCCCGTTACATCCCTTGTGACCGGTGTGCGTACGATGGGAGGGGTTCAGGACGGGGGCCACCCGGCCCGGGCGCGGTCGCCGGAACACCGGCTCCGCCGGCGGGCGGCGAGGAGCGCAGGGTGACGGTTCAGGACAGGGATCGGCTCAGCCACCGGATGCTGGCGGGCCTGCTGGCCGACAGCCACCTGATGCCTCTGGAGCAGCTGCCGGCCAAGGTGGCCGAGCACGCAGTGCCGGCCGGCCTCGACCATGTGACGATCTACCTCGCCGACCTCCAGCGCCACGTGCTGCGCAACCTCGCCGAGGACGGCGCGGACGAGTGCCGGCGCAACCACAGCGCCGAGCTGAGGATCGAGGGCACGGTGCCCGGCCGCGCCTTCCAGTACGGCCGGCTGCTCCCCGCCGTCTCCTCCTGTCCCGGCAAGTGCCGCTGGTGGGTGCCGCTGCTGGGCGGTTCGGAACGGCTGGGCCTGCTCCGCGTGACGACCGAGGGCGACGACTTGCGCACCCGCGAGGACGTGCAGTCGCTGGCCGACGCGGTGGCCCTCATCGTCACCGCCAAGCGCGACTACAGCGACGTGTACGCCCGCACGGTGCGCACCGAGGCGATGAACGTGGCCGCCGAGATGCAGTGGCGCCTGCTGCCGCCGCGCTCGTACTCGGACGGCCGGGTGGTCATCTCCGCGGCGCTGGAACCCGCCTACCGGGTGGGGGGCGACGCCTTCGACTACGCGCTCGACGGGCCGGTGGTCCACCTGTCGATCTTCGACGCGATGGGGCACGACACCGCGGCCGGACTGACCGCGAGCCTCGCCATGGGCGCCAGCCGCAACGCGCGCCGCCGCAAGGCGGACCTGGTCGAGATCACCGAGGAGATCGAGCGGGCGGTGATCGAGCAGTTCGACGGGACGCGCTACGCCACCGGCGTCGTCGCCCGCCTCGACACCGGCACCGGCCTCTTCGAATGGGTCAACCGCGGCCACCACCCGCCGATCCTCATCCGCGGCGGCCGCTGGGTCGCCGAACTCGCCTGCTCGCCCGGCGACCCCATGGGCCTGGGACTGGGCGTGGCACCGCAGGTGTGCCGCGAGCAACTGGAGCCGGGCGACCGCCTGGTGATGTACACCGACGGCATCCCGGAGGCGCGTACCGTCACCGGCGGGGAGTTCGGCCTCACCGGGTTCCTCGACTTCCTCATCCGCCACCACGCCGACCGGCTGCCGCTGCCCGAGACCCTGTGCCGTCTGATGCGCCGGGTGTCGGACCACCAGGTGGGCGAGTTCCAGGACGACGCGACGGTCCTGTTCTGCGCATGGCTGGGGTGCTCCCCGGACAGCACCGAACGCGCGGCGGCCGTCGCCGGCGTGCCGCTGCCGCAGCGCGCGACGGACGGAGCCCTGCCCCCGGTGCCCGCGATCGGCGGTGAACTCCCTGGCGCGGCCGACGTCATGGCGCCGGACCGGCACTCCTGAGCGGGCACCCGGGTGAACCGCCGTTTCGCCCACCCTGCCCCTGGGGCAGGAGCCCCGACCGGGACGGCGTCGCCGCATCCCGTGGCGGAGGGAGGACTCCGATGACCGGCGGTTCCATGAAGGCGGTCGGCTGGGCGAGGTCCTTCCCGGCGTCGGGCGGGGCGCGCGCCGGCCGGCACTGGACGCGTGAGCACCTGGCCACCCTCGACTGGACGGCGCACGCCCCCGGCACGGTCGACGACGTGCTGCTCACGGTGTCGGAACTGGTGACCAACGCCCACGTCCACGCGCACAGCGCCGCCGACCTCGTCCTCACCTGGGACGGCAGCCGCCTGCACGTGAGCGTCCACGACGCCGACCACCAGGTGCCCGTCGTGCGGCTCCCCGAGTGGACCGCCACCGGAGGGCGCGGACTGGCGCTGGTGAACGCCGTCGCGGACCACTTCCACGCCCGGACCCGGACGAACGGCAAGACGATCACGGCCTGCTTCACGCCGCCCGGTGGCGAGCTCGCCGAGCCTTCACGAAATCTTCCCCGTCGCCCCGGCCCGGACCGCGCGTCCGGGGGCAAGCGCAGGGCAACGACATGCTGCTGAACGGCAACCGGGCCGGGCGGCGACGCGGCCGAACCGGGCCCACGAGGGGGCGTCCATGCGAGCACTCACCGAGCACCTGTCCCTGCGGCTGATCACCGGGACCCGGCGGTTCCTCGATCTGTCGGCGGAATGCGAGTACCGGGCCGACGACCCCTACACCGTCCGCATGCGCTTCGGCCCGGGCGGTGCCGACGAGGCGGAGTGGGTGCTTTCCCGTGAGCTGCTGCTGGCCGGGCTCGCGGCCTCCGCCGGGGACGGCGACGTCCACGTCGAACCCGGCGACCACGCCCACACCCTGATCACCCTCGCCGGCCCCGGCGGCACGGCCGTGCTGCAGATCGCCACGGGCGAGCTCGCCGGTTTCCTGGCTGCGACCGCGCGACTCGTCCCGCCGGGCACCGAGGGCACCCGCATCAACTGGGACGCCTGCATCGCCGGGTTGCTGTCGGCCTGAGGCCGGCTGCCGCCGGTCCGAGCCAGGCCGCTGTCGCCTCGCGGCACCCCTCAGGGCGCGGGCACGCCCATCGGGTTCGGGTACGGCAGCGCCACCGCGCAGGCCCGCGCCACGGCGGACAGCACCGTGGCGAGCCGTTCGACGGCCTCCGGGGCCGACGCCTCCCACGGCCGCCCGGCGGCGCGGTCGGTGGCCTCCTCCAGTTCCCGGTGCGCCTCCCACCCCGCGACCGTCGCGGACCCGTCCGCGCCGAGCAGGCCGCGGGCGGCGAGGCGGGCCGCCGCGGCGGCCCACTCCCCGTCGGTCCACCCGCGGTGCGGCTGCAGTTCCGTACGCGGCAGGTCGATGCCCGTGCGCAGGACCAGCGCCTCGCACCCGTCCAGGCCCGCGGCGACGAGCGCCGCGACATGGCCGTCGCCGCGATGCTCGCGCAGCAGGGTGGCCTGGTGCCACAGGGCGTCGACCGGGTCGCCGGGGGAGGGGAGCGCCAGGTTCGCGGCGGCGAGCACGCGGCCCGCGATGTCGAGTCCGCCGGTCACCGGACGCAGCAGCTCCACCGCCTCCGCCACCGCGGCCTCCCGCCCCGCCAGCAGCCGCCGCAACGCGGCGCCCGCCCCGCGCCGCCGCGCCTCCAGGGCGCGCTCGGGCGGCGCGAGAGCCCAGACGCCGGGCAGGGCGCGGGCCACCATGCCGGGCGCGAAGCCGAAGAAGGCGGCCACGACGGGTTCCGGGCCGACCGGGCCGAGGGGCGCCGCGCGACCTGCGAAGTACCCGCGCCAGTAGCCGCGCAGCCCCGCCTCCTCGTACGCGGCGCGCGCCTCGGGCGCGAAGTAGGTGACGGCGTGCACCGGTTCGGCGAGCCGCCAGACGCGCCGGGCGGTGGCGGCGGCCTCCGCCGGCGTGAGGGTCGCGCTCATCGCCGGCCACCTCCCTGCGGCACGTCGGCGACCAGGTCGCCGGAGAGGTCCGTCCTGGCCTCGATCGCCCGCAGGACGGCCACCATGTCCGCACGTCCGCCGCCCTGTTCCACGGTCTCGCCGAAGAGGGCGTGGCATACGTCCAGCAGCGGCGAGGCCAGGCCGGACGCCCGGGCCGCCTCGGCGATGAGGCGGTTGTTGTGCAGCACGTCCGCCGCGGCGGCCTGCGCGGAGAAGTCGCGCTCCCGCAGTTTCGGTGCCTTCATCCGCGACACCGCGCTGGCCATCGGCCCGGCGTCCAGGACGTCGAGGAACTGCCCGGTGTCCAGGCCCTGCCGTTCCGCGAAGTGGAAGGCCTCGGTGAGCCCGGTGACCATCGTGATCAGGAAGAGGTTCACCGAGAGCTTCATCAGCAGCGCCCCGGGCACCGGACCGCAGACGAACGACTCCCGGCACACCGGGGCGAGCAGCGGCCGCACCTCCTCCACCGCCTCCGGGTCACCGGCGAGCATCGTCACGAGCTGCCCCGCCTCCGCCGGCTTGCGGGAGCCGGAGACCGGAGCCTCGACGTAGCGGCCGCCCGCCGCGCGCACGGCGGCCTCCAGGCCATGCGAGTACGCGGGCGAGGTGGTCCCCATGTGCACGACGACGTGCCCGGCGACCCGGGCCGCGAAGTCCGGGGTGCCGCGGCCCAGGACGGCGTCGACGGCGGCGCCGTCGGCGAGCATCAGGACCACCACGCGGGCCCGGTCGAACACCGCGCCGGGCCCGTCGGCCACCTCGGCCCCGGCCGCGCGCAGCGGGGCGCACCGGGCGGCCGTACGGTTCCAGACCACGAGCCGCGTCCCCGAGCCGGCCAGCCGGAGCGCCATGGGCTGCCCCATGATCCCCAGGCCGATGAAACCCACGTCCGTCACTGCCCACCGCCGTCCCCGGCCCGTCCGGCCGATCGACCCGCGCGTTATGACGGCTGTCATAAGCGCTATGACAGCCGTCATAATAGACCCGTGGCGCCGGCCGCCGGCCCCCGTGCGCGACGCGCGTCGCTAGGCTGACGCGCACCGGGCACGGCCGCCACCCCGGGCGCGGGCGGACGGAAGGGCAGAGGGCGGGAGGTCGGCGAATGACCGGTTCGGAGCGGGGTCCGCGCGAGCGCATGGTCTTCAGCGCCGCGCAGCTCATCCGCCGCGGCGGCGTCACGGCGACGGGCATGCGCGACGTCGCCACCCACGCGGGGGCGCCCCGGGGTTCGCTGCAGTACTACTTCCCCGGCGGCAAGGAGCAGTTGGTCAACGAGGCCGTCGGCTGGGCCGGCCGCTACGCCGGCAACCGTGTGGCCCGCTTCCTCGCCGCCCTGCCCGAGCCCACCCCCGCGGGGCTGTTCGCCGCCATGGTCGGCCAGTGGACGGACGAGTTCCTGACCTCCGGCTACGACGCCGGCTGCCCGGTCGCCGCGGCCACCGTGGACTGCGCCGGGACCTCCGACGCCACCCGTTCCGCGGCGGCCGCCGCCTTCGCGACCTGGACCGGGCCCGTCGCCGGGGCGCTGGAGGGGATGGGCGTGCCGGCCGGGCGGGCACCGTCGCTGGCGACGCTGATGATCAGCGCCATCGAGGGTGCCGTCGTCATCGCCAGGGCGGAACGCGACGTACGCGCCCTCACCGCCGTCACCCGCGAACTCGGCCCGCTGCTGGACGCCTCCGTCGCACCGCGCGGCTGAACCGGCGGGCCGCCGGCCCGTGGCGTGACGGCAGCCGTCAGGCGTCGACCGCGCGGGTGGTCCCGGCCCAGGCGTCCAGCTCGGCCAGGCGCGCGCTCAGGGCGTTGCGCATCGCGTCCGCGCCGGCGACGCCGAGCGCCAGCCGCAGCGGCGGGCTGTCGCTCGCGGCGGCCGTCCGGATGCCCGCCGCGATGCGTGCCGGTGACGCGAAGGCCGACGCGGGCTGCGCGCCGATGGCCTTCTGGACCTCGCGGACGGTGGGGTCGTAGTCGGGGATGGCGGCCGCGACGTCCAGGTTGCCGAGGAACCCGGTGGCGGTGGGCCCGGGCTGGACCATGGTGACCTTGATGCCGAGCGGGGCCAGCTCGTCGGCGAGGGCGTCCGAGAGGCCCTCGACGGCGTACTTGGTCGCCGCCAGGAGCCCGACGCCGGAGTGCGCGCTCTGCCCGTAGAGCGAGGAGCCCTGGAAGACGTGGCCGGACCGCTGGGCGCGCAGCACCGGCAGGGCCGCCCGGAGCACGTTGAGCACGCCGAAGACGTTCGTGTCGAAGATGGCGCGGGCCTGCTCGTCGGTGGCCTCCTCGACCGCCCCGAAGAGGCCGTAGCCCGCGTTGTTGGAGACCACGTCGATGCCACCGAAACGGTCCACCGCCTGCGCGACGGCGGCCGCCACGGCCGCCTGGTCGCGCACGTCCGTGTCGATCAGCAGCAACCGGTCCGGGTGCGCCGTCCGCAGTTCGGCCAGCGACGCGGTACTGCGGGCCAGCGCGGCGACGTTCTCCCCGGCGTCGAGCGCCTGGGCGGCCAGTTCACGGCCGATCCCCGACGTCGCCCCGGTGATCAGCCAGGTACGGGCCCGGTTCTGGGGTGACTCTGTCATGTTTACGACCGTAATACCCCCCTCCGTCTTCCTCGACCCCACCGTCCCGGCCCGCGCGGCCCCGGCCGCTGTCAGAGGAGCGTGGGAGGCTGGTGGGCATGTGCGGCCGTTACGTCTCCACCCGACGCCCCGAGGACCTGGTGCAGCAGTTCCGGGTCACCGAATGGAACCCGGAAGCCCTCGTGGCGCCGAGCTGGAACGTCGCCCCGACGGACAGCGTCTGGTCGGTCCTGGAGGGCGTCGACCGGGGGACCGGCGCGCTGGAGCGGCGGTTGCTGCCGCTGCGGTGGGGGCTGGTCCCGTCCTGGGCCAAGGATCCCGCGGTCGGGTCCAGGATGATCAACGCCCGGATGGAGACGGTCCACGAGAAGCCGGCCTACCGCCGGGCGTTCAGCCGGCGCCGCTGCCTGCTGCCGGCCGACGGCTTCTACGAGTGGGTCCCCGTCCCGGCCACCGAGGAGCGCAAGGCCTACAAGCAGCCCTACTTCATCGGCCCCGAGCAGCAGGGCCAGGGCATGGCCTTCGCGGGACTGTACGAGTGGTGGCGGAACAAGGAGGTCGCCGGCGACGACGACCCGGGCGCCTGGCTGGCCACGTGCACGATCATCACCACCGAGGCCACCGACGCCGCCGGCCGGGTCCACCCCCGGATGCCGCTGACCATCGCGGCCGCCGACTACGACGCCTGGCTCGACCCCGAGCACCAGGACCCGGACGAACTGCGCGCGCTCCTGACCGCGCCGGCCGACGGTCACCTGGCCGTCCGCCCCGTCGGCACGGCGGTGAACAGCGTCCGCAACAACGGCCCCCACCTGCTGGACGCGCCCGCCTGACCCGGGCCGCCCCGGCACTGCCCCCGGAGGCCGCGCGGCCGGTCTCGGCGCGCCGCGACCTCGCCGCGACGTTACGGTTTGAGCAACGGCGTACTCGGCCCGGCCCGAGTGCGGGCAAACCCGAAACCCTGCGTTCCCACCGGAGCGAGGAGGCCTCAGGATCATGCCCTACGCAACAGCCAAGGACGGGACCCGGATCTTCTTCAAGGACTGGGGGACCGGCCGGCCCGTCGTGTTCTCCCACGGGTGGCCGCTGACCGCGGACGCCTGGGACCCGCAGATGAAGTGGATGGTGGACCACGGTTTCCGTGGCGTCGCCCACGACCGCCGCGGCGGCGGGCGGTCCGACCAGCCGTGGGACGGCAACGACCTGGACACCTACGCCGACGACCTGGCGGCTGTGATCGAGGAACTCGACCTGCGCGACATCATCCTCGTCGGGCACTCGACCGGCGGCGGCGAGGTCACCCGCTACATGGGGCGGCACGGCACGGGCCGGGTCGCCAAGGCGGTGCTGGTGAGCGCGATCCCGCCGCTGATGCTGAAGACGGAGGCCAACCCCGAGGGCCTGCCGATGGAGGTCTTCGACGAGATCCGCGAGGGCCTGGCCACGGACAGGTCCCAGTACTACCGGGACCTCAGCGCCCCGTTCTACGGCGCGAACCGCGACGGCTCGACCGTCAGCCAGGGGACCCGTGACGAGTTCTGGCTGTGGAGCATGTCGGTGGGCATCAAGGGCGCCTACGACTGCGTCAAGGCGTTCTCCGAGACGGACACGACCGAGGACCTCAAGAAGATCGACGTCCCGACGCTGATCATCCACGGTGACGACGACCAGATCGTGCCCATCGTGGCCGCCGGCGCCAAGAGCTCGAAGATCGTCAAGGGAGCGGTCTACAAGGTGTACGAGGGGGCCCCGCACGGGCTGGCGATGGTGCCGAAGTTCGCCGAGCGCTTCAACGCCGATCTGCTGGAGTTCGCGGGCGGCTGAGCCGGCGGCGCACCCGCTCCCGGCGCACGGAGCCGTGGGGCGGGGCCGGGACACGGTGTCACACGACCGGGGGGTCATCCGGTCATGAACTACCGGAAGCGCCCCCCGCTCCCGGCCCGGCGTCGTCGTCGTGGCCGGGTCCGGGTGGCGCGGTAGACCCAGCCCCCGACCGTCCCAGAGGTACCCGATGACCCTCCGGCTCGACTCCGCCGCCCAGAACCTCCTCTTCCGCGAGGCGCGCACCGCCAACGCCTTCACCGGGGAGCCGGTGACCGACGAGCAGGTCCAGGCCGTGTACGACCTGGTCAAGTACGCCCCCACCGCCTACAACCAGCAGCCGCTGCGCATCGTGCTGGTGCGTTCCCCCGAGGCCCGCGAGCGCCTGGTGCGCCACATGAACGAGGGCAACCGGGCGAAGACCGCCGCGGCTCCGCTGGTCGCGGTCCTGGCCGCCGACAACGAGTTCCACGAGGAGCTGCCCGCTCAGTTCCCGGCCTTCCCGCAGGCCAAGGAGGTGCTCTTCGCCGAGCGCCCGGTGCGCGAGGCGTCGGCGGCCTTCAACGCGGCGTTGCAGGTCGGCTACTTCATCCTCGGCGTGCGGGCGGCGGGACTGGCCGCCGGCCCGATGACCGGCTTCGACGCGGACGCGGTCGACAAGGAGTTCTTCCCCGACGGCGACCACTCCGTGCTGGCCGTGGTCAACATCGGCGAGCCGGGCGAGAACGCCTGGCGCGAGCGCGGCCCGCGCCTGCCGTACGACGAGGTCGTCACCACCGTCTGACGTCGGCCGTCGCCCCGGGCGGGACCAGCCGCCACCCCGAGCGCGACCGGCCGTCACCCCGAGCGCGACCGGTCGCGCGCCGGGCGGCGCCGGTCGCCCGGCGCGCGGCCCGGCCGGTCCGTACGGGCCGAGGGCACCGGCGGCCGTCCCGCACGCGTGTCCCCGCCGGGCGCCCCGTGGCCGCGACGGCGGCGCCGTACGCGCTCGCCGCGGGCCACGAGCCGCAGCCTGGCCAGTACGGCGAAGCGTTCCTGCTGCGCCCGGGCGGCCTCGTCCAGCTCCTCCATCAGCCGGTGCGAACGGTGCTCCAGGGCCAGCTCGTCGAGGATGCGGTCCACCTCGGCGAGCAGCGAGCCGTGCAGCTGCCACGCCCCCGGGTGCTGCCGCACCCGGTCGAGCAGCATGTCGGCGACCTTCTCCCGGCTCGCGCGGGCCGCCGTCAGCTCCGCGGCCAGCCGGGCCTCGGCCTCCTCGGCGTTGCTGCTGACCTGCGTCGTGACCAGGACGGCGAAGCTGACGAGCGCACCTCCGAGATGCCCGAAGAGCTCCTCCAGGGCGACCGCCACGTCGCGGTCGAACAACGGCTCGCCGGCGCCGCGCCGCTTGGCGAGGTCGGTCAGCGACCGCGCCATGACCCGCAGCACGACGACGCAGATCTCCAGGGTGTCCAGACCGGTCCTCAGCACCACCCGCGACAACAGGCCCTCCTTGACGCGGGGATTGAGCCGCAGGCTGTCCTCGGCCCGGCGCAGCGCGGTGTCGACCTCGGCCACGTCCTGGTCGAGCCGGCGCGCCTCGTGCAGCCGTGCCGCGGCCCGTTCCACCGTGGCGGGGGAGTCCAGTTCCTCCGCGCAGCACAGCAGGAGGTGGCGCATGCGGCGGGCCAGGTCCTCGAGGGACGCCCCGGCGGTCCCCACCCACACCGGCGGCGCGAACAGGACGTTGAGCAGCAGTCCCACCCCCGCCCCGATCAGGGTCTCCAGCACGCGGTCCCAGGCCTGCACCGTCAACTGGCTCACCCCGAGCACCAGCATGGCGCTGATCGCCACCTCGTTGACGAACTCGTCGACCCGCACGAACTGCCCGATGACCAGCGCCGCGAGGATGATCAGCCCCAGGCTCCACCAGGTCAGCCCCACCAGCGCGCTGAACCCGACGGCGATCAGCACCCCGACCACCACGGAGTTCACCCGGCGGATGCCCGTGGTGAGCGTCGAGTAGAGCGTCACCTGCACGACGAGCAGGGCGGTGAGCGGCGCCGTCAGCGGGGCAGACTCGCTACTGACGTGCACGGCGATCACGTACGAGATGGTCGCGGCGACGGTCGCCCGCGCGGTCAGGGTGACGACCGGGTCCCGGCTGCGGCCGGCCAACCAGGTCACGGCATCACGTATAGGCATCTTCTGCCTTTTCCCGAACAAACACCGCGTACACCTGTGAACATCACTCCCGGTGCACGGGAGCCGGTGGCTACGCCGCGGAGGTGTCCAGTGGCTCCGCGGCCAGCAGGGCGGCGAGTTCGGCGCGGTGCAGGCCGGCTATCGGGGCCACCAGGTCCGGGTGGCGGAGGAGGACGGACGCCGCGCGGTCGTGGGCGCCGGGGGAGGTGAGCCGGAGGGCGTCGCCCGCCAGGGAGGGGCCGTGCTCGGTGGCCGCCACGGCCGCCACGGCGGAGGCGGCCAGGGCCGGGTCGGAGAGCAGGCAGGCCGCCCAGCTCACGACGACCTCGTCCACCCAGGTCCGCCAGCCGGTGCCGGCCTCCCTCACGGCCTCGTGGTCGCCACCGGCGCCGGAGGCCCGGTCCAGCCGGTCCGCGCCGCCGGGCGCGAGCAGCCCGAGCAGGGCGGCGTCCAGTGCGGTCGGGTAGCGCAGGGCGGCGGCGATCATGGCGGCCTGGCGGGCCTGTGCCTCGGCCAGGGCTCGGCTGAGCGCTCCGCCGGTCGCCGGGTAGGCGGACAGCAGCCACCGGGTGGCCGCGGCGATGACCGACGAGAACTCACTGTGCATGCCTGGCGGACCGTCCTCCGTGCGCGTGGATGCCGCGCCCGTCCGGTGCGCGGCGCGCCCAGCGTACGCAGAACCTCGCTTTCGCGACATGAGCCGCATCACGCCCGCGACCCGCGAGGACCCGGCGCAGGGTCCCGGAAGGGACGGGAACCCTGCGCCGCCGCCCGTGTGCGGCCGGAGGTCAGGACCGGCCGCGGCCGCTCACGAAGTCGCGGGCGCGGTCGACGAGGCCCGCACCCGGGGCGAGGATCTTGTTGGCGGGAGGGGTGTCCGGCGCGGCGGGGTGCGGGCGGGTGGGGGCGAGGGACTTGGCGCGGCGCACCTTGTCGCCGAGGTCGTCGAGCGCCTCGGGCGTGCACGCGTCACCGAGCAGGGGGAACAGCCTGCCCTCCTCGTCCTGGACGTGCGCGGTCACCTCGTCCATCAGCCGCATCAGCAGGGGGTGGAACCGGCCGTCGTTCGGCGGCAGCTGTTCCAGTTCCTTCAGCAGTTCCTCGATCCTGGCGTGGTCCGCGATCTCCTTGTCCGCGATGCGGTCCCCGCCCTCGACGTGCTCGCGGACGGCCGGGTAGAGGTACTGCTCCTCCGCCACCGAGTGCCGCACCAGCTCGATGGTCACCTCGTCCACCAGCTCCCGCAGCGCCGGGTCGCCGGTCGACATCGACTGCATGCGGTCGAAGACCTCCTCGACCTCGCGGTGGTCGGCCAGCAGCTCAGCGATCACGTTTCCGCCGTGTCCCATTCCCTCACGCCTTTCCGTGCGGCAGTACGGCCCGGGCGTGCGCCGGGGCCGAACCCCATGCATTCCACCCTCCCGGTGCCGAGCCCACCGGGCGGGGCGGTCACCACCCACCCGGCGGCACCTGTTCAGGGACGTGCGCAGGCCCGGCGGCGCGGGTCCGCGCGGGCGATCAGAAGGGCCACGTCGTCGTGGTCGTCCGCGCCGCGCAGCTCGCGCAGCAGCCGGTCGCAGGTCTCCTCCACCGAGGGGTCCGGGGCGCCGAGCAGGTCCACGAGCAGGGCGAGGCGTTCGTCGATCGGGTCGTCGCGGGTCTCCACCAGCCCGTCGGTGTACAGCACCAGACGGTCGCCGGGCGCCAGCGTGACGTCCGTGCTCTCGAACGGGACGCCGCCGACCCCCAACGGCGTCCCCGTGGGCAGGTCGAGCAGCTCCGGTGAGCCGTCGCCGTGCACCAGGACCGGGGGCAGGTGCCCGGCGGTAGCCAGCCGGCACTCGGCGCTGCGCGCGTCGTACAGGGCGTACACGCAGGTCGCGATGTACGGGTCGAGGCCGCGCGTGATCTTGTCGAGGTGGCCCAGCACCCTGGCGGGGTCCAGGTCCAGCTCGGCCAGCGTGGAGGTGGCGGTGCGCAGCCGCCCCATGGTGGTGGCGGCGTCGATGCCGCTGCCCATGACGTCGCCGACGACGAGCGCGGTCCGGTCGTCGTCGAGCGGGATGACGTCGTACCAGTCGCCGCCCACCTTGCTCGTGGCCTGCGCGGGCCGGTAGCGGGCGGCGACCTCCAGGCCGGGGTGGAAGGGCTGCGGCTCCGGGAGGAGGCTGCGCTGCAGGGTCTCGGCGGTGTCGCGCACCTGCTGGTACCAGCGCGCGTTGTCGATGCACACGGCCGCACGGGCGGCGAGTTCGCAGGCGAGGGTCAGGTCGTCCTCGTCGAAGGAGGTGTCCGTACGGGCCCGGCTCATGCCCAGCACGCCCAGCACCTCGCCGCGGGCGATGAGCGGGACCGCCATGCACGAGTGGACGCCCGCCTCGGCGAGCAGCCGTGCCGACCCCGGGTCGGGACTGATGCGTTCGAGGTCGCGCCGGCCGGCACGGGCGATCATGTGCGGGCGCAGCGTGCGCACGCAACCGGCCGAGAGGTGGTCGGCGTGGTACGTGACGGCCTCGCCCGGGGCCGGGACGGCCCGGGTCGCGTCCGTCGGGTAGGCGCTCCGGACGGCGAGGGAGCGGAACACCGGCGGGTCCCGGGGCGGGGCGGTGCCGCGCCGGTCCAGGACGGCGTCGAGGATGTCGACCGCCGCGAGGTCGGCCAGGTCGGGCACGACGACCTCGACGAGTTCCCGCACCGTCCGCTCCACCTCCAGGGCGGTGCCGATCCGGGCGGACCCCTTGGCGATCATCGCCAGCCGGCGCCGGGCACGGTCGGCCTCCGCGGCAGCGCGGTGCCGGTCGGTGATGTCGACGACGACCTCGGCGACGCCCAGCACATGCCCGCGGTGGTCCTCCAGCCGGTACAGCGACACCGCCCACGCGTGCTCCTCGCGCGGCCCCGACGGCGCGTGGCCGACGATGTAGCGGTCGACCATCGGTACGCCCGACGCCAGCACCTGCCGCATCTCGGCCTCCACCGCCCGGAACTCGGGCCCGGGCAGGACGCCGCGGAAGGTGCGGCCGAGGTGGTCCCGGACCGGGATGCCGTGGAACCGGGCGAGCGCGGGGTTCAGGGAGAGGTAGCGCAACCCGGTGTCCAGCACCGCGATGCCGATCGGCGACTGCGAGATCAGCCGGGTGGACAGGGCGACCTCCTGCTCCACCTCGCGCATGGTGGAGCGGTCGGTGGCGAGGCCGAGGATGTAGTGGTCGCCCAGGCTGTCCATCAGGCGCATGTTGCGGAACTCCACCAGCCGCCGGCTGCCGTCCTTGCGGCGCACCGGGAAGGACCCCGCCCAGCTCTCGCCGGTCTTCATGATCTCGGAGAACAGCCGGTCGACGAGCCTGCGGTGCGCGTCGTGCACCAGCAGGTGGGCGGCGTGGCGGCCGACCGCCTCCTGCGCCGTGTAGCCGAACAGCTCCTCGGCCTGCGGGCTCCACATGTCGACCCGGCCGTCACCCTGCAGGAGCACCGCGGCCACGCCCAGGAGGTCCAGCAGTCCGCTCGGGCCCGTGGAGACCTCGTCCTGCCCCTCCGGGCCGGTCGTGCGCCGATCCGCGTCGTCCATGGTGGGGGCCTCTTCCGCCTGCCGTTCCGGCCGGTCGGTCCGCCGTCCCCCGACGCCCTTGCGGGTGGGATTCCATGGTCCCCCCGCAGCCGTGGCGGCGCACCCCTCGCGGCGGCCCGGTACGGGGCCCGCGGCGCGCCCCGTCACGGCACACGTCGGCTTGCGGGGACCGCGAGGAAGACGCACACAATGGGTCAGCAGGTGGGGCTTCTGACGCGGCCGGCGGCACCGTCCGTCCTGCGTGCCGGTCCGGGACCAGTGGAGGAAAGCCCTGTGAGCGTTCTACCGCCCTCGCTCGCCCGTCCCGAGGGCCCGCCCGCCGGTCCGCTGTCCGGCCCGGACGGAACGGACGAGGGCAGGCCCCCCGGCCAGGACCCGCCCGGGCGGCGGCGCCGGACCCCGACGGTCGTCGTGGGGGAGCCGCCCCCGCCACCGGGCGAACCGCCGGACGACGGCGGAGGCGGCGGTGGGGGCGACGGGGACGACGGTGGTCCCGGACGTCCGTGGTGGCGCTCGGTGCCCAAGGTGGCGCTGCTCACCGCGGCCGTGGTGGCCGCGGTGGCCCTCGCCGTGGTGTACACCCGGCCCGGCGGGGTGTCGGGCGGCAAGCCCGGCGAGCTGTTCCTGCAGACCGCGGGCAGCGCGGGACCCGACCCGTTCACGCGGTCGACGGCCGAGGGGACCGCCGCCCCTTCGCAGCCGCCGGCCCTGCCGACCCCGTCGGCCACGGGGGGCACCGTGCGGCAGGTCTACAGCGGCAGCACGCCGGGCCTGTACGGCGGCACGCGCGACGTCGCGAGCTGCGACGTGGAGAAGCAGGTCAGCGCCCTGTCCGCGGACCCGTCGAAGAACAAGGCGTTCGCCAGGGTGCTGGGCCTCACGCCGTCCGAGGTGCCGGCCTACCTGCGGGACCTGACCCCGCTCCAGCTCCGCGCCGACACCCGGGTCACCAACCACGGCTACCGCGGCGGCCGGCCCACCGCCTTCCAGTCGGTGCTGCAGGCCGGGACCGCGGTCCTGGTGGACGACCGGGGCCTGCCCCGGGTGCGCTGCGCCTGCGGCAATCCGCTGACCCGGCCGGTCGAGCAGAAGGACGGCGCCGACACCGTCGGCCAGGCGTGGCCCGGCTACCAGCCGTCCAGGACGGTGGTGGTGGCGCCGGCGTCCCGGCCGGTGAAGGAGTTCGTGGTGCGCGACCCCGCCGGCGGCCAGTGGTTCACCCGGGACAGCGGCGACGGCAAGGCCACCGGCGACGAGCGGACGACGGCGCCGCAGAGCGTGCCGTCCGGCAGCCCGCCGGGTTCCCCCGGGGGTTCGGCGGCGGCCCCCGCCACGCCGACGGGGGAACGGGGCGGGACCGCCCCGCAGTCCCCGCCGCCCGGTACGGGCCCCGCCCCGCGCACCCCCGGGCCCGGAACGCCCGCACCTCCGGGAGGGGAGAGTCCCCCGCCCGGCGGTACGGGCCCCGGACAGCCGTCCGGCCCGGCCGCGTCCAGGTGACGCATGCCGGGCCGGGACCGGTGCCCCGGTCTCAGTGCGTGGTGAAGTCCGCCATCATCGCCATGTCCTCGTGCTCGAGGTTGTGGCAGTGGATCATGAACTTGCCCGTGTAGTCCGTGAAACGGACGGCCACCTCGACGGTCTCGCCGGGGCCCGTCGCCACCGTGTCCTTCCACCCCGCGTCGAACGCCCCCGGCTTCTTGCCGTTGCGGGACAGCACCCGGAACGCGTCGAGGTGCACGTGCACCGAGTGGAAGAACACCGAGGTGAACTTCCAGATCTCGACCGAGCCGAGCTTCACGTTGGCCAGTGAGCGGCCGGGCTTGTACGGCAGGTTGTTGATCGTCCAGCCGTCACGCGAGTGCCGGAAGGCGAACGTACGGTGCGCCACGGCCTTGCTGGGGTCGAGCACCGTCGCCGGGTGGCGCGACAGCCGGTTGGGGATGTGGCTGTCGTCGTGCGGCTTCCGGGACGACGGCGAGACGTCGAAGCGCATGACCTGCGCGGTGCTGCCGCTGCCGTACCGGTTGACCAGGCGCACCTTGGTGCCGGGCCGGTAGCGGGCGAAGTCCACGACGATGTCGAAGCGTTCGGCGGGGGCGATGCGCAGGCTGTCGTGCGCCAGCGGGCGGCCCAGCAGTCCGCCGTCGCTGCCGATCTGCAGCAGGCCCTTGCCGCCGGGCGGCGGGGGGTCCAGTTCCAGGCGGAAGTCCCGGACGTTGCAGCCGTTGAGGAACCGCAGCCGGTAGCGCTGCCGCTTGACCCGGTGCACCGGCCACGGGGCGCCGTTGACCAGGATGACGTCGCCCATCATGCCGAAGTGGTGCGCGTGCACGACGCCCGGCTTGTGCATGCCCGAGTCGACCGCGGGGTAGAGCAGCGACCCGTTCTCGCCGAACGCCCGGTCGGCGAGCAGCAGCGGGATGTCGCGGGAGCCGCGCGGCAGGTCGAGCGCGTCCTCCTCGTCGTCCGTCAGCAGGTGGAACCCGGCGAGGCCGCGGTACACCGCCGGGCCCGTGTAGCCCATGCGGTGGTCGTGGTACCAGAGCGTCGCGGCGCGCTGCAGCATCGGGTAGGTGTAGCTGCGCTGGCCGTGGCTCATGCGGCCGGACGAGCCGTGCATCTCGGGCATGCCCGCCATCGCGTCGTCGTACGACATGCGGCTGCCGACCGGCATCGTCAGGTCGATCGGGTAGCCGTCGCTCTCCTCGGGCGTGTGGCCGCCGTGCAGGTGCACGACGGTCGGCTGGGGCAGCTCGTTGCGGTGCGTGACGACCGTGGTGCGCCCCGAGCGGGAGAGGATCGTGGGCCCGGGGAAGTAGCCGTCGTACGTCCAGCAGCTGGTGTGCAGTCCCGGGAGGATCTCCAGCTTCGCCGCGCGCTGGGTCATGTTGTAGTAGTCGGTCGTCGGGGTCCGCAGCGTGGGCTGGAGGACCGGTGGGATCGGCAGGGGTACCTGGTACGGGCGGGGGAGCCGGGCCTTGCTCCGCAGGACCCCGCCCGGTGGTACATCGGCAAGCGGTGTGCCCGCCCATGCCCTGCTCGTCGCGCCCGCCCCTACGACGGCCGCCCCCGCGGCGAGAAAACGGCGCCTGCCGATGCCTTCGATCACGTAGGGCTCCCAAATGTGACGATTTGCGCAATTTTACGGTCGGCGACACAATAGCCCGCCCGAGCCGTGCGCAACGGCGCCACACGCGGGCCCCGCGAACAACCTTCGGACCGGCCCGGCGCCCGTCCGGCCCGCCGTCCCGCCGCCCGGCGCCCGGATCAGGGACGTCGGCGGCCCCGTCCCACGACGTCGTGCCGGGGGTCGAGCACCGCCGCGCCGACGCCTGCCAGGACGAGCCCGGCCGCCAGCAGCAACCCTTGTGGCAGCACGATGCCGATGAGGATCCAGGCGAGCGCGACGGTCAGCAGGAACCAGCCCGTCCGCCGCCGGTACTCACGTGGCGCGCAGGGGCGGCCGGTCCGCAACCCCTCGGCGAAGCGGGGGTCCGTGCGCCTCGTCTCGGCTGCGATGTCCTCGATGGCCTTGTGCAGGTGCGGCATGGTGTCCTCCTCCCGGAGACGGTGGGCCCTGTCACGTCCACCGTCACCCGCGCCCGCCTGCGGAACCATCGGGTCCGGCACCCAATCACGCGGTACGGAAATGGGTGCCGGCCCCGATGGCGGCCACCCCCCGGGCCGGGGCAGGCTGGAAGCGGGACCCGGGTGCCCACCACCCGCGGCGGGAGGAGCGCGGCGTCCCCGCCCGGGCGTCACCGCGGTGCCGGCGGACGGTGGGGGTGGGCCCCGGAGGAAGGCGGGACCATGTCGCTGTACTGGCGGATCTTCCTGCTGAACGGCGCGGTGCTGGTCGTCGCCACGGTCCTGCTGCTCGGGCCCGTTACCGTCTCCACTCCCGTCCTGCTGGGCGAGGCGCTGGTGATCGGCGTGGGACTGGCCGCGATGCTCGGCGCCAACGCCCTGCTGCTGCGGGTCGGCCTCGCGCCGCTGCAGCGGCTGAGCCGGGCGATGAACTCCGCCGACCTGCTCCGCCCCGGCGGCCGCCCCGCCGTCACCGGATCCGGGGAGGTGTCCGCGCTCATCACGACGTTCAACACCATGCTCGACCGTCTGGAGACCGAACGCGCCACCACCAGCGCCCGCGTGCTGTCCGCGCAGGAGGCCGAACGGCAGCGCATCGCCCGGGAACTCCACGACGAGGTCGGCCAGACCCTCACCGCCGTCGTCCTGCAGCTGGGGCGCAGCGCGGACCTGGCCCCCGGACCCCTGGGCGACGACCTGCGGCAGGTGCAGGAGACCACCCGCGCCGGGCTCGACGAGATCCGCCGCATAGCGCGGCGGCTGCGCCCCGGCGTCCTGGAGGAACTCGGCCTGCGCAGCGCCCTGCGCGCCCTGGCCGGCGAGTTCACCACCCCCGGGCTCACGGTCGTCGACGTGGACCATTCGGCGCCCGCCCTTCCGGCGCTCGACCACGAGACCGAGCTGGTGCTCTACCGGGTGGCCCAGGAGGCCGTCACCAACGCGGCCCGGCACTCGGGCGCGGACCGGGTGGAGATCCACCTGGGTGCCGTCCCCGGGGGCGGCGCCGAACTGCTCGTCCGGGACAACGGCAAGGGCCTCGGCCAGGTCCCCGAAGGTGCCGGGATGCGCGGCATGCGCGAACGGGCCCTGCTCATCGGCGCCGCGCTGACCGTGGGCGCCGCCCCCGGCGGCGGCACCGACGTCCGTCTCGACGTACCCGCGCCGCCGGCGGACGGACCCCGATGACCGCCCCGCCCCCCACCCGCATCCTCCTCGCCGACGACCACGCGCTGGTGCGGCGGGGGGTCCGGCTGATCCTCGACGGCGAACCCGACCTGACCGTCGTCGCCGAGGCCGGCGACGGCGCCGAAGCCGTCGCCAAGGCCCGCGCGGAGCCCGTCGACCTGGCCGTCCTGGACATCGCCATGCCCCGCATGACCGGCCTGCAGGCCGCCAGGGAACTGAGCAGGCTCCGCCCTGGCCTGCGCATCCTCATCCTGACGATGTACGACAACGAGCAGTACTTCTTCGAGGCCCTCAAGGCCGGGGCCAGCGGATACGTCCTGAAGTCCGTCGCCGACCGCGACCTGGTCGAGGCCTGCCGGGCCGCCGTGCGCGACGAGCCGTTCATCTACCCGGGCGCCGTCACCACCCTGATCCGCAGCTACCTCGAACGCGCCCGCCAGGGCGAGCCCCTGCCCGCCCGCGCCATCACCGAACGCGAGGAGGAGATCCTCAAGCTCGTCGCCGAGGGCCACACGTCCCAGGAGATCGCCGGCCTGCTCTTCATCAGCGTCAAGACGGTCGAGCGCCACCGCGCCAACCTCCTGCAGAAGCTCGGTCTGCGCGACCGCCTCCAACTCACCCGCTACGCGATCCGGGCCGGACTCATCGAGCCCTGACCCCGCCCTGACCCCGGCCGCCGGGCTGCCTCACGACCCGGCGAGGACCTTGTCGACCTCTCCCAGGAAGGCGTCCAGGTCCTTCGGCGTGCGCGAGGTGACCAGCGGGTACCCGGCGGAGGCGTCGCTCACCACCGGCTCGTCGACCCAGGACGCGGCGCCCGCGTTGAGCAGGTCCGTCCGCACCGAGGCGTACGAGGTGAGCGTCTTGCCCTTGGCCACGCCCGCCTCGACCAGCGCCCACGGGCCGTGGCAGATCGCCGCGATCGGACGCCCCGACGAGGCGAACGCCCGCACGACGTCCATCGCCCTGCCCTGCAGCCGCAGGTTGTCGGCGTTGATCGTGCCGCCCGGGATGAGCAGCAGGTCGAAACCGGCGGGGTCCACCTCGTCGAGGGTGGTGTCCGGTTCCACGACCTTGCCCGGGTCCTTGTCGCCGACCAGTGTCTGCACGACGTCCCGCCGCGTCGCCGCGACGGTCACGTCGGCGCCCTTCTCACGGAGGTGCTCGACGGGGACGACCAGTTCGTCCTGCTCGACCCCGTAATTGCTGACGACCGCCAGGACGCGGCGGCCGCCCGGAAACTCTGCAGCCATGGATTTTTCCTCTTCTGTGCCTTCTATGCCTTCTGTGCATTCTGCGCGCTTCTCCTGCGAAATGGGCACCTGCCCGGGAGTCGGCCGGGGAAACGTGGCCGTACGGGCCGCCCGGCCGGCGACGAGCAGGACTCACTCGCCGCAGCCGGGGTAGGCGGACGGTCGGAAAGCGAGGAAGGGATCGGCGAAGGGGCGGGCGAAGAGGGAGCCTGCGATGAGCGAAGCGCGGCAGCCGCTCGGCGCCGATCAGCTCGAGGCCAGGGCACTCGGCCCCAGTGGACTCATGGACCTGCTGGGAGTCGCCGCGGTCCTGCTCGAGTCGGACGGGCGCATCGACATGTGGAGCCCGCAGGCGGAGCAACTGTTCGGCTACACCGCGGGTGAGGCCGTCGGCCGTTACGCGGCGCCGCTGCTCGTCCGGCCCGAGCACCGCGACGACGCCATGAAGTTGTTCACCGAGGTGCTCGAGACCGGCCGCAGCTGGTCGGGGGCGTTTCCGGTGCGCCACAAGGACGGCTCGACCCGGCTGGCGGAGTTCCGCAACGTCCGCCTGACGGACAGCCGCGGCCGCGTCTACGCCCTGGGGATAGCCACCGACCGCCCCGTGCTGCAACGGCTCGAACGCGGCCTCGCCCTCTCGCTCCAACTGGTCGCCCAGTCCCCGATCGGGCTCGCGGTGCTCGACACCTCGCTGCGCTACCTGTCCGTCAACCCCGCCCTCGCCAGGATGCACGGCATGACGGAGGGCGACCACATCGGGCGCCGCTTCCGCGAGGTGCTCCCCGGGCCCAGGTTCCGGATGGCCGAGGACGCGCTCCGGCAGGTCCTGCGCACCGGCACACCGATCGTCGACCGGTACGTCGTCGGCCGCACGGCCGCCGACCCCACCGCCGACCGGGCCTGGTCGGTGTCCTACTTCCGGCTGGAGGACCGCAACGGGAACGTCCTGGGCATCGCCACCTCCGTGGTGGACGTCACCGACCGGCACCGCACCGCCCAGGAGGCCGACCGGGCCCGGCGGCGGCTCGCCGTGATCGCCGACAGCTCCGCCCGCATCGGCACCTCCCTCGAGGTGGAGGACACCGCCCGCGAACTCGTCGACGTCGTCGTCCCCGAGCTGGCCGACTTCGCCGCGGTCGACGTCCTCGACTCCGCGCTGCGCGACGACGGCGGCGAGCCCGGCCTCGACCGCCCCCGCTTCCGCGCGCTCTCCTCCAAGTGCGTCGACGCCGGTGACGCGGCCGGTGCCTTCGGCAGGGCCGGCCGGCTCGTCAGCTACGCCCCCGACCACCTCGCCGCGCGGTGCCTGGACACCGGCCGCCCGGGTCTGATCACCCACGCCGACGAGCGGAGCCTGGTACGCGTCGCCCGTGACCCCGACGCCGCATCGCTGTTGGCCCGCGCGGGCGTCCACACGGCCATGGCGGTCCCGCTCATCGCCCGGGGCGTGATCCTGGGCGTCCTCGGCCTGGCCCGCGCCGGCACCCCCCAGCCCTTCGACGAGGACGACCAGACCCTCGCCGGCGAACTGGCCTCCCGCGCCGCGGTGTCCATCGACAACGCCCGCCTCCACCAGCAACTGCGCAGCACCGCCGAGACCCTGCAGCGCAGCCTCCTGCCGCAGCTCCCGCCCGCCCACCCCCGCCTCGAACTCGCCGCCCGCTACTGCGCGGCCCAGGCCAGCAGCGAGGTCGGGGGCGACTGGTACGACGTCATCCCCTTCGACGACGGCCGGGTCGCCCTCGTCGTCGGCGACGTCATGGGCAGCGGCGTCCCCGCGGCGACCACCATGGGACGGCTCCGCACCGCCACCTCCACCCTCGCCGGCCTCGACCTCGACCCCGCCCAGGTCCTCGGCCACCTCGACCGGATCACCCACGGGCTCGACCCCTACATCGCGACCTGCGTCTACGCGGTCCACGATCCCGCGCGCGGGGTCTGCCACCTCGCCAACGCCGGCCACCTGCCCCCGGTCGTCGTCCGTGCGGGCAAGCGCCCCGAACTGCTCGACCTGCCCACCGGCACCCCGCTGGGGGTGGTCGGCGGCGTGCCCTTCGAGAGCACCACCGTCGACCTCGTCCCGGGCGACCGCCTCGTCCTCTACACCGACGGCCTGGTCGAGACCCGCGACCGCGCCATCGACGAACGCCTCGACGACCTGCTCCGCCTCCTCGACGCCCCCGACGAGCCGGTCGAGGAGACCTGCGACCGCCTCCTCGCGGCCCTGCGCCACCCCGCCGACCGTGACGACGTGGCCCTCCTCATCGCGCGCCCGAAGGACGTGTGACGGAGCGCAGGGCAGCGCAGAGCTCGCCGTCCACCGGGGGCCGGGCCCCGCCGCGATCGACGGGGCCGCGCCCCGCGAAACCGGGGTGCGGGACGGCGGTGCGGTGGTGTGGGATCGGGGCATGGCGATCGTGGTGGGCAGGCCGGGAGCCGACGGGCTGGGCGCGGCCGTGGGCGTGCTGGGGGAGTGGCAGTACGAGGGGGCGCCGATGCAGCTGCACCCGGGGGACGTGGGCTGGTTCTGGCGGTTCGGCGCGGAGGCGACGGCCGCGGCGGTACGGACCTGGAGCCGGGGCGGACGGATCCTCGCCGTCGGACTGCTGGACGGTGCCGGGCTGTTGCGGCTGACCCTCGCGCCGGACGTCCTGCGGGACGAGGAACTGGCGCGGCAGGTCGTCGCGGACGTGACCGACCCCGGACGCGGCGTGCTGCGGGCGGGCGAGGCGTACGTCGAGGCCCCGGCGGGCGCGCTGGTCCAGGATCTGCTCGCCGAGGCCGGCTGGGACACCGACGAGCCGTGGACGCCGTTGCGCCGTGACCTCACGCAGCCGGTGGAGGACCCGGGCGTGCGGATCGAGGTGACCGGGCCGGGGCGGGCCGGCGTGCGGGCCGCCGTGCAACGGGCCGCGTTCGACGCGTCGACGTTCACGGAGGAGCGCTGGCACGCGATGGCGGGCGGCCTGCCGTACGCCGGCGCCCGGTGCCTGGTCGCCCACGACCACCGGGGTGACGCGGTGGCGGCGGTGACGGTGTGGTCGGCCGGCCCGGGGCGGCCCGGGCTGCTCGAGCCGATGGGCGTCCACCGGGAACACCGCAGGAACGGCTACGGCACGGCGATCAGTGTCGCCGCCGCGGCCGCGCTGCGGGAACTCGGCTCGTCGAGCGCGATCGTCTGCACGCCGAGCTCCAATGCCGCCGCCGTCGCGACCTACACCGCGGCGGGCTTCCGGCCGCGACCCGAGGTCAGGGACCGGCGCAGGGACGCGTAGCCGGTCGCGGCCGTCGACCGGAGGGCACGTGCCGCTGACGGGCCGGCCCGAAAACCCGTTGGCGGAACGGGGCGGGCGTTGCTAGTCTCCCCGAGGCCGTGCGAGAGAACCAGGAGGTGGTACCCGTGAACATCATGTCGACGTGGGTGCTCCCCTCCGGGGTCACGGTCGGGCGATAGGTCGTCCGGGAGCGCCGTTCAACAGCCCTCCCGAAAGGCACGACCGTGCACTTCACTTCCGAACAGCGCCTCGACGACGGCGTCCTCGAGCGCGAATTCCTCCTCGGCGAGACCCCCGGCACCCTGTGGACGCCCGGACCCGCACCCGTACCGCTGGTCCTGATGTCCCACAACAACGGCCTGCCCAAGGCCGATCCCCGGCTGGTGGCCCGGGCCCGTCACACCGCGGCGCGCGGCTACGCGGTGGCCACCATCGACGCCGCCGGCTGCGGTGACCGCCCCCGTTCCGCCGCCGACGAGCGGGCCCGCGCCGACCTCCGGCGGGCGATGCAGGCCGGCGAGCCGGTCGACGAGATCTTCGAGTCCTTCATCGGCCCGCTGGTCGAGAACGCGGTCCCGGAATGGCGGGCCACGCTGGACGCCCTCCTCGAACTGCCCGGGATCGGCGGCCCGGTCGGGTACTCCGGTGGGTGGACCGCCCTCGGCATCCGCCTCGCGGTGACCGAGCCGCGCATCGCCGCCGCGGGCTTCTTCGCCGGGGGGTACGTGCCCCGGGCCCAGCGCGAGGAGGCCCGGCAGGTCACCGTCCCGCTGCTGTTCCTGCTGCAGTGGGACGACGAGGGGAACCCCCGGCAGCGGGCGCTGGACCTGTTCGACGCCTTCGGCAGCAAGGAGAAGACGCTGCACGCCAACCTGGGCGGGCACACCGGCACCCCCTGGTTCGAACTGGAGGACGGGTGCCGCTTCTTCGACCGGCACCTGAAGTGACGCCCCGCCGTCCGGCGCGCACCGGACGGTAGGCGGCAGCGGCAACGACCGGTGCACCGCCGTCGAGGACGGGCCCCGGCCCTCCTCGACGGCGGTGACGGTCCCGCCGGTGCCGCGCGGTTCGAAGGCGACGCTGCCGCCCGCGGCTGCCGGCCGGGGGAGGGGCCCGGCCGGGGGTGCCGCGGGCGGCAGGAGGTGCGTCAGGTCGTGCTGAAGGTGAACCAGTTGACGTTCACGAAGTCGGCCGGCTGGCCGCTGGTGAAGGTCAGGTACACGTCGTGCTTGCCGGTGACGCCCGAGATGTTGGCCGGGACCGTCGTCCAGTTCTGCCAGCCGCCGGTGTTGGCGACGGAGAAGCTGCCGATCGGGGCGTTGCTCCGGCTGTCCAGCCGTACCTCGACCAGGCCGCTGACGCCTCCGGCGGCTCCGGAGGCGACCCGGGCCTTGAACTGCCGGGCCGCGGTGGTCCCGAAGTCGACGCCGGAGTAGAGCGCCCAGTCGCCGTTCGCGAGCGACGCGAGGTTCTTGCCGCCGCCGCTGTCCGTCGTGGTCTCCACGGTGGTGCCGGACTGCTGGGTGTACGACTCGGCCTGGAGGGTGCCGTACGCGCTGCCGGTGCCCCCGGTCGGCGGGGGATCGGTCGGGGGCTGCGTGCCGCCACCGCCGGAGCTGTAGACGGCGACGTAGTCGACCAGCATCGGCACGCCCGAGACGGTGGAGGCCGTCGGCGTCTTGTACCCGGCCACCGGGTCGGGGAAGGCCCCGCCCATCGCGACGTTGAGCAGGATGAAGTGGCCGTGCGCGGTGGCCGCGTTCCAGGTGGAGGCGTCCATCTGGCTTGAGTTCACCGAGTGGAACTGCACACCGTCGACGTACCAGCGCAGTTGCTGGGGGCTGACGCTGCGGTCCCACTCGAAGGCGTACGTGTGGAAGTTGCCCTGGCACGCGCTGCCGGGGCAGGCCCGGGTGGCGCCGAGGCCGGTGGTCTCGTTGCAGTAGCCGCCCGGGTTGGTGCCGCAGTGCAGGGTGCCCCAGACCTGGTTGACGCCGTTCACGTTCTCCATCAGGTCGAACTCGCCGATGGAGGGCCAGTTCCAGTAGTTGCCCCGGTAGGGCGCGCCCAGCGTCCAGAAGGCGGGCCAGTAGCCGGCCGCTGCCGCGCCGGTGACGTTCGGCATCTGGATGCGGGACTCGATGCGTAGCTTGCCGCCCGACGGGGGCTCGAAGTCGCTGCGGCGGGTCTCGACGCGCCCGGAGGTCCAGTTGCCCGCGGAGTCCCGGATCGGGGTGATGCGCAGGTTGCCGGAACCGTCCTGGCGGAGGTTGGCGGTGTCGGAGGTGTACGTCTGCACCTCGCCGGTGCCCCAGTTGGCGGCGCCGCCGGGGTAGCTGGTGCCGGTGTCGACGATCCAGTTGTCGCTCGACGGGAGGGTGTTGGCGGCGCCGCTGAAGTCGTCGCTCCAGACGGTGGTCCAGCCGGACGGTGCCGTCGGGACGGCGGCCGTGGCCGAGCCGAGCAGGCCCAGGCAGAGGGCGGTGGCGGTGGCTGCGGCAGCCATCACCAGGGTGATCGGTCTGGCGGCGTACCGCCTGCGGGGGGTCGTTCGCGTGGACACGGGGGTGATGCCTCCTCGGGATCGGTGCCGGGGAAGGGTGCGGTTCAGGGTTGAGCGTTGAGAGCGCTCTCATCTGGCGGGAACACCTTCCCGCCGGGGTGAACCGCGGTCAATACATGGAACAGAAGAAGTAGTACATGCGTCCCTGCCTTCACTGCTTGGAGGCGGCGGGTCCTGCCGGGGCGGGCGCGGCCCGCACCGCCGGGGCCAAGTGGTGTCCGAAAGAGCACCGTTGAGCGGTCCTCCGCGCCTCGGCAGGGCATGTCACCGTGTGTGTTCCGGCTGCTGAGAGCGCTCTCTCCCAGGGGTCGTGACCCCGTCCGGCATCGGGCCGGACCGATCAGGCCGTCATGAAACGCGCCGAGCCGGGTAGCCGATCCCTGTAGGAATGGGGGTGAATGCGAAGCCGGCAGGTCCACGCCGCGGGCGTGGACGGCGGGCGACGCCGAGGGCCGGTCCCGTCCGAGCGGGACCCGGCCCGGCCGCGCACCGCGCGGTCAATGCCCCGGGGCCCGCCCCCGCGGCGCGTCCGGCCCGGTGCGCGGCAACGGCGACCAGGGCCGAGCAAGGGAGTGCATCATGATCATCCTCGGCATCATCCTGCTGATCGTCGGATTCCTCGCCGGAATCTCCATCCTGTGGACCCTGGGAGTCATCCTCGTGGTCATCGGCCTCGTGCTCTGGGTCCTGGGTGCCATGGGGCACGCCGTCGCGGGGCGCCGCCACTACTACTGACGGCGGGTGAGCCCGCCCGCGTGCCGCGTCCTCCGGGGCGCGGCACGCCCATGGGTGCGGGGCCGCGGGCGCGGCCCCGCCCACCCGTCCGCCCGGCCGTCCTCGCGCCTGCGCCCGGTCGCGGCGGGGGTCGCCCGGATGGGCCGCCTGCAGTGGTCACCGGCGCGCGCTGGGGATTGGTTGTGATATGTCCCCCCGACGCCCAGGTGCACTGGAGTATTCGCATGGAATCCGGTTCCTCCGCGCACAACTGCCCCTTCGACTTCGCCGAAGCCCTCGAGTTCGACCCGCAGCTGAAGCACTTCATGGAGAACGAGCAGATCTCCCGCATCAAGCTGCCGCACGGTGAGGGTGAGGCCTGGCTGGTCACGCGGTACGAGGACGTGCGTACGGTGACGACCGACCGGCGCTTCAGCCGCGCCGCCGTCGTCGGCAAGGACTTCCCCCGCATGACGCCGGAGCCGATCGTCCAGGACGAGGCCATCAACGTCATGGACCCGCCGGACAGCAGCCGGCTGCGGTCGCTGGTCTCCAAGGGCTTCACCCCCCGGAACGTCGAGCACATGCGCCCCAGCATCGAGCGGGTCGTCGCCGAACTGCTCGACGGCATGGAGCGGAGCGGCTCCCCGGCCGACCTCGTGGAGCACCTGGCCGCGCCGCTCCCGCTGGCCGCGATCTGCGAGGTGCTCGACATCCCCGACGAGGACAGCTGGGAGCTGCGGGGCCACGCCCGCACCATGATGGACTTCAGCCCCGACAACCGGGCCAACGCCGTCCACTCCAAGGCCTTCCTGCGGGACTACTTCACCAAGCTCACCGCCGACCGGCGCGCCCGCCCGGGCGACGACCTGGTCAGCGTGCTGGCCACCGCCCGTGACGGGGACGAGATCCTCAACGACAAGGAACTCGCCGTCATGGCGATGGTCCTGCTCATCACGGGCCAGGACACCACGTCCAACGAGATCGGCAACATCGCCTACACCCTGCTCACCCGCCCCCGCGAGCTGGCGATGCTGCGGGAGCGGCCGGACCTCATCCCGCAGGCCATCGAGGAGATGCTGCGCCACATCCCGTTCCGCAAGGGCGTCGGCATCCCGCGGATCGCCATCGAGGACGTCGAGATGGGCGGTGTGCTGATCAAGGCCGGAGACGTCGTCCACGTCTCGTACCTGACGGCGAACCGCGACCCCGAGAAGTTCGACCGCCCCGACGAGCTGGACCTGGAGCGCACCGGCACGCCCCACATGACCTTCGGCTGGGGCGGCCACCACTGCCTGGGCGCGCCCCTGGCGACCATGGAGCTCCAGGTGGCCTTCAGGGAGCTGCTGCGGCGCTTCCCGGACCTGAGGCTGGCCAAGCCCGCGGACGAGGTGCGGTGGAGCGCCACGTCGATCTGGCGCTACCCGGTGGCCCTGCACGTCGCCTGGTGACGCGTCGCCCCGGCCCGGACCGGCCCCGCACCCCGCACGGGTGCGGGGCCGGTCCCGTCACGTCGTCCCTCGTGGCGACGGGTGCGGGCCGCTCCGACATGCGGAATCCGCCCAAGTGACGTACGTTTTCCTGGTGGACGCAAATCTGAACAGGCCATGAATCCACTTCGACAGCGGCCGGTCCCCTTTTGTGAACCGACTTTTGCCGGGACCTCCTGAGAGTCCCCCTGTGGGTGCGCCGATGAATGCGCCCGTACCCCCTACCGCATTTTCGTGACAGGTACGGGCCTGCTCCGGAAATCCCGGAGCAGCGCACCACATGGACCATAGCCCGCCGAGGGGCAGGAAATGGAGCCACCCATGGCTGTTCTGTGCAAGCCGGTGATTTCGGTACCCGACAACGTTATCACCTGCGAACAAACGCTCGAGCTGGCACGGCGGCTGCACAAGGACCACCCGCAACTCGGCCTGACCCTCAGGCTCATTGAGAACACGGGCGTTCAGAAGCGGCACCTGATCCAGCCGATCGAAGAGGTGCTCAAGCATCCGGGCTTCGACGTGCGCAGCCAGATCTACGAGGCGGAGTCGAAGGCGCGGGTACCGGCCGTCGTACGAAAGGCTCTCGACCAGGCCGAGTTGGAGCCCGAGGACATCGACATCATCGTGTACGTCTCGTGCACGGGCTTCATGATGCCCTCGCTCACCGCGTGGCTCATCAACAAGATGGGCTTCCGCCACGACACCCGGCAACTGCCCATAGCGCAGCTCGGTTGTGCGGCGGGCGGCGCGGCCATCAACCGCGCCCACGACTTCTGCACGGCGTACCCCGAGGCCAACGCCCTCATCGTGGCCTGCGAGTTCTGCTCGCTGTGCTACCAGCCCACGGACTTCAGTGTCGGAACGCTGCTCTCCAACGGCCTGTTCGGCGACGGCATCGCCGCCGCCGTCGTCCGGGGCAGCGGCGGTACCGGGATGCGGCTGGAGCGCAACGCCTCCTACCTCATCCCGAACACCGAGGAGTGGATCTCCTACGCGGTGCGCCAGACGGGCTTCCACTTCCAGCTCGACAAGCGCGTCCCCGGCACCATGGAACCCCTGGCGCCGGTGCTGCGCCAGGTCGCCGAGGACCACGCGTGGAACGCCGCCAAGCTGGACTACTACATCATCCACGCCGGCGGCCCCCGCATCCTGGACGACCTGTGCCGCTTCCTCGGCGTCCCGCCGGAGTCGTTCCGGTTCAGCCGGGCCACGCTGACCGAGTACGGCAACATCGCGAGCGCCGTCGTCCTCGACGCCCTGTACCGGATGTTCGAGGAGGGCTCCGCCCTCGACGGGCACCGCGGGCTGCTGGCCGGCTTCGGCCCGGGCATCACCGCGGAGATGGTCCTCGGCACCTGGGTCACCAACGGGCTCGACTCCACGATGACGCCCCAGCACGCCTACGGGGAGTACGACG
The DNA here is from genome assembly GCF_055635295.1 of Streptomyces sp. NPDC111520. Lineage (NCBI taxonomy): Bacteria > Bacillati > Actinomycetota > Actinomycetes > Kitasatosporales > Streptomycetaceae > Streptomyces > Streptomyces sp. NPDC111520. The sequence continues at coordinate 54,321 of NZ_JBVKBW010000025.1, read as the reverse complement.
TCATCACCTGAGCCGCAGCCCCGGCGGGCGACGGTCCGGGCCGGCGGTGGCCGGGGGCACCACGGTGTCCCGGCCACCGGCCGGCCCGGCCCTCACCGGACGGGCGCGGCCCGTCCAGCCCTGCGACGCGGCGGCCGCGCGGCCGCCGCGTCGCACCCGTTCCCCCGGTCCGTCAGGCGGGCACCGCCCCCTCGCGGGCGGTCACGAAGCCGACCACGGCCTCCGCGAAGCGCCCGGGCTCCTCGAGGTGGCCGAAGTGCCCGCTGTCCTCCAGGACCAGCAGCTCCGATCGGGGGATCAGCCCGTGCAGTTCATCGGCCCACCGCACCCCGCAGATCACGTCGTACCGGCCGACCACGACCAGCGCCGGGACGGTGAGGGCTCCCAACTGCCCGCGGTCGTCGATGACATCGGGGACGAGGCCGGTGTCCAGCCCCGAGATGTACGTGCCCGTCACCGCGGCGCGCAGGGGCGCGAACTCCTCCTCCCGGGCCCAGTAGTCGGCGAAGTACGCGGGCAGCAGGCCCTTGAGGGCCGCCGTCATCCCCGCGTCGTCGGAGATCGCGGACACCCCCTGCAGGGCCCCAAGGGCCTCCGGCAGACCGGGGTGCCCCGCGTTGCGGGCGGCGAACTCCGCCACCTTGCGCGCCGCCTCGGCGCCGAGCTCGGGGCCGGTGACCGGGGAGCTGTCGTAGAGGACGACCCCGGCGACGCGCGCGGGACGGCGCAGGGCGTGGTACTGGACGACGAAGCCGCCGTGCGAGTGCCCCAGGAGGTACACGCGCGGGGCGCCGAGGTGGTCGACGAGGGCCTCCAGGAACCGGCTGTAGAGCTCCCGGGTGTACCCGTGCGGGTGCGAGGGCAGCCGGCCCGAGCCGCCGGTGCCGACCGGCTCCGGGTAGACGACCGTGAGGTGCCGTTCGACCTCGGGCATGCGCAGGTACTCCCAGAACACGCCCGGCCCGCCCGAGTGCGCGATGCACACCGGACCGGTGCCGGTGCCGTGGACGTGGTAGCGCTGGACCACACCGTCCACCTCCAGGGTGTGGGTGCCGGGGGACAGGGGGTGGGTCGCGGACGTGGACATCCGTACTCCGTTTCCGAAAGGTGTCGAGGACACCGACAGGACGGCGGGCGGCACGCGAAGTTCGATCGGCGGCGGGTGACGGTCGTCACATCCCGGGCGGGGCCGCCGGGCGGGCGCCGCGCTCGGGGCGCGTACGCGCGGATGGGCCGGTCGGCCCCCTCCCGGGGCGGAAATGATCCGTGCGGCCCCTGCAACGGGAGCACCGGCGCGTGCGACGGTCGACGGACAGGGAAGGGAGCGCGGCCATGGGCGGCAGGGCGGTGTTCTGGCGCTGGCGCCGCAATCCGATGCGGCGGCGGTCCGATGTCCTGGAGGCCTGGACGGGTGTGGCGGCGGCGCTGCTGATCGCCGCGGGCGCCCCGGCCGCGGGAGCCGCCACGGCGGTCGCGGTCGAGCACTCCGAGCTGCGGCACAGCGCGGGCACCCACCTGGCGACGGCCGTCCTGACCGAGGACGCCGCGAAGGCCGTGGAGAACCCGTACACCGGCTCCATCGGCAAGGTCCTCACCACCGTCCGGTGGACCGCGCCCGACGGCTCCACCCGGACCGGCGAGGCGCGCGTCGAACCGGGCAGCCACGCGGGGTCCCCCACGACCGTCTGGCTGGACGCCGGCGGCCACCTGCAGCAGAACCGGCTCACCCCCGCGCAGGCCGAGGCCCAGGGAGTGGTCTTCGGCACGGTCGCCGCGACGGGCGCCTGTGCGCTCGTCCTCGCCGGCCGCTGGATCGTCCGCCTGTGGATCGACCGCCACCGCGCCGCGGCATGGGACCGCGAGTGGGAGCGGACCGGCCCGTCCTGGGGCCACCGGAGGGCCTGAGGCCGGAGGCGGACGTGCGGCACGGCGGACGAGGAGGCGCGGTGGGCGGCCTGGTGGTGGTGGGGGCGGACGGCTCGGCCTCAAGCCTCGCCGCGGTGGAGACGGCGGCCAGGGAGGCCGCGTGGCGCGGGGCGGCGCTGCGGGTGGTGCACGACCCGGGGGTGTGCGGATCGTGCCCTGAGGCGCGACCGGCGGTTCGCCGCGGTGCGGGCCCTCACCCGGTCGGGAGACCGAGGGCGATGTTCCCGGTATCGCTTCCGGTGACCGCCGGTGTCGTCGATGATGTCCGTGTGATCAACCGCGTCAGTGCCCTGATGTCGGCCTTCGGTGTCCTCGTCGGCCTGATGCTGCTCCTTCTCGGCGTCCGTGAGTACCGCTCCGGAGCGTCGGTCCTCTGGCTCGTGGCCGGGATCCTGATCTTCCTCATGGCCGTGCACACGCTCGTGCGGGACGTGCGGCGGCTCCGTGGCCGACCGCGAGCCTGACGGCAGCCCCGCTCCGCGCCCCCACCCTGTCCCGCCGCTCCGGTCCGGGACGAAGCGGCCTACCCGGACGTGATGCGGCGGCCCGTGACGCCGGTGGGCACGACACGGATCCACAGGGTGCGGTCGCCGCCCGCCCACGGGCCGCTGTACTCGCGCTCCGCCAGGCTCCGGACGGCGGGCGGGTCGGTGACGGCGGTGGCGAGACCGCGGACGAGCACGCTCCAGCCCTGGCTGAGGACCTCGTCCACGTGGTCGACCTCGAACGCGCACCGGGTGTCCGCGGCCGCCGCGGGCGTGGCGCCCGGGTCGGTGCGGAAGGCGATCACGCCCTCGGTGACCGTGTAGTTGACCGGCAGGACGGCGAGCCCGTCGGGTGTGTCCAGCCCGATCCTGCCGACGCCGTGGGTGGACAGCAGGGCCCAGCACTCCTCGGGGCCGAGTTCCACCAGTTCCGTCCGGGGCGCCGGGGTCGGCTCCTGTCCGACGTGCGGCAGGTGGCCCGGGGCGATGCCGGCGCGTTCCGCCGCCTCCTCCGGGGACGGGCCCGTCTCCTCCCGGCGGCTCGCGATCCGGCGCCCGATGTCCCCGGCCGCGGCGGCCGCGTCCTGCTGCGTCATGCCCGGTCACGTCCTTCCGTACGTCGCGGCCGCGTCACCCCCCACCGCCCCGTCCGGACCCGCCCCCGTACGCTTGGCGCAGTGGTGACCTGTTCCCACTGTCCCCGACGGCACGTGCCGTCGCCCATGGGCCGGTCGGCCCATGGGCGGGCCCGGCGGGCCCCTGCCGGGGGCGTGCCGCGGGCGGGAGGCTGGGGGCGAACAGCCCACGCCCTTCGCCCCGTTCGCCAGGAGGAACGTCATGTCCCGTACGGTCACCGCCGGTCTCGACGGAACGCCCGAGAGCCGGGCCGCGGCGGACTGGGCCGCCCGCGAGGCGCTGCGCCGCGGACTGCCGCTGAGGCTCGTGCACGTCCACGAGTACCAGCCGTACGGCTCCGTCCACGCACCGCTGGCCGGGGCGGTGGCCGCGGTGGACCCCGACGCCCAGCGGCAGTGGGCCGAGTCGGTGCCGCGCGACGCCGCCGCGGAACTCGCCGCGCGCCATCCGGATCTGGAGATCACCGCCGGCCTGCTGAGCGGGCAGCCCGCGGCGGCCCTCGCGGCGGCCGCCGACGCGTCGGAACTGCTGGTGCTCGGCTCGCGCGGCCTCGGCGCGCTCGCGGGCTTCCTCGTCGGCTCGGTCGCCTCCGCGACCGTCGCCCGGACGGTGCGGCCCGTCGTGCTCGTACGGGCCGGCGAGACGGGTGAGGACGAGCACCGCCCGGACCTCGACGGGCTGGTGTCCGAGTACACCCCCTTCCGCGACGTGGTGCTCGGCATCGACCTGGCCCGGCCCCACGACGACCTGCTGGCCTTCGCCTTCGAGGCCGCCGTGGAGCGCGGGTCGGGCCTGCGCGCCGTCCACGGCTGGAACCTGCCGGCCTCCTACGGCTACAACCCCGCCGCGATCGCGCTCGACCTGGAGCGCGAGCTGACCGACGCCCAGGCGAAGGCGCTGACGCGGGTGCTGGCGCCGTGGCGGGCGAAGTACCCCGCCGTCGAGGTCGTGGAGCACTCGCTCGCCGGAGGGGCGGCACACCACCTGGTCGAGGCGGCGGCCGACGCCTCCCTGGTGGTCGTCGGCCGCCGTGTGCGGCACGCGGCCGCCGGACTGCACATCGGCCCGGTGACGCACGCGGTGCTGCACCACGCTAAGGCGCCCGTGGCGGTCGTCCCGCACGACTGACCGCCGGTACGCCCGTTCCGGCCGCGCCCCGTCCCATCCCGCCCCGTCCCGCCCCGTCCCGTTCAGCGGGCGGGGCGGCCGGCCGCGTCGATGAGCGCCGTCTCCCGCGCCGTCAGCCGCAGAGTGCCCGCGGCCAGGTTGTCGACCAGGTGCTCCGGATCCCCCGTCCCCGGGATGGCGAGCACGTGGTCGCCCTGCGCGAGCGTCCACGCGAGCCGCACCCGCGCGGGCGAGACGCCGTGGGCGGCCGCGACGGCGAGGACGGCCTCGCTCTCGCCGTCGCCGGCGGCGCCGGGCCCGCGTTCGCGGCCGCCGCCCGCGATGGCGAAGAAGGGCACGAAGGCGATGCCCTGGGCGCCGCACTCCCGCAGCAGGTCGTCGCTGTCGCGGGCGTCGACGCCGTAGCGGTTCTGGACGCACACCACGGGGGCGATGGCCCGCGCCTCGGCCAGGTGTTCCGGGCGGACGTTGGAGAGCCCGAGGTGGCGGACGAGCCCGGCGTCGCGCAGCTCGGCCAGGGCGCCGAAGTGCTCGGCGACGGAAGTGCCGCCCATGAAGCGGAGGTTGACCAGGTCGAGGTGGTCGCGGCCGAGCTGCCGCAGGTTCTCCTCGACCTGGCCGCGCAGCTGGTCGGGGCGCGCCGCGGTGGCCCACGCGCCGGAGGCGTCCCGTGCGGGGCCCACCTTGGTGGCGATGACCAGGTCCTGCGGGTACGGCGCCAGGGCCGAGTTGATGAGTTCGTTGGCCGACCGCAGCCGTGAGAAGTAGAAGGCGGCGGTGTCGATGTGGTCGACGCCGAGTTCGACGGCGCGGCGCAGCACGCCGATGGCGCGCTCCCGGTCGCTGGAGGTGCCGAGGTGGAAGGCCGCGTTGCCGGTGAGCCGCATCGCGCCGAAGCCGATCCGGTTCACCGTCATGTCGCCGAGGAGCCAGGTGCCGGCCGTGGCCGCGGAGATCCTGTCAGTGGTCATGGGTGGGTGCATCCTTTCGCCGTCCCGGAGTATCCACTCCCGTCCGGCGCCGCCGGACGACGGCCGGGTGCCCACGTCCGCTCTGGCCTCCGTGGTGCGGCACGGTGACCGCGCTTGCTGTTCCCCCTCAGGACTTGAACGATTCAGTAGGTGACGGGCAGGAACATACGCGGCCACCGCTGCCGCGACAAGACACCGGGTGCCGCAAGTGCCTTCACCCGCGCGTGGGGGCGCCCCGTGGGTTGTCCATCGCCCGCGAATGCAACCTTTTGTGACGGTGCGTCGGACGCGTGACGCCATGGGTGCCGGATCGGGGTACGGCTCTTGACGGTCTCCGCGAAGTCACCCTAGGTTGCCGCTGGCTCTAAAAACGATTCATTCGCACTCAGGCCAGTGGCCGGGCATCGGGCTGCCCGGCAACCGCGTTCCACGGCCGCGCCACCGCCGGGCCCACGCCGGCCGGTGGTACTCCTCCGTGCCCGGAAGGAGTTCCGAGAATGTCCGCACCCCACCCCTCCCAGCCGTCCCGCAGGAACGTGCTGACCGCCGGCGTCGCGACGGCCGCGACCTTTGCGGCCGCCGGCCAGGCCGTGCTGGCGGCCCCGGCCGCCGCCGCGCCGAGCGCCCCCGGGCCGGCGGACGCCGTCCACGGTGGTGCGTCCCCCGCCGTGCGTCCGAAGCTCGCCCCGCTGCCGCTGTCGGCCGTGCGGCTGCTCGACAGCCCCTTCCGCGACAACATGCGGCGCACCGGCGCCTACCTGCGCTTCGTCGACGCCGACCGGCTCCTGCACACCTTCCGCCGCACCGTGGGACTTCCCTCGTCCGCCGAGCCCTGCGGAGGCTGGGAGGCGCCCGACGTCCAACTGCGCGGCCACACCACCGGGCACCTGCTGTCCGCCCTCGCCCAGGCCCACGCCAACACCGCGGACGAGGCCTACGCCGACAAGGGCCGCGTCCTGGTCGCCGCGCTCGCCGAGTGCCAGGCGGCCTCTCCCGCCGCCGGGTTCCACGAGGGGTACCTGTCGGCCTTCCCCGAGGCGGTCTTCGACAGCCTGGAAGCGGGCGGCAAGCCCTGGGCGCCGTACTACACCCTGCACAAGATCATGGCCGGGCTGCTCGACCAGTACACCCTCAGCGGCAACCAGCAGGCCATGACCGTGCTCCTGGGGATGGCCGGCTGGGCGGAGGCGCGCACCGCGTCGCTGTCGTACGAGCGCATGCAGTCCGTGCTCAAGGTCGAGTTCGGCGGCATGAACGACGTCCTGACCCGTCTCCACCTCGTCAGCGGAGACCCCGCGCACCTGCGCACCGCCCGCCGCTTCGACCACGAGGAGCTCTACGCGCCGCTCGCCGCCGGACGCGACGAACTCGCGGGCCGGCACGCCAACACCGAGATCGCCAAGGTGGTCGGGGCGCCGTACTCCTACGAGGCCACCGGCGACCGCCGCTACCTCGACATCGCGCGCACCTTCTGGCGCACCGTCGTGGAGCACCACACGTACGCCATCGGCGGCAACTCCAACCTGGAGTTCTTCGGGCCCCCGGACGAGATCGTCAGCCGTCTGTCGGAGAACACCTGCGAGAACTGCAACAGCTACAACATGCTCAAGCTCGGCCGGCAGTTGTTCCTGCACGAGCCGACCCGCACCGCCTACCTGGACCACTACGAGTGGACCCTGTACAACCAGATGCTCGGCGAGCAGGACCCCGACTCCGAGCACGGCTTCGTCACGTACTACACCGGGCTGTGGGCCGGTTCGCACCGGCAGCCCAAGGGCGGCCTCGGCGCGGCGCCCGGCAGCTACAGCGGCGACTACGACAACTTCTCCTGCGACCACGGCACCGGCCTGGAGACCCACACCAAGTTCGCGGACACCATCTACTTCCAGTCCGGCGACGCGCTCTACGTCAACCTCTTCATCCCCTCCGAGGTGGACTGGCGGCGCCACGGGCCGAATGAAGGGGTGACGATCCGTCAGCACGCCGTCTCCGAGGACACCGTGCGGATCACCGTCACCGAGGGCGGCGGCCGCTTCGCGCTCAAGGTTCGGATACCGGGCTGGCTGGCGGACGGCCGGGCCCGGGCACGCGTCCGCGTGGCCGGACACCCGTACACCGGCCGTGTCGAGCCCGGCAGCCACCTCACCCTCCACCGCCACTGGCGGGCCGGGGACACCGTCGAACTCACCCTGCCCCGCGAACCCGTGTGGCGCCCCGCGCCCGACAACCCGCAGGTGCGCTCGGTGTCGTACGGCCCGCTCGTGCTCGCCGGCACCTACGGCTCGACGCAGTTGACGGCCGTCCCGGAGATCACCCCGCAGTCCCTGCGCCCCGTACGCGGCGGTGACGGCACCTTCACCGCCGAGACGGCCGGCGGCGCGGTCACCCTGAAGCCGTTCCACCGGGTCCACCACGAGAACTACACCGTCTACTGGGCCGTCGCCCCCCGTGCCGCCCGCGAGCGGGACGTCGCCCGCTATCCCCTCGACGAGGGCACCGGCACCACCGCCGCCGACACCACACGGACGTTCGCCCCCGCGACGCTCGCCGCGGGCGCCTCCTGGACCGCGGACGGACCGGGCGGACGGCCGGCCGTCGCGCTCGACGGCGCCGGAGGGCACGTCGCGCTGGCCCCGGCCCTGCCGTCGGCGCTGTCCGAACTGACCGTCAGCATGTGGGTGCGGGTGGACGTCCTGGCCAACTCCGCCCGCGTCTTCGACCTGGGCTACCACAAGGACACCTACCTCTTCCTCACCCCGCGCACCGGCGCCGGCCGCGCCCGCGCGGCCCTGAAGATCGCCGGCATGGAGGCCGAGGACGTCATCGACGCCACGGGCCCGCTGCCCGCCGGCCGCTGGACCCACGTCGCGCTCACCCTCGGCGACGGCACCGGCGTCCTCTACGTCGACGGCGCCGAGGCCGGCCGCAACCCCGCGATGGCCGCGAGCCCCCTCCTGCTCGGCACGACCACCCACAACTACCTCGGGCGCTCGCAGAACCCCACGCACCCCTACCTCACCGGTGCCGTCGCCGGCTTCAGGCTGCACAACCGCGCCCTGGCCGCAGCCGACGTCGCTGCCCTCGCGGCCGTCTGAGCCGCCCGGCGAAGGCACGACGGGCCGCCCGGCGACATCGCCGCGGCCCGCCCGGCCACGGCGCCACCGCCCGCCCGACTCCCCCCCGTCCTCGTCCCACGGAGTACCGCCATGCCTGAGTTCCCCCTGTCCAGACGCCGTTTCGTGGCCGCCGCGGGAGTCACCGGAGCCGCGCTGGCATCCGGCCTGCCCCTCCCCGCCCACGCCGCGCCGCAGCACCACGGCACTCCGGAGGCGGTCTGGTCGCCCGCCCGCTTCGCCGACCCCGCCAAGGACAGCCGCCCGACGGTCTACTGGTACTGGAACGGCCCCGTCACCCCCGAACTCGTCGACGCCCAGATGGCCGACCTGCGGGACAAGGGGATGTACGAGGTCGTCCTCTTCCCCTTCGACAACGCCGAGATGCAGCCGGTCTTCTTCACCGAGGAATGGTTCGCGATCGTCGGCCACGTCCTGCAGACCGCCGAGAAGACCGGGATGCGGGTGTGGATCTTCAACGACGACCACTTCCCCAGCGGCCGCGCCGGCGAGTACATCGTCAAGGGCGGCCAGGTCGGCTCGCGCACCTACAAGCCCCGCCCCGACCTGCGGCTGAAGGCCCTGTGGCGGTCCAGCACCGTCGTCTCCGGCCCCGCCACCGTCGACCTGCGCACCACCACCGGCGTCGGTGTGGACACCACCTCGCTGGTCGCCGACGCCGCGGTCCTGGGCGGCGCAGCCGTGCTGCGCGGGGGAACGGAGTGGCGCGACTACACCGTCACCGGCAGCGCCCGCGCCGACCAGGTGGCCGCGGGCCTCGTCGTACGGGCCGCCGCCGACGGCGGCGCGGGTTACGCCGTCGAGTTCGACCAGACCGGCGTCGTCACCGTCTCGCTCCTCGCGAAGGACCGGGACCCCGTCGAACTCGCCCGCTCCACCCGCACCGACGGCTTCAACAAGACCAAGTTCCACACCCTCGCCGTCACCGTCAGCGGCCCCACCCTGACCGTGACCCTCGACGGCAGGGCCAAGGGCACCGTCACCGACCCCGCCCACCCCGCCGGCGGCGTCGGCGTCCGTGCCGCCGGGACCCAGCGCGCCCTGTGGGCGAGCCTCGTCGTGACCGCCGCCGACGGCACCGTCCTCCACACCAGGACCGCCTTCGACGACCCCGCCGCCGCGGGCGACTTCCCCGCCCGGATCCCGCCCGCCGGCGCCGCGGCACCGGTCGCGGCCGCCGCCCGACCTGTCGGTGCCACATCGAGCGACCAGGTCATCGAGCTCACCGGGGAACTCGGCGACGGCCGCACCTGGCACGTCCCCGAGGGCGACTGGCTGATCGACGTCTTCGGCGGCACCCCGCTGGTCGACGACTCCCAGGGCTACAGCCGCAGTTACGTGGACCTCCTCGACGACGAGCCGGTGGAGCTGTTCCTCGACATCGTGCCCGGCGAGTACCACCGCAGGTTCGCCCGCTACTTCGGCAACGTCATCCCCGGCTTCTGGGACGACGAGCCGTTCTTCGCCTCCGCCGAGGCGCACTTCAAGCGCCTCCCGTGGTCGCCGACCCTGGCCGCGGCCCTGCGGAAGACCGGCGCCGAGCCCGGCACGGCCTACGCGACGGCCTTCGACGACCTCGGCCGCACCGGCCGTATCACCCGGGGCCGCTACTGGCAGGCCGTCTCGGACCGCTTCGCCGGCTACTTCCGCAAGCAGTCCCAGTGGTACGAGAAGCGCGGCGTCGCACTCATCACCAACCCGCTGTACGACGAGACCGCGCCGTCCAAGCGGATCGTCTCCACCGGCGACCTGCACAAGGTCCACCAGTGGGCGCAGGTGCCCGGCGGCGACATCATCACCGCCGAGTACGTGGCCGGACAGCCCACCATGATCCCCCGCAACCCGGTGAGCGTCGCCCACCAGATGGGCCGCGACCGGGCGCTGCTGGAGTGCTTCGGCAACATGGGCTGGCAGGTCGCCCCGGACTTCGTGCGCGCCCTGGTCGGCGCGAACGCCGCCCGCGGCGTCAACCTCACCGTGCTGCACGCGCTGTGGACCGACGAGCAGCGCGTCTTCTTCCCGCCGCCGTTCGGCCCGCGCGCGCCCTGGTGGTGGGCGATGGAGCCGATCGCCGACTGGATCGGCCGCGTCATGGAGGTCGCCCGCGGTACCTCCGGGGCCCGCACCGCACTGATCCAGCCGCAGCGCGCCGCCGAGCAGTGGCGCGGCACCACCCGCCAGGGCGAGGTCGACGGCGCCTTCACCGACGCCGCGTACGCCCTGGAGAGCGCCCAGGTCGACTTCGACCTCGTCCACGAGGGCGCCCTGTCCGGCGACCCCGAACTGCTCGCCCACGCCGGCGTCCACCAAGGACGCCTCGTCGTCGGCGAGGCCGGCTACGACCTCGCCGTCCTCCCCGTCACCCCGACGCTCGACGCCGCCGCCGTCACCCGCCTCGAAGCCTTCGCCCGGCAGGGCGGCACCGTCGTCGCCGTCGGCACCCTCCCCCAGGAGGACGCCGGCGGGCGCGACCGCACCCTGGAGCGGGCGCTGTCCGCGCTCTTCGGCGACGCCGTCCCGGGCAGCCGGCGCGTCGGCGCGGGAACCGCCGTACGCGTCGCCGGCACCGCCGGCCTCGGGGACGCCGCACGCGACGCCGGCGTCGCCGCGGCCGTCCTCGAACCGCCGGCTCCGGCCGTACGGGTGCTGCGCACCACCCGCGGCAAGGACGTCGCCTTCCTCCTCAACAACGAGAGCGCGGCGCCCGTCGAGACCGTCGCCGTTCTGCCCGCCGACGGCGTGCCCGAACTCTGGGACCCCGTCACCGGCACCGTACGACCCGCGCCCGTCCACCGGGAGCAGAAGCACGGCGGCGTCCGGCTGCCGCTGCGCCTCGCCCCCTACGAGACCCTCGCCGTCGTCGTCCGCGCCGGCGCGAAGCCCCGGCCGCACCTCACCGACAGCACCCTGCCCGCCGCCTCCCTCGGCTCCGTCACGGCCGCGGGGCAGACCCTGCGCGTCGCCGCCTTCCTCGACGCGCCCGGCGACCACGTGCTCACCGGCACCGACGGCGGCCGCGCCTACCGGGGCACGGTGAGCGTCACCGACCCGCTCACCCCCGTCCAGGTGGGCGGCGACTGGACGCTCACCCTGCAGCGCCCCGGAGCCGGCCCCGTCACGGGCCCGCTCGGCAGCTGGACGACGGTGGAACCGCTGTTCTCCGGCAGCGCCGTCTACACCACCGACCTCGACCTCGACGCCGGCACCCTCGACGGCCGGGGCTTCCGCCTCGACCTCGGCCAGGTCAGGGAGGTCGCCTCGGTCACCGTCAACGGCACCGAACTGCCCCCGTTGCTGTGGACCCCGTACACCGCCGACGTGACGGACCTGCTGCGTCCGGGCCGCAACACCCTGGCGGTGCGGGTGTCCAACACCCTGTCGAACGAGCGCAACAAGCCGCTGCCGTCCGGGCTCCTCGGCCCGGTCACCCTGCGGCCGTACCGCCGGGTCACCGCCACCCTGCACCGGATCTGACGTGCCGGCGCCGGCAGAGCCCGACCCGCAGCAACCGCCCACCGCACCACCGTCAAGGAGCACCCGCATGCCCCGACCTCCGCGCAGAGCCGTCCGGCGCGGCCCGGCCCTCGCCGTCGCCACCGGACTCACCGCGCTCGTCACGATCCTGCCCACCGCCGTCACCGCGGAGGCCGGCGCCCCCGCGTCGCTGACCGCGACCACCCTGCGCACCCAGAAGCTCACCCAGGCCCTCGGCATCGACGACACCACCCCCGAACTGAGCTGGGCCCTGACCGGCCGCTCCCGGGGGCTCGTCCAGACCGCCTACCGGGTCCAGGCGGCCACCTCGCTCACCAGGCTCCGCCAGGGACGCCCCGACCTGTGGGACTCCGGGAAGGTCGGCTCCGCCGTCCCGCAGACCGTCTACGCGGGCAAGGAGCTCGGCTCCCGCACCCGGGTCTACTGGCGCGTGATGCTCTGGTCCGCCACGGGCTCGCACGGCACGGGACCTCACGGCAAGGACCCGCACGGCCCGGACCACGCCGCCGACTGGAGCGCGCCCGCGTCCTTCGAGACCGGTCTCACCAGGAGCGACGACTGGCAGGCCGACTGGATCACCAACGCCGACTGGCAGCTGGGCAAGCGCGAGGTCACCCCCGTGGTCGTCAAGCTGCCCCGCACCACCGCCCGTTACGTCCGTCTCGACGTCACCCGCCTCGGGCTGCCCCTGCAGGAGGACTTCCCGAGCCGGACCTGGCGCCTGCAGCTCGGCGAGATCGACGTCCGCGACGCGGCCTCGGCCACGACCGGCCTCGCCAAGGGCGCCGCCGTCACCGCCTCCGAGTCCAACACCCTCCGCAAGACCTGGGAACCGGCCCTCGCCGTGGACGGCCTGCCCAACAGCGGCCTCCAGACCGCCGCCGGCTACTCCAGCGCCGCGCACACCGGGCCGGACGTCTCCCAGCAGCCCATCACGCTCACCCTCGACCTCAAGTCCGCCAAGACCTTCGACGAGGTCGCGCTCTACCCCCGCGCCGACGTCCTCACCGACGACGGCCGCGTCCCCGGCTTCCCCACCGACTACACCCTCGCCACCGCGGACACCCCCACCGGGCCCTTCACCCAGGCCGCCGCCGTCACCGGTCAGCAGCCGCCGAAGCCCTGGCTGCCGTCCGGGCTGCCGCTGTTCACCAAGGACTTCGCCCTGCCGGAGCACGTGCGCAGCGCCCGCCTGTACGTCTCGGGCCTCGGCATCCACGACGCCACCATCAACGGCAGGCAGGTCGGCGACGCCGTCCTCGAACCCGCCAACACCACCTTCACCCAGCGCGTCCAGTACGCCACCTACGACGTCACCGACCTGCTGCGCACCGGCGGCAACACCGTCGGCGTCTCCCTCGGCAACGGCATCTCCAACGTCGTCAGCACAGCGGACCGCTACCGCAAGCTCTACGGCAACATCAGCGACCCCAAGCTGATCGCGCAGCTGGAGGTCACCCTCGCCGACGGCACCGTCCGCCGCATCAGCAGCGGCGACGACTGGCGCACCACGCTCGGCCCCACCACCTCCTCCAACTGGTACGGCGGCGAGGACTACGACGCCCGCCGCGCGATCCCGCACTGGGACGAGCCCCGCGGCAGCCGCGCCGGCTGGGATCCGGCCGTCACCGTCGCCGGCCCAGGCACCGCCGACGCGCCCGCCCGGCTCAGCGCCCGCGAGACCGAACCGATCCGGGTCATCGAGACGCTCACCGCCAAGGAGGTGCCCGGCGCCGAGGGCAGCCGCGTCTTCGACGTGGGCAGGAACATCGCCGGCTGGCCCGAGATCACGGTGAAGGCCCCCGCCGGCACCACCGTCCGCATCGTGCCCGCCGAGAGCCTGAAGGACGGCCACGCCTTCCAGTCCATCAGCAACGTCGGCGGCCCGCTGTGGGACAGCTACACCACCGCGGGCCCGGGCGCCGAGACCTGGCACCCCGAGTACGGCTACCACGGCTTCCGCTACCTGGAACTCAAGGGCCTGCCCGCCGGGGCCACGGTCACCGTCCGCGGCAAGGTCCTGCACACCGACAACACCTCGGCCGGCGACTTCACCAGCTCCAACGACCTGGTCAACGGCATCCACTCCATCATCCGCCGCTCGATCGAGGGCAACATGATGAGCGTCCTCACCGACTGCCCGAGCCGCGAGAAGCTCGGCTGGCTGGAGCAGGACCAGCTCGTCTTCCCCACGCTCGCCGCGAACTACGACATGGAGTCCCAGCTCCGCAAGATCGTCCGCGACATGGCCGACGGCCAGACCCCCGAGGGCCTGATCACCTCCACCACCCCCGAGTACACGGCCCTGCCCGGCGGTTACCGCAACGACTCCAACTGGGGCGGCGCCTTCGTCCTGGTGCCGTGGCAGCTCTACACCACCTACGGCGACGAGCAGACCCTCGCCACCTACTACCCGCAGATGCGGAAGTACGTCACCTTCCTGGAGGAGAAGGTCTCCGGCGGCATCCTCGACTACGGGCTCGGCGACTGGTTCACCCCGGACACCACCTTCCCCCGCGCGGTGGCCGGTACCTACGGCTACTGGCGCGTCGTCGACGCCATGAGCCGCATCGCCGCGCTCCTCGGCGACCAGGACGCCGCAGCGGAGTACCGGGCCAAGGCCGACGCCACCGCCAAGGCCCTCGCGGACAAGTACTACGACCCCGCGACCGGCACCTTCGGCGGCGGCGGGCACGGAGCTGAGGCGCTCGCCCTCGACATGGGCGCCGTCCCCGCGGACCAGCGCGAGCGGCTGCTCGGCCACTTCGTCGCAAGCGTCGAGGCGGCGGACTTCCACCTCAACCTGGGCGAGATCTCGCTGCCCGCCGCGTTCCGGGTGCTGTCGGAGTCCGGGCACGACGACGTCGTCGGCCGCATCGCCACCCAGACCACCAGCCCCAGCTACGGCTACCAGGTGCTGCACGGCAACACCACGCTCGGCGAGAGCTGGGACGGCGGCCCCGGCCAGTCGCAGAACCACTTCATGCTGGGCGCCATCGACGCCTGGTTCACCGCCCGCCTCGCGGGCATCCAGCAGGCGCCCGGCTCCGTCGGCTACCGCCAACTCCTCGTGGACCCGGCCCTCGTGGCCGGCCTCACCTCCGCCTCCGGCTCGTACCGCACGCCCTACGGCACGGTCAGCACCGCGTGGCGCCTGGACGGGGACGCGTACCGGCTGCGGCTCACCGTGCCCGCGGGCACCACGGCCGAGGTGCACGTGCCGGTGACGTCCGGTCACGTCGCCGCGCCCAGGGACGCCCGCCTCGTCCGTTCCGGTGAGGGGGAGCGGGTCTACGAAGTCGGCTCCGGCGACTGGACGTTCACCTCGACCTACCGCGCCGGCGCCTGACCCCGGCCGGTACGGCACGCCCCGGACGGCCGCTCCTCCCCATGCGGCCGGCCGGGGCGGGGTCCGGCCCGGTCGGCCCGGCCTATGCCCGGGTGGGCCGGGGCAGCAGCGACGCCGGGAGGAGGCCGAGGGCGGCGAGCGCGGCGAGGAGGAACAGCGTGGTGCCCGTCGTGGCGCCCGGCACCCCGGCGGAGCCCGACGTCCCGGCCGCGACCGCGATGCCGAGGGCCGGCCCGACGTTCATCGCCGTCTGCTTCAGGCCCCCGACGACCCCGGCGTACCCGGGCGGCGCGTCGCCGACGACAGAGGCGGTGGCGGTCACCATGACGGTGGCGAAGCCCGCGCCGAGCACGGCGAACGCAGCGGCCATCGCGGCCCACGCACCGTCCGCCCCCGACCGCGCGAGCGACGCGATGCCCAGGACGACCAGGAGCGTGCCGCACACCGCGGTGCGCCGCGGGCCGTACCGGCGCAGCGCGGCAGCGGCGACGGGCGCCCCGAGCACCATGAGCGCCGTCAGCGGAAGCACCCGCAGGCCCGCGGCCAGCGGGTCGAGGCGCAGTACGTCCTGCAGCTGGAACGTGGCCCGGAACAGGGTGCCGAACAGGCCCGCGGTGGTCACCAGCAGGATGCCGACGGACGCAATGACGGGCACCGAACGGGCCACCGCGCGCGGCACGTTGGGGTGCTCCGCACGCCGTTCGTACGCGACGAGCAGTGCGAGGGCGCCTGCCGCGGCAAGGAGTTCGAGCAGCGTTCGGCCGCCCGTCCACCCCCGCGCGGGGATGCCCGACAGCGCGTGGACGAGGGCCGCGAGCGCCGTCGCGAGCAGGGCCGCACCGGCCACGCCGACCCGCCCTCCGCCGTCGGGCCGCCGCGGCGCCGGCACGCGGACGGCGAGCGTGAGCGCGGCGATCGCGAGCGCCACGGGGACGTTGACCCAGAACACGGCGCGCCACCCCAGGTGGGTCAGCACGAGCCCGCCGAGCACCGGGCCGGCCCCGGCGGCCACCGCCAGCGCGATCGTGCGGACGGCGATCGACCTGTCCAGCCGGTCCGGCGGGTACGCCAGCCTCAGCAGCGCCAGCGTCGCCGGCTGCAGGAGCGCGCCGCACACACCCTGGGCCACACGCAGCGCGATCACCCAGCCGACGCTCCCCGCGACGGCGATCCCTGCCGACGCCGCCCCGAAGCCGAGCGCCCCCGCGCAGAGCAGACGCCGGTGCCCGTAGCGGTCCCCGAGCCGTCCGGCGAGCACGAGCAGCGCCGCCACTGCCACCAGGTAGCCCGTGCTGGTCCACTGGACCTCGGCGACGCTCGCACCGAGATCCCGCTGCAGGCTGGGCTGCGCCACCAGCAGCACACCGCCGTCCAGGGCGACCATCGCGGCGCCCGCCACGCTCGCCGCCAGCGCGAGCCGCTGCCGTGCGGGGGAGATCACGCGGGCACCCGCCCGAGGTGGGAGTCGAGGACGGCCGTGAGGAGTTGCTCGTGGCGCAGCGACTCCTCGCCCGGGTCGTCGGCGCCCAGAACGACCTGGAGGCTGCCCCAGGTCCACAGCTGGACGAGGCCGTGCAGGTTCGACCAGAGGGCCGCCGCCGTCACGGCGGCGGGCGGCGAGGCGGCCGCCGCGGCGGCGTCCTGCTCGGCCCGGCACCGGGTGACGAGCTCGACGAGGGCCCCGAAGAGCGGCAGCGACGTCTCGCGCAGCCGCGGACCGCCGTCCGCCTGCGGCACACCGTCGAGCAGGTCGTGGCGGAACATCAGCTCGAACATGCCGCGGTGGTCCAGCGCGTACCCGACGTACGCCCGGGCGGCGGCCTCCAGCCGGGCGCGCGGCGTGGCCGCCCCGGCGGTCGCGGTCGCGAACCGTGCGTGCAGGTCCTCGAAGCCGCGCCGGGCGATGGCGGACAACAGGGAGTCGTGCGTGGGGAAGTGGCGCCTCGGCGCGCCGTGCGACACCCCCGCCCGCCGCGCGATCTCGCGCAGCCCCACCGACGCGGTGCCCCCGGCCATCACGAGGTCCACCCCGGCATCGACAAGTCGCTCCCGCAGGGAGCCGCCATCGGTCATGGGGGAGTGTCTACCAGCCGTCCGTAGACACTGTCTACGGCGCGGCGTTCTCGTTCGTGACCGGCGGACACCCGGCTAACGGGGGTTGCGCTTCCGTGTCCAGTCCCGTTCCCCGAGGCGCCGGATGCGCCAGCTCGGCAGCGGGTGACGGGCCTCCGTGTGGAGGAAGGTCATCATGTCGATCAGCATGCGGCGAACGTCCGCAAGGGGGACGACCAGGTCTTCCCACTGTTTGTAGTGGGCGTGCAGGCGAACCTGATCCTCGGAGACGCGCTCCAGCCGGCAGCTTTCCACCCCCAGCCGGAGTTCCTCGCCGGCTTCGATCCTGAGCCACTGCAGGAGGACGGAGGGCACCGCCCAGTCCGGCCCGCATTGGGAGACGATCTCCTCCGCCGCCCAGACAAGTTCCCGAGGCGCGCCGTCGGGAGCGCTGATGACGGTGGTGCCGAAGGCACCGGCGACACGATGGAACGTCCCGTCCTCGCCCCGGTCGGTGGCCGGTATCTCTTCCAGACCGAAGACCCAACGGTCCCTCGGGACATCCTGGCGCTCGCTCGTCTCGCTCATACGCACGAGGATTCCAGGCCGCACACGTGACCGGCCCACCTGCCCCGTCCCCCGGGCGGCCGATCCGCTCGTGATCAGAGCTCGTAGTCCTGGGCCAGCTCCTCCCAGTGAACGCCGCGGAGCGCGGGACCGGCATTCTCACCTGACGGGACATCCGGGAGGGACTGGAACCAGATCACGGTGAGAGCGGAGCGGTGCAGCACCGGGTCGAGTTCAGGCGCCACCGCCGTCGAGCCGAAGGTCCCCGTGCACGCCACCGGAGGCAGTACCTCAACGGGGCCGAAGGCGCCGGCCGTCTGGTCCGGGTACTCGCGGGAGGGCGGGACGAGATGGACCGGCGTCGTAGGAAAAGTGCGTTCGGCCATCCGCTGCAAACCACTGACCCGCATGTCGTTGATGCGCTTGCACGGGTAGCCCTCCAGCAACCCGTGGTAGGTCGACACCATCCGCAACTCGGTGAGCTCGATCGACCGACCCGAGAAGAGGACTATGCGGCTCAGTGACATGTCGACACCCTATGCGGCGCCTGATCCACTTCCGATGCCGGCACCGCCGTACCGTGCCCGCCGGATCACGTCCTGGTCCATGCGCGACGCGACTGGCCGGTGAGCGGCGAGGCCGAGCCCCCGGGGCCGTGCTTCGTTCCCCACTCCGGCGACTCGCCGTCGGAACACCACGTCAGGTCGTGGACCGACCGTTGACGCGGTGCTCCTCGGAGGGCAGCGAATCCCATTCCGTGTACGCGCCGTCGCGCGTCACCATGAACAACTGACGTGACCGGAGGACCGCCCCGACCCGTTGTGCGCGCAGGACGACCCCGGGGACATCCGGTAGCGCGCAGCCCTCCGGCGTGTACCGCAAGCCCGTGTCCCTTGCCTCGGCGTACGCGATCGCGTCGCTCGTCAGCTCCGCCAGATCCCTCCCGACCAGCGGGATTCCCTCGTACGCGACCTGGGGGCCGTTCACGGCGTCGGAAGCGACGCAGAACAGCCCCACGGCTTGGCTCACATAGGCTGTGACGGCCGGCTGAGGAGCACCCACGCCGGGACGGTGGACCTCGACCTTCCACGTCGGCGCGAAGACGGGGTGGTCCCGTGTGCACTCGCCGACCCTCGTCCGGCCGAAATCCTCAGCTGCCGCGACCACTTCGTCGACGCTCATGCCGAACCGGAGCGGTCCGACGCCGACAGCCGGCGTGTAGGACCACTCGTCCCGTTCGGCGACTCCGGAATCGACTTCGCTTTTGATCACCACGATCGCCCCTCCAGAGACATCCCGCGCTCGCGAAGCGATGCGCCGAGTTTCCGCCGTGCGTGGACGTCCGTGCGGGCGAGCTCGGCGAGTTGCGGGAGCCGTCCCGCACGGAGCAGCAGATCCATGGGCCACAGATGGGAGTTGTGCCTGTACGGGTCGGGGGAGCAGCACTCGGCGTGGGCCCCGACCAACGCGAGGGCCGCATCCCGATCCCGGCGCTCTTCAGCTGCCTTGGCCTGCTCGAACCAATCCACCGGACGAGTGTCGCGTGACGCCGTGTCGCTCATTCCCCGCTCCGGTGAGCGGTCACGGAGACGGTCAGGTACGTCTCGCCCGGAGCGGGCGGGCGCGTCCACGACCGGGTACGGAAGGTGTGCAGACGTCCCCGGGTCAGCGCGAAGCGCGGCAGCCGGTGCCCAAGCCGGCGCTCGGCCTCCGCCATGCGCTCCGGGCTCGCGGGGGCGAAGCCCAGCCGGCGTTCGCGCAGGGCCCGCGCCTCGTCCTCGGAGGGAGACGCGTCGGGATCCTGGGCATCGGCCCACTCCACGCTCCAGCGCGCGAGGAAGGACCGCCAGTCGAAGTCGGTGTCCGTCACCCGTCGATCGTGACATCCGGCACCGACAAAGCCCCCGGTTCGGCGGCCGCAGCGGACTGGGCCCTCCGGGTCGAACGGGACCGCGTCCGCCCCTACGTGCCGCGGCCTCGCAGAGAAGACCTCCCGGTGCCCGGCCCCGGGCAGGTGGCCGCGTGGTCGCTCACTGGCCTACCTCCGTCCCTTCCGGCGCGGCGGAGAACTCCGCGCGGACGGCGTCGGTGTGCTCGCCCAGGGCCGGCACCGCCCCCATCAGGGCCTCGCGACCGCGTACCGTCACCGGTGGGAGCAGTCCGCGCAGCGGGCCGGACGGCGTGGCGAACTCCCGCCAGCGGTCGCGGGCCTCCAGTTGGGGGTGGGCCGCGAACTCCGGGACCGACCGGAGCCTTGCGTTGGCGATCCCGGCGCCGTCCAGCCGCTCCAGGAGTTCGTCCGCCGGGAAGGCGGCGAAGTGCTCCTCGAGGATCGCGGTCAACTCGTCGTCGTGGGCGTGGCGCAGCGGATTGTCCGCGAACCGCGCATCGCGGACGAGTTCGGGCCGCTCCAGCACCTTCTCGCACAGCGCGACCCAGTCCCGGTCGCTCTGCACGCAGACGAAGACCTCCGCGCCGTCGCCCGCCCGGTAGTGGCCGTACGGCGAGATCGACGGGTGCCGGGCACCGCTGCGGCCCAGCGGCGCGCTCCCGTACAGGCCGTGGAAGAGCGGCTGCCCCAGCCACTCGCCGAGTGCGTCGAGCATCGCCACGTCGAAGGCGCTGCCCTCGCCGGTGCGTTCGCGTTCGTACAGGGCGGTCAGGACGCCGGTGTACGCGTACATCCCGGCGGCGACGTCGGCGATGGAGACGCCCGCCCGCGCGGGGCTGTCCGGCGTACCCGTCAGCGACACCAGCCCCGACTCGCACTGCACCAGCAGGTCGAACGCCTTCTTCGCCGCGTAGGGTCCGTGGTCGCCGTAGCCGGAGACACCGCACCAGATCAGCCGTGGATGCCGTGCGCGCAGTGCCTCCGCGCCCAGGCCCAGGCGGCCCGCGGCGCCGGGGGCGAGGTTCTGCACGAAGACGTCGGCCCCGGCCAGGATCCGGTCCAGCAGCGCCCGGTCGGCGTCCTGCTTGAGGTCCAGGACCACGCTCTCCTTGCCGCGGTTGCACCAGACGAAGTACGCCGACTGCCCCCGGGCCGCCCTGTCGTAGTCCCGTGCGAAGTCGCCGCCCGGCCGTTCCACCTTGATCACCCGGGCGCCCAGGTCCGCGAGTTGGCGGGTCGCGAACGGAGCGGCGACGGCCTGCTCCAGGGAGACGACGGTGACACCGTCCAGTGGCTGCCGCACTGCCCGGTGCTGAGACTGCTGCCGTGACTGCTGCAAGGTCGCGCTCCTGGTCTGCGTGCGGTCGGGAACGGTCAGAGGTCCACGGTCGTGCCCAGTCCCTCCGCGCGGGCCACGGCGTGGACGACGTGGGCGGCGGCCACGTCCAGCGCCGCGTGCCCGGTGGACTTGAAGAGGGTCAGCCCGTCCCCCTCGCCGCGCCCGGGGTGGTCGCCCGCGAGCACCGAGCCGAGCAGGACGACGTCCCGGCCGGGGGAGAGGCCCTGCAGTTCGTGGGCCCCGGCCGGGGGTGGGGAGCCCGCGGCGCCCTGCCACTCGGCGAACAGGGCGGCGTCCCGTACGGTGTCCGCGTCGATCTCGGGCCCGTGGGATCCGCCGACCGAGCTCACGTGCGTGCCCGGTGCCAGCCACGAGCGGCGTACGACCGGACGCGTCGCCCCGGTGCAGCAGAAGACGACGTCGGCCCCGCGCACCGCCTCCTCGACGTCCTCCGCCGCACGCGCCCCCGGATGGCGGGCCGCGGCCTCGCGCACGGCCCGCGGATCGCGGCCGGCGACGACGACCTCCGCGCCGGGGTGGAGTTCCGCCAGCAGGCCGATCTGGGCGCGCGCCTGGGCCCCGGTGCCCACCACGGTGTGGCGCACCGCCCCGGGGCGGGCCAGCACGCGCGCGCCGAGCGTCGCCGCGGCGGCGGTGCGCACCGCCGTCAGCGACTCGGCGTCCATCAGGGCCAGGGGACGTCCGTCGTGCTCGTCGAAGAACGCGACCACGCCCCGGTGCGCACCGCGCCCGGGCCGCGCCGGGTCGCCGAACACCGACACGAGCTTCGCCGCCAGGCCCAGCCCCGGCACATGGCCCGGCATCGCGCCCAGCAGCCCCGCCGGGGTGCGCGCGGCGATCCGTGGCGGAGCCGACACCTCGCCGCGGCTGATCGCGACGAGGGCCCCGGCCACGGCGTCGACGACACGGCGCGTGTCGAGCGCGGCCCGGGTCTGCGCGCGGTCCAGGACGAGGACACCCCTCACGCCGTGCCTCCCTGAGGGCCGGTCAGCACCCGCAGGAGTTCGTCGGCGGCGTCGCGCAGCGCGCGCTCCAGGGCGGGCAGCCGGGCCCCGTCGAACTCCGCGTCCGGCCCGACGACGGTCAGCGCGCAGACGGGGGCGCCGGGGCCGGGTGCCACCGCGCGGCTGACCGAGGCGATCAGCCTCTCGTTGCGCCCGCGCTCCACGGCGACCCCGGTCCGCTCCGTCCGGGCGATGTCCGCCAGCAGCCCCGCCTCCCCGTCCAGCGCATGCCCGTCGGCCTCGGCGGGACGCAGGTAGGGTGCGCGGGCCGCCGGTTCGAGCGCCGCGACCAGCGCCAGCGGCCCGGCGAAACGGTGCACGGGCAGCGCCTCGCCCAGCAAGTGGCTGATCACCGCCAGCCGTTCCGGCCGGACGACGTCGACCACCCGGGACCGGTCGGCCTCCAGGACCTGAAGGTTGACCATCATCCCCGTGGCGTCGGACAGTTCCCGCAGCACCGGCTTGGCCAGGGCGGTCAGCGAGTTCCCCGCCGCGGCCGCCGACATCCGCAGCACGGCGGTACCGGGCAGGTAGCGGTCGCCCGCCCGCAGCACCCAGCCCCTGCGCACCAGGTCCAGCAGGATCCGGTACGCCGTCGCCCGGTGCAGGCCGACCTCGACCGCCAGGTCCGTCAGTCGGACGGGACGCGGCGCGCGGGTGACGGCCTCGACCAGGTCGAGCGCCTTGTCCACCGCGGTGCGCGGGGCCTCGGACATCGCGGGCACTCCTCCTCGTCCTGCGGCGGCTGGAGTACAGTACCGACCGTTTCGGCAGACGATACAGATGTCACGCAGGCTGCAACAGTCGAGGTGAGCATGGCCGACCGGTCCCAGGGCGCCCCCACTCCCCACGCGGCGCCCGCCGCGGGCACGACCGCGGTCTACCGCGGCGCGACCCTCTTCGACGGCACCGGCAGCCCGCCCCGGCCCGCGACCACGATCGTCACCGACGGCGAGACGATCCGCGCGGTCGCGCCCGACACGGGCCTCGCCTCCCGGCTCCCCGCCGACGCCGAGGTGTTCGACCTCGGCGGACGATTCGTCGTCCCCGGCCTGATCGACACCCACCAGCACCTGGCCACCCCGCCCGACCGCTCCGCGGCCGAGTCGGCACTGCGCCGCCACGTGTACAGCGGCATCACCGCCGTCCGGGACATGGCCGACGACCTGCGGCAGATCGGCGACCTCGCCCGCGCCACCCTCGTCGGCGAGATCCCCGGCCCCGACATCCGCTACGCCGCCCTGATGGCCGGCCCCGGCTTCTTCGACGACCCGCGCACCCATCAGGTCTCCCAGGGCGCCGTGCCCGGCGACGTGCCCTGGATGCAGGCCGTCACCGCCGCGACCGACCTGCCCCTGGCCGTCGCCCTGGCGCGCGGCACGTACGCCGCCGCCATCAAGGTCTACGCGGACCTGGACGCGGACCTGGTCGCGGCCGTCACCGCCGAGGCCCACCGCCAGGGCATCCCCGTCTGGGCCCACGCCACCGTGTTCCCCGCGACCCCGGGCCAGGTCGTCGCAGCCGGCGTCGACACCGTCTCCCACGCCACCCTGCTCGCCTTCGAGGGCAGCCGGGACGGGCTCACCAGTTACAGGACCAAACCCGCCGTGGACCACGCCCGGTTCGCCGCCGGGGACGACCCGCACCTGGAGCGGCTCTTCGCCCTCATGCGCGCGCGGGGCACCGTCCTGGACGCCACCGCCGCCATGTGGGAGAGCGACGAACTCGCCGGCGAGGGCCCCGAGGACGCCGCCCGCGCCCGCGCCAACAGCGAACTCGCCGCCGCCGTCACCGCCCAGGCCCACCGGGCCGGCGTCGCCGTCTCCACCGGCACCGACCACGAGACCGCCCCCGGCGCCCCCTTCCCCGCCCTCCACGACGAACTCGCCTTCCTCGTCCGGCGCTGCGGCATCCCCACCGCCGACGTCCTCCGCTCGGCCACGCTCATCGGCGCCCGCGCCGCCGGCACCGAGGCCACCATGGGCACCGTCGAACCCGGCAAGCTGGCCAACTTCGTCGTCCTGGACGAGGATCCGCTGCGCGACATCGCCCACCTGCGCAGCGTCACCCTGACCGTCAAGCGCGGACACCGCTTCCCCCGCGCAGAGTTCGAGGACGGTCGGTGAATCCGGCCCGGGAATCGGGCTCGCCGGACGGGTCCGGAGGAGTGCGACACGTGCGACTGACCGTCGATGCCGTGTACGGCGGGGTGGATCTCGCGGCGCCGGCGCGGGAGTTGGCGGCCCTGGCGGACGCGGTGGCCGCGGGCGACGGCTTCATCGGGGCATTGGCGCCGGCGGGCGGCGAGTACCTGGCCGGGGTCGACGTGCGGACGGCGGCCGGTCCGGGGGTGCGGATCGGGGTCGATGCCGCGCGGCGCGTCCTCGTGATCAGCGGTGACCCCGGTGCGAGGGCCATCCTCGCGGACGAACTGCACGCGATGGCCGACGCGACGGACGGCGGTCACCTCCACGTCGACCACTTCCCCGACCACCCCTACCTGGTTGAGGGATCGCTGTCCCTGGTGGTGAACAGCCCCCACGGCGGCATGCCGGCCAGGTGACCGGGCCCGGGCCGGCATCCGCGTCGCCGCGCCTGAGCGGACGGACCGCCGGGCCGCCCCCGGGGATCAACCGCCGTACAGGAGCGTGCCGGGCTCGCGCACCATGAACACGTCGACCGGGTCCTCGGCGTCGACGGTGAACCCGTGCCGCTCGTACAGCCTGCGCGCCGAGCTGCCGCGCAGCACGTTCAGCCGGACGGGGACGCCGTCGCGGTCGCACCGCTCCAGCAGCGTCCGCAGTACGGCCGTGCCGATGCCGCCGCCCTGCAGGTGCGGGGCCAGGTAGAAGTGCTCCAGCCAGTGCGCGTCGTCGGCGGGCCGCAGGGCGACGCAGCCGGCGAAGGCGCCGCCCACGTCGACGACCCAGGTGTGCTCCGGTACGAAGGCGTCGCGCAGGCGCTGCCGCACGCGCCGCTCGTCGTAACGCCCGAGCCGTTCCAGGTCGGGTCGCAGCACCACGGCGCGCAGTTCCGCGACCGCCTCGACGTCCGTCGCCGCAGCCGGCCGCATGTCCCAGTCCACCGTGATCACGAGGCCAGTGTGCCGTGCGCGTGCCCTGCGCCGTGCACGGGGCCCCGCCCCGCTCCGACGACGGCGCTTCAGGTGACGATGGCGTCCACGCAGCCGCCGTCGACGCGCAGCGCGCCGCCGGTCGTGGCCGAGGCGAGGTCGGAGCTGAGGTACACCACCATGTTGGCGATCTCCGCCGGTTCGATGAGCCGTTGCAGCAGCGACTGCGGGCGGTGCTCGCGCATGAAGAGGCGCTGTGCCTCCTCCCAGGGCAACTCGTCGCCGACCAGCCCCCGGACGAACTCCTCCACCCCGGCGGTGCGGGTCGGGCCCACCAGGACCGAGTTGACCGTGACGCCCGATCCCGCGGCCTTCTTCGCGAAGCCGCGGCCGAGGGCGAGCATGGCCGTCTTCGTCATGCCGTACTGGACCATCTCGACGGGGATGGCCACGCCGGACTCGCTGGAGACGTACTGGATGCGGCCCCAGTCCCGTTCCAGCATCCGCGGCATGTACATCCGGGTGAGGCGGACGGCGGACAGGACGTTCACCTCGAAGTACCGGCGCCATTCGGCGTCGTCGATCTCGAGGGCGTCCCTGGCGCCGTAGACGCCGAGGTTGTTGACGAGGACGTCGACGTCCGGCACCGCCTCGCGGGCCCGTTCGGCGCCCTCCTCGGTGGCCACGTCGGCTCCGACGGCGACGAAATCGCCGTCCGGCACCTCGTCCCGCAGCTCCTTGAGCGCCCGCTCCACCCGCCCCGGGTCGCGACCGTTCACGCCGACGCGGGCACCCGCCCGCGCGAGCCCGGCGGCGATGGCCGCTCCGATGCCCTGCGTCGACGCCGTCACCAAGGCGGTCCGTCCGGTGAGGTCGATGCGCATGTCCGCTCCCTGGGGCGAGCCGGTCGACGATCACGGCAGCACGCGCGTGCTCCTCCCAGTCTCCGTCCGGCGCCGTCCCGCCGCGCGGCGAACGACGGGGACGCCGCTCCGCGCCGGCGGTGCCCCGGGGACCCCGTGCGCTGCGGCAGGACGCGTACCGCGGCGACGGCGCCGGCCGCCGCCCTCAACGCGGCGCGGGAGGCCGCGCAGTCGGGGCGCCGGGCGGACGCGCCCACGCCTGCGTCCGCCGCGACGGACCAGGGATCGCCGAACGCGCCGCCCACGCGGGCCGGTTCGCCGGTACGCGTCCCCCGGATCAGCCCTCGGTGTCCTTGTGCAGGCTCGCGAAGACCGCACGGGCCCCGGTGCCGTCCTGCTGCTGCCAGCCTGCTTCGACGTGACCCAGCACGTCGCCCGCTGCGCTGTCGGCCGCGCCGGGCCGCAGGGCACGCGTCAGACGGAGGACCAGGCGGCCGGCCGGGCCCGCGTCGACGGTGACATCGGTGGTGGCCCCGGGGCCGTCGGCGACGGATGCAGCGCCGGAGACGGCGGCGTCCGCCGGTCCCGCGTAGTGGCGGGCGACGGTCGGGTCGGGCGTGTCGCTGACGCTCTGGGCCTGGGCCTCGGCCTCACCGCGCACCAGGGCGGTCAACTGGGCCACCACGACCCGGTCGTGCGCGCCGTCGTAGATCCAGCGCCTGCCCAGCACCCCGTGCTCCGTGGTCCCGATGAGCGCGCTCTCCGCCCCGGCGAGCGGCGCGCCGCGGTAGGCCATGGGCACGTGGTAGGCGGCGCCGTCCTGGTCGGTGACCACCATGAACTCCACGCCGACCTCGCCCAGGGGGTCGTCCAGGCGGAAGCCGCCCGCCCTCACGAGCTCCGGTCGCCGCCCGGCGCCCGCGTACCAGGGCTGCCGGGGGAGCCAGTCGGTGAGCAGTTCCAGCTTGGTGGGCGTCAGAGTCGTGCGGTGGATGAGCGACATGGCCGGTGGATCCTCCCCTGAGTCCGTACGTGCGGCGGGGACATCGTCCCATCCGGGTCCGACACGCGGACGTCCGGCCGGCCGGGTGACGATCGGCGCCCCCGGGGCCATACGTCGGTAAGGTGACCGTATGGCGAAACAGAAGGTCACCATCACGCTCGACGAGGACACCGTCGCGGCGGTCGACAAGCTGGCCGGCGGCCCCGGCGGCAACCGTTCCGCGTTCATCGAGGCGGCCGTCACCGAACGGCTCCAGCGCACCGAACGCGCCCTGCGCGCCGTCGACTGGCTCGCCGCCCGGGCCCGTCAGGACCACCCCGGCGAGTGGGAGGCAGCGCTCGAGGCCGTGGCCTCGGCCGACACGCGGCGCGGCTTCGAGACCGCGCCTCCGGCCGACCCGGGTCAGGCGGCGTGAGCGGCGGGTACATCCTCGACCACACCGCCGTCCGCGCCCTGGCCCTGGGGCGGCCGTACATGGTGGCCCGGGTCATCCGCTCGGCGCAGACCGCGGTGCCGCTGATCGTCCCGGCGGTCCCCTTCGCGCAGGGCCTGACCGAGTCGGTCCTGGGCGAGGTGTACGAACGCCTCCAGGACGCCCTGGCGGCGCCGTGCTTCGTCTTCCGGGCGCTCGGCGAGGCCACCTGCTGGTCCGTGGCCCAGATCGCCCACGAGCGCGCCACGGACATCGCCACCGCCCATGCCGCGCACCTCGCGCTCTCCACCGGCCTGCCGGTCCTCACCCAGCAGCCCGACGCCTACAAGCGCGTGGACGCCCGGATCGACACCGAGCAGATCCTCTGATCCGGCTGCCGGTCCTCGTCACCGCTCGACGAGCGCGGCCGCGGCCTCCACCGGTGCGGGCAGGCTCCGGCGGTCGCGCAGGGCGGCGGGCAGGCGGGTGAGCACGCCGGCCAGCGCGTCTCGCGCCACGGGGTCGTCCGCCGCGTCCGCCGCCAGGGTGCACGTGCGCCGCAGCGCCAGGGTGAGGGGACGGCGCAGCCAGGCGGTGAGCACCTCGTTGCGGCGCTGGACGGTGCGCCGACCCGGACGCGGGCCGGGGGACGGCTGGTGCACCGACAGGACCTCGGGGCAGTAGCAGCACGAGCAGCCGCAAGCCGCCAGGTCATAGGCGAGGAGCACTTCCTCGCCGCCGATGAACAGCAGTGGGTGGTAGCCGCCCGCGTCGAGGTAGGCGGCCCGGCGGGCGACGGCGGCGCATGCAAGGAAGCCCATGACCTGGGGGCCCGGAAGATCCGGGGCGCGCCCGAGCGGGGACCCGGCCAGCACGTCGTCGAGCGGATCGGGGGCACCGCGTTGTCCGACGCGTGTCCGTGCGGCCGGCAGGCCCATCCGGGGATGGCGGTCGAGGAGGTCGCGGGCGGTGTACAGGGCGCCGGGCTCCCACCACGAGTCGTCGTCGCTGAAGGCGACGTAGGGCGTGAGGGCCCGCCGCACGCCCAGTGTGCGGCCGCAGGCGCCGAGGTTGGCCCCGGCCCGCACCACCCGGACCTGGGGGAAGCCCTGTGTCACCGCGTCGGCGCTGCCGTCCTCCGAAGCGTTGTCGACGACGATCACCGGTGGCCGTCCGGGGAGCGACGTCAGCCGGCCGAGCGTCTCCAGGAGTTCCGTCCGCCGGTTGTGCGTGATCGTGACGACAGTGCTGAGACAGTCCGCGCCCATGTGGATTCCCTCCGCGCTCCTGGGACGTCACCGCCGGTTCCCGTGCACGGTGCCCGACCGGCGGGACGCGCACGTTCACGGCACACCTTCTCGGGTACCCGACAGGCGCCGGCGATTCCCCGGCGGGCCGGATTCCCAGGAGGAGCGATGCGGGACGCGTTGCATGACGACGACCGGCAGCGGATCCGGTGCGAACTGACGGCCGTGCTGCAGGAGGCGCGTGACGCCCTGGCCCGGACCGAGCGCGCGCGGGCCGACCTCGCCGCCGACTGCCTCCTCGACGCCGCCGACGCCGCGGAGAGGGCGGCGGCGGGCGAGCGGCTGGACGCCGAAGCCGCGCTGTGCGCGGACCGGATCCGGCGCGTCTCAGAGGCACTGCACCGCGTGACCGAAGGGACCTGCGACCCCTGCGTGAACTGCGGCGAGCCGATCAGCCGGGAGCGCCTCCTGGCCCTGCCGACGACAACGTTGTGCGTCGACTGTTCGGCGGCACGGGCGGTCTGAGGAAGGCAGTGCCGGCCCTCCGGTACGGCTCGCGGAAATCTCCACGTCTCGACTGCCACAGCGTGGGTAAGTGTGGGGTGAAACGTCCGAAATGAGTGGGGATGGTTTAGATGGCCTCTACGCGACCGAGTATCGAGCAGCACCCCGACCTGCTGGCGCTGCGCGCGGAGTACGAAAGGACGACCGCCACCAACCGGGGCCAGGCGATCGAGGCCATGGGCCTGGTGACCGGCACCTACCTGGCGGCGTCCCCCTGGATCGTGGGCTTCAACGGACTGTCGACGATAGCCGTCGGCACCCTGATCGCCGGCATCGCGTACGCCATGCTCATGGGCGGCGTGGGCAGGGCCTTCGAGCGCACGCACTCCATGGCATGGGCCGCGGCCATCATCGGCCTGTGGACGATCATCTCGCCGTGGTGCATCGCCGGGAACGTCGCCACGACGCGCACGATCATCAACAACGTGGTGGTCGGCGTCATCGCGCTGGTGCTCGCCCTTGCGGCGGCCTCGATGCGGCCGTCCACGGGTCGTGGGACCCCCACCGACATGAGGGGACCCACGGGAGGCTCGCGCATCTGACCGGCTCCCGCCGGAAACCGTTCCGCCGGACGAGCGCCTCGTGCGCCCGCCCGGCGGTCGGCTTTCCGACGCGGTCCGCCTACGGCGTCCCGCCCGCCGCGGGACCGAAGGTGACGGGCAGCCGCGCGGGGCCGCGCAGCACGCGGGGCCGCCAGTGCAGCTCCTCGGCCGGCACGGCGAGCGCGAGGCCCGGCAGCCGGCGCAGCACGCTGCCGACGGCGATCCTGCCCTCCAGCCGGGCCAGCGGTGCGCCCAGGCAGTAGTGGATGCCGTGGCCGAAGGCGAGGTGGGCGTTGTCCGCCCGTGTGACGTCCAGGCGGTCGGGGTCGGCGAAGCGTGCCGGGTCGCGGTCGGCGATGGCGGAGGCGACCACCACGGTCGCGCCGCGCGGGATCGCCACCCCGGCGATGGTCAGGTCCTCGCGGGCGAAGCGCGCGATGCCGGGGTTGACCGGTCCGTCCCAGCGCAGGAACTCCTCGATCGCGCCGGGCAGCAACTCGGGGTCCTCGCGCAGCATGCGCAGCTGGTCGGGGTGGGTGAGCAGCGCGGCGATGCCGTTCCCGATGAGGTTGACGGTGGTGATGTAGCCGGCCACCAGGAGCAGGAACGTCATCGAGACGAGTTCGTGCCGGTCCAGCCGCTGCTCGTCGTCGTGGGTCGCGATCAGCGCGCTGAGCAGGTCGTCCCCGGGGTCCGCGCGCTTGGCCTCCAGCAGCGCGGTGAGGTAGCGGTGCATCTGCTGCCAGGCGGCCTCGATCTTCGCCGGGTCCGGGGGCTGGGGGCCCTGCAGGACCATGTCGTCGGTCCACCGCTGGAAGTCGTAGCGGTCGGAGACGGGGACGCCCAGCAGTTCGCTGATGACCGTGACGGGCAGCGGCACCGCGAAGTCCTCGACGAGGTCGGCCCGTCCGGCCGGGAGGATCGCGTCCAGGAGCTCGTCGGCGATGCGCTGGACGCGCGGCTCCAGTTCGGCCACGCGGCGGGCGGTGAACGCCTTGGAGACCAGCCGGCGCAGCCGGGTGTGGTCGGGCGGGTCGGCGCGCAGCATCGTGCGGATCATCGACTCGCGCTCGGTGGTCGGCAGCCGCTCCATCAGCCGCGGGTCGGCGGCGTCCCGGACGTCGCTGCTCAGCCGCGGGTCGGTGAGGGCCGCCAGGCCGTCCTCGTACCGGGTGACCAGCCAGGCCTCGAGCTCGCCCTGGATGACCGCGCGGCGTACCGGGCCCTCCTGGCGTAGTTCCCGGTACAGGGGGAAGGGATCGGCGGCGAAGGCCGGATCGGTGAACGGAAGGGTGACCGGCTGCTGGCTCATCAGGCCTCCGGGAGTGCGTGGCACCTCATGACGGCAACACCAATGTGCATCGTTCAAGGATAATATGTCCCGTTGTGTCCGGTCGGGGATGCGGTCAGGGACGGCGGCGGAGGGCGGGGAGATGGAGCGGACGACGTGCTGCGTGGTGGGCGGCGGTCCGGCGGGGATGGTGCTCGCCCTGCTGCTGGCCAGGGCGGGGGTGGACGTCACGGTGCTGGAGAAGCACGGCGACTTCCTGCGCGACTTCCGGGGCGACACCGTGCACCCGTCGACCCTCACCCTGCTGGACGAGCTCGGCCTGGCGGAGCGCTTCGCGGCGCTGCCGCAACGCCGCGTGACCACCGTCCAGTTGCCGATCGGTCCCGGCCGGTCCCTGGTCACCGTCTCCGACGTCGGCACCCTGCGCGGCCCGTACAACTACGTGGCGATGGTGCCGCAGTGGGACCTGCTCGCCCTCCTGGCGGACGAGGCGGCCCGCGAGCCCTCGTTCACCCTGCGGATGGGCACCGAGGCGACCTCCTTCATCGAGGAGCGCGGCCGGATCACGGGCGTGCGCTACCGGGCCGCCGACGGCCGCACCGGCGAACTGCGCGCCACCCTGACCGTGGCCTGCGACGGCCGCGGGTCCCTCGCCCGGTCCCGCCCGGAGCTGGGCCTGCGGGAGTTCGGCTGCCCGATGGACGCGTGGTGGTTCCGGGTGCCGCGGCACCCCGACGACCCGCAGGGGCTGGTGGCCGGGGTCGGTGACCGCTTCCTCACCGCGATGATCGACCGCGGCGAGTACTGGCAGTGCGCCGCGCTGATCCCCAAGGGGAGCGACACGGGCCTCCGGGCGGCGGGCCTCGACCGGTTCCTCGCCGCCTTCGCGGCGGCCGTGCCGTGGCTGGGCGACCGCGTACGGGCGGTGCGCTCCTGGGACGAGGTGAAGCTGCTCGACGTGCGCTGCGACCGGCTGGAGCGCTGGCACCGCCCGGGCCTGCTGTGCATCGGCGACGCCGCCCACGCGATGTCGCCCGTGTTCGGGATCGGCATCAACCTCGCGGTCGAGGACGCCGTCGCCACCGCGCGGCACCTCGTCGAGCCGCTGCGCCGCGGCAGCGTCGGGCTGCGCGACGTCCGCGCCGTACAGCTCCGGCGGTGGCCGACCACGGTCGCCACCCAGGGCCTGCAGCGGCTGGCGCACCGCCGCTTCATCGCCCCGGTGCTGGCCGGCCGCTCCCCGCTCGGCGACGCCGACCGGGCGGGAAGGCTCGCCGGACTGCTCAACTCCACGCCCTGGCTGAAGCGGGTGCCCGCGTACTTCATCGGCTACGGCGCCCTGCGCGAGCGCCCGCCGGCGGCGTCCGTGCGGTAGGCACCGGCCGGCCTCCGGGGGCCGGCCGGTGGTGTCGTCCGCGGGTCAGGCGGCCCGGGCGGCGTTGCGGGCGATCGCGTCCACGACCGCCGGCCACACCTCTTCGGGCAGGTCGTGCCCCATGCCGGGGATCAGCAGCAGTTCGCTGCCGGTGACCGCGGCCGCCGTGGCCCGGCCGCCGCTGTGGTCGACCAGGGGGTCCTGCTCGCCGTGCACGACCACCGTCGGCACCGCCACCGCCCGCAGGCCCGGGGTGCGGTCGGGGGAGGCGAGGATCGCGGCGTACTGGCGCACGTAGCCTTCCGGCCGGTACGCGCGGTCGTGCGCGGCCGTCACGCGCTCGCGCAGCTCCTCGGGGGACTGCGGGTAGCCGGGGGAGCCGATCACGGCGGCCCGGCGCACCCCCTCGTCGATGACGGCCTCACGCGTCAGGGGAACGCCGTTCGAGCCGGGCATCGCCGCGATGGCCTCCGCCGAGGCGCGGCCGACCGACCGGTCGCCGGTGGTCGACATGATCGAGCACAGCGACAGCACCCGGCCGGGGTGGTCGATCACCAGCTGCTGGGCGATCATGCCGCCCATCGAGGCGCCGACGACGTGCGCCGCCGGGATCTCCAGCGCGTCCAGCAGCCCGACGGCGTCGTCGGCCATGTCGGCCAGCAGGTAGGGGACGCCCGAGCGGTCGCCCGACAGCACGGCGCCGATGTCCGGGACGGGGTGCTCGTCGAGCCCCGTCGACAGGCCCGCGTCACGGTTGTCGTAGCGCACGACGAAGAAACCGCGGTCCGCGAGCGCGGCGCAGAACTCCGGCCGCCACAGGGTCATCTGCGCACCGAGGCCCATGACGAGCAGCAGCGCCGGATCGCCGGGGCTGCCGAAGGTGTCGTACTCGAGCTCGATTCCGTTGGACTTCGCGCGGGGCATGCGGGGCTCCTGGGGGCTCGCGACGGGGGACCGGCTCATACCGTCCAGTCGGTACGATAGCCGCGCCGTCCCCGCGCGGCACCCCCGGTGCGCGGGGTGCCCGCGGGCAAGTGGCGGGTTCATGCTGCCCGCGGCGTCCGGGGTCCGCACCCTGGTGCGCGGGCCGTTCGCATGGTGAAGTGAGGGGTCGTTACATTACACTTATGTAATGTAATGCCCGCTATCGATCGGCATGGGGCCCGTGTCCCGGCACAGAGAGGACCGCGGATGAGCGGCGAGGACCGCGCCGGGAACGCCGGGGACGAGCGGGAGGCCGGCCGCGGTGCCGGCGCGCGGGCCGGTGGCCGGCCGCGGGATCCGGCGATCGAGGAGGCGATCATCCGGGCGACCCGCAAGCGCCTGGTCGCCGACGGCTACTCGCAGATGACCATCGGGGACATCGTGGCCGACGCCGGGGTCACCCGCCCCACGCTGTACCGGCGTTGGGCCAACAAGTACGACCTGGTCGTCGACGCGCTCGCGTACGGCTTCCGCGCCCAGCGCGAGGCGTACCCGGACGTCGACATGGACGCGCTGCCCGGGGTCGAGGCGTTCCGGGAGGCCGTGCGGCGCCTCGACCCCCGCTACCACAACAGGGGTGCGATGTCCCTGCACGGCAACTTCATGGCGGAGGTCGAGCGCGCCCCCGGCCTGCTGGAACAGCTGCGCGAGCACGGGGTGGGGCCCCGGTGCGAGGAGCTGACGCGGACCCTGCTGCGGCTGCGCGAGCGCGGTGAGCTGCGCGAGGACGTCGACCTCGACACCGTCGTGACGCTCTGCTTCGGCAGCTACTTCGCCGACTACCTGCGCACCGGCGGTTCCGGCGCGGACGTGGCCGACCGCGTCGTCGCCACCCTCTGGCCCGCCGTCGCCGCCCGTCCCGCCGGCTGACCGGCCGCGCTCCGGCCGCGCTCCGGCCGCGCTCGGGGCGTGCCGGGCGGCGGGTCCGTGTGACGATGGGTACCTGCGACGGAACCGCCACCCATGCCCTGGGAGCCGACCGGTGGACGTTCACGAGGCGCTCTACACGACCCGGATCATGCGCCGTATGAAGCCGGACCCCATCCCGCTGGAGAGCCAGTGCCGGATCCTGGACGCCGCGATCCGCGCGCCCAACGGCGGCAACACCCAGCGCTGGCACTTCCTCGCCGTCGACGACCCCGCGCTCAAGGCCCGGCTCGCCGAGCTCTACGCCTCCTGCCGGCGGCAGGAGTACGACGACATCGCGGCCGGCCTGCTCGGCGCGTCGCCGCACGAGGACGCCGAGCAGCGCGCCGAGTCCCTGGCGCGCATCAGGAAGTCCGGGGACCGCTTCACCGAGCACTTCACAGAGATCCCCCTGCTGGTCTTCGTCTTCGCGGTGGACGACCACGGCGGCGCGAACATCTACCCGGCCATCTGGAGTTCGATGCTGGCCGCGCGCGCCGAGGGCATCGGCGCGGTGCTCACCACGGTGCTGCGCTACGAGGCCGGCACCGTGTGCGAACTGCTGGGCGTTCCCGCCGGGGACGGCTGGCGGATGATCGCCATGCTGGCCTTCGGCTACCCGCTGGGCCGCTGGGGGGTCGCGGCGAACCGGCGTCCCGTCCACGAGGTCTCGTCGCGCAACCGCTGGGGCGCCTCGTTCGGCGCCCGGGTCCCCGAGCCCCTGTGGCCGCCGGACACCGACGGCGCCCGCATCGAACCCGACCCCCCTGCGTCCTGAGCGGGCGCGCCGCGGCACCGGCCGACGCCGTCGCACGTCAGGCGGCCGGCGGGCACCGCACCGCCACCAGCGCCACGTCGTCGTTGAGCCGCCCGTCCGTGTGGCGGAGCAGGTCCGCCAGCACCTCGTCGAGCAGCGACTCCGGTTCGCACCCGGCGGCGTCCCGGGGGATGCCGCGGTCGGCCACGGAGTGGACGGGGTAGAAGGCGCCCGAGCGGTCCCGGGCCTCGGCGAGGCCGTCGGTGTAGAGCAGGAGCAGGTCGCGCGGGGCGAGCGGGAAGCAGTCCTCCCGGTACGCGGCGGCGTCGAGGCCGGCCAGTCCGAGCGGCGGCGCCGGCGCCGGTCCCGCGAGCGCGGTGACGTGGCCGTCCCGCAGCAGCAGGGGCGGGGGGTGCCCGCAGCTGACCGTCCGTACGAGGCCGCCGCCGGCCGGGAACTCCACCAGGAGCGCGGTGACGAACCGCTCGGGCGCGTCCGCGTCGGCCTCGGCCGCCTCGGCCACGTGCCGTCGCACGCTGGCCTCGAGGGCCGCGGCCAGGCCGGGCAGGGTGCGGTGCTGGTGCGCCGCCTCACGGAAGGCGCCGAGCAGCGCCGCCGCGTCGTCCAGCGCCCGCAGGCCCTTCCCCTTGACGTCGCCGATGAGGAGCCGGACGCCGTGCGGCGTCCGAGCCGCGGCGTAGAGGTCGCCCCCGACCTCGGCCATCCTCTCGGCCGCGCGGTACACCGAGGCGACCCTCAGGCCGTCGATCCGCCGGGGGAGGGGCCGCAGGACGACGTGCTGGGCGGCCTCGGAGATCGCCCGCAACTGGCGCGCCTCGCGGCGGCTGCGGTCGCGGGTGCCGCAGAAGGCGACGAGGAAGACGGAGACCACCAGCAGGGCGGCGAGGTGTATCGGCAGGACGGAGGACCGGAGCAGGCCGTCGTGGACGTCGCAGACCACCGCCGCCGCCAGCGACAGCAGGGCCACCCCGCAGGTGGCCCGCGCCGACGAGATCGCCGCCGCCAGGGCGGGCGC
The DNA here is from genome assembly GCF_055635295.1 of Streptomyces sp. NPDC111520. Classification (NCBI taxonomy): domain Bacteria; kingdom Bacillati; phylum Actinomycetota; class Actinomycetes; order Kitasatosporales; family Streptomycetaceae; genus Streptomyces; species Streptomyces sp. NPDC111520. The sequence goes on along the minus strand of NZ_JBVKBW010000025.1, from coordinate 18,270 downwards.
GGCGATGAGCAGGGACCCCAGGTGCACGTCCGTGGACGTGACGAGACCGATCCCCGTGATGATCAGCACGAGCGCGACCGGGGCGCTCAGCTCGGAGAACCGCAGCGCCCGCCAGGTCCCGGACGGCCTCCACCCGTGGTGCGCCGCGGGGCGCCCGGCGCGGTGGCCGTGGGGCGCCCTCGTGGCGACCGGGACGGATGCGGCGGGTGCGGGACCTGCCGCACGCCGGACGGGCTTGTGCACGGGCCTGACCTCCTCGCCCGGTCCGCCGCCTCGCTTCGGGAGAGCGGGCCCAGACAGGCGTTTCGTTACATTTAGGACATGTAACGTTAACCGATGTTCTGGGGATTCCGGCGCGATGGTGGGTTTCGTTACAGTCGTTGACGATAACGAAACTGCCTGGCAGGCTGACCTCGAGGGGACGACGGTCACCCCGGGCACCGAGGAGGACGGACGATGGACCACCGGCGAGAGCTGATCGAACGCAGCATCCCGTTCCTGGACGAGGTCATGAACCGGACCCCGGGCAAGGAACTCGAGGACTGGCTGAACGCGACCCACGGTCCGCACGGCGAGCTCTACGGCCACCTCTCGCGCCTGGCCAGGCTGGGCGTCGAGGAGGGCTGGGCCGCGAACGTCGAAGTGGACGGCCCGGACTACCGGCGCAGCCTCATCGCGCCGCCCTCCGCCGAGACGCGGTACTTCAGCATCACGTCGGTCTACATGAACGCCGAGGCCCGCTACCGGGGCCAGTACCACGCCCACCCCTACGGCGAGATCAACCTCGTGGCCCCCGTCGACCCCAGGGCGCAACTGGCCGGCCCCAGCGGCTGGCAGGGCCCGGGCTGGACCGCCCCCGCCCCCGGCAGCCACCACTACCCCGAGGTCCGCGGCGGCGCCGTCATCGCGCTGTTCTACCTGCCCGCCGGGCGCATCTCGTACGACATCAGCGCGCCGGGCGGCGACTAGGCCGTATCGTCACATGCCCTCCCCCAACCTTCGGCCGGGGGTGCCCCCACCCCACGGCTTCCCCAGCTCCGCTGGGAGGTGCCCCACGATCCTCCGCCTTGCGATGCACCGCACCTGGGGGCACCTCCCGGCGGAGGCCGGGGGAGCCGCTGGGCCCGCCCTCCGGGCGACGGGGCACCTCCCAGCGCCAGCTGGGGGGGCTCATGTGACGATACGGCCTAGGCTGCGGGCGTGGACTCCGTGGAACCCCCTCGTCGCCGGTCCGCCGGCGACGACGCGCGGCGGCACCCGCTGCCCGGCCGTCAACCGATCGTCCCCGCGCGTCGGGTCGGCACGGCCCGGCTGCCCGGCGCCCGGCCGGTGACCGCCGGCCACGCGCTGCTGCGGCATCCCGGCGGCGCGCACCACGCGCTGCTGCACCAGGACGGCGCCATCGCGCTGGTCGACCTGGAGGCCGCCTTCGCCGGCCGGCCCGCGGTGCTCGCCACCGTCGCCGACCCCTGGCCCGGGTGGCGCAACAGCGCCAGCTCGGCGAGCGCCGACGGCGCGCTCGTCGTCCTCTCCGGGCAGCGTTCGGTGCTGGCCCTGGACGCCGACGGCCGTACCCGCTGGGAGTACCGGCACGGCTGCTGGGGCGACGGACCCCACCGGCACGACGGCCCCCCGCCGTGCCCCGGCCTCGCCCGGGGGTCCGTCCAGGTCGGCGCGGACGGCGGGCTCGTCTGGGCGCACGTCCTCCCGGACATCGACCACGGGGACCCGGCCGCCGACTCGTACGAGCAGTGGGTCGTCCTGGACGCCGCGGACGGCACCGTGCTCGGCCTCGCACGCGTCGAGGGCGGCTCCCAGGGCTCCCACCAACTCCCGCACCCCGACGGCTCCCGGATGATCCTCGGCACGGGCCAGGGCCAGGACGGCTCCCCGGCCTACGCCGGCCACTGGGACGGCTCGGCGCTCACCGTCCAGGAGGTCGGCGACGGCTTCCGCGTCCCCGTCGCCGTCCATCCCGGCGGCGGCGCGTTCCTGAGCACCCCGCACGGCCACGACCCGCTCCTGCTGCACCGTTTCACGGACGGCCGCGTCCTGATGGAACGGGACGCCGCGGACCTCGCGGGCGTCCAGGGTGAGCACGAAGGCGATGACGACCACGACGGCGAAGGCCCCGAGCCGGCCTGGGACTTCGTCGCGGGTTTCGTCGACGGGCACACCGTGATCGCCGCTGCCTACGATGCCCGTCACCACGTGGCGGCCGCGCGGCACTGGCTGCTGGACGCGCTCACGCTGCGCCCGCTCGGCCCGGTCGCCTACCCCGGCGGGGAGGGGGCCACGGCCAGGAGCGACAACCCCGTCGCGCTCGGGGACGGCACCTGGCTCACCCTGGCTTCCGACGGCACCACCCTCAACCGCTGGTCCGCAGAACGCCGTTGACCGCGCGAGGGGTCGCGGGCCGCCACCCTCCGACGCGCCCGGACGTGTTCGTGCCCGGTTCCGGGGCCCGACCCCCGCCGGGTCCGCGCAGGTCGGCGGCCCTACCATGTGTGTCATGCACACACGTGGGCGAGCGGTCGGCGCCCGGCCGTACGCACCCTGGCGGTGAACCCATGCAGCGGAACGTCCCGGATCCCGCCCAGACGGACACGTCGTTCACGGAACTGCTGGCCCTGGAGCGGCTGGAGGAGAACCTCTACCGCGGCTCCTGCCACGCCGGGATGCCGTTGCGGGCGTTCGGCGGCCAGGTCGCGGCGCAGTCGCTGATCGCTGCGGGGTCGACGTTGCCCGACCCGAACGCCCCCGCCGCGAGCGCGGCCGCCCCCGCTCCGGCGGCCCCCGTCGCACCCGTCCTGGACCTGCTCGTCCACTCGCTGCACGGCTACTTCATCCGCGCGGGCCGCACCGACCGCCCCATCGTCTACGAGGTCGACCGCACCCGGGACGGACGCTCCTTCGCCACCCGGCGGGTGGTCGCGATCCAGGACGGCGAGGCCATCTTCAGCCTCTCCGCCTCCTTCCACCGCCCCGAGGACGGCGACGAGCACCAGGCGGACGCACCCGACGCGCCCGGGCCCGAGGGGCTGCCCGAACTGTGGGAGTCCGGGCGGCGGGGACGGGGCGTGTCCGTCTTCGAGGCCGTCCTCGAGTCGCGCTGCGTGGGCGACCCCGTCAAGGGGCTGCCCGGCATCGGGCAGGGGCCGCGCCAGCAGCTGTGGGTGCGCACCCGCGCCCCGCTGCCCGGGGGGGCCGCTGCTGCACGCCTGCGCGCTGACGTACATCTCCGACATCCGGCTGCTTGCGACGGCCGGCCTGCCCTACGCCGACCACCCCGGTGAGCGGCAGGCCGCCTCGCTCGACCACGCCGTGTGGTTCCACCGGCCGTTCCGCGCCGACGAGTGGCTGCTGTTCGCCATGGAGAGCCCGACGTACGCGTCCTCCCGGGGTCTGGCCAGGGGCCAGTTCTTCACCAGGGACGGCCGTCTGGTCGCCTCCGTCGTGCAGGAGGGCCTGTACCGGCGGCGCCCGCCCCGCTGAACCGCCGCCCCCGAGGAAGGAAGGACGTCATGCCGCAGTCCCCCGACGGCCCGACCGCGCACGCCTGGCAAGCCCTCGGCGGCGCCCCCGAGCCGGCCCACCACGTGACGTACCGGGAGGCCCGCGGCGTGCTGCCCGCGCGGTTGCCGGTCCGCCGCCTGGCCCGGGCCACGGTCGGGGTCTGCTCCCTCGCCGCCGCCGAACTGCTGGCCGTGCGCTCCGGCGGGCCGCCGCCCTCGGTGCGGGTGGACGAGGGGGCCGTGGCCACGGCCTTCGTGAGCGAGCGGCACCTGCGGATCGACGGCCGGGCGGGCACGTCCTTCGCACCGCTGTCCGGTTTCTGGCGGACCGCGGACGGGTGGGTGCGCACCCACGCCAACTACCCGCACCACCGCGCCCGGTTGACGGCCGCCCTCGGCATTCCCGACGCGGGTGAGGGCGGCGACGCGGATGTCACGTCGCGGCTGCTGGCGGCCGAACTGGCCGGGCGCACCGCGGCGGAGGTCGAGGAGACCGTCTACGCGGCGGGCGGGCTGGCCGTCGCCGTACGGGAGGAGCCGGGCGCCGCCGCGCAGCCCCTCGTGGAGGCCGAGCGGACCGACGACGCCCCGGTGCGCCCCCTGCCCCCGGCGGAGCTGCCCGCGGCGGGCGTCCGCGTGCTCGACCTGACACGGGTCATCGCCGGCCCGGTCGCCACGCGCACGCTGGCGCTGCTCGGCGCGGACGTCCTGCGGGTCGACAGCCCGTCCCTGCCGGAGGACGAGTGGGCCCACGCCGACACCGGGTTCGGCAAGCGGTCGGCGCGGCTCGACCTGTCCGGGGCGGGTCGCACGGTCCTCGAGGAACTCCTCGCCACCGCCGACGTGGTCGTGACCGGCTACCGCCCCGGCGCGCTGGACCGCCACGGACTGGCGCCGGAGGCACTGCGCGAGCGCCGCCCGGGACTGGTCGTCGCGCAGCTCCGCGCCTGGGAGCGCTCCGGACCGTGGGCCGGGCGGCGCGGATTCGACAGCCTCGTACAGGCGCGCTGCGGCATCGCCTCGGCCGAGGCCGGACCGGACGGCCGCCCCGGCGTCCTCCCCGCTCAGGCCCTCGACCACGGCACCGGTTACCTGCTGGCCGCGGCGGTCCTGCGCGCCCTGACCGACTCCCGCCGGCACGGCGGCGGCCGGCTGCTGAGGCTGTCGCTGGCGGGCACGGCCTCCTGGCTGACCCACGGCATCGGCCCCGGTGACGCCGTTCCCGGCGAGGACCACGACCCCGCCCCCTGGCTCTCCGCCGTCGACTCCGCGTACGGACGCCTGGTCCACGCCCGGCCGCCGCTGGGCTACGGCGGGGCCCCGGCGGACTGGAGCCGCCCGCCGGGCCGCTGGGGCACCGATCCCGCGGTCTGGCGGCAGCCCTGACCGGACCCCGTCCGTGAGCCCGGCCCCGGCCCCGGCCGTCCGCCGCGTGGGGCCGCGGGCCGATCCCCTACGGTGCGAGCCAGCAGGCCGAGTACCTCGCGGACGACCTCGCGGCGTGGACCGGCTCGACGGACGCCGCCCTGGGCATGCTGGACGTCCTGCTGCTCGGGGACGCCGTCTCCTTCTGGCTCGACCAGCAGTACGTCACCGCCGGCACCGTCCACCGCGCCGCACGCGGAACCGGGCGGGAACCGGACGAGGCGGTCTGGGAGCGGCTCAAGGAGTACGTCGCGTCGATCCCGCCGCACGAGTTCGAACGCCGGCGCCCGGGTGTCCGCCCTCACCGGCCACACCGAGGACCGGACCCACCCGCCGACCCACCTGCGCCGCGCCGCCGTGGAGCGCCGGGAGCACCACCCTGCCGCCGTCGTGCTGGACGTCGCGCGGAACAAGGAGGTCGACGCCGCGCTGGACCCGGCCCGCCGCCGGCTGGGCCGCGAGGTCCTGCGCGGCTGAGGGGCGGGGCTCAGGGGCGTCCGCCGCGTTCCAGGGGGATCCTCTCGCCCGCCTCGACGGCGAACGGAAGCCGGTTGCCGGCGGGCGGGAGGGGGCAGGTGGCCAGGTCGGTGTAGGCGCAGGGCAGGTTGGCCGCGCGGTTGAAGTCGAGGCGCACCCGTCCCTCGGCGTCCGGGGGGCCGATCTGCAGGGAGCGGTTCGCCGCGTAGGTGGTCACCCCGGACGTCGCGTCCGTGAACAGGGCCATCAGGGCGCCCGGCCGGAAACCGTTGAAGACGGTGAGCCGGTACGTCGCGCCGTCCACCTCGAACTCCACGTGCCCGGGGGCGTCGTAGACGTGCTCCAGCCCCTCCACCGTCGCGCCCACGGTCACCGGGCGCGGGGCGTCGTAGGGCACGAAGCGGCCCTCGCGCACCCAGCGGGGATCGGGTGCGTAGGCGGGCGTCCCGGTGAAGCCGGTGCGCAGCGGGTTGTCCGGGTGGCGCGGCCGCAGCACGTCGTGCCCGCCGCGCTTGGCGACCTCGACGACGGCGTCGCCGAAGCCGGCGTACACGCTGTCGCGCTCGGCGATGACGCCGAAGTCGTGGCGTCCGCGCACGACCGCCCCGTCGACGGTCAACTCCTCGCCGTCGCCCAGCTCGACCACCACCCGGCCGTCGGCGGCCGACCAGGCGCCGGGGGCGTCGTCGAAGCGTTCGGCCCGCGGGCCGAGCCAGCGCAGACTGGTGATCGCCAGGAAACCGTGCGGACCGGCGAGCACCTCCTCCTTGGCGCGGTGCCAGTGCTCCCAGTCCTCGGCGAATCCGGTGCGGTCGACGTCCTGCGCGGTCATGTCCGCTGCTCCCTCGCGTGCCGGGTGTACTCCCTGCTCCGTACAACCGCCGCGGACCGCGAAGTCATCCCGCCGGCCCCCGGAGGCAGTGACGGCAGACGGCAGCGGCCCGCCCGGTCGGCGTGCGAGGACGACCGGGCGGGCTCCGCCCTCCAGGCTGCCGCGTCCGCGCCGGCGGCGCAGGCCGGAGGGCGTGGCGATTGCGCCGGACGGGGTGGTGCCTCCTCCGTCGCGGGTCAACACGCCCGGTTCGTACGGAGGTTGCCGACCGCCGTCGGGCGCCGCGGGCCGACGGGCCGGTCCGTGACGAGGCGGCGGACCGACTCCACGACGAGCCGCCTGCGCTCCGGTGCGAGCACCGGGGAGCGGACGTCCTCGACCCGGCCGGGCAGCCCCGTCGAAGCGGTCGTCGTCATCCCCGGTTCCACCGTGACGCGTTCGCGGCGGCACAGCGCCGGCCCGCCCTCCCGCAGGGTCATGACCGTCCCCTCACGGGCCCCGACGGGGTCGCCGGAGGGCGCCGCGTGGCCCTCGCTGCCCGCCGCGGCCGGCCCCGCTACCGTGGCCGGCCATGGACACCGACGACTGGCTGGCGGACACCCGCGCCTCCTACGACACCGTCGCGGAGGATTACGCCGACCAGGTGCGCGGGCTCCTGGACGGGACACCGTACGAACGCGCGGTCCTGGGGCTCTTCGCCGACCTGGTCAGGAGCGGTGGCGGAGGGCCGGTCGCGGACGTGGGCTGCGGATCCGGGAGGATCACGGCGCACCTGCACGGCATGGGCGTGGACGCCTTCGGGATCGACCTGTCACCCGCGATGGTCAGGGTGGCCCGGCGCGAGCACCCCGGCCTGCGGTTCGACGTCGGGTCCATGACGGACCTCGACCTCCCCGACGCCTCGACGGCGGGCCTGGTCGCCTGGTACTCCCTGATCCACGTCCCCGACGACGCGCTCGGCGCCGTCCTCACGCACTTCCGGCGCGTGCTGCGGCCGGGCGGCCCGCTCCTGCTCGCCTTCCACGTCGGCGAGGAGACGCGCCTGAAGACGCAGGGCTACGGCGGCCACCCGATGAAGGTCCGCGTCCACCTCCGCCGGACCGGCCACATGGCGGCCCGGCTCGGCGACGCCGGTTTCACCGTCGAGGCGAAGATGACGCTCACCTCGGCCGAGAGCAGGCTCGGGGGGATCCTCCTCGCCCACCGCGACGCGTGAGTCCACGGGCCGGCACGTCCCCGGCCGGCATCGCGGAGAACGCCCCCGCGCCGGACCGGTCCGCTGCGGTCAGAGCGGGGACAACGCGCGCTCCAGCGCGGTCCGGTCGGCCGGTGCGCCGTGTGCGGGCAGGACGAACTCGACCGGGAGGGCGAGCAGCGGGCGCAGGCGTCCGACCACCTGCTCGCGCGTGACGCCGTCCCGCAACCGGTCGTTGATCTGCAGGCCGCGGCCGAAGTCGACCAGGGTGTCGCCCGGGATGACGGCCCGCGCCCGGCCGTCCCAGAGCACCAGGTCGTTCCGCTCCCGTCCGGCGAACACCTCGACCCCCGCCGGGAGCCGGTCGCCCGCTGCGTACAGGTGGCCGGGACCGTCGCCGCCCGTGCGGAGCCAGGTGAGGTCGGGGCTGCCGTCCCCGGCCTGTTCGCGCGTGACGCCGAACTTCCGCACGAGGTCGTCGGCGGTGTCGGGCGGCGGCGTGAACACCGGTGCGCCGAGGCGCTCGGCCAGACGCCGCGCGTCACGCTCGTGCCAGGGCGCCGTGAGCACCACCACCGGCTCCCGGTCGGCGGCGAGCGCGAGCAGTCCGGGCGGTACGGACAGCGGGTCGAAGAGGAGCAGCCGGGTGCCGTCGTCGATCGCGGACGACGACACCTCCCGCGGCCACCGCTCGTCGGGCGTCCACTCCGGGTGCGGCGCCTGCCAGTGCCAGACGCCGCGGGCGAGTTCGCGCATGCGCGGACCCTACCGGCACACGCCGTCCGGGTCGTCCGGTTCAGTGCTCCGCGGCCGCGCCCAGGTTCGCGGCGAAGAACGCGGCGAGCTTCTCGACCGCGGGCCCGACGTACTGCTCCCGGTCGTAGAGGTCGACGTGGCTCGCGCCCTCGATCCAGTGCAACTCCTTGGGCCCGGTGGCGCGCTGGAACGCGTCGACGCTCATCCAGGCGGTGACCGCGCGGGATCCCGCGACCATCAGCAGCGGACGCGGCCCGATCAGGGGGACGGTGGCGAAGGCGTCGAAGGCCGCGAACCTGTCGACGCTGGACCAGGTGAAGAAGTCGGCCGACCGGGGGTGCCGGGCGCGCGGGGTGCGGTAGTACTCAAAGCCCTCGACGCCGTGTTCCCCGCCCAGCGCGCGGGCCTGTTCGGCGGTGCCGGGGAAGAGGGTCAGGACGGGCGGCTTCTCGCCGCGCGCCTCGGCGGTACGCGCGGCGGCGGTGGCCTCCAGCATCCCCTCGAACACGGCCGCGTCCTGGGTGCCGTCCGCCCCCAGGCGGAACTGGCGCGAGATGTCGGCCGCGCTGACGGTGGCGACGGCCCTGATCCGCCGGTCGCCGGCCGCGGCGGGAAGGACGTAGCCGCCGGAGGCGCAGATGCCGAGGGCGCCGATGCGCCCGGCGTCGACGTCATCGCGGGTGGTGAGGTAGGAGACGGCCGCCTTGAGGTCCTCGACGCGCTGGGCCGGGTCCTCCAGGCCGCGGGGTTCGCCGCCGCTCTCGCCCTGATGGGCCGCGTCGAAGGCGAGCGTGACGAAGCCCTCCTCGGCCAGGCGCCGTGCGTAGAGGCCCGCGGTCTGCTCCTTCACGCCGGTGCCGGGGTGGCCCACGACGATCGCGGGCCGCGGGCCCGCCGCGGCGGGGGCGTCGGGGGAGTGGAGGTGGCCGGCGAGGGGGATGCCGGCGCTGTCGAAGGTGACGGTGGTCTCGGCCACAGGATGCTCCGTGTCTCGTGTCGCGTGTCGCGTGTCGCGTGTGCGGTGTTCCGCGGGGCCGCGCCCCGGCGGGCCCGCCGCGGCCCGGCTCCGCGCCGGGCACTTCCCGACCATCCGCCCTGGCCGGGGCGGGCGGGAGAGGCGGGTTCCTGCCCGGGAAGGAACCTGCCCCCTCACAGGCGGGGGAGCCCGCGGGAGAATGGGGCACATGACTGCGGCATCTGGTCCTCGCGAACTCGGAGCCTTCCTCAAGGCCCGCCGGGCACAGCTCGCACCGCACGAATGCGGCCTGCCGCCGGCGGATTCCGCGCGCAAGGTCGCGGGCCTGCGCCGCGAGGAGGTCGCGCAACTCGCCGCGATCAGCGTCGACTACTACACGCGGCTGGAGCAGGGCCGGGTACGCGCGTCGGCGGCGGTCCTCGCCCCCCTCGCCCGTGCGCTGCGCCTCGACGAGGACCAGCAGCGGTACCTGTACGAGCTGGCCGGCAAGGCCGACGCACATCCGCGGCGGCGGCGTCCCCCGCAGCGCGTCAGGCCCGCGATGCGTCGCCTGCTGGACCGGCTCACCGCGACGCCCGCCGTCGTCCTCGGCACGCGGATGGACGTCCTGGCCTGGAACGACGCGGCCGCGGCCCTGTACACCGACTTCGCACAGGTCCCGCCGGACCGCCGCAACTACGTGCACCTGCTGTTCACCCACCCCGTCGTCCGCGGCATGCACCGGCAGTGGGAGCACGACGCCCGTGACGCCGTGGCCGCGCTGCGCATGCAGGCCGCAGCGGACGCGGACGACCCCGAACTCGCCCGCCTGGTGGGCGAGTTGTCGGTCCGGGACGCCGACTTCCGTACCTGGTGGGCGGAGCACCGCGTCATCACCGCCGCCTACGGCACCAAGCACTACCGGCACGGCGTGGTCGGCGACCTCACGCTCGACTGCGACACGTGGAGCAGCCCCGACGGCTCGGGGCAGCGCCTCATGGTGCTGACCGCCGAGCCCGGCACCTCGTCGTACGACGCCCTGCGCATCCTCGCCTCGTGGACGGCGGGGCAGCCGGGCGGCGACGGGGCGTTGGAGGGCGACGCGACGCCGGACGGCACGGCTCCGGGGCGGGCACACCGGGGCGGCGGCCCCGCGTCAGCCCTCGGGAACTGACGTCCCGGCGGCGGCCGTCCTGACCTGCCGTGCGAGGTCCGCGACGGTGTAGCCCGCGGGGACCGCGTCGATCAGCACCAGGTCGGAGATCGCGTTCCTGGTGCGCAGCGGCAGGATCTCCCGGTACTCCGGCGAGTCGTACCAGCTCTCGGCGGCGGCCCGGTCGGGGAACTCCAGCAGCACGACCAGGCCGGGCCATGCGCCCTCCACCACCGTCGGCTCGCCGTTCGCGAGCCAGGCGCCGCCGTAGGGCCGCAAGGTGGCGTCGACGCGCTCCAGGTACCTCAGGCCCTCCTCGTTCGGGATGCCGCCAGGGATGCGCAGGTGGTTGATCAGGTACGTGCTCATGCCGGACCTCCGGGGTGGGTGTTGTCGGCGCGCGTCCGGCCACGGGCCTTCGGCCGCCGTCACCAGGCCACGTGACGCGCCCGCCCGGCCGCCGCACGACGCGCCGCCCGGGCTCCGGGATCCGCCCTGTCGGGTGACGTGCCTGGTCCCCGTGCTCCCAGGAACAGCGGGGCACTGCCACCCGCGCCCGGGGCCGCGCACAGTGGGTGGCGGCCGCCGTCGACCGGCTCGTCACCCCGCCGGCGGCGCGCCGACGACCCCGGGCGGTGGGGGCCGCCCGGGGCACCCTGCGGCGCGGGTGGGCCGGATCCCCGGCCCACTCACGCGGCCGTCCGGCCCTCGGACGCGTACGAGGTCGGCGGGCACCGCGCAGTAGCATGCGAAGACGGCCCCGCCGACAGCACAGTCCATCGATCCGGAGATACCGACGCGCACATGGTGACCATCGCCTACCAGGGAGAACCCGGATCGAACTCGGCCGCCGCCGCCCAGAGGCTGTACCCCGACAGCCGGGAGCTGCCCTGCACGACCTTCGAGCAGGCGCTTGAGGCGGTCGCGCTGGGGACCGCCGACCTGGCCGTGATCCCCGTCGACAACTCGGCCGCCGGCCGTGTCGCGGACGTGCACCACCTGCTGCCCGAGGCGGACCTGTCGATCATCGCGGAGTACTTCCTGCCGATCCGCTTCGACCTGATGGGCGTGCCCGGCGCCACGCTGGAGGACGTCGCGTGCGTCCGCAGCCATGTGCACGCGCTGGGGCAGTGCCGGAAGATCATCCGCGAGGGCGGCTGGCAGACGCTGGTCAGCGACGACACGGCGGGCGCCGCCCGCGAGGTCGCCGAGCTAGGCGACCGGCGTCACGCGGCCCTGGCCCCGCCCGGAGCCGCGGAGCTCTACGGGCTGCAGGTGCTGCGCGGCGGCGTCGAGGACACCTCGGACAACACCACCCGCTTCGTCGTCCTCGCCCGCGACGCCGCGTTCCCGCAGGACTCGGGCACGCCGATGATGACCAGCCTGTTCTTCTCCGTGCGCAACATCCCGAGCGCGCTCTACAAGGCGCTCGGCGGCTTCTCCAGCAACGCGGTGAACCTCACGAAGATCGAGAGCTACCAGGTGGGCGCGGGCCTCAAGGCCAGCCGCTTCTACATCGAGATCGAGGGCCACCCGGCGGAGAGCAGCGTGGCCCTGGCCCTGGAGGAGCTGCGGTTCTTCTCCTCCGAGGTGCGGATCATGGGCGTCTACCCGGCGCATCCGCACCGCTCCCTGGACCACGGCTGACGCCGGATCCGGTCGTACGGGGCGGGGCCCCGAGGGCTTCATGCCCGCTCTTCGCCGTTCGGGTCGCCGTGCCCTGCCGTGGGTACGGCGAAGGCCGCCGCACCGCTGCCGCCGTGTGACGTGACGCAACCGTGGACGTCACACCCTCCCGGGCCGCGTTTCACCCCGACGGCCCCCGCACGTGACCCGGTCGGCACACGTGGCCGGGCCTGTCGCCGCCGGGCCGTGAACACTCAGGTGCCGTAGGGCCCCGGGGCCACAGGGCCCCGCCCTGAGCCCCGAGGAAAGCGAGATACGGCATGGCGGCAACTCTGGATCCCCGTTCCCGGCGTCGCATACGTCGCGCCCACGTCGCCGCGGCCGGCTGCGCCCTGGCCCTGAGCGCGTCCGCCGCGGCCCCCGCCGCCGCGGACGGGGACACGTCAAGTGCGAAGCCGACGGTCGTCCTGATCCACGGGGCGTTCGCGGACGCCTCCAGCTGGAACGGCGTGATCGAGCGGCTCGAGGCCCGCGGCTATCCCGTCATGGCCCCCGCCAACCCGCTGCGCGGGCTGCACAGCGACGCCGAGTACGTCGCCTCCGTGCTGAAGAGCGTCAAGGGCCCCATCGTCCTGGCCGGTCACTCCTATGGCGGCGCCGTGATCAGCTCGGCCGCGGCCGGGAACCCCCACGTGAAGTCGCTGGTGTACGTCTCGGCGCTGATGCCCGACGTCGGCGAGAGCGGGATGTCGCTGGCCGAGCGGTTCCCCAGCGCACTCGGCACCGCCACCAGGTCCGTGCCGTACCGCGCGGGCGGCGGGGTCAGCGGTACTGACCTCTACCTCGAGCGCGACAAGGTGCACCCGGTGTTCGCCGCCTGCCTTTCGGAGGGGCAGGCGAATCTGCTGGGCGTCACCCAGCGGCCCGCGGCCACCACCGCGTTCTCGGAGAAGGCCGAGGTCGCGGCCTGGAAGACGATCCCGTCCTGGGCGCTCGTCGGCCGTCAGGACATGACCATCAACCCGGAGCAGGAGCGCTTCCAGGCGCGGCGCGCGCACTCGCACACCGTGGAGCTCGACACCTGCCACGTCTCACTGATCGCGCGGCCCGACGCCGTCGCCGACCTGATCCTCCAGGCCGCCGGCGCCGCGGAGGGCGGCCGCCCCGAGCTGGCGGACACCGGCTCCGCGGAGCGTCGTTCCGGCGTCGCCGCTCTCGCCTCCGTCGCCGCGGGCACGCTGGCCGCCGGTGCGGGAGCCCTGTTCGGCGTCCGTCGCCTGCGGCGTCGCTCCGCCTGAGGGGCGAGCCCGCGGACGGCGCCCGCCGTCAGTGGCCGTGGCCGGCGCTGCCGCTGTCCGCGTCGGCGTGCCCGCGTTCCCCGCCCTCGCCGGCCCTGACCGTGAAGGGGGCGGTGCGCACCGTCCCCCGGTGCTTGAAGTCGAGGAAGAGCCGGTACGTGCCCGTGCTCGGGGCCGTGGCGGTGAAGGAGACCTCGGGCCCGGGCGCGGTGCGGCCGTCGCCGGGGGTGCCGCCCGGGTGCACGTGCAGATACGCGAGGTCGCCGGCGCGCAGGGCGACGAGGTGGCCGTACGCACCGAGGTACGGCTGCAGGTCCGTGACCTCGCGGCCGTCCCTGGTCACCGTCAGCCGGAGCTCCCGCTCGGCGCCGGACCGCAGGGATCCGTCGAGCGTCACGGTGTAGCCGTCGACGGTCGCGGTCCGGGAGGCCGGCGCGGGGGCGGCGGGACGGTGGTCCCCGGTCACCGACAGGTCGGCGCCGAGCGTCAGGTCGCGGCTGCCCTCCGCGGCGGGGGTGAAGTCGGCGAGGACCCGGTAGTCCCCGGCGCGGGGGAGGCCGACCGGGGTGCTCCATGTGCCGTCGGCCGCGCGGACCGGATGCAGATGGCGGTATTCGGTGAGGTCGCGCGAGGCGAGGACCAGGTGCAGTTCCTTCTCGTGGGCGCGCCGGTACGACGTGAGCGGGTGGCCGTCGGCGTCGCGTATGACGAAGCGCAGGCGGTCCGGGCGGCCGGAGCCGACCCGCGGTGTGAGCAGGTCGAGGGTGTAGCCGGCCTCGGTGGCGCCCAGGCCGCCCACGGGATGCGCCGCTGACGCTTCGCCTGCGGAGTGGGCGGCGCCGGCGGTACCGGCGCTCCCGTGCGCGTGCGCCGCCTCCGGCGCGTTCGCGCCGGATCCCGGGGCGCGCACCGGGTCCAGGGCCGCGCCCACGCCGTAGGCGGTGCCGAAGGATGCCGCCAGGACGACGGCGAACGCGGTGATCTTCGCTCCGGTGTTCAAAGGGTGCTCCGTGGACGGCGTGGCCGGGGACGCGTGCCGGGCGGCCGCGCGGCACCAACATATACCCCCAGGGGGTATGTGCCAAGGCGTGGGGGAGCTGTCTCGGGATACGGGGTGGGGGTATGCCGGTCAGGCGTGCCATGCGGGCGCCAGGGCCTGTTCGGTCCGGATCGTCTTGCCGCGGGGGGTGGTGACGGGTACCCCATTGCTGGGCGAGCTGCGCCACGAGCCAGCCGGCCTTGCCCTCTCCGCCGCCGTTGCGTCCGGGCCCCGCGGCGTCATCGCCGTCCGCGGGCCCGCGGTGGTGCGCGAGCAGCCGCAGCCGCAGGGTGTGCCCGTCCCGGTGCCGGAGCGCGAGGGTCCCGGCCCAGCGTGCCGCGGAGGGCGGTGGTGTGTGCGGCGGCGGTCCGGCGAGCAACAATGTGGCGGGGTGGCCGATGATCTCGGCGGGCGCGTGGCCGAGCAGGCGGTGGGCCTGGGCGCTCCTGACGACCCCGTGGTCGTCGAGCGTGGCGGAGGCGGTGTAGGCGGTACCGCCGTCGGCGCCCCGGGAACCAGGTTCCTTCCCCCGCTCGGGCGGTGGCGGGGAACCGGGCTCGGCCGGGCCATCCACTGACCAGCATCGTGCCTGTCGGGGGTGAGCACCAACGCGACGTACCCGGCAGTACGGGACGGGGCGGGGCGGGGCGGTGCGGGCGGTGCGGGGGCGCGGGGGCGCCGGGAGGCGCGCCGCCGCATGAGAGCATCGCGGGCATGTTCCCGCAGACCTCCCGGCTGCGCCTGCGCCGCTTCCGTCCCGACGACGCGCCGGCCCTGGCCGCCTACCGCTCCGATCCCGCCGTCGCCCGGTACCAGGGCTGGAGCGCACCGGTCTCCCCGGAGGAGGCCGCGGACCTCGTCGCGGCCTTCGCGGCGGGCGATCCGGCGGAGCCGGGATGGTTCCAGTACGCGGTGGAGCTCGTCGCCGGCGGCGAGCTGATCGGCGACATCGGCGTGTGCCTGCACGACAACCGGATGCAGGCCGAACTCGGCTTCACCCTCGCCCGCGCGCACCAGGGCCACGGCTACGCCGCCGAGGCCGTCACGGCGCTGCTCGACCGGCTCTTCACCGAGTGCGGTCTGCACCGCGTGTCCGCAGAGTGCGACGCCCGCAACAGCGCCTCGGCGCGGCTGCTGGAACGCGTGGGGTTCCGGCTGGAGGGCCGCCGGCCGGCCCACTCGTGGATCAAGGGCGAGTGGACCGACGACCTGCTGTTCGGCCTGCTCGCCGACGACTGGGAGCGGCGGCACCCCCGCTCCGGACCCGGCGGGGGATGACGGGAACGGCTCCCGGTCGGCGCCGGCCGGTCCCGGGCCTGTCCGCTACGCGTCGGCCCTCACCGCATCGCCGCCCGCCACGAGCGCCCGGTTCACCGGCGAGGTCGGGCACCCGGAGGGCGGCGGTACGGGCAGTACGGCGCGTCGGACGGCGGCGACGGGGGAATGACGGGGTCCGCCGCACGGTTGGACCGGGTGCGGGAGACCTGACGCGGGACTCCGCCGGGGACCGACGAGCGGTCCGGTCCCCACGGAGCCCGCGGTCCAGGAGAACGGCCCCGCTTCGATCCGGCGCCGGCCCGGCCCCCCTTCCGGCCGGCGCCGATCGTGTGCGGCGCCGCCCCCCGCCGTGCCGCGCGGCGTTCCGGACACCCCGTCACACCACGGGTCCCGATGCCCGGTTGACCCCGGGTGGGTCAGCCCGGCTCGCAGGAAGGTGCCGGCGGGTGTCTGATGGCATCAGCGGCCCGGGGCCCCGGAGTGGCCCCCGATGAAACGGCCCCGGGCCCGCTTCGTACCTCCCCCGCCCACGCTCACCGGCCGACTCCGTGCCGTCGCACCTCTCCTGACGCCGCATCAGGCGGCGATGGGCTGCCGGGCCTCACTGATCGCCCACGCGGCGTTGACCAGGCCGATGTGGCTGAACGCCTGCGGGAAGTTGCCGAGCAGTTCACCGGTGACCGGGTCGATCTCCTCCGCCAGGAGGCCCACGTCGTTCACGTACGACGCCGCCCGGGCGAAGACGTCGCTGGCCCGCTCCGCCCGGCCCGCCAGCGCCAGCGCCTGGGCCAGCCAGAAGGTGCACAGCAGGAAGGTGCCCTCTTCCCCGGCCATGCCGTCGAGACCCTCCTCGGGGCGGTAACGGTAGACCAGCCCCGCGCCGTCCGTCAGTCCCCGTTCCGTCGCGTCGATGGTGGCGCGGATCCGCGGGTCGTCGGCGGGCAGGAAACCGACGATCGGCATCATCAGGTTCGACGCGTCGAGCGCGGTCGAGCCGTAGTACTGCGTGAACGCGCCCGCCTCCTCGCTCCAGCCCTCGCGCAGCACGGTCCGGTGGATCTCGTCCCGCGTCCTGCGCCAGCCCGCCACCTTCGCGCGGGGCGCGGCGAGCCTGACGGCGCGGTCGAGCGCCGTCCAGCACATCACCTTGGAGTACAGGAAGTGGCGGGGCTCGCCACGGACCTCCCAGATGCCCTGGTCCTTCTCGGTCCAGCGCTCCGCGGCGGCGTCCGCGCAGGCCACGAGGAAGCGCCGGGTGTCGTCGTCGATCCGGTCCAGCTGGTCCGCGAGACGGTACGCCGCGTCGAGGAGTTCCCCGTAGACGTCGATCTGCTGCTGGCACCACGCGCCGTTGCCCACCCGCACCGGCCGGCTGTCCCGCCATCCCCGCAGGTGGGGGAGGGTGCGCTCGCTCAGGTCGTGTTCACCGCCCACGCCGAACATGATCTGCAGCGTCCGGTCCTCGCCCAGCGACGGCGCGGCCGTCGCCAGGAAGTCGAAGAAGTCGTGCGCCTCGTCCGGGCAGGCCGCCACCCACAGGGCCTCCATCGTCAGACAGGCGTCCCTGACCCAGGTGTAGCGGTAGTCCCAGTTGCGCTCGCCGCCCACGCCCTCCGGCAGCGAGGTGGTCGCGGCGGCGATGATGGCACCGCTGGGCTGGAAGGACAGCGCCTGCAGTACCCGGCCGCTGTGGTGCACCAGGTCGCGCCAGGGTCCGTCGTAGGCCTGGTGCAGGTCCGACCACGACTGCCACGCCGCAATCGTGGAGTCCAGGAGGCCGGAGAGCTCGTCCTGCGTCCAGACGTGGGCCGGGGGTTCCTCGAGCGTCGAACGGTGCAGACCGAGGCAGACGGACTCGCCTGCCCGCAGGGTGAAGGCGCCGCGGGCCGTGGCGTCGGCGAGGTCCATGCGGTGCGGGGTGGTCAGCATCAGCCACTCGGCCCCGCCGCGCGACATCACCCCGCCCTCGGTGCCCGACAGGATCGGCGCCACGAGCCCGTACTCGGGGCGCGGACGGTACTCCGTCTCCACCGGCACCTCGCCCTCCGTGCAGGTCAGCCGGCGGGCCAGCAGGCGTGGTGCGCCGGCCCCGAGGCTGTGCCCGTCGCCGCCCGGGCCGGTCAGCAGGGCGTCGGTGAGGGTGACGGTCCCCGACCCGGTGCGGAAGGTCGTCTCCAGCACCATGGACCGGTCCACGTAGGTCCGCGTCGCCTCGTACGGGACCGACGGCCGGACCGACCAGTGACCGGCCGCGCCGTCCAGCAGTCGCGCGAAGACCGAGGGGCTGTCGAACCGGGGGAAGCACAACCAGTCGACGGAGCCGTCCCGGCTGACGAGCGCGGCGGAATGCCGGTCGGAGATCAGTGCGTAGTCGGCGATCGCGGTCGAACTCATGGCAGCTCCCACGGACGGTGCCCCGGCGGACCGGCCGGCCGGCCCCGTACCCGGCGGCCCGCGCCGGCCACCCGAGCACCGGCGCCGGCTGCGCCAACACCGCGGGCCGCGGGCGGAGTTCGCCCACGGCCGACCCGATGTCCCCGGCCCGTCACGGCAGACCGGTCCCGCCGGCCACGTCCATTCCTCCAGTGTGCCCCGCACGGCGGCGGGCGACCGGTCGTGCGGGGGTGTGCGGTGTTTGATTCGCCGGTCGGGGGGTGTGGGGGGATGCTGGTGTATATGGGTACGCGTGTTCCTGCGGGGTCGGTGGCTCGGTCGGATCTG